>DATAZC010000248.1:0-78803 GCA_036272255.1 Acidobacteriaceae bacterium | reverse complement strand
GCGCCCTCCGCCGTCAGCGCACTCCCACCGCCGAATCCTAAGACCGCGATCTTCCCGGCAATTGCACCGTTGACCGACACGGCGCCGTCCGAACCCACAGCGATCTCCCCGCCCGGCACGCGGATCGGCTGCTGCCGCGCGTCGAGTACCAGCTCGCCGGCCTGCGTTGTCAGCGTTCCATCCTGCGCGCGCTCCAGCTGCCCGTCGCGCGTATAGCGGATGCCCTGTTGCGTTTGAATGGCAAAGAAACCATCGCCCTCAATGGCTAGATCCAGCGGATTGCCGGTCGGCGTCAGGGCTCCCTGACTCAGGTCAAGCCGGTTACCCCCCAGCACGCCAAAGGCATTGACCGTCGAATCCAGCTGTGAATGAAGCGCGTCGGGGCCAAGAACGACGGAACGAAAGTAATCTCGTTCGGCGCGATACCCGGCGGTTCCTGCGTTGGCCAGATTGCTCGCCGCGATATCCAGAGCCTGGCTGCGCGCCAGCCAACCGGAAAATGCGGCATAGTATCCACTATCCACCGATCGCCCTCCCGCACTCTGTGTTGCAGTTGTAAAGCCGGACCGGCGTCTTGCGGATTAGAGGACTCTTATGCGTAGAGCTCGCAGGATATCGTGATGAGGAAGGTCAGATCTTCAAAGCGATAGCTTCGCTCAATTCGGATCGGGGCCCTTTGGCTAAAGAGCTCGTAGTTGGTTCCAGCCACCACCGTAGGTGTGGATAAGAGACATCCGGAAGCCAGCGCAGGATCAAGCCCCTTCCACACTCCGGCCACCATGTTGCAGGCCTCGCCGACAGCATCCCGCACCATCGCGTCCACTTCCGTTGTTTCAATTCCGGTCATCCGTTCGGCAATCCGCATCGCCGCCGCGCCGCTGGTGTGCAGCACCAGCGAGCCGCTCAATGCACCCGCCAGGCCGATAACCGCGGAGATTGTTTCGGCCTCAGCCCCTGGATCTTTCCCCACCGGAACGCAGCCCACACCCATCATGGTGCTGAACACCTCGTCCGCCGCCAAGTCCAGATGTGCTTCGAATTGTGCAACCTCTGTCGTCTTTGAGCTGCAGGAATCTGCTGCTATCGCGTTTCCCATTTCTCCCCTTCCCTGAATCTTCCTCGCCCTGTTTCCGGCCTAGGCCGGAACCAGCAGCGGCAGCACTCTCTCCCGCACCTGATCAGGAGTGAACGGCTTCCTGATGTATCCCTGCGCCCCGGCCGCGAGCGCTTCGCGCACATGTTCCTCGCCACTCTCGGTGGTGATCATCACCACGGGAGTTCCCTTGGCCAGCCCCTGGCTCTGGATCTCTCGCAGGAACTCGAGTCCGTCCATGCTGGGCATATTGATGTCGGAGACGATCAAACCAACCTGCTCGCGGCCGAGTGCCTCGAGTCCCTCGCTGCCACTGCCCGCCTCCACTACCTTTGTGAGATTCAGGCCTGCCTGGCGCAGCGCCCGCTCCACTATCTTCCTCATGACCGACGAATCGTCGACGATCAGCACCGTAATTCCGGACATTGCGCAGTGCCCTCCACTGCTCTTATCGGCGGTGCGGTTCTTTTCTCTACCGTGAACTGTGCGTGTCTCGCAGGGCGGCAATGCCAACCGTGGCCAGAAGGTCTTCGACTGCCCCCCGGGCTGGGAGGCCATGCCCCTCGTCGCCATCCCGCCACATGCGCAGCCAGAAGAAGTTATGGATCCGCGCCAATCGTGCCTCGACCGGTTTGAACGATTCGATCATTTTCGTGATCGTGCGCGCCAAGACCCAGGAGCTGGCAGCTTCAAGAAATCTGGTCGGCGGCGCTTCGGTTGCAAGGAACCGCTCCTGCGCGCTCCGGAATTCGGAGTCCGTAGCGATGCCAGCCGATACCGCCATTCCGGTCATCCGCTCGACCGCATAGCTCAGGCTGCGGTCGATTCGTCCAGAGAAGGCCAGGTACAGCAGCCTTCCTGCCGCGGTCCGAACGGGTACAGCTGAAAAGGCATCGGAGAGAAAGCCCGGCATTGCCGTCGTCATCTCTTCCGGATGATCGTTCTCGAGCGAGAACACAGGGCAGTTCCATTGCGCGCTGAGGGCGTGCGTCAGCGCCGGCTCGGAAAGCACACCACTGCGCAGCAGCCATTCCCCCAGCCGCATCGCTTCGCCCGTTTCCTCGGCCGCCCGCCTTTGCCCGTCCAATGCCTCGTGCAGTTGCTGCGCGGTGATCTTGCCCTGTTCTACCAGCATCAACCCCATCGGCACGCGGTGCGGATAGCGCGCGGAATCCCCCCCATCCATCTCCCGGCGCAGTGCCGAAGCCACCAGCTCGCCCATACATTCGGCAGAGCAGGCCCATCGACCTTCGAATCCCGGAACCCTTCGGCTACGCCACAGACGCATCCATCCGGTCGCACAATGGGGGTTCGCGCAACGGGGAAAGAGCGAGTCTGCGCGACGCTCGTGTGTCTTCCCGGTGTCAAGGTTTTCCTTTGCGGCCGCACGTGTTACCAGAGACATCGAATGCTCTCCAGACGGCGCACTGGCTCCGCGACGTCAGTCACCCGTAATCCAAAATTGCCGTTCACCAGCACCACCTCACCCCGCGCGACAATGCGGTCCCCCACGATCAGGTCCACCGGGTCCGCCACGTGGCGATCCAGTTCCACCACGTCCCCCGGGCCCAGTTCCAGCAACTCCTTCAGTTCCATCTCCCGCGATCCGAAACGGACGGATGCATCCAGTTCCACTTCGAGCAGCAGATCGAAATTCCCCGCCGGACGTCCTGGTGCTCTCATGGCAGGCAGCACTGCAGACGCAGGGGCATTTTCCGATGCGCTGGCAACGCTTTCGGCCTGCGGCTTCGCCGGCAATTCGGTCGTCTCCACGCTCACGGCCATGTGCAGGAGCGCCTCGCCCAGGCGCAGCATCAGGGGCTCTCCCATTCCTTCCGGCTTGCCCCATGTTGTGGTCTTTCCCCCCAATCCTGTCGCGACGCTGGCCAGAATGCCCGACCACAGCTCCCGCACCATCTCCGCATCCGCCTGGCCAGCCTCGATCACCCGCGCCTCGGTCAGGAAACCAGCCACATCGTCCCGATCGGCTTCGACGACGAGATGCGCTCCGGGCAGTTCGATAGTGTCGGCGAGACTCCGACCCGGAGCTGGAGCTTCACCGCCGGGGGCACTCGAAACTGGCTGTCCAAGCTCGCGCCCGATCTCTGCCTCGAGTTTGCTAATCCACGGCCGCACGTCGCTCATTTTCTGACCTCACTCAGCGCCAGCAGATGTGCGGCTCGATGATCGCCGTGTCCGACCGGCGAAGCCGAAAACAGGGGAACACCACCGGCGCGAAACTGGGCTGCGGTCCTCGACGCCGGCAGATCGAAGCGCAGGATCGCTCCTGGTTCGAGTGCACCCAGCGAGCCCGCACTCACCCGTACCGGTGGCAGGTAGAGTGAAGTCGCCGTCCGGCAGAAGCCGGCCAGCTCCCGCATCCGTCGCCGCGTTTCTTCCGGATGTCTTCGTTGCCGCGTCCGATCGCCTCCCAGCCGGCGAAGGATGGTATTCGAGGCGACAGCAGGAAAAGCCAGATTCAGCAGACCGCTGGTTTCTGCCAGCCTGAGTTCGAAGCTCAGGCACAGCGTCTTCTCCGATACAGGAATCAGCCTCGGCGTCTGGGTCTGCATCTGCCGCTTTTCGAAGCCGAAGCTCAGGCCAACCGGCTGCCACGCAGTGGTCAGCTCTCGGCAGATCGCTTCCACTACGCCCGAGAGAATGGCCTCCTCGATATCGGTCAGTTCGCGCGGCTCACTGGCCTTGCCTTCTCCTCCCAGCAGCAAGTCGATCATGGACGGTGCGGTTGTCAGATCCATCTGCAGCACCGAGATGGCGCGCAGCGGGTCCAGACGCACCGAACATACGTACGCCAACTCCGGGATGCGCAGCAGGAACTCGCTGAACTGGATCTGCTCGGCGGAAACCAGCGAGACCTGGACCCGGCTGCGAAACCAGGCCCCAAGATGGTGTGTGAGATTGCGCGCAAAAATGTCGTTGATCATGCTGATCGCGCGCAGCTGTTCGTTCGAGATCTGGCCGGAGCGCGAGAAGCTCCACGGCAGCACCCGGCTTCGGGGTGCTTCTGGCACTGCCTGGGTGCGCGCCCTCGCCGCCTGAAACAGAGCGTCGATCTCTTCCTGGCCAAGTTCCTTCTCCATAAGGACCTATTTTCTCCTCCGTGGAAGATCCTGCAGATGCGCACGCAGGTGAACCACTGCTGACGAGTGAATCTGCGAAACGCGCGACTCAACCACCCCGAGGGCGAGGCCGATTTCCTTCATCGTCATCTCTTCGAAGTAATAAAGCGTCACCACGAGCCTTTCCCGCTCAGGAAGCTCTTCGATGGCCGCCGTCAGCCGATCCCGCATTTCTCCTCGCAAACAGCGAAACAGCGGATCGTCTTCAGGATGGTTCGGAATGTAGGCCAGTTCCTCTTCGCCCGAATCTTCGGACCGTTCCAGATGCAGCGTGCCAATTTCGAGTCCCTTCAGTTCCCCCAGCAACTGCTGGTATTCTTCGAGCGCCAGACCCATCTCCCGCGCTACTTCAGGTTCCGACGGCGCGCGGCCACATCTGGCCGTGAGCTGGCGAATCGCTTCCTCAACCGCCCGGCCCTTACGGCGCAGATCGCGCGGGCTCCAGTCCAGCGTCCGCAAGCTATCAAGGATTGCGCCCCGGATCCGAAATTGCGCGTAGCTGCGAAACTGCACCTTCTTGGCTGGATCGAATTTGCGGAAGGCGTCGAGAAGTCCCACGGTTCCGGCACTGACCAGATCTTCCATGTCCACGTGCTGAGGCAGGCGCTCATGAATCCGGCGGGCCATCCAGCGCACCGCCGGCATGTGCTCCAGCATCATCTGCTCCCGTTCTGCCTCGCTCAGGGCCGGGCTTTCCACTGCGACTGTCCCTTCCTCCTCGCGATCCCGGGACTTCACCTTCTGCGTCCGTTCCGGCCGCCTCCACGTCTCCGTTGTCTGGGCTGCGTATTCCATACGATCGTTTCTGTCCTCGTTCCTGCTCTATGCACCCTGGCGCACAATCCCCACTGCCCGGACCGCTACCTCCGGCGGAATTTCCGCCGGTGCAACCACGGTCAGCATCGGCAGAACCGGCTCCAGCCAGCGCCGCAGGTGGTAGCGCGCCGGACTTGCACAAAGCAGCACGGGCTGGGCCGAAGAGCCAGCCGTTCCCATAAGATTTTTCAAAGAATCGGCAATGCGTCTCAGGACGGGTGTGTTTCCGCCGCTTGCCAGCTGGCGAGCCGACGGGTCGGGCGACACCAGTCCCATCAGCTCCTCCTCGAGCGCCGGTTCGAGGGCAATCACGCGCAATGTTCCATCGGCTTCGACCAGCGGCTGGGTCAACCGCCGCCCCAGAGCCTGGCGAGCCGTTTCAACCAGATGCGGCAATCCGCGGTTCTGAGGAGCCGTCTCCACCAGCGCCTCGAGGACAGTGCCTAGGTCGCGAATGGAGACGCGCTCGCGCAGCAGCTGCTGCAGGACCCTCTCTACTTCGCCGAGGGAGAGAATCTTCGGCACTAGTTCCTCAACCAGCTTCGGATGGCTGTCCGACAGAGAATCGAGCAGGCGCTTGGTCTCCGCTCTTCCCAGCAGCTCATGCGCGTGCCGGCGGATCAGCTCCGCCAGATGCGTGCCGATCAGCGTCCCCTGATCGACCACTGAGTATCCTGCCGCCAGAGCCTCTTCTTCCAGCGCCGGCTGGATCCAGCGCGCCGGCGCACCATAGGCGGGCTCGCGCGTCTCCTTACCCGGCAATGGACGCGGATGTGCTTCGGTCGACACCGCCAGCAGATTGTTCCCCTCCGTCTGCCAGCGCCCAATTTCGATGCCTCGCAGGGAGACCACATACTCCCGTGCTTTGAGCCGAAGATTGTCGGAAATGTGCACCGGCGGAATCAGGAAGCCCATTTCCTGACCCAGGTGACGGCGCAGGGTTCGCACCCGCCCCAGCATCTGGCCACCCTGCTTCTCATCGACCAGCGGGATCAGCTGAAAGCCAATCTCGAGGCTCAGGTCGTCCAGTCGCAGCGACGCCGCCAGATTCTCCGGCTTCTCCGCAACCTTTGCGGCAATCTCCGTCTCCGCGGCCGGGGCCTCTCGTTTCGAGGCCCGCGTTCCCATATATCCCAAAGCGACCGCCGGCAGCAGAAAAGCCACCTTCGGCAGTCCCGGAATCAGACACAGCGCACCCAGCACTCCGCTGGCCACATACAGCGTCGTGGCTTTCCCGAGCAGCTGTGTGCCCAGCTCCGTTGTCAACTGTCCAGCCGAAGAGGCCCGCGTCAGCACCATGCCGCCGGCCACCGACACCAGCAGCGACGGAATCATCGTCACCAGGCCGTCGCCTACGGTCAGAATCGTATAGGTCCGAACCGCTTCCCCTAAATCGATTCCCTGTTGCAGCGTCCCGATCAGGAGGCCGGCGATGATGTTAATGGCCGTGATGAGGATCGTCGCCAGAGAGTCCCTTTGATTGAAGCGCGCGGCGCCATCCATCGCTCCGTAAAACTCCGCCTCCTGTGCGATGGCCTGCCGCCGTTTGCGCGCCGTCGCCTCATCGATCAGGCCCGCGTTCATGTCCGCATCGATCGCCATCTGTTTGCCGGGCAGCGCGTCGAGCGTGAACCGCGCCGTGACCTCCGCCGTGCGCACTGCGCCGTGGCTGACCACCAGAAACTGAATCGCAATCAGCGCCGGGAACAGCACAAAACCAACCACGTAGTTCCCACCGACCACGAACTGCCCAAAGGCCTCGATCACCTTGCCCGCCGCCGAGGTCCCCTCATTCCCGTGCAGCAGAATGCGGCGGCTCGAAGCGATGTTCAGCGACAGTCGGAATAACGTCAGCAGCAGCAGCAGCGTTGGGAAGACCGAGAAGTCCACTGCCCTCCGCAGCTGCACCGCAGATAAAAAGACCAGAATCGACGCCGCCATCGAGCAGGCCAGCAGCATGTCCATGACGAAGGCCGGCACCGGCACGACCATCACGAACAGGACGCTGATGGCTGCCACTGGCAGAGCCATATTGCGCAGCATTTTTGCACCGTTACTCTGCCCAGCCGGGCTCAGTGTCATGGCTCCTGCACTCATTTGATCGCCCTTCCTCTTCCCTTCATGGTTGTGCCCTCACGCTCCCACCGGATGTAGCTGCACGCAGGTTCTTCGCGCCGCGCGCGGCGGCATCGGCACGCTCGCGCCGCATCCGCTCTTCCACGTCGCGCCGGTAGAGCCACGCCAGAATCGCCGCCACGGCTGCATAAAGTTCGTAGGGAATCGCCTGGCCCTGTTCCACCTGGCGGTAGAGCGAGCGCGCCAGCGGCGGATTCTCCACGATCGGCACGCCCGCCCACTGCGCTTCTTCGCGAATCCGGGCCGCCAGCAGGTCTCTGCCCTTGGCCAGCACGCGAGGAGGATCCATCGTCTCGAAATCGAAACTCAGCGCCACGGCGTAATGGGTCGGATTGGTTACCACGACCGAGGCGCGAGAGATATCCGCTTTCAGCTGCCGGCGCCGCATCTGCCGGCGCAGTCCGCGAATCCGCGCTTTAATCTGCGGACTGCCTTCCATCTCCTTGAACTCATCGCGCAGATCCTGTTTCGACATGCGCAGTCGATCCTCGCGGCTCCGCCACTCCATTACGTAGTCGATCCCGGCCCACGCCAGAAAAATCCATCCGGCGTCGACGAGCAGGTTATACATTTCGGCAAACACATCCGGGTACTGCTCGATGCTCATGGGAGGAACGGCGGTCTGCGCCTCGATGGCGCGCGCCGCAAACAAACTCAGCACCAGCACCGGCACCAGCGACTTACCCAGCCGCACCGCGGCGCGCAGAGAGAACACATTCTTTACGTTCTCCACCGGGTTCAGCCGTTCGGGCTTAGGAGAGAGCGCCTCGAAATTCAGAGTCCAACCTCCGCCCTGCGCGACCCCGGCCGCGAGCGCGCCCGCCAGCGAAGCAAGAAACATGATTCCCACGGGCTCCAAGGCCTTCAACAAAATGCCGCGCATCGCCAGAGCCGTTTCTGCCGCCGAGCTCCGCTCCCAAAGCACCGGCTGTCCTAAAGCCAGAAGCGCGCGATATGCCCCCCCCCAGCCGACCAACCACTTCTGCGCTGCCGCACCCAGCACATACACGCCGGCCAACATGCCCGCGCCCGCCATCAGATCGCGGCTCCGCGCACGGTCTCCGCGCTCATTGGCCTTCTGCCGTTGCCGTGGCGTTGCCTGTTCGGTGCGATCCCCTGGCATCTTTACGCCGTTCCCGCCGCTCCGGCCAGCAGCCGGCCGGCATCGTCCAGCAGCGCGGCGAAGTGTCCCTCAATCCAGTGCGGCCACAGCGCCAGCGATCCAATCAGCACCCCATATCCCAGCAGCGTCTTGACTGGTACGGTCATTGCCATTACCGGCAACTGCGTTGACATCTTGCCGGCCAGCGCCACTGCGAGTTCCGCCAGAAGAGTCGCCGCCAGCACCGGAGCCGATAATTGCAGTGCCGCGCTGAAGATTCCTCCCGCCATCCTCACCAGCGCCCAGCTCGCCCGAGGATCAAGGGTCACCGTCCCCACTGGCGCAGTCGCAAAGGTTCTGAACAGCGCGGCCAGCATGGTCCGGTGCAGCCCCGCCCCCAGCACGGTCAGGGTTCCCAGCAGTCCGAACAGCTGTCCCATCAGCGGGATCTGCACCGGCGCATTCGGGTCCATCAAGTTGACCAGGGAAAAGCTGAACTGAAACCCCATCACCTGGCCGGTAAACTGCAGCGCTTCAAACAAAAACGACAGCGTCAGACCGAACAGCAGCCCTACGCTCAGTTCCCCCAGCACCGGCAATATCCCCAGTTCTGCATGCGCGCGCGGAAAGGCCGCCACCACCGGAGCGACCAAATACGACACCGCCAGCACAAACCCCGCTTTAATCCGTGGAGGGATCGCTTCGGAGGAAAACACTGGCGCGAAGACCATCAGGCCGCTGATGCGGACCAGCACCAGCGTCATGGCCTCGAGGGTGTTTTCCCAGTCCGGTGTCATCCCTGCCCCAGGAAACGGTGGAAGTCAGAAAACAACGTGATCGTGTAAGTCATCAGCCGCGCCAGAAACCATGGCAGCGCCGCCATCAACAGCCCAACGACCACCAGCAGCCGCGGTACCGTCGAAATGGTCTGATCCTGCAGCGAGGTCAGCGTCTGCAACAGACTGATCACAAAACTGGTCACGCAAGCCGCGATCAGGACCGGCGCTCCCAGGATCAGCGCCTCGCGCAGCAAGTGCCGCATAAGTTCCGCCGCTTCGTCCGGCCCCATTTGCACCGTCCTCCTCGTTGCAACTCCCCGGGCTCCCGCCTGCGGGCCTGTTTGTACTGTCCCAATCCCGTTCTGCGCCAACCCACGGCCGCCGGTGCAGCTCAGAAACTCTTCAGCAGAGAGCCTGCCAGTAAATTCCAGCCGTCCACCATCACGAACAGCAAGATCTTCAGTGGCGTCGAAATCACTACCGGCGGCAGCTGGAACATCCCAATCGACGTCGTGATCGAAGCCACCACCATGTCCACCAGCAGAAACGGCAGAAACAATACCGCGCCGATTTCGAATCCCGCTTTCAGTTCGCTCAGCATGTAGGCAGGCACCACGACGCGCATCGGCAGGTCTTCAGGTGTGGCCGGTCGCGTTGTCATCGATGCCGAAGCAAAGAGCGCCAGGTCCTTCTCTCGCGCGTAGCGCAGCATGTATGTCTTCGGTGGTCCCGATCCGCGATCGAGAGCCTCCCATCCTGAAATCTGCCCCGCCCGAAACGGCTCCACCGCCTGCTGATCCACCTGCATCATCACCGGCTGCATGAGAAACCAGGTCATCATCAACCCCAGCCCCATCAGCACCTGATTCGAGGGCGCTGTCTGCGTCCCGAGCGCCTGGCGCAAAAAATGAAAGACGATCAGCAGCCGAACCATCGGCGTCATCGACAGGATGATCGCCGGCAGCAGGGTCAGCAGCGTCAGCGTGAAGACAATCGTCCACGGGATCGAATTGTTGTTGCCGATCGGTCCGGGCAGGTTGAGCCCCGGCAGACCGTTCTGCGCTTTCGCCGCAGCTACCAGAAGCAGAAGATTCACTGCCCAGGCTCCCGTTTCCGACGCCGATGCGCGGGCACTTCCATGATCGGTGTGATCACGTCACTGCCCATGGCCAGCAAAACGCTCTTGCCGCGGCAGTTCACCAGAACAAGCGATTTCTTTGGCCCCAGGTTCAGCCTCCCCTCCAGGCGAATCGGCATTTCGCCGGCGGTCGGCAAGCTCATCAGCCGCCGCAGCCAGAGCCCCATCCGCATCGTCCAGCTGTGGCGCGGCATTGGCGTGCTTCCATCGAAAACCGGACTCAGTACCATTCCCATGTCTTTCGTTCCCCTTCGTGATGCCCCATCGCCCAATCGTGCAATCTCCAGACCTCGTCTCACGTCCCCTCACTTGTTGCGCTAGGCCAGCCGCGTAACCCGCACCGCCAGTCGCTGATCCAGCACCTCGAATTCCGACCACAGCAGCAGGGCGCCTCCACAGCGCACCGGTACATCCTGCGTGTGTTCATGCACGGTCTCCACCACCGTGCCCTTCTCCATCGAGAGCAGATCCTGCACGCGAAACGACTGAATCCTGATCACCACGTCCACCTGCATCGGCAGCCGGTCCAGCCGTGGCTCGCCAGCTGTCTCCTCAGGCTGCGATTCTTCCGCTGCGCCCTCACGCACGGCCAGAGCAGTGGCTGCCGCTGTCGCAACGGATCCTGACGCAGAGGCCTGGCTACCTGTCCCGATTGCAACCGGGGCAGCCGCTGGGAGCGCAGTCATGTTCGCCCTTTCCGCGTTGTCGCCAGCATCAGCCATCGTCCGCCCCTAGTTGCGAACCAATGCCCGAAAACAAGACAGGAAGATTAGAGGATTCTCATCCTCCGGCCAATTTCCACCGATTGTTAGCGTTACCTGGAAATCCGAACGTGTCAGCAGCCCGCAGTACGACACGGTCGCGCTCAGGCCGTCCCGCTCTTCAGCGTGAACCAGAACGTCGCGCCCTTCTCCACCGCGCCTTCGGCCCAGATCCGCCCCCCGTGGCGCGCAAGAATCCGCTGCACCGTCGCCAAACCAATCCCCGTCCCCGGAAATTCGCTTCGGCTGTGCAGCCGATGGAAGGGCTGAAACAGCTGATCGTTCAGCCGCGGATCGAAGCCTGCGCCATCGTCGCGCACGTAATAGACCGTCTCTCCTCGCCGATTGATGGCCCCAAACTCGATGCAGGCTGCCATGTGCCGCGAGCTATACTTCCACGCGTTACGAATCAGGTTGTCCAGTGCCACGCGGATCAGTCCCTCATCGGCCTCCACCAGCGGCAACTGCGCGATCATGAACTCAACGTGCCGCTCTCGCTCTCCCCGCTTCAGATCGTCTGCGATCTGGCTCACCAGCGCTGTTAAATCCACCGGCTTCTTTTTGAGCGCTGCCGTACTCGCCCGCGACAGATTCAGCAGATCGTCGATCAGCAATGCCATATTGCGCGTGGCCTGCCGAAGCTGACCCAGAATCTCTTCGCGTTCGCCATCACGCCCTTCCTGTTCGAGCCCCGCAAGAATGTAGACCATCCCCTGAACCGCGTCGAGCGGCCCGCGCAAATCGTGTGCCACCGTATAAGAAAAGGCTTCCAGCTCTCGATTCGCCGCCCGCAGCGCAGCCGTCCGCTCCTGAACCCTTGCCTCCAGCTGTTCGCGGCCACGATTCAGCGCCGTGTCCCGCTCCTGATATTTCCACCAGCATCTCGTTGAACGCGTCCACCAGCACCGCAATCTCATCCCCGTCCGGGTGCGGTTCCGCGCGCACGGAATAGTCCCGTTCCCGCGACACACGCCGGGCCGTTTCCGCCAGCGCCACCATCGGCTGCGCCACCAGCCTGCGCGCCGTCGCGCTGATCAGCAACCCCGCGCCCATGCAGACCAGCAGCACTCCGCACGCGATCAAGAGATACTGCCGCGCTCGTTGCCCGGTCTCATTCAGCTCCGCGGCAATGTACACGATGCCCGCCGGTTTGCCCTGGAACACAACGCGATGTGCCAGCAGCACGTGGCTTCCGCTTACCCAGTCCTGATCGATCGTCTCCGTCGCTATCGGCCGCATCGGTGTCGGCGGTAATGTAGGCGACCGCTGATATTCAGCGAATGTCGAACCGTCGCTCGTTACCAGCACCGCCGACGCAACGTCCGGAGAGCTGTGCAGTGCCTGCAGAGTAGTGGCGGCGCTCTGCGGATCGTCAAATAAGAGGGCAGATACACTATTCGCTCCAACAATTTGCGCCGATGTCCTCAGGCTGCGGATTAAGTTTTGCCGGAAGGAGATCAGGTCGTAAAAGAAGAACGCCGCCACCGCAAGCACCAGCACCGTGGCGCTCACGATCACGTTCATCCACATCAATTTCGCAGAGATGGAATGGGAGCCAAACCTCATCGTCCCCCTCCCCTCTCAGGTTTTCCCGTCACCGAAACCGCGACCTTTAACAACTCCGAGCTCAACGCCATCCGGTGGCGCGAGCACGCATTGAGATTCACCGAAAACCGAACATGATCCTCTACCAGAACGAACTGAATCATGCCGCCATGGGCGATAAAATCCGTCGAGTCGCCTACCGTAAGAATCGGCTTTCCCTCAGCAGCGGCCAGAAAATCCTCCTGTTGCGCGTGCTCCGCCGAACCTACAAACAGAATTGAGCAGGCACCCACTGCTTCCGGCCGTTCGACACTACGTTCCTCCAGTGCCCGCCCGTCGATCTGCTCCCCATCCACCAGCTTGCCAATGGTTTGTCCAAACGGGTCTTCGCCTGCCACACAAACCACCAATGGTGATGGCTCCGACCCTTCAGGCCAGCGCGCGAATTTTCCGAAGTTGTAGAGGTAGGCCGCCTGTACGTCATCCCGTGAAGATTTTTGCGCCCATAGCCAAATTGGCGAACAGGCAATGGCAACCGCAAAACCGGACAGCAGTGAACCCACCACCCAGTGCCAGCTCGCGGTCCCACCGTTCTGTCGCGTTCGCGTCTTTAGCTCCATCAAGCTCTCATTTACGCTCGCACGTCAGACTTAGTTGCCGCAATCCCTGAGGCCGCCCACGGCAGATTTCCATCTTGTCGCGCGTTATTTGTTTGGAGTTGGGGACCCGCATAGAGGGCACCTCATTCGCACGCGTGGCCGTCGATCCGTGAGAGGCCTCAAGAATTGGCTTTTCTCAGCGTATTACGCGCTTTGATCGGCGCATTCGACCTGCAGCGGGCGCAGGCAGAAAGCGCCCGCGTCTTTACCGTCAAAGCTGTCCAGGTCGCCAGGGGTAAGCGCCTGAACCGCTACGCGGTCTTCGATGTCACGACCAGGCGTATACGTTGCCCTTGAACCGTAACTCTTTCCTGGGATTATGCGACGCTATCCGGCTCAACCATCGTCTTCATAATCTCTCCCAGGGTGGCCACCAGCTTCGCAGGCTCCCCTTTCCTGACGAATGACGCCCTCGCACCCTCTGTATGCTGGATATCTCAAAAATCCTGCCCGGCTCTCTCGGACTGAATGGCAATCGGAAAAGTGTTAACCCTGCCTTCGGGGCGATCGCCTCTCCTCCTCTCTTCTCAGACACGCGGCCTCCTTTTCCTTAGGAAAACGAACGTACCGCACCAGCGGTCCCGCAAAGGCTTCACTTCTTGACGAAGAGAGTAGAATTCATCTTCCCGCGTGCATCCGGAGTACCAGGTGTCTCACTCAAAACCACTCCGGCTTCTGCACGAGGCACAGGAGGCGGTATGAAGTTGGCCAATCGATTCGTTCTCCTTCTCGCAGCGACAGCCTGTGCAGCCACTCTTGCCGGATGCAGCCGTCACAGCAGCGCCGAGCATTATTATCTCGTTGCTTCCAACACCAAACTCGCATACTGGCAAAACGCCGCTGCAGGCCTCGACAAGATCGCGAAACAGTGGGACGTTCACGCCGACATGCGCGGCCCCGCTACCTTTGATCCACAGGGGCAGGTGGACGAGTTTCGTTCCGTCGTCGCCCTCAAGCCTGCAGGCATTCTTGTCTCTGTCGCTGACGCGAAGCTCATGCAGCCCGAAATCGACGCCGCCATCATCGCCGGCATCCCCGTCATCACTGTCGATTCCGATGCTCCCAACAGCAAACGTCTCTACTTTATCGGCACCAACAACCGCCAGGCCGGACGCCTCGGGAGCCGCGCCCTCGTTCAGAAGATGGGCGGCAAAGGCACCGTGGTTTTCTTCACCAATCCGGGCCAGCCGAACCTCGATGAGCGCCTCAATGGCTACAAAGATGTCCTGGCCGACTCGCCCAACATCCACATCAAAGAAGTCGTCGACATCAAAGGCCAGAGCACTGCCGCCTTCGACTACACAGAACACGCCCTGCCTCTCGCCGGGAAAGATCGCGTTGACGCATTCGTGTGCCTCGAAGCTTCCGCCGGCAAAGAAGTCGGCGAAGTCCTGAAGCGCGGTAATGCCAAAGATCGCGTCGTCATCGCCATGGATGTCGACAGAGATACGCTGGATATGATCAAAGACGGCACCATCGCCGCCACCATCGCGCAAAAGCCATTCACCATGGCCTACATCGGCGTAAAAATGCTCGACGACCTGCACCATTATCCGCTGGCCTCTCTTACCAGGGACTATCAGGTAGATCCCTTCGCGCCCATTCCGGCTTTCATCGATACAGGGTCAGCCCTGGTGGACTCCAGCAATGTCGATCAGTTCCTTCAGGCACAGCAGGGGCTACCGACCCAATAGGCCACGAGCGCTGCGCGTTATGCCGCCGATCACGCCGCAACGATGGACGCCGTCGCACCGCGATCCTCAATCCCCAGCAGGTTCAGAAGCGGGATGGTGCTCATCGTCGTGATTAGCGCCATCACGACCATCATGGTGAACAGCGTTGGCGAAAACACGCCCGCATGGTAAGCGATGTTCAGCACGATTAGCTCCACCAGCCCGCGGGTATTCATCAGAGCGCCCAGGGCTCCTGCGTCGCGCCACGATTGTCCCGTCCATCGCGCCGCCAGTGCCGCCCCGCCCATCTTGCCCAAAATCGCAGCCGCCAGCACGATGCCCGTCCAGAACCACATCGTGCGCCCGCTCAGCAGATCGAGCCGTGTACGCATCCCGGTCAGCGCAAAAAATAGCGGCAGCAGCAGTACCGACACAATCATGTCCAGGCGTCCGCGCATCGACACCTGCCACTCCGGCACGCGAGGAAAGCAAACGCCCGCAAGAAACGCGCCAAACAGTGGATGGATCCCAATTGCATCCGTCGCTGCCGCCGAAGCGAGCGCGAATGCCACCACGACACCCAGGACCTCGAGAGAGAGCGTCTCCCAGTGCCATTTCTGAGCCAGCCGAGCCGCAATGGGCCGAACCACGCCCAACATGATCAGCAGATAGCCCGCCAGTCCCAGCAACCGCACAGGCAATGATGACGAACCACCCTCGGCGCCGAGCAATGCCAACGCCAGCCCGAGCAGCAACCACCCAACCACGTCGTCCACTGCAGCACACAGAATTGCCGTCGTTCCCAGGGTCGTGCCCTGCAACCCGCGTTCTTCCAGAATCCGTGCCAGCACTGGGAAAGCCGTGATGCTCATTGCGATGCCAAGAAAAAGCACAAACGGCAGATTGCCAATCCCATGCGGTGCAAACCGGATACGCAGCGAATGCGCCAGCAATGCACCCATCGCAAACGGCAGCAGGATGCTCATGCCGCTGGCCAGCGCCGCCGTCCGCCGCTGCCGGTAGAGCTGCTCATAGTCCAGCTCCATTCCGATCAGGAACAGAAACAGAATCAGCCCTACGGTCGAGAGAATTTCGAAAGAACCGAACGATGACGCCGGAAATAAAACGCCTGCGCTGCGAGGCGCGACTCGTCCGAGTACTGACGGTCCCAGAACGATGCCCCCAACGATTTCGCCGATTACCCGCGACTGGCCGAGCTTGCGCGCCAGCCAGCCGCACGCCAGCGTGACCAGCAGCACCACAGCCATTTGCACAAGAAGAAGGATCATGGATTGGCGTTCGCAGCAGCAGTATGGGAGGCGCGTCCGCTCTTCTTGTTTAGCAGAGGGTCACTCGGTTTACCAGGCGGGAGCAGCCGGACCGCAATCGCTTTACCGGCTGCCCGATGGTTTCCAGTGGTCCTGTCAGGGTTGAAGGATGTTGAACGGCGGCGCCACCGGCTGCTGCGCGCGCCTCGGAAAACCAGCGCGGAGATTCCTCCACGCCTTTCCAATCCGATCCGACGCAAAGAACAGTTGACCTGCAGTCAGAGGTCCCGCGACGCGATAATGACCCACCGCCGCCAGCCCCATGGATGCGATGCAACCGCATTGGCCACAATCCGGATCGCCCCCGAACTGGCAGGGCGTGATCCGCGTGCGCAGATCCGCAGAAATCGTCTCCGTAGTGCGAGCAAAAATGCACTCCTTCGGACTCTGCGGCGGAGTTTCCATCTCCTGGAGAAGCTCTTCTCCCAAATCCAGCAGCGGGTACTTTCTGCGCAGCTGTCTCAGATCAGCAATGATGATTCTTCTTTGCTCCGGCGTCAGAATCTCAGGGCCTTCGGCGCCTCTCTGCGGGGTAAACAGGCTGAACCAAACCTTTACGATCTCCGGACGCGCGCTCCAGAAGCGAAGAAATTCATCCAGGTATCCGGGTCTTCCGGCGATCTGCCCGGTGATCGTGCTGTGAATGGTAACCCGAGCCCCGGCAATGCTCTTCAGAATTCGCTCGTAGGTCGCCGGCTTCCGCCGCGCGTCATGCTCCGGCTGCAACCCGTCAATCGACACGACCACGTTGAGCTTTCGATATTGCGACCAACTCACCGGAATGGTCCGGAAAGCGCTCGTCACGATCTGCGTGTGGATCCCGCGGCTCTCCATTTGCGGGATAAGCTGCTCCAGTTCCCTGTATCGCACCATCGGATCCCCTCCAACCAGCGAGACATGGAGCGGCTTGCGGTCATCGACCAGTGCGAGGATCTTCGTCACCAGCTCATTACCGCGAAAATCGGAGAGCTCGCGCAGCTCCGTGCTCCCGCCCAGATGCGCTGCGTCGAACGCGTAACATCCCGGACACCGGAGAGGGCACTCCTTTGTGATCTCGATCGACAGCGATGGTGCGCGACCCGCCAGAATGCTCGCCCACGCCTGCACCACTTCAGACTTCTTCATTTGTGTCTCCGCAGCAGTCTGGGAAAACCTGCTGATCCAGAGCTGAGATGAACGATGGCGCCCTGCCTGCCACCCAAGGGACTGACCAGGACAGCGAGAGGAATCAAATGAGGAGTGGGAATGTCAAAAGAATGGAGGATCGCGGGATGCTCAGTCGGCCCGCGATACCCGTAACCTCGCTAGCTCGTATCAGATCCGGACGTTGCCAACCGCCCAGAGATTGCAATAGGCGGTGGCACGCGACAAACAGCAGCGGGAGAAGCTGCCTCCCGTGTTGCGCACGCAACAGCACTAGGCAAATGCAGACTACAGCCATAAAAAGGCCGAGTTCGAAGTCCTCGCCGCCGTGTAGAAAGCCGTCCCACGTCCACAGATGCTGAGTCAACGGCATCGTCACCAGCTCAACGGCAACCAGCAACAAAAGCAACCGGCTCAGTCGCGC
The DNA here is from genome assembly GCA_036272255.1 of Acidobacteriaceae bacterium. Lineage (GTDB taxonomy): Bacteria > Acidobacteriota > Terriglobia > Terriglobales > Acidobacteriaceae > Palsa-343. Next base: position 61,066 of record DATAZC010000248.1, on the reverse strand, counting down.
GCACGTCTCCGAGCTGTTTCGGAAAGGACCGGGAGCAAGCCATCGGCGAATCGGTTGGGGAATCAAGGCGCCTCTCTCCTGGATGTTAGACGATTTCCGGCTCTTGCGGTTATTTTGGCCGTCATTGCCTTCCCAGGATCAAAATTTATGTTGATCCGGCGGTCGCTCCACCAAACCTGAGCCTTTATTCCACCCGCAGAGCCGTCATCGGCTCCACGCTAGCGGCCCGTTGCGCCGGAATGACCGCCGCCAACAGCGCCGCAATGGCCAGGATCACCGTCGTTGCAATCAGGACCGGCGGATCCCAGGGACGCACGTTATAGAGCATGCTGGCCATAAACCGTCCGGCGAAGATCGCTGCCGGCATGCCGATCGCCAGCCCGACACCCGCCTGCAGAAACGCCGTGCGCAATACCATCTTCAGAACGCCGCTGCGATCTGCCCCCAGCGCCATCCGAATTCCAATCTCGCGTGTCCTCTGTGCCACCGAGTAGGCCGTCACCCCATACAAACCGATCGCGGCTAACGTCAGTGCCAGAAATCCGAACGCCGAAGTGAGTTGAACCAACAGCTCCTGCTGATTGAATCCATTCTTCACCTGCTCGGCAAACGTATCGAAACTAATCATCGTCAGGTTCGGATTGATCTGCGTCAGTACCCGCCGCACCTGCGCCTCCAGCCCCGGAACATACCCCGCGGTTTGAATCTCGATCGCACTCATCTCCAGATGCGATACGTTTTCGAACATCACCTCGGGCGGGTCATCGTACTTGATCCACTGCGTCGCCGGCAGAAAGAACATCGGCCGGATTTGAGACGTTGGCTGCCAGTACTGTGTGTCTTCTGTGATGCCAACGATTTCAAAGTGGCCGGCATACTTTGGATCCTCATCGCCAAAATGTTGCCCAATCGCATTGCCATCCTTGAAGAAGTGTTTAGCAAACGTCTGGTTCACCACGGCCACGTTGCGCGTCGATGCCGTGTCCTGCTCGGTGATGGTGCGGCCTGCAATGATTTTCGTTCCGACATTATCGAAGTAGCCCGCACTCACGCGGTCCCACGAAGCGCCATTGAAGTCGCTGCCCGGGGGAGCCGGTGGCTGTCCCTCAATCCACACCCCCTCACCCCAGTTATCACCCTCCATTGGGCTGTAGAGCGAGTACGTCACACCCTTCACGCCCGGTATCGCTGCCATTGCATCGTGCAACTGCCGAAAGAAGGCATCCGCCTGCTCAGCCTTATACCCTGCCATCTGTGGATCGATATGCACGATATACCGGTTGTGCGTGTCGAAACCGAAATGCTGATGCTGCAGATTAGTCAGGCTGCGAATCAGGAGCCCTGCGGCGCACAGCAGAGCCAGCGACACCGCAGCCTGCATCACCACAAGAATCTTCTGCGTCCATAGTCCGCTCTGCTTTGTCGCGCGATTGGCCCCTCGCAGCGCTTCAATCGGATTGGTATGCGCCGTCATCCACGCCGGCGCTGTGCCGAACAGCATCCCGGTCACCAGCGAGACCGCAAAAGCGAAGCCCAGCACCGGCAACGACGGTGACGCGTCAATCGGCAAGTAGCTTTTGCCCGAGACCATGTGGAGCAGCAGCCGCGCTCCTCCATAAGCAACCGCCAGACCTGCCACGCCACCCAGCGCTGCCAGAACAATGCTCTCCGTCAGCGCTTGCCGCACCAGCCGCGTGCGCGGTGCTCCCAGGGCCGAACGCACCGACGTCTGCGACTTGCGCCCCGTCGCGCGCACCAGCATCAGGTTGGCGAGGTTCGCGCACGCAATCAGCAGCACAAAGGTCGAAGTCCACATCAGCAGATGCAACCCATCTTTTGCATCTTCCTGCATCTGCTGCACGCCCCCGCCTCCTGGCGACAGATGCAGTGTCTGCTTCGGAATCAGGCCTGCATTGCGTGAATCGACCTTGCTCACCGGATCCATCAGAAACTGCCGCAGCTCCACCTGTAACTGCGCTTCCATCTGCTTTGTATTGGCACCAGGTTCACGCCGCCCAATCAGGTTCAGCCAGTCCAGCTGCGGACTATCCAGAACGTTGAAGCTCCCTCCCGCGACCACTGGGTTATCGCTCAGCGGAATCCAGAACGATGCCGGATCGCTGGTCAGCCGCTCACCGAAGAAGCCCGGAGGCGTAATGCCCACCACGGTGAACGACAGCCCGTTGACGAAGAACGAGCCGCCCACCACCGAAGGATCCTTCCCGAATTTTTGCTGCCAGGTGCGATAACTCATCACCGCCACCAGCGGGGCACCCTTCACGTCGTCCGACGACCGCAACAACCTCCCCATCCAGGCTGTCAGCCCGAATGTGTCGAACGCATTCCCGGAAACAAACTCCGCCACAAACGGCTCCGCGGCATGACCGCTGGAAGCCTTGCGTATCCCCACCTGCGTTCGCCCCGCCTGAAAAGCGGCCAGGTTCGAGAAGCCGGGAGTGTGATCGCGAAATCGTCGGTATTGCTCCGTCGAAAATAACGACCAGTTATCCTGCATGCCGCCGTTGATGCAGCAATTCTCGTTGTCGCCGATCCGCGTCAGCTCGCTCGGCTTGGCAACGGGCAGCGACTTCAGCAGCACCGCGTGGATCAGCGTGAAAATCGCCGTGGTCGCGCCAATTCCCAGGGCCAACGTCAGGATAGCCGTGATCGTGAACCCTGGCGTCTTCAGAAACTGCCGCAAGGCATAGCGAATATCTTCGAACATAAGGACAGGGAGCCTTTCTGATTCTTCCTACGTTAACGCAGAGGCTGCGGTTCCGGGCAGCTTTAGGGACGAAAGGGACAAGCCCATCTCCCTCACAACCACGCGTCCACCGTGACGTAGCGGATCGTCCGCGGTGACCGGCGTTCGAGAATCATCCGCGTCGCCTCTACTGACTGCGACCGCTCCGCGCCCAGCACCAAATGCCCCCCATCGTGCAGAAGCAGATTCGATCCATGCCCACGCCGCTGGTTGCGAACAATCCCTCGCTCCAAATGGCTTGCGATCTTCTCCGCCGTCGTGTTCAGCCGCCAGTCGAAGCCCATCGCGTTCCACATCACCGCCGTCAGTCCCAGGTCTCGAGCCGTCCGCAGCACATCCGGTCGTCGCGATCCGTGCGGCGGACGAAAAAACTGTACCGGTGTCCCCAGTACATCCTCAAGTGCGGCATTACAACCAGTAAGTTCTTCGCGAACCCGTCGCGGGCTCTCAATCGCCAGCCAGGGATGTGTCACGGTGTGATTCCCGATCAGGTGCCCCGCATCGCGAAGCTCCCGCACCAGGTCCGGACGCTGCCGCACATATTTTCCGATCAGAAAAAACGAAGCCCGCACATCGTGTCGGGCCAGCAGGTCGAGCAGCTTCTGCGTCCACGGATCGTTCGGCCCGTCATCGAACGTCAGCGCAAATTCCATTGGATCGCGCCCAGCCACGACCGTCCGCCCAAACAACTCCGACCCCGGCGCCATCGAGCCATAAGCGCAGACGCCAACCCCCGCTCCAATCGCCCCCGCTGCACTTGCAATCGCACCGATCATCCCGATTCAGTGTATGCGTCTCACACGCACAGCTCACAATCAGCCATGTCCAACCCTTCACTCAACTGCTCGCCCACCACGGATCGTCATCCGGGTGTGTTATCTTCGTGTTTCCTTCGCTATTCTTTTCTGACTTGTGGCCAAGCTCTTTGAACAGCCCCGCTTCATCGCCGTCGAAGGCCCCATCCGGGCCGGAAAATCCACGCTGGCGCAGGTTCTGGCCGAAACCCTCCACGCACGCCGCGTCGTCGAACCCGAAGACAATCCCTTCCTCGACCGCTTTTACCAGGGGCAGGCCGGCATGGCCTTCGACGCCCAAATGTGGTTCCTCATGCGCCGCTACGAACAGCAGCGAGAACTCGAAGACTTCACCACCCCGGTCGTCGCCGACTATCTCTTCGAGAAGGACAAGATCTTCGCATATATCAATCTCACCGATGCGGAACTCGACCTCTACAACCGTTACTACCAGATGTTTCGCGCCGAGGTTCCTACCCCGGAGCTGGTCATCTACCTCCAGGCCTCGCCTGAAGCCCTCAAGCAACGTATCCGCCGCAAAGGCGTACCCGGCGAGCGGGCCATCAGTGACAAATACATCGAACAAGTCGCGGCCGCCTACGAGCACTTCTTCTTTCATTACTCATCCAGCGACCTGCTTGTCGTCAACACCAGTGACATCGACTTTGTAAACAACAACAACGACCTGCAACTGCTCCTCAAGCGCCTCTCTGAACCTATCCATGGCACGCAGTACTTTCTGCCCCTCGGCTAGAAAGACTGAAGCAGCTCAAATTAACGCCGGCGCCCGAACCACCGCACATCCCAGCTCTTCTCTGCAGACTGAAACAAATAAACGCCCAGAATCGCAATCAGCGGCTCCAGTGGATGCCGAAACCGTGCATGGACAGTTACAAAATAGTAGGTCAGCGGCAGCGTCAGGAATGCCCAGAAAAATACCCACCCCGCCGGAATGCCACGCCGCAACGCAAGCGCCAGCCCCAGCAATCCCACAATGCTTGTGAACTGATAATTCAGATTGCGCCCGTATTCATTTACGAACCCCTCATCGCCAGGGTGCGGCACGCTGAACCAAAAATAATAGAGCCGCCGCATACACAGATTTACGAACCGCGCCGGATCTGCAAGGATAATCCGCTTCGCCATCGCGCCTCTCATCTTCGCGTACGCAATCTCCCCCAACTCCCGGTAGAGTCTCAGCTGATCGGGCGCCTGCGCAGGATGGTCGTATTCCATCAGCAAGCCCGTCGCTCCCGGTCCATTGCCGAGGTACAACTCCACTCCAAAATTTGCACGAACCGGCACAAATTGATGAAATACGTGCCAGTTTCTGTAGGTCCACGGCACAAGGCACGCGAGACAAATCCCCCCAGCTAAAGCAGCTGCCGTAACCTGCCTCCACCACGCCCAACGCTGCACGCCCATCAAAATCCAGACCCCAGTTACCGGCAAAAAGAGCAGCAGCGAAGGATTAGTCAGCGCAATCCCCGCCCACAGCAATCCGAAGACCGCCCACTGCTTCACTCCAGGCGCAGCCGCTTCATCCGCGGCATCGCCGATGCCCCGCATCCGCAGCGCCAGTACCAGCACCCACGAAAACAAAAACGCGGTCAGCGTCATCTCCCAAATCCACTTCACCGCGTACTGCATCGCCGCCGGATACAGCGCCCAGATCCATGCCGACCAAAACGCAATCTTCCGATTAAAGCACCGCCCCGCAATCTCCCACGTGGTCCGCACCATCAGTGCGTTCAGTACGCAATCGAATGCCAGCACCACCCATGCAGCAATCGCTGAATAGATTCCGAAAACCTTGAAGTCTCCCGCAAGGATCCACGGGAAAACGGGTGGCACCCAGGCTGTCGGTCCTGTGTGACCGCGAAAGGGATCTGCAAATCCATACCCGGTCGCCAGAGCGCGCCCGATGCGCCCCATCTCGTATCCAAATCCGAACTCGTCATCGTAAGGACGAATGTGCCACGTCCGCGCCAGCGTCATATAGGCAATCCGTACCAACAGCGCAATCCAGAAAATCGTCCATGGCGCCTTCAGGTCGAACTGCCTCGCCGTCGTGTCAGGGCGATCAGCCGTGGTCACAATTTCCTCACCTCTTGCCCCGCCTGCTCCATCTCCGCATTCAACAGTGCTTCCGGCGTCAGCGCGCCTGCGCGCCGCAGACTCGGAAAGAACACACTCCACAACCCCGTGATCATCATCGACCCAATGCCGCCAATCACCACCGCGCGCACCGCTCCCCACCACTGCGCCGTCAGCCCGCTTTCAAACTCACCCAGTTCATTCGAAGCGCCAATAAACAATGCATTCACCGCGCTCACCCGTCCCCGCATCTCAGCCGGCGTCGCCAGTTGTAGCACCGATGACCGAATCACCACGCTGACCATATCCGACGCCCCCACAATAAACAGCGCTCCCAGCGAAAGCGGCAGGCTGCGCGACACGCCAAACAAGACTGTCGCCGCGCCAAAAATCCCCACGCAGATCAGCATCCTCACGCCCGCCCGTTTCCGGATCGGGTGCCCCATCAGCCATGCCGATACCGCCAGCGCGCCCAAGGCCGGTGCCGCGCGCAGCATGCCCAGCCCCCGCGGCCCGGCATGCAGAATATCCTGCGCGAAGATCGGCATCAGCGCCACCGCTCCTCCCAGCAGCACAGCAAACAGATCCAGCGAAATCGACCCCAGCAGCACCTGTGTCTTTGCTACATAGTGAAACCCCGCAAGAATCACTTCCTTCGAAAATGCACGATGCTCCATCCGCCCAGGCCGTACGTGCAGCGATCCCACCAGCACCAGGAACCACAAAATCGAAAACAGCGAAAAAAGGTAAACCAGGCTCGCCCCATGCAGCCGCCCATGCATCGGGAGCGTAAACAGAACCCCCCCGATTGCGGGCCCAGCGATGTTGGCAATCTGAAAAATCGCCGATCCCCAGGTAATCGCATTCACGAAGTGTTCCTGCGACACCAGATGAGGTACCAGAGCGGAACTCGCAGGCCCGCTGAATGCGCGCCCCGTCCCAATCACGAAAAGCAGCGCAAAAATAGGCCACACGCGATCGATGCCCATCCACGCAAAGCGCAGCAGCACCACGCTGGCCACTGCCTGCAGCGCATAGCAAATCAGAATCACCTGCCGCCGATCAAAGCGATCTGCCACGTGACCGGCCGGCAAAATGAAAACAAGACCTGGTAAGAAGAGGATCAGCCCCGTGTAGCCCAGATCGATCGCCCGATGCGTGATCTGGTACACCTGCCAGGCAACGGCAAGCGCCTGCGCCTCCGCGCCCATAATCACCACGACGCGCGCCATCTGATATCGGAGAAAGTCGCGGGAGAGAAATGCGGCTGCGGGTTGGGCCATGCCTCATCCTTTTATACCGGCACCGCTCCCCCCGAGCCAGTACCACTCGTGAATCCTCCCTGCCAGACCGTCCAGTTACTCTGTTAAGTGGACTCTTCCCTGCCCGACCCGCGGCTCGCCGCTGCCAATCCCGCAGTCGCCATCCTCGCGTCTTGGCCACAACGCCACATGGGTCTGCACCCGGTGCGTCCTGTCGTTGCGGTTTGTCTCTGCGGTGTCTTCGCTTTCCTCAACCTCTATTCCACGCAACCGCTACTGCCTATGCTCACGGCGCTCTTTCATGTCTCGAAAGCCGCCGTCGGCCTCACCGTCAGTGCTTCCACGCTGGGAGTCGCGCTCGCCGCCCCCATCTTCGGAACGCTCACCGAACGTCTCAGTCGCAAGCGGGTCATCATTGCCTCGATTGTCGTTCTCGCCCTGCCCACGCTCCTCGCCGCCACCTCGCCTGGCCTTCATGCACTGATCTTCTGGCGCTTCCTGCAGGGCCTCGCGCTTCCCGGCATCTTCGCCACCGTCATCACTTACGTAGGCGAAGAGTGGCGCCGCGAGTCCATCGCCCTCGTCATGAGCCTCTACGTCAGCTCGACTGCTCTTGGCGGATTCCTCGGTCGCTTCCTCACCGGTCTCGTCGCCGAAACCATCGGCTGGCGCTGGAGCTTTGTTCTTCTCGGCGTCCTCAGCCTTCTCGGCGCCGTCTTCATCGCGCGCTGGCTCCCGCCTGAGTCGCCCCACCCCGACCATCCTCACGCAAACCAGGCCTCCAGCTTTTGGATCGCCCTTCGCCACTTCCGCAATCCTCGCCTCCTCGCCACCTTCGGCGTCGGCTTCGGAACCCTCTTCACCCTCGTCGCCACCTTCACCTACAGCACCTTCTATCTTGCCGATCCGCCCTTCAATCTCTCCACGCTGGCCCTTAGCTATCTCTTCGCTATCTACCTCGTCGGCCTGGTCGTCACGCCCTTCGGCGGATACCTTGTCACCCGCATCGGCATGCGCCGCGGCATCGCCGTCGCCATCGCGATTTGTTTCACCGGAGAAGCTCTTACCCTCAGCCACAACCTCTGGATCGTTATCTTCCCGGGGCTCGGCTTGCTGTGCAGCGGCGTGTTCATCGCCCAGTCCACCTCCGCCAGCTTCCTGCGCATGGCCGCGCCGGCGGGGGGACGCACCTCCGCCGCAGGCCTCTACCTTGCCTGCTATTACGTCGGGGGCACTCTGGCGGGCGTCGTCCCCAGCTATCTGTGGAAAATTGGAGGCTGGCCCGCCTGTGTCGCCCTCGTCGAAATCATTCTGATCGCGATGCTCGCCCTCGCCTGGATCGGCTGGCGCAACGTCGGTTGGTCCACCCATTAACCCCGGCTGACGGCGTCGTCTGGCAGATGGCGTTTGATTCCAGGAATGCCAGCTCCACCGAACTCATCCCATATAATCATGATGTAACGATTCATTCCACATATATCCATACATCCCAAGGAAACCATGACGCCAGCCGGTCTTCTTATCTATTGCCTCGCCCTTTTGCCTGTCACCGCCGCCGCTCAGGATTCCTTCATCGCCACCTGGCAGGCTCATGCCACCAAAGCACAGTCCGAACAGCCCCACTGGGTCACCCCGCTCGCCACCGTTACCCCCCGTCTCGAACAGGAATTCCGCACCGACTTCCTCCGCGAGACCACCCCGACCCACGCCACCACGTGGATCTACGACAACGGTAAGGGCCTCGAGCTCATCCCCATCGATCGCGTCGAGTTACTCTTCAATCTTCCGCCCTACGTCACCCACAGCACTCCAACCTCAAAAGACGGGGCTGGTGACGTTTCCTTCCTCGGCAAATATCGCATCCTGTCACGCAACGAGGAACACGGCAACTACATCCTTACCGCCTTCGTCGGCGGAAGTATGCCCACCGGCAGTTACGTCAACGGTGCGCAGGAGCCTTCCGTCAGTACCACCCTGGCGGGAGGCTTCGGCGTAAGACGCTTCGATGTACAGTCAACGCTGGGTGCCACACTGCCCACTGCGCGCGGCGTCCAATACGGCCGCCCCATCGCGTGGAACACTGCCGTCCAGTACAAAGTCGGTGGAGGGGCGCCCGGCACGCGCATTCCTTCCGTGTGGCCTGAGGTGGAATTCAACACAACGCACTACGAAGGCGGCGCGAACGACGGCAAGACGCAGAACTTCGCGACCCCCGGCGCTATTGTCCGTTTCCCTCTGCATAAACGCGTCGGGTTAGTCCTGGGTTTCGGCGACCAGATTGCCACTTCGACAGACCACAGCTACAACCACGGCCTCATCTTCACCGCGCGCCTGCCGTTCTGAGTGGCGGAGTTAAAAGCACCGTCGGGCGGCCTCCTCCTGGTTGCGTCGGCTTTTGCACGACAGAGTGGGCCTGAATCGCTACTCCCGCACCACAGCCTTCACCAGATTCCGCGGTGCGTCCACATTCACCCCGCGCCGCACCGCGATGAAGTAAGCCAGCATCTGTAGGGGCACCACCTCCAGCATGGGCAGCAGGAACTCGTCCGCCGCCGGAACAGTTACCGAGTACCGCGATAGCTTCGCTGCCTCGTCATCGCCCTCCACGTGGATCGCAACAATCTCCGCGCCCTGCGTATGCATATCGCGCATCAATTGCAGCGTCTTTTCATACCGCAGCGATGAGTCAGGATCGTTTCTGTCTCGCGTCGCCACCATCACCAGCGGCGCTTCCGGGCTCACCAGCGCATTCGGTCCATGCTTCAGCTCGCCCGCCGGCAATCCCTCCGCCTGCACGTACGCCGACTCCTTCAGCTTCAGCGCGCCCTCGCGGGCAATCGCGTAGTGAATTGCCCGACCCAGGTAGAGAAACGTCCGCGCCTCGCGCAGTCGCTCCGCGATTCCCTCAACCTGCGTCTCCCAATGATCAAGTTTCCCTTCAAGAAGTCGCGGCAAACGCTCCAGCTGCTCACAATGCGCCGCAACCGCACCTGCCGTCTTGCGTCCGCCAATCCGAGCCAGGAAGAGCGACAGCAGATACAAAACCGTCAGCTGTGTCGTAAAGCTCTTCGTCGCTGGCACCGCTATCTCCCGGCCCGCCATCGTCGGCAGCGAGGCATCCGCCTCGCGCGCCATCGTCGAATTCGGATCGTTCACGATCGCGACCGTCGCCAGCCCCCGCGCCTTTGCCTCGCGCAACGAAGCGAGCGTATCCGCTGTTTCTCCCGACTGCGAAATCACCACCACGCCCGGATCATGCAACGTATGCGTCGAGCGATACATGTATTCGCTCGAGTACTCCACGTCAACCGCAAGCCCGGCGTAATCCTCCAGCATGATCTCGCCCGCGAGACCCGCATGGCGGCTCGATCCGCTCGCTGCGATCACCACCCGCTGCCGATTGCGCAGCGCTTCCGCCACCGGCGCAAAAACGTTCGTATCCAGTGTTCCGCCCGGAGCATAGCGCGCCATCGTGGCCCCCAACGCCTCCGGCTGCTCGTAAATCTCACGCAGCATGGCGTGAGCAAAAGTGCGTGTCTCTGGCATGGTTACTTTGATCTTAGCGGAATTATCGAAAGTGCTGGATGAACGAAAAATGCTCGGCTAGAGCACTTCAGCGCGGGGAATCCGCGCGGGGCCGCTCAAGTCCTTAAGCTAGGCGCGATTTCGAGCAACTGTAATTCGATCCCCGGGACCAAGCACTTTCCATGCATCCGGTGCCGGCTCCTCGCCATTGGCTACTGGCTATTCCCTACTCGCTGCTTTTCCAACGCAGCACCGGCTTCCGCGCAGCCGTCGTCTCATCCAGCCGCGACACCCGCGTCGAGTGCGGAGCATCCAGCACCACCTGCGGATTCTCCTCCACCTCGCGCGCAATCTGCCGCATCGCATCCACAAACAGATCCAGTTCTTCGCGCGACTCGCTCTCTGTCGGCTCAATCATCAGCGCACCCGGCACGATCAGCGGAAACGACACCGTGTAAGGATGGAACCCATAATCGATCAGCCGCTTCGCTATATCGCCGGTCCGCACCCCGTTCTTCAGCTGCCGCCGATCGCTGAACACCACCTCGTGCATCGATGGCGTCGTGTAGGGCAGCTCATACAAATCCTCGAGCTTCTTCCGGATGTAGTTCGCATTCAGCACCGCATCTTCCGTCGTCTGCCGCAATCCATCCGGTCCGTTCGCCAGAATGTAAGCCAGCGCTCGCACAAACATCCCAAAGTTGCCGTAGAACGCCCGTACCCGCCCAACACTCTCCGGCCGATCGTAGTTCAGATGCAGCTGCCCGTCCTTGCCTTCCTCGACGACAGGCACTGGCAAAAACGGCTCCAGAATCTTTTTGCACGCCACCGGCCCCGACCCCGGCCCGCCACCACCGTGCGGCGTTGAAAACGTCTTGTGCAGATTCAGGTGCATTACATCGACCCCGAAATCCCCAGGTCGCGTCTTTCCGCACAACGCATTCATGTTGGCGCCATCCATATACAGCAGCGCGCCCTTCGCATGCAGGATGTCCGCAATGCGATGAATCTCGTTTTCAAATACGCCAATCGTCGATGGATTCGTCAGCATCAGCGCCGCGGTCTCTTCATTCACCGCCTGGGCCAGCGCCTCCACGTCGATCCCACCCCGCGCGTTCGACTTGAAGTTGATTACCTCGTACCCGCAAATCGCCGCCGTCGCAGGATTCGTCCCGTGCGCCGAGTCCGGAATGATCACGTTCTTCCGCGGATTGCCCTTCGCCTGGTGATACGCGCGCGCCAGCAGGATCCCCGTGAACTCCCCATGCGCGCCCGCTGCCGGCTGCAGCGTAATTGCCTCCATCCCCGTAACCTCGATCAGACACTTCTGCAGCTGACGCAGAATTCCCAGCGACCCCTGCGACAGCTCCTCCGGCTGATACGGATGCGCCTCCGCAATCCCTTCCAGCCGCGACACAAGCTCGTTTACCCGGGGGTTGTACTTCATCGTGCAGCTGCCCAGCGGGTACATTCCCAGATCGATGGCGTAATTCCACGTCGATAGCCGCGTGAAGTGGCGAATGATTTCAATCTCGCTCAACTCCGGCAACTCCGCGCTCTCCGAACGTTGCAAATCTCCCAGCAACGCAGCAGGGTCAACCTCAGGCACATCGAGCTCCGCCAGCCGATACGCCTTCTTCCCCGGCGCCGACTTCTCAAAGCTCAGCCCCTCGTTCTGCGTCTGGTGCGCCGTAACCTTGCGCGTCGTCCCTACGAATTTTTCTTCAGTCGCCATCTCGGATCCCTATCGCGCCGCGGCCGTAGCCGGCGCCTGCGCCAGCACACTCGCCGCCGCGTCAATCTGCTCCTTCGAAGTCAGCTCCGTCGCGCACCAGAGCGTCGCATTCCCGAGCTCCGGATACCACTTCTTCAGCGCCACGCCACCAATAATCTTGTTCTCCAATAACCGCGCGTTCAGTTGCTCGGGCGCTTCCTCCGTTTGCAACACAAACTCATTGAACCGCGGCGACCGCCCGAACAGCACCTTCCCATTCGCGCCCAAAGCCGATCCACTCAGAGTCCGGGCCGCATACTGTGCCTTCGCCAAATTGTGTTCCGCCAGTTCCCTGATTCCGTCTTTGCCGTACACCGTCATGAACACCGTCACCATCAGCGCCACCAGTGCCTGGTTCGTGCAGATGTTCGACGTCGCCTTCTCCCGCCGGATGTGTTGCTCCCGCGTCGACAGCGTCAGCACAAACCCGCGCCGTCCCTGCTTGTCCGTCGTCTGCCCCACCAGCCTGCCCGGCATCTGCCGGACATATTTCTCCTTCGCCGCAATCACGCCGCAAAACGGCCCGCCAAAACTCGGCGCCACGCCGAACGACTGCGCCTCCATAATCACAACATCGGCCTCCACCGGCGGCCGCACAATCCCCAAAGACACCGCCTCCGCAATCGCAACCACCAGCAGCGCACCCTTCTTGTGCGCGATCTCCGCAATCGCCGCGACGTCCTCAATCACCCCAAAGAAATTCGGCGACTGCACCAGCACACAAGCCGTCTCGTCCGTCACCGCCGCTTCAAGCGCCGCCAGATCCATGCGCCCGTCCTCGCCGTAACCAACTTCAACCGCCTTGTGTCCGGTCGATACCTCGCGATGCTGCGCGTAGGTGTGCATCACCTCGCGATACTCCGGATGCACCGTCCGCGCCACCACCACGCCATCGCGTCCCGTCACCCGCATCGCCATCATCGCGGCCTCAGGCGCCGCCGTCGACCCGTCGTACATCGACGCGTTCGCGATGTCCATCCCCGTCAGCTCGCAGATCATCGTCTGAAATTCGAAAATCGCCTGCAGCGTCCCCTGCGTAATCTCCGCCTGATACGGCGTGTACGAAGTCAAAAACTCCCCGCGCTGCACGATCGTGTCGATGATCACCGGCCGATAATGGCGATACACGCCCGCGCCCAAAAAGCTCGCGTAGCCGTTGGCATTCTTCGCCGCCGCAGCCTTAAAGTGATCGACGATCTCCGACTCGCCCATCTGCCGTGGAATCTTCAGGTCGCTCGTGACCCGATACTCCTCGGGAATGATCGCAAACAGATCATCGATCGAAGATGCACCAATCTCGCGCAGCATCGCCGCGCGCTCAGCATCGGATTTAGGTAGGTATCGCATGGATTTTTATTTAGACAAGTCCCGGGGTGTGATCAGGAAGCGGCCTTCCCGAACGCTGAACGCTGACAACTGGACGCCGTCCTTTCAGTGTCCCGTCTCTTCCTTCACATAAGTCTCGTAATCGTGCGCGCTCAGCAACGATCCCACCTCGGCCGGGTCACCCAGCTCAATCTTCATAATCCAGGCTGCATGCGCGTCCGCATTAATCTTCTCCGGAGCCGTCGTCAGTTCCTCATTGATAGCCGTAACCGTGCCCGTCGCTGGCGAATACAAATCCGACACAGCCTTCACGCTCTCCACGCTGCCGAAGACCTTGCCCTTCTCAACCTTGTCTCCCACCTTCGGCAGTTCGACAAAAACAATATCGCCCAGCGAATCCTGGGCGTGCACAGTGATCCCCACCGTAGCCGAATTGCCGTCAGCCTCGATCCATTCATGCTCGCGTGTGTATTTGTAATTTGCCGGATATGCCATTGCGTTCGTAAACTCCTCCTCAATTGTACGGGCAGATTGTGGACGGCTCATTCGGAAACCCGCCAGCTAACCCTTCTTCGGCTTCTTGTAAAACGGCAACGGCACCACCTGCGCTTTCACAGGATTGTTCCGAATCTCCACCGCTACCTCCGTCCCCACGGCAGCGAAACTTCGCGGCACATAGGCCAGGGCGATGTTCTTCTTCAAAAATGGCGCGGGCGATCCGCTCGTGACGTACCCAATTTCCGCGCCGGTCAAATCCTTCACTCGATAACCATCGCGCGCGATGCCCCGTTCCACAACCTCCAGGGCCACCAACTTCCGCTCCGGTCCGCCAGCATCCACGACCTTCTGCAGCGCCGACGACCCCATAAACGGCCCCTTCTCCAGCTTGCAGAATCGATCCAGTCCCGCCTCAAACACGTTGATCGACTCCGAAATTTCATGTCCGTACAGCGAGAGCGCCGCTTCCAGCCGCAGTGTATTCCGCGCACCGAGGCCGCAGGGCACAATGCCAAACTCCGCACCCGCCTCCATCACTTCATTCCAAACGCGCTCGCTCGTCGCCACATCCGAGGGCACGTAAATCTCAAAACCATCTTCGCCCGTGTAGCCTGTTCGCGCGATCAGCGTATTCGGCAACCTGCACACCGTGCCCCATGTAAACCAGTAAAACTTTACCTTCGACAAATCAGCATTCGTCAGCTTCTGCAGCGTCTCCTGCGCACGCGGTCCCTGAATCGCCAGTTGTGTGTAGTAGTCGCTGTAGTCGCTCACGTGGCAGTCGAATCCGCGAGCCTGCGCGCGAACCCATTCGTAGTCCTTCTCTCGCGTGCCTGCGTTGATCACGAACAGATAATCGTTCTCGCTGAATTTGTGAACGATGATGTCGTCGACGAACGTTCCTTCGGCATACAGCATCGCCGAGTATTGCGCCTGGCCCGCCTGCAGCCGTGCCGCGTCGTTCATAGAAATGTGCTGCACCGCACCCAGCGACCCTGGGCCCCGAAGCTGAATATCGCCCATGTGGCTGACATCGAAAACGCCTACGCCGGTTCGCACCGCCATGTGCTCGGCGATCAGGCCTGAATATTCGACGGGCATATCCCACCCGCCAAAGTCCACCATCTTCGCGCCCAAGCGCCGATGCAGACCATTTAACGGAGTTTTGCGCAGCGCAACGGGGTCTGGCACAAGCCCTCAAACACAGATGAATTCGGAAGCACGAACCTTTAACGTTACAACCCGCCTGGTTCAGGGTCAATTGTGGAAGGATCGATTACCTAATTGATTTGCGGCCAGGTCAATGGCCGCCCGGATCGCTTGCAGCGAGAGCAATTTCGCCCTTCGCTAACATCCGGAATTACCGCCGTACCAGCCCCATGATCCCGATCAGCACCAGTACACCCGCAATCACCGCAGCCCCGATCGCCTGAAACCGATTCATCCACCTGTCCTGCGTCGCGGCACCCTCAGCCCTATTGTAGCCGGGTACCTTTTGGTCGAAGCTTCTTCCTGACTCCATCACCCAGCTACGATGGATGCGTGCCCCTCCCGTTTCCGATCGTCCCCACCGCGATCGCTCTGGCGCTGCTCCTCGTGCCTGTTTTTGCTTTTGGATTTGCCGGCGACCGCTGCATCCGCGCCGCCCAGTCGCTACCCGCGCCGCTGCGGATCGCACTCCCCGCAGCCCTCGCCATTCCCTACCTGTTTATCGCCATCAATTCGCACATCCTCTCACCTCTTTGGCTGCTTGTTTACCTCCTCATGCCCGTCCTCATCGCCGCCCTCGAATACCTTGCCGCCAAACTCGACCCCGCCCAGCGCGGCCACTTCATCGACTTCCTCGTTCTGCTTCCGCTTGGCCTCTCTGTTGATCTCCGCTGGCTCGAACCCGCGTGGCCCCACAAACTCGGCCTCTTCGGCAAACTCACTCTGCTCGATGCTGGCCTCTACGCCTTCCTCGCCATCCGCTGCCTCTCCGGTGTCGGTTACGATCTCCGCCTCCGCAAGCGCGACTGGCGCGTCGGTCTCCGTGAACTGCTCTTCTACATCCCCATCGCCATTCCCCTCGGTCTTGCGCTTGCCTTCCTCCACTTTCATCGCCACATCGACCATCCCCGGCTCTTTATCCCTGCCTGGATCTTCACCTTCGTTGGTGTCGCGCTGCCCGAGGAAATCTTCTTCCGTGGCTGGATCCAGAACCTCCTCCAGCGTCGCTTTGGTCGAACCGCCGCTTTGCTCGTCACAGCCGTCCTCTTCGGCCTCTCTCACTTCAACAAGCGCAGCACCATCTTCAACTGGCGCTACGTCCTGCTCGCTGCCATCGCCGGCATCTTCTACGGGCGTGCCTGGCGTGAGGATCAGCGCATTCCCGCTTCCGCCATCACCCACTCCGCCGTCGATACCCTCTGGGGAGCGCTGCTCCGTTAACTTTGCGGTACACTGGCGTTCGTTCTGAACCTCATCCTCGTCCCCACCCCAAAGGATTGGTCACCTGTGTCGATTTCGAAGCTCTCTGTAACCGCGTTCATCCTGCTCGCCGCTCTCGGTGGCTCCGCTCTCGCTCAGGATTCGACCCCTGCCGACACACCTCCTATGGGCTGGAACAGCTGGAACCACTTCGCCGGCCGCGTAACCGATGCCGATGTCCGCGGCGCTGCTGATGCCATCGTCTCCAGCGGTATGCGCGATGCCGGATACATCTACGTCAACATCGACGACACGTGGGAAGGCCAGCGCGACGCTCAGGGCGTGATCCACACCAACTCCAAGTTTCCCGATATGAAGGGCCTCGCCGACTATGTCCATTCCAAAGGCCTCAAGCTCGGCATCTATTCCGGACCTGGTCCTAAAACCTGTGCCGGATTTGAAGCCAGCTACGGCCACGAGGAGCAGGACGCCAAAACCTACGCCGCATGGGGCATCGACTACCTCAAATACGACCTTTGCAGCTACACCGAAATCATGCGGAAAGAAGCGCCGCACGACCGGGACAAGCAATTCCAGATGATGAAGGCGGCTTACGAAAAGATGCACCAGGCGCTGATCGCCTCCGGCCGCCCCATCGTCTTCAGCCTCTGCCAATACGGCTGGAATGACGTCTGGAAGTGGGGCACCGACGTCGGCGGCAATCTCTGGCGTACCACCGGCGACATCAACGACACCTACCAGCGCATGGCCGACATCGGCTTTGGCCAGCTCGGCCTCGCCAAATACGCCGGACCAGGTCACTGGAACGACCCCGACATGCTCGAAGTGGGAAACGGGGGCATGAGCGACGACGAATACCGCACCCACATGAGCCTCTGGGCCATCCTCGCGGCGCCCCTCCTCGCCGGCAACGACCTCAGCAAGATGTCCCCGGAGACCCTCGCCATCCTCCTCAATAAAGAGGTCATCGCCGTCGATCAGGATCGCCTCGGCAAACAAGGGGATCGGGCCCTGGCCGTTGGCATGACGGAAATCTGGACCCGCCCGCTCGCCGGCAATGCTCTCGCAGCCGGGCTCTTCAATCGAGATACTGAACAGCACTCAGTCACCCTCCATCTGCATGACCTCGGCTTCTCCGATCGTGCGAAACTGCGCGATCTCTGGAAGCATGCAGACGTCGCCGCGGCCAAAGGCGAGTACACCGTTACGGTTCCCGCCCACGGTGTGGTCATGCTCCGCATCAGTCAGTAACGACACTCGATGTGTGCCGAGGGACAAGGGCCCGAACGCTGAGGACCGACAACTGAGGGCTGCAGCTGCCGAGGGGCTACAGGCTGCTTCCGCACCCGCGTAAAATAAGGGTGACAGCTCTCATGACCACTACTCCCCTCTCGTCTTCTTCGTTTCCGCAGCTCCGCGAGCAGGCCTTCGATGCCTTCCGCCGCTGGGGCTATCTCCAGGCCCACCTCGATCCGCTGGAGCAGTACCTCGCTCCGCTTTCTGTCCCCGAACTCGATCTCGACAACGGGTCGGCCGCCGAAGCCCGTCGCATCTACAGCGGAACCATCGGCGCCGAATTCATGCACCTCCCCTCACGCGAGTCCCGCGAGTGGATCGCCGAACACATCGAAGCAGCGCCCGCTGCCGTCGACCCGAGCCGCATCCTCAATCTCCTCGCCCGCGCCGACATTTTCGAGCAGGTCATCCAGTCGCGCTACCTCGGCACCAAGCGCTTTTCTCTTGAAGGCGTCACCGTCCTCATTCCTTTTCTCGACGAGCTGCTGAATCACTCCGCCGACCTCGGGGCGCAGCGAGCCATCATGGGGATGAGCCACCGTGGCCGCCTCAGCGTCATGGTCAACACCTTCGGCAAATCCGCCACCGACATCTTTGCCAGGTTTGAGGACGTCGATCCGCGCAGCATCCTCGGCAGCGGCGACGTGAAGTATCACGTCGGAGCCACCGGTACCTTCGCGACCCGCAACGGCGGGAGCATCGCCCTGCACCTCGTCTCGAACCCCAGCCACCTTGAAGCCGTCGATCCGGTCGCCATGGGTCGCGCTCGCGCGCGTCAGGACCGCATCGGTGCGGACGGCGCCGACCGCGTCCTTCCCATCGTCATCCACGGCGACGCGGCCTTCGCCGGCCAGGGCATCTGGGCTGAAACCATGAACCTCGCCTGCGTCGAAGGGTTCTCGGTCGGCGGCGGCATCCACATCGTCGTTAACAACCTCATCGGATTCACCGCCGAGCCCGAAGACTCGAACTCCACGCGCTTCTCCACCGATCTCGCCAAACGCCTCCCTGTCCCCATCTTCCACGTCAACGCTGAGGATCCGGCCGCTGTCGTCCGCATCGCCGCGCTCGCTGCCGACTACCGCTACAGATTCCGTTCCGATGTCGTCATCGACCTGATTGGCTATCGCCGCCACGGCCACAGCGAGGTCGACGATCCCACCGTCACCCAACCTCTCCGCTACGCCAGGATTAAAAGCCACCCTCCGCTCTATGAGATCTACGCGAAGCAAATCGGCGTCGATGTCTCTGCAACGGTGAAAGGCCTCCAGGCCGAATTCACCGAAGCCCAGAAAAAAGCGACCGCAGCGAAGAAGAAACCTCGTCTCGTCGACATGCCCGAGTACTGGAGCGCCTACCAGGGCGGACCCTGGAGCGCCAACCTTGAAGTCGACACCGGCCTCGACGCCGTCGCCATCCGATCTATCGCCGACAAGCTCTCGAGCTATCCCGAAAGCTTCCACGTTCATCCGAAAATTAAAAAGCTTCTCGATCAGCGCGCCGCCATGGGCCAGGGCAAACAGTCCTTCGACTACGGTATGGCCGAAGCCGTCGCCTTCGCCTCCCTCCTGCTCAACGGCACCCCGGTTCGCCTTACCGGCCAGGATTCACAGCGTGGCACCTTCAATCAACGCCACAGCGTCCTCATCGACATCGAGAATGAGCAGCGATGGGTTCCGCTCAATCACCTCGATCCGAACCAGGCCTCCTTCAGCGTTTACAACTCGATCCTGTCGGAGGCCGGCGTCCTCGGCTTTGAGTACGGCTACAGCCGCGACTACCCCGAAACGCTGGTCCTGTGGGAAGCGCAGTTCGGCGACTTCGCCAACGGCGCGCAAATCGTCATCGATCAATTCATCGCCGCCGCCGAAGACAAATGGGGCCTCCTCAGCGGAGTCACTGTGCTGCTTCCCCACGGCTACGAAGGTCAGGGTCCCGAGCACTCCAGCGCGCGCATCGAGCGCTACCTCCAGCTCGCCGCGCGCGACAACATCCAGGTTTGCCAGCCCTCCAACGCCGCGCAATACTTCCATCTCCTGCGCCGCCAGGCTCTGCGCAAGTGGCGCAAGCCGCTCATCGTCTTCACGCCAAAGAGCATGCTGCGCCATCCCGACGCGCTCTCGCGTCTCGAAGACTTCGCGCGCCCGCGCTTCCTTCCCGTCCTGCCCGAGACGGAAATTGAGGACGCCCACCGCCTGCTGATCGCCACCGGCAAAATCGGCCACGAGCTTCGCCTGGAGCGCGCCAGGCGTAAGGACACCACCACCGGAATCCTCTTTCTCGAGCAGCTTTATCCCTGGCCGGAAGCCGAACTGAAAGCGGCTCTCTCGGCTCATCCTTCTGCGCACGAAGTCGTCTGGGTCCAGGAGGAGCCCGCCAACATGGGAGCCTTTGGGTTTGTCATGCCGCGCCTGCGCCGCATCGCCGGCGACAAGCAGGTCCTCAGCGTCAAGCGATCCGCGGCGGCCAGTCCCGCTACCGGCTCCGCCAAAGCCCACGAGCTGGAACAGAAAACCCTGATCGACCTCGCCCTGCAAAGCAGCAAGTGAACCCGGTCTGCGAGGGTTGGGGGGAGGGGTCAGGGGTCAACCGCCTCCTGGAATCAACAACTTAAGGAGGGGCGACCCTTTCCTGTTAACTAGATAGTTATGATACCTGCCGAAGCCAGGAAAAAGCGGCCGGAATCCAATCCGGCCGCGCTGTGAACCTTGCTGGGTTGTTCCCTATTCCCGGTCCTTCCCGTGCCAGTGCATTTCCCAGCCCAGATACCGGGTCGCTGCCTCGTATACCGGCGCCGCTACCTGAGAGAAGTTCGCCGCCACGTGATGCTCGAAGCCCTGCTCGCAGATTTCATGCAGCAGTTTCTGCAACTGGGGAATATGAGCCACACCCGCCCCGCCGAAAGTCTCCAGCGGGTCGTTGGTGAACTCGCCCTCGCCGATATACCCGCGAATCTTCCCGCGATAATCGTCGGTCGAGAAGCGCACGTAGCTCATTGCGCCTGGCTTGACCCGGCCAATGCAGGTGCCGAAGGTATTCTCCTTGCCCACCGTGCCGGCGATAATCGCCTGGAAATCCATCACCACGTCGGCGAAAAAGTGCTTGGGCAGATTCGAGCAGTGGAAGCAGACGCACTTGTTTTCGTCGTCCCCGTAGTTGTTGTTCCAGTCCAGCAGCGCGCTGGGAGTCTGGCTTGCCAGCGCGAGCGCATGCATGCTCACCGTCCCCATCACGTCGGTTTCGCAGGCCGCCGGCAACAGATTCTCGCTCATCATGCTCATGACCGTGCACGGCACGACGCCGAAATTCTCTTCCAGCGACGTCCAGCACTGCACCGCGCTCACCGTGCAGTGGGTGTCCTTCATGAAGCGCTCGATGGCCACGCCCAGCTTCGACATCTTGATGAGCGCCGCTTCCGGGATCGTGCCGGTGTTCACGTAGCGCCGAATCGCATCGAGCTTCGCCTTCACATCCTTGTCGTCGTCCGTCATGCGCCCGATCGCGCCGAAAATATCCGATAGATCCAGCGTTACCACGGAGATACCGTAGCGCTCCAGCAGTTTCTCGCTGTAACGGACCGTGTTGAACGCCTGCGGCCGCGCCCCAATCGCGCCAATGCGAACCTTCCTCAGCCCGTTCGTGACCCGGCAAACCTTCGTGAACCACTCCAGATCCTTCGCGAACTCCTCTGAATTGGGCTGCACCGTGTGCCGTTTCGTAATGGAATACCTGATCCCGTACTGCATCAGGTTGTTACAGGCCGACATCTTCCCGCAAAAACTGTCGCGGCGGTCGCTGATCTTCATGTCGTCGCGACGATCGGGCGTCGCCTGCACCAGCACCGGCACGTCGAGCTTCGAGTAGCGAATCGAATCCGCAATTCCCCGCTCGTCGCCGAAATTGGGCAGGGTCACAAGAATTCCGTCAATCTCATCGCGATGCGCGCGGAACAAATCGCCGCAGCGAATCGCATCATCGTGCGACTCTACCGAGCCAAACTTCGACTGCTCCGGCGTCAGTGTGATGGCCCGGATGCCGGCCTTCTCCAGCACCCCTAACATCTCCTCACGGCCCTCTTTGGCCAAATGGTCCGGGAAAAATCCACGGTTTCCAACAATCAGTCCGAACGTCAATTGCTTGCTCATATGCGCCATTTTCTCAGATCGTGTTTTATGTTTCGTTACTGTATTCCGTTAGCGGGGACGAAAACGCAACACATAAATCAATCCCGCCACCGCCATAATCGCGCCCCACCAGATCGGCGGATGCAGTTCATAGAGCACGGGAGGATTCGCCAATGGGTGGCTGAGTTCCCACAACCCCGTTCCCGCAATCAGCACCCCATACGTCAGCAGCAGGATGCCCGAGAAGAACCATATCTGTACGTGTCCCCGCACTGCTCGCCTCCTACCAGAAAATGACGTTCAGAATCACGAATCCCACGGCCACCACACCGGCCCACACAATCGGTTTCTGGTACCAGTGATCGTCGTGCTCCTCAGGAATTTTCGAAGCCCCATAGACCAGCCCTTCCAGTTCCTGAATGGGCTTCGGCTGCGTCATTAAGCTCACCACCACCGTGACCAGCACGCACGCTGAACACGACCACATGGCGCGGTACATATCCTCCGCCATGACCTTGGCATCCGGTGAAAACGCCACATACCGCAGTGCTGCCGGATTGAAGTGCACCCACAGAAACAATCCAATGGCCGTGCAGGTTCCTGACAGCAGTCCCCAGAATCCGCCTGCCTTCGTCGCACGCTTCCACAGCATTCCCAGCAGCACCGTCCCCAGCAGCGGAGCGATAAAGAAGCTGAACAACCCCTGCACGTAATCCATGATGCTGGCCGCATGCTGCACCAGGTACGCCGTGCCTACGGAAATCAGCACGCCGATAAACGTGCACCACCGACCCATGGAAACATAGTGGCTGTCGCTGGCCTTCTTATTCATGAACGCGCCATAGATGTCGTAGGTCCACACCGTGGCAAACGCGCTCACATTGCCGGCCATGCCGGACATAAAGCCTGCGATCAGCGCCGTCACGCCCAGCCCCAGCAATCCCGGTCCGCAGTAGCGCACCAGCATCAGCGGCAGCACTTCGTTGTAGCTATGCTGGCCGGTGGCCACGGCCACATCCTGCGGAACGAGGTGGAACGGCAGCAGCGAAAGCGCCAGCAGACCGGGCAGGATCACGATGAACGGCACCATCATCTTGAAGCCCGCGCCAATGATCGGCGCCATGCGCGCGGCCCGCAGGTTATGCGCCGAGAGCACCCGCTGCACCACCAGGAAATCCGTCGTCCAGTAGCCGCAGCTGATCGCAATCCCCAGTCCAAACACCAGCCCCGTCCAGTGGATCCCCATAGGGTTGTCCCGGAAATGCGCCGTGGTCGACCACAGATGGGTGTACTGCATACTCCCCATTCGCTGCGCGATCTGCGCCTTCAGATTTGTCCAGCCGTGCGCCTCAATCAACCCCATGATCGGGATCAGGAGCGCCCCCAGCCAGATCAGCAGGAACTGCAGAATCTCATTGAAAATCGCAGACCGTAATCCGCCCAGCGCCACATAAATCGCAACTGTAATCGAGGAGACCCAGATCGAGAAATTCAGGTTCCAGCCCAGCACCACCTTCATCACCAGCGCCATCGAGTACATGTTGATGCCGCTCATCAGCACCGTCATGAACGCGAAGCACACCGCCGACAAGCCTCGCGCGCCGTCGCCATAGCGCAAAGAAAGATAACCCGGCACCGAATGCGTCTTCGAGATGTAATAGAACGGCATCATCACGATGCCCAGGAAGAGCATCGCCGGAATCGCGCCGATCCAGTACCAGTGCGTTGCCAGAATGCCGTATTGATACGCGGAGCCTGCCCACCCCATCAGTTCCAGCGAACCGAGGTTCGCTGAAACAAAACTGAGCCCCGCGATCCAGGCCGTCATCTCGCGGCCGGCCATAAAGAACTCTTCGCTCGTGTTGGCCGCGCCCTTCAGGTAGAACCCGATGTAGATGACCATCGCAAAGTAAATCGCGATGACCGCGATGTCCACGCCGCCCAGATGAACCAGCGACCCCTTCACGGGCGCCTGAAAATATGCCAGCGCGGCAGTCAAAGATGCGAGTGACATTCCTCAGGACCCTCGGCTTGCCAACTGCGTTCGGGAATCAGACGGGGATCTGCTTCCAGGTTGTGTCGTCAGTTCAACTGCTCTGACCGTAGGTAGCTTTCGCTCCGTGCTTCCGAAAATGGTGACGATCGAGCAGCGCCTGCGAGATGCCGGTGCAATCCGGATTCAGCGTCGCGGTATAAAAACCCATCCGCGCTACAGCTTCCAGCACCACTGCATGATACGCGGCTTCCATCGCATCTTTCCCCCACGCAAACGGCGCGTGCCCGGCCACCAGCACGCCCGGTACTGCCTTCGGATCAAGATTGCGAAACCGCCGGACAATCGCCTTCCCGGTATTCAGCACATAACCGTCGCCGATCTCCTCATCGGTCAGCGCCTCGGTGAGCGGGACCGGACCGTGAAAGTAGTCGGCGTGCGTCGTTCCGTAGGCGGGAATCTCGCGCCCTGCCTGCGCCCACGCGGTCGCAAACTCCGAATGCGTGTGCACCACACCGCCAATCCCGGGAAACGCCCGATAGAGTTCGAGGTGCGTGTCCAGATCCGACGAGGGCTTCAGCGTGCCGCCCGTAATTTTTCCGTTCAGATCGCTCACCACCATGTCATCGGGGGTCAGCTTTTCGTACGCCACACCACTCGGCTTGATCGCCACCAAACCCTCTGCGCGATCGATGCCGCTGGCGTTGCCAAAGGTGTAGAGCACCAGTCCGCGGCGGACCAGCTCGAGATTTGCTTCCAGAACCTGCGCTTTCAGAGCGTCCAGCATAGCCATGTCGGCTCCCGTGCGACAGGATCAGCACAAAGGAGCAAACGGAATTCTACCTGACGAAAGAGATTTGGGAAAGCGTTTACTCATCCGTATCCAAACCACCCCGTTACCTCCTCCGCAATCGCACTTTTTTTCGACTGCGGATCGCCTGCCTGTCACTTCGCCACGGTTAACTCGATGGGAGTATTTCCGTCCACCCGCGATCCCGCCGCTGGATTCTGGCCCACCACCGTTCCCGGTGGATACATTGGCGGTGGTGGTGCTGCGGGGCCCGCACCTGCCGGCGGCGATACATGAACATCCAGTTCCTTCACGGGAGCCAGGCGCAGTCCCATGTGCGTCAGCGTCAGCGCGGCGGCCGTAAAGACCTGGCCTTCCAGGTTCGGCAGCACCAATCCGCCCTCGGTCGTTGCCGCATCCGGCGGAGCAGCCACCAGCAGGTTCATCACCGGGCTCTCCACCCCTGACGCATTCGGCTCCGGGCTCTGCGCGATCACTGCTCCCGGCTGCAAGGCTGGCCACGGCATGGCCGCAATCGTCCCCGCCTGAAATCCCGCGCGGCGAATTTCAATCGTCGCTACGCGCTGGTCCTTACCCTTCACGTCCGGAATCGCCAGCTTCTGCGGACCCAGGCTTTCCGTGAGCCAGATCCGCCACCCGCGCCGCACGAGAGTCCCCGCTACCGGCGACTGGTTCGTCACCCGTCCCGGCGGGACATCCGCGGAGTACAAGCGGCTCTCCACCTGCAGCGTCAGCCCCAGCCCTGCCGCGCGCTGGCCGGCGTCAGCCACCGTCATGCCCCGCAAATCCGGTATCGAAACCTCTGCCCCGTGGATCGCAAAATGCATCGTTACGATCGCCGACGTCATGCCGACCACCGTGAGCAGCAATACCACGAGGACGAACCGGAAGAATCCAATCATGATTCGTATTCGATCGAGTAGTCGATCGTCGCCGCCTTCTCCAGCATTTTTGAAACCGAGCAGTACTTGTTCTTCGACAGAGACACGGCATCCTCCGCCGCTTTCTGAGCGACTTTGCCCCTGATTCGGTACGTCAGATGAATCTTCGTGAAGGTCCGCGGCGGCGCGGGCGCTTGCTCCGCCTCAGCGGTCACCACGAGGCCCTCCAGCGGCTCGCGCTTCTTTTGCAGAATGCTCACGACGTCGACCGAGGTGCATCCGCACAGGGCCG
Organism: Acidobacteriaceae bacterium; assembly: GCA_036272255.1. Lineage (GTDB taxonomy): Bacteria > Acidobacteriota > Terriglobia > Terriglobales > Acidobacteriaceae > Palsa-343. The sequence continues at coordinate 35,199 of DATAZC010000248.1, read as the reverse complement.
TCAGCACCAGTTCCATCGGGCTCGGGCCGGCTTTGTGGTCGGCAGTCGCATCCATCAGGATTGCGTGCCCGCTTTGCGTCTTTCCTTCGTACTGCTCGCCCTGCTTCCACTCTGCGCTCGCAATCACAAAACATCCCTCTGTAGATGATTCTCAATGGAAAGGACACCGATGTCACCCCGACAGCGCGCGGACCTTTCCGTAGAGCAGAGATCGGAGCGAGAATTGTTCAGGGTCTGCGTATGGGTAAGAAAGCCGCCGCTTCCGATATTTATGCCGCACACGGGAGTTCCCTGCCGCAACGAGTCGCGCTCACCATGAGCGCCGGGGCATGCGTCGCCATCGCCTGGTGGTTATTGGCCGGCACCGGGGCGGACGTCGTCGGTGGATGGCTAGGGCGCGAGTGGCATTCCGGCGGTCAAGCCCGCCGCCTTTTCCTTGGCATTGCCCTCTCGATCTATTTTGTTCGTTTGCTCTTCACTCAATTCATCTTTCTGAAACGAGCCGTGAGTTGGAAAGAAGCATGGATGATCGGGCCGTGGGTTCTGTGCATTTATCTGTCGTTCGCCATCGCTGGAGGGACAAATGCGGTTCCGTTTGGCGCGCCGGGGGCAATTGGAATTCTCTTTTTTGCCCTGGGCTCCTGGCTGAATACGTATGCGGAATACGCGCGCCACGTGTGGAAGCGGCGCCCTGAAAATCGTGGCCGCCTCTACACGTCAGGTGTGTTCCGTTATTCGCGCCACCCCAATTATCTTGGCGACCTCATTTCATTTTCAGGGCTCTGCCTCCTGGCGGGTCGATGGGCGACCGTTGCTGTTCCACTCCTCATGCTGGCCGGATTTGTCTTTGCCAATATTCCCGCTCTCGACGCTCACCTGCACGATCATTACGGTCCGGCGTTCGATGAATATGCGTTGCGAACCCGCAAATTGATTCCGTTTGTCTATTGATTCATGCGGCCGGGCGTAGTCCACTCCGCGCGTCTACTGGCGGTGCTGGTTATCCGATGCCGGCTCCGGATGGATCAGTACCCGATCCACCTCCGGACAGTCCAGTTTAAAGCGGTGCTCCAGCTCCGTGATGGACTCATGCACGCGCCGCATCTCCATTCCATCCGGCAGCGTGCAGTGGCACGTCACGTGGAGCCGCTCGCCAACGCGGTCCACGTTCACCTCGTGGATGTCCACCACCCCTGGCACATTCACGGCCGCGTCGCGCAGGCATTGCTCGATATGTCGATCCTGCTCCACCCGCACGGGCGCCTCAATCGTGCCCGGCTCGCTCTCAATATGCGTCAGCACCGATCCCACCTGGGGCACTTCGCGGCGGATCTGCTGCTCGATCCCATAGACAAACCGATGCGCCTCCAGCAGCGGCATCGTTTCCTTCACCTCGATGTGCTGCTCCACATGCAGCCCATCCGCAAACGCCTCGATGCTCACATCGTGTAACAAGACGTTGTTCCGCGCGGCCACGGCTCGCACCTGATCGAACAGGCTTTCGGCGATCGTCGATCGCGGCACCGTGTGGATCACCACATCCGCGTCCGGCAACACTCGCTGGACCGCCGCCGTCGCGTCGCGAACCAGGTCCTCCGTTCGCTGAAACGTCAGATGCCGCGACAAAGACAATGTCACATCCGCAAAGTAAGCGTGCCCGGACCGCCGCACCCGCGCCTGGTCGATCCCCAGCACTCCATCCGTCTTCCCCACCTCTTCGATCATTCGCGTGTGCAGCTCCGGAGGCACTGCGTCGGTCAGCGCAAACACCGCTCGCCAGGCCAGCCGCCAGCCAAAAATCAAAATCATGATCGACACGGCCAGCGCCGCCAGAGGATCGGCGTAGCGCAGCCATGGCAGATGCTCCACCGTCCCCAGCCACGACGCGCTCAACCCCACCACGACCGCCACGCTCGTCCAGATGTCCGAAGCGAAATGCAGCGCGTCCGCCTCCAGCGCCGCGCTCTTGTGTCGCTCCGCGACTCTGCGCAGTTCCCGCGATCGCCACAGGTCCACACCCATCGAAGCGCCCATCACCAGGAATGGCCAGATGGAATACCGCAGCGTCACCGGACGAAAGAAGATGCGGCTGATCGCCTCTGCACTGATCCCCACGGCCGACGCCGCCATCAACCCTGTTTCCACGAACGCCGAAATATTCTCGACCTTCGCGTGTCCGTAAGGGTGATTCCAGTCCGCCGGCCGGTCCGATACACGCACCGACACGAACGTCATCGCCGCGCCCACCAGGTCCAGCGCCGAGTGCACCGCATCCGACAGCACGCCCAGGCTGCCCGTCAGCAACCCCACCGTCGCCTTGAGCGCCGTCATCGCACACGCCGCCGCCACCGAAATCAGCGCAGCCCATCGCTTCTCCGCCGCGGCCTCTGACGATCCCGGAATGGCAGCGCTCGGCATGATCAACCTCAGCCTACAACCTGGCTGTGTCCGGTGCCCTGTCTTTTCCCCCGCCACAGCCCCGCAATTCCAAAGCTGTAAGGCGTCCACGAGACTTCAACGAATCCGACCGACCGCATCAGCTCCATCATCGCTGCTGGTGGAGGAAACCGCTCCACCGACTCCGGCAGATACCCATACGCCCCCGGGTCCCCTGAAATTCGCCGACCGACAGCAGGCAACAGGTGCCGGAAGTAGAACCGGAACAGCTTTCCCAACGCTCCTCGGGGTTCGCTGAAGTCCAGAATCCCCAGTTCCCCGCCGGGCGCCAGCGCACGGAAAAATTCTTCCAGCCCCGCCTCGTAATTCGCGAGATTCCGAAACCCAAATGCCGTCGTGATCAGATCCAGACGCTCATCCTCAAACGGCAGGTGCAGCGCATCCGCCGGTACGACTGTCGCGCGCCGCCCCGCCAGTTTCTTCCGCGCTCGCGCCAGCATCGCATCAGAGAAATCCGCAGCGATTATCGGCTCCCCTCCATCGGGACGCCGCTTCAGCAGCGCCAACGTCATATCGCCCGTGCCGCAGCAGATGTCCAGTACCCGCGCCTCCGGCCTGGCCAGCACATGCCGGAACCGCCGCGCCGTCCGCCACCACCACGTCCGATCCACGTTGCACGAAAGCACGTGGTTCAGCAGATCGTAGTGCGGCGCGATGCGGTCAAACATCGCTCGCACCGCCTCGGCCGAGCTCGCCTCGTCGCTCGCACCCGCCGGCCTCGACCCCGGGTTATGGCGTGGGTGACGGCTTTCGTTGTGACCAGAGTTTCGCAAACGTCAGCATAACGTAGCGCGCTCGGCTTGCTGCGCCGGTCTCAGGGATTACACTGCGGCCTATGCGATTCTCCTCACGCCCCGTCGCGCTTCTGCTCCTTGCGTCCGTCTTGCTGGTGCTCTCGGCTACCGCCCAAAATCCTGGGTCGGAATCGATTGCCTTCGAGCGCGCCCAGCATCTCCAGCACGGCATCAACACCGGCGAATGGTTCGCCCAGGCCAACGACTACTCCAGCCACCGCCTCCAGACCTTTACTACTGAGGACGACATCGCTCTCATCGCCAAAATGGGCTTTGACCACATTCGTCTCAGCATCGACGCCGGCCCGCTCCTCGCATGGGAAAACGCACACCAGTCCACAGACTTCATCAACGAGCTCGATCGTGTCGTGAAGGTCATGCTCGATCACCATCTCTCCGTCATCATCGATATCCATCCCACCAGCGAATACAAGTCGGAGCTGTTCCAGGGCACCGCCGGTGTCGGCAACTTTGTCTCTCTCTGGCGCGCTCTCGCCCAGCACTTTGCCGTCACCGATCCCGACCACATCTTTTTCGAGATCATGAACGAGCCCGAACAAAACGACCCCCACCGCTGGCTGGGCATCGAGGCCACGGTCGTCGACGCCATCCGCCAGGTTGCCCCGCGCAACACCATCATCGCCTCCGGCGCCCACTGGTCCGGCCTGTCCGACCTTCTCGTCCTCGAACCGCTCGCCGACCCCAACATCATTTACACCTTCCACGACTACGAGCCCTTCCCCTTCACCCATCAGGGCGCCACGTGGGCCAATCCTGAAGTTCGTCCCGAGCGCGCTATTCCTTACCCGTCAACTCCGGAGAACGTCGCGCCCAAACTCGACGAAGAGCCCTCACTGGCCGGCCAGTACTTCCTCGATGAATACGGAGAGAATCGCTGGGACGCAGCCCGCATCGAGAACTCCATCGAGTTTGCCGCGAAGTGGTCCTCGCTGCACCACGTTCCCGTTTACTGTGGAGAGTTTGGCGTCTTTCGTGACTTCTCTCCCCCCGCCGCTCGAGCGCAATGGCTTCACGATATGCGCGTCGCGCTCGAAAAGAACCACATCGGCTGGGCAATGTGGGATTACCAGGGCGGCTTCTCCGTCGTGATCAAAGCGAACGGCGCCACCACCCCCGACGAAGATACGCTGAACGCCCTGGGCCTCCACCTGCCGCAATAGCCGCGGTAATGGGCGCTTGCGCTTTGTTACTCCCTGCCTGCTACTCCGGACTCTCTGCCTTTCGGGGAACCCTCCGGGCGCCCGATGCGTAACAATAGAAGTTGAACTGAGGATTCGCCGTGGCAAAGTTTCTTCTCTTCTGCATTCTGCTCTTTCTCTGCTGGCCCCTGGCCTTGCTGGCCCTCGTCGCCTATCCATTCGTCTGGCTGCTGTTGCTCCCGCTCCGTATTCTCGGCATCGCTGTTGGAGGCGCACTCGAGCTGGTCAGCGCGGTCATCTTTCTCCCCGCTCGCGTCCTCCGCGCTATCTAACGGCTCATCTTCTCTGGCGGAGCGCGCTTTGAAGGGAGCCATCTCCCATTGCCCCTTTAAACTGTCCTCATGTCCGCAATCCTTCTCGACGGCAAAGCCTACTCCAAAGAACTCGAAGCCGAACTCACCCTCCGCGTCGCCCGCCTCAATCTGAACGAGCCTCCCATTCTGGCCACCATTCTCGTCGGCGACGACCCCGCCTCCGCTACCTACGTCCGCATGAAAGGCAATGCCTGCCGCCGCGTCGGCATGGAATCTCTCTCCATCACTCTCCCCGGGACGACGACCACCGCCGAACTCCTCGCCGCCATCGACGATCTCAACGCAAATCCCCGCGTCCACGGCATCCTTCTCCAGCATCCCGTTCCCAAACAAATCGACGAGCGCGCCTGTTTCGACCGCATCGACTTGGCCAAAGATGTGGACGGCGTTACCGCACATGGCTTCGGACGCATGGCGATGGATGAGCCTGCCTACGGCTCCGCGACGCCCGCCGGTATCATGCGTCTCCTGCGCCGCTATCAAATTTCCATTGAAGGGCGCGAGGCGGTCGTTGTCGGACGCAGCCCTATCCTCGGCCGACCGATGGCCATGATGCTGCTCGCCGCCAACGCTACCGTCACCATCTGCCACTCCCGCACCAAAAATCTTCCCGAAGTCGTCGGCCGCGCGGAGATCGTCATCGGCGCGGTGGGCAAACCCGAGTTCATCCGTGGCGAATGGATCCGCGATGGCGCAGTCGTCGTCGATGCGGGCTACCATCCCGGCGGTGTTGGTGACATCGAACTTCCCGGCATTCTCTCCCGCTGTTCCGCGTACACCCCAGTCCCAGGTGGAGTCGGCCCCATGACCATCGCGACGCTCATCGCCCACACTGTGGAGGCGGCCGAGAAAGAGGCGCGACCAGAAGCGGCCACCCTATCGAGTGTTCGTCACTAACCGCTCACAGGTGCCGGTCCTTGACGAGTTACTCCTGTCAGCATCCCCTGACCGGGCGCATCACGAATTTGTCTAGCCATCCATCGGCTCGTCCCGCATAATGGCAGCTAACTTCCTGATAGGTTCTCCTGGTGACACAAGTGCGATCGCGCTGCTCTGCGCTTTTCATGGCGTTTCTGCTGTTCTTATTGGTCCTTCTAACTCCTTCCTCCGACGGCCAGACTCCTGCTCCAAACTCCAACTCCACTTATCAACAGCTGCGTCATCTGTTGCCTGCAGGGAAAGGCATGGCAGTCCAAGAGTTTCAGATGCAGAGAGACGCCGCCGTCTTCACCTTCCATTCCGGCAGCTTCTCGCTCTACGGCGCGGTTAATGGCCGCATCACCGGCGCCGTCTTTCGCGGACAGGGTTCGCTGCACCTGGTCCCGCCCGACGATCAGGAAAAACACAGCCTCTCCCTCCTGACGAAGGCGCCTGTGCTGGACGAGACCTTCGACAGCGCTGTATTCCGCTTTACCGACGACACGGCTGCCGAGATAAGAAAGGCGGCCACCGCCAGTGCCTCCTCAGATAGCTCACTTACCTCTCTCGGACAGCAGTTCGCCAACACCCTGCGTACCCGGCTGCATTGGAATCTCGACGCACGCCTTCTTGAGGACGTGCTCAGTTCCGCGCCCGGCGGCTTCTTTCTCGCATCTATCGACGGAAAAAAATTTGCCTCCAAAATGATCTTTATCCTCGATCCCCGCGGCGCACGTGATGTCCAGCCAGAGGAAGTCGAGCTGATGACCTGGAATGACAACCGGAACGGTGTCTGGACCGCGTTTCGCAGCCAGGACTTTCGCAATCAGGATCGCGCCCAGGGCTCGGCCAACGAAGCCAATACGCCCTACACCATTGATCGTCAGGACCTCGAAACTACCATTGCCAAAAACGGAATGCTCACCGGTTTGGCCAGAACCACCGTTCACGCTCACACGGCCGGACTCGCCGTCGTGCCCCTCGAACTCTTTCCCACCCTGCGCGTCTCCAGCGTGAAGGCCGCTGACGGGACTCCCCTCAGTTTCATTCAGGAAGGCAAGGATAACGACCCGGACTTTGCTGTCATTCTGCCGGGCCCCGCCAAAGCGGATGACCGCATCGAGTTACAGATTGCCTACGCGGGGAAGGAGGTCGTCATCAACGAAGGCGGCGATAACTACTATCTCGAGGGCGGCGCGCGGGAGCGTTGGTATCCCAGTGCCCGCCAGGGCGGCCTGTCCGGTTATTCGACTTACCACATGACCTTTCATGTCCCCAAAGGGCTCGGGCTGATTGCCACAGGCAAACCCATTCGGCAGTCCACCGAGGGCAGCGCCACGACCTCGGAGTGGAGCAGCGATATCCCCATCCCCGTGGTGGGATCCAATCTGGGTCAGTTCACCAAAGCCACAGCCACGCTGAAAAGTGGATTTGTCATCGGAGCCTATGCCAATTCCTCTCTCCCGGATTCTGCGACCAGTATCCAAAGACTTGCATCGGCCGCGGATTCCGACATGGCGGTCGGAACCCTGAGCACGACGGCCATGCTGAAACCAGCACTCTCAGAAGGTCAGGTAGCGATCGAAATTTACTCCCGCTTCTTCGGTCCTCTGCAATTCGGCAACCTCGCGCTCACCCAACAAACCGCGTGCAACTACGGCCAGAGCTGGCCCATGCTCGTTTATCTGCCCATCTGCGCTTTCTGGGATACGACGGTCCAGCATCAGCTCGGCCTCGATCGCGATCCCATGTACTGGAAGGTTGTCACGCCCCACGAGGTCGCCCACCAGTGGTGGGGCCAGACCGTGAGCTTCCGCAGCTATCGCGATCAGTGGATGAGTGAAGGGTTCGCCGACTTCTCAGCCTCCATCTTTCTTCAGGACACCAACAAGACCAACAACGAATACCGCGAATTCTGGCGTCAGCAGCGAGAGCGCATCGTCGGGAAGAATGCTCAGGGCTTCCGCCCCATCGACGTTGGTCCCGTCACTATGGGATACAGACTCGCTAACTCCCGCTCCGGCGAAGAAGTCTATCGCGATCTGGTCTATCCCAAAGGCGCGTACATTCTGCACATGATCCGCATGATGACCTGGAACTCTCATACCGGCGACCAGTGGCTTATGGAGACCCTGCAGGACTTCGTTCATACCTACCGCGGACAGCCAGCCTCGACAGAGGACTTCAAAGCCATCCTCGAAAAACATATGACTCCAGGCATGGACCTCGACCGCAATCGCAAGCTCGACTGGTTTTTCAACGAATACGTCTACGGCACCGCTCTGCCCCACTACTCCTTCGCATCCACCATCAGAAGCGATGAGAAGGGGACCATCGCCCATGTGCGGCTCATCCAGAGCAATGTGGACTCCACGTTCAAAATGCTGGTCCCCATCTACGCTGAGCTCGCCGACGGCCGGACCGTCCACCTCGGCACAACCGTCATGATTGGCAATTCAACCGAGGAGCAGGATGTTTCCCTCGGCCACCCTCCCGTTGCCATCAGGAGGCTTCTGCTCGACTACAACTACGATGTGCTGAGCACGCAAAACTAACGCCGAATGGAGCGAAGTACGCTGGGCTCTACTGGCTGGTCCCTGTTCCCTGCCTCTACTTCGAAGTCCACACCAGCTTCGCGTAAACCCCGCGCTTGATTCCTACATTCGGTCCAGGCGAAATGCCGAATTCTTCGTGGTGCGGCTGCAGCAGGTTTTGTCCCACTACTGATAAATCCAAGCCCGGCGCTAAATGCCGGCCCAACCGTACATCCGCCGTCTCATACGCGGAGACGTCCTGCGCCGGCAGCTCTGCAATGTATCGAAATGTCTGATCGAACTCGAAATGTTTTGGCAAATCAATCTGCGACCGCACCACCACCTGGCTGTTCGGGCTTGAGCCATGCAGCGTCGTCAACGTCAATGGATCGCTGAACCCTGGCGCATCCTCCAGGTTCACATGCAGATACGAATACGCCGTCCTGAACCGCCACCAGGAAAACGGCTGCCACTCCGGCGCCAGCTCAAACCCATTCGTCGTTCCGCGTATCCCGTTTCTGTATTCGAATCCAATCAGCACTGTTCCCGCGGGAAACGGCGGACTCGTCGGCGTGCCCAGAAATGGCGCACTCTGCGCGATCAGATCGTCGTAAACGTTGTGGAACGCCGACGCCGTCACGTACAGGTGCTTTCCCCAAAGGCCGCGATACCCACCCTCGTACGCAATCAGGCGCTCAGCACGTAAATCCCTGTTGCCATAAATCACGCCCCACACCACCGGCGTCACCTCGACATCCACGTCGATGTTCTCGTCCACGCGATCCGGAATCCGCACCGCCCTCGAGATGGATGCCCACAGCGACTGATCCTCCCGCGGCGTAAACAGCAGCCGCCCGCTCGGCTCATACTCAAATCCGGTGTAACTGTTGTGCTCCAGCTTCGATCCGAGCGTTAGCGCCAGCCTGTCCGGCACAAACCGCAGCTCCTCCTGCAAAAATCCGCTGTAGGTGCTCTCGGTCTCCGATGCCGGAACAAAATTATCCGTAGCAACCGTCTGCTGCGTTGTGCTCGGACTCCAACGCGCGCCGACCCCATAGGTAAACTGCTGCCACTGTGTGGGCGGAGTCCGATGCAGAAAGTCCACATCGAACGTATCCCGCGTCTCACCAAAGTTCGGGCCGACCCGATCATCGTGCGCCCAGAATCCCTGCATATAAAGGTCAGCCTGCGACGGCAATTCCCGCCGCCACCGCCCCAGCAGATTTCCCCCGAAAACATTCGTCGACTGATACGAAATAACCGTCGCGGGAGGAGTGAACGTTGAAATGGGCTGCGCATCGCCCAGGTGTCCAAGGTATGCATCGCCCTGAAGTGTCACGTTGTCGCGACCGCTCACCCAGTCGCTGCGAAAGCCCGCTTGTCCCACGTGCGACCAGTCATAGTTCGGCTGTCCGTCCTCGTGGTGTTCCGCTCCTCGCACAAACCCAAATCCATACACGCGGAAATCGAACCCGTGGCTTGTTCCCCCGTACCGCAAATCTTCCGTATCCTCATCCACACTGCCGCCGCCCGCCGACGCCAGCAAGCCCTGCGAATCTTTCGCAGACTTGGTGATGATGTTGATAATCCCGTTCACCGCGTCGGTGCCCCAGATGGTGCCGCCCGGTCCACGGATCACCTCGATGCGATCGATGTCCTCGAGCATGACGTTGTCAATCGTCCAGAAAACCCCGCCGAACAGCGGTGTATACACGCTGCGCCCATCGATCAGCACCAGCACGTATTTCGAATATTGATCACCGAGTCCACGAATCGCCACCACCCAGTTGCGATCCCCGTTCACCCGCGCCACATTGACGCCTGGCACCAGACGCAGGGCATCGGGGACATTTGTGACCCCCGACCGGCGAATGTCGTCCTGGGTCAGCACAAAGATCGCCGCCGGCGTGTTCCAAACCTCGGTCGGCTCCTTGTTCGCCGTCACCACTTCAACCTTGCCCAGCTGCTCCAGGGAAAGCTTCTTCAGCTGCTTTGGGGTTGACGATCGGCTCGCCTGGCCGAGAGACGAAGAATCCCCGGCGCGCATCACCACCGGCGTCGCGAGAACAATCAGGAGTAAGCCCGCGAGCACGCGAGCAAAATACGGGGATGCCAACATACGCTCCCTGTTGAACCGAAGCTGAAAAAGAGACTCTTGCCTCATCGCGGCGGGAGTACATCCGGGCGGATCCTTCGTCGTTCCCTCGGGTCTGTAAGCCCCGCGGAACCCGTCGCAACACGTCCACCACTATACGATGCGCGCCTGCCCCACGGTCCGGTCCTGCCCCCAAAGTGGGATGACGCGAATGATTCCCGTTCGCCTCGTCGGATTTGGACAATCTTCTCACATCGCCTTGACACCACTGCAAAAAGAGCCTCCCATCATTGCAATAGAAGCAATCGATCTGCTCGGCATCGTCGGCATCACCCCAACTGAAATCGCAGCTGCTCCGTCCAAATCTCATTCAGAGTCTTCATGCATATCCTTGCCACCTCCACGGCCTTCCCTTCGCACTACTATTCACAGCGTGAATTTCTCGACGCGCTCCTTCCCTACTGGGGCGAGGATCCTAAAGTCGCCTCCATTGTGGAGCGCCTCCATCTCCGCACCGGCGTCGATGGCCGTTACTTCTCGCGCCCCCTCGGCGACTACCTCGCGCTCGACACATGGGGAAAGTGCAACGATGCCTGGATCGATGTCGCCGTCGATCTCGGAGAGCGCGCCATCGACTGCGCTCTGCAACATGCCGGCCTGCGTGCCGATCAACTCGGCGCGATCTTCTTCGTCTCCGTCACCGGCGTCGCCAGCCCTTCCATTGACGCGCGGCTCGTCAACCGCATGCGCCTTGCGCCGAACATCGGCCGCAATCCCATCTTCGGACTTGGCTGCGTCGCCGGTGCCGCCGGCCTCGCCCGCGCCGCCGACTACGTTCGCGCCTACCCTGATCAGATCGCCGTCCTGCTCTCGGTGGAGCTGTGCTCGCTTACCTGGCAACGCGATGACAAGTCCGTTGCGAACCTGATCTCCGTCGGCCTCTTCGGCGATGGTGCTGCCGCCGTCCTGGTCGCCGGCGATAACGTCCCTCGCCGCGGCCCGCGCATCCTGGCCAGCGACCGTGTCTTCTACCCCGATACCGAAGACGTGATGGGCTGGCGCATCTCGGAAAAAGGCTTCAACATCGTCCTCTCTCCCGACGTGCCAAGAGTCGTCGTCGACAACCTCGGCCGCAACGTCGACGACTTTCTCGCCTCTCAGAACATGACCCGCGCCGACGTCGGCACATGGATCATGCATACCGGCGGCCCCAAAGTCCTTGAAGCTACCGCCGAAGCCCTTGGACTCTCCCGTGAAGACCTCGATGTCTCGTGGGAAGCACTCCGCCGCGTCGGCAATCTCTCCTCGGCCTCGGTCCTCGTGGTTCTCGACGAAATCATGAAGCACCGCCGTCCCGCGCCTGGAACTCGCAGCATCTTAGCCGCCATGGGACCTGGATTCTGCGCTGAAATGCTTCTCCTGGAATGGTGAGCGTGCATTCAGGTAACCGCCACTGTGACGCATGGATCGTCGGCGCCGGTCCCGCAGGCCTCGCCGCCGCCATCGCTTTGCACCAGCGCGGGGCCGACGTCCTGATCGCCGACGCCCAGGAGCCGCCCATCGACAAGGCCTGCGGCGAAGGTCTGATGCCCGATTCCCGCAGCGCCCTTGCCCAGCTCGGCATCGACCTGGAGCCTCACCACGGCGCGGAGTTCACGGGCATCACCTTTGCCTCCGATCGCGCCCGTATCGCCGCCGACTTTCCCAGCGGCCGCGGCATCGGCGTCCGCCGCACCACTCTGCACCGCCTGCTTTGCGATCGCGCCTCGGCCCTGGGTGTCCGTTTTGCCTGGAACACGACCGTCGTCCTTAAAGAAGGCAAGGCCCCCACCCTCGGCGGCGCACCCATCACGTTCCGCTGGCTCATCGGCGCCGATGGCCATGCCTCGCGCGTCCGCGCCTGGGCCGGCCTCGACCGCGCCCATCTTCGCAGCCGCCGCTTCGGCTTCCGCGCGCACTACCGCGTCGGTGAGCTATTTTCGGAGTCGCGCCATCAACACGTCGAAGTCCATTGGGGTCCTCTCGGGCAGGCCTACGTCACCCCGATTGCCGCCGACGAGATCTGCGTCTCCGCCATGACCCGCCACGCCGGCGTACGCCTCCAGGAAATCCTCGGCGGCATTCCTGCCCTGCGAGAGCGGCTTCGCGACGCGCCTGTTACTACCACGGAACGGGGCTCCCTCACCCTCACCCGCCGGCTGCGCCGTGTCACCGGCAACAACGTTGCCCTCATCGGCGACGCCTCGGGCTCGGTCGACGCCATCACCGGCGAAGGCCTCGCGCTGGGCTTCCAACAAGCTCTCCTTCTTGCCGATTCACTCGCCGCTGACAGCCTCGCCTGCTACGAATCGCACCACGCGGCGATCCTCACTCTCCCGCAACGCATGGCGACGCTCCTGCTGCTTCTCGACCGGCTTCCCATGCTTCGCGACCGGACCCTGCGCGCCTTCGCAGCTCGACCCACACTCTTCCATGAACTCCTGGCCGTCCACCTCGGCGAACAGTCCCTGCCCAATTTCCTCCTCCGTCACGGCCCAGCCCTGGGCACTCTCTTACTTACCCTTCCAGAAGCCACACAAACCTAATGACTTACTGCACTGGAGTTGGCTGGGGGTCCGTCTCCCGCCGGCTGCGTGCACGGCGCGACACCGCCGGTTCCGGGCTGGGACCCGAATCGTTCCTGCACACGGCGTATCTAATGAAGTGGTCCAACCCACCCCTCAAGACCAGATTGGAATAACGCCATGTCACTCAGACCGGTGAGAGAAATTCTGTCGACCAAACCCACCCTGGAAGGCGCAGGGGTTCGCCTGCAGCGCGCGTTCGGCTTCGGCAAAACCAAAGACTTCGACCCGTTCCTCCTCCTCGACGACTTCCGCAACGAGCACCCCGAGGACTACCTCAAGGGATTTCCCTGGCATCCTCATCGCGGCATCGAGACCATCACCTATGTCCTGGCGGGTTCCGTCGAACATGGCGACTCGCTGGGCAACAAGGGCAAGATGGCGGCCGGTGATGTGCAGTGGATGACCGCCGGCAGCGGCATCCTGCACCAGGAAATGCCCAAGGGCGACCCGCAGGGCCGCATGCATGGCTTCCAGCTCTGGGCCAACCTGCCCTCGCAGCTCAAGATGACCGACCCTCGCTATCAGGACATTCCGTCGGCCGCCATCCCCGAGGTCACTGAGGACGACGGCACCACGGCTCGCATTATCTGCGGTGAGTTCTGGGGCAAGCGCGGTCCCGTTGAAGGAGTCGCCGCCGATCCCAACTACATCGACGTCTCGGTTCCGCCGAACAAGAAGAAGCGGCTCAAGGTCGAGACCACGCGCAACGCTTTCGCCTATGTCTTCGCCGGGGCGGGAACCTTCCGCGATGCTTCCGATCCGCAGGCTGTCCTCACCGAATCGGGCGTCGACCCGAACGAGAAGCCGGTTTACGACGCGAGCAACCACTCGCTGGTGCTTTTCGATCGTGGCGACGAAATCCAGGTCCAGGCCGGCCCCGAAGGTATTCGCTTCCTGCTGGTCTCCGGCAAGCCCATCGAAGAGCCGGTCGCCTGGTACGGCCCCATCGTCATGAACACGCAGGAGCAGCTCCGCCAGGCCATGACCGAGCTGCAGACCGGCGAGTTTATCAAGCACCGCTGAATGGACCTCTCAGAAATTACGGCGCCCCATTCAAGCCGTCTTCCGGCTTGAGTGGGAACCTAACCCGCGACTTCGGCATCCGCAATCGCCAGCGCTCCATCCAGCGCCTCGACCGCGAAGTCCAGGTCCGATTCCTGAACAATCAGCGGCGGCGCAATGATGAGGTGGCTGACCCACGCCTGGATCGCGATCCCGCGCTTCAGCATGTCAGCCGCAACCTTATCCACCACCGTCACCTTCCCTTCGACCTTGTCTCGCATGGTGTTGAACGGCTCTCTCGTGGCGCGGTTCTCCACCAGATCGAGCGCCCAGAACAGCCCCAGCCCGCGCACTTCGCCGATCGAGGGATGCTTCGCCTGGAGGGCCCGCAACTTCGGCTCGAGGTAGGCACCCATCTTGCGAGCCCGCTCCACCAGCCCCAGGCGCTGCATTTCGTTGATGGTCGCCACCGCCGGTTTTAGCGTGATGGGGTGCGCTTCGTACGTGTGTCCATGCGAAAAATAATGCTCGTCGAAGTACGCTGCAATTTCGCCGGTCGTCGCACACAGGCCCAGCGGGACATATGCGGACGTGATGCCCTTCGCGGTTACCAGAATGTCTGGCTTCACGCCCCAGTTGTCGACGGCAAACCACTCCCCTGTCCGTCCCCATCCGCTCATCACTTCATCGGCGATCAATAAGACACCGTGTCTGCTACAAATCTCGCGCAGCATCGGCATGTATTCCTTCGGTGGCACCAGGACGCCATTTGTACCGACCACCGGCTCCACGATCACAGCCGCCACGTCGCTCTCATTCCGGATCATGTGCTCCAGATATTCTGCGCAGGCAATCCCGCACTGCGGATACGTGTGCTTAATCGGACACTTGTAGCAATTCACCTCGGGCGCGAACACGAACCCGTGCCCCTTGCCGCCCACCGGCTCCATCGCCCAGCGCCGAGGATCACCCGTCGCCGCAATCGAGCCCTCCGTCGAGCCGTGATAGGAGCGGTACCGCGTAATGATCTTCGTCTTTCCTGTGACCATGCGCGCAATCTTGAAAGCAGCTTCGTTGGCCTCGGTACCCGATGTGGTGAAGAAGAATTTCGTCAGTTCCTGCGGCAGCACCTCCAGCAGCTTCTGGCTCAACTCCGCCCGGGCCTCCGTCGCATAAGCCGGCGAGGCGTACGCGAGCGCCTCGGCCTGCTCCGCAATTGCCCTGATCACCGCGGGATTCTTGTGCCCCAGGTTCACGCACATCAGTTGCGCCGACAGGTCCAGATACCGCTTGCCGGCACCATCGGTGAAATAGCATCCCTCTGCGTCGGCAATGTGCATGGGGTTCCACGTCTTCTGGAAGCGCCACGTCCCGTAGTTCAGCTTCTTCGTCAGCTCCACCACCTCTTGCGTGGTCAGCGGGGCTTGCGGTGAGGAAATGGTTTCGGTCATCGGATCACCTGTCAAAATGGTCTGTACATATAAGGAATACACGAGAACTACGCTACCCTCGCAAGTCTCGAGAACTGATGACAGAAGCCATCGTCTCTTCACAAATCGTCACACCCGAAGGCATCCGGCCCGGTGCCGTCCTTGTTGACGACGGCAAAGTCACATCCCTGGTGGATGTCGATGCTGTGCCACCCGGTTACCGCACCGTCGCGTGCGCAGGCGCGCTTCTTCCTGGCCTCGTCGACAGCCACATCCACATCAACGAGCCAGGCCGCACCGAATGGGAAGGCTTCGCCACGGCTACCCGCGCCGCCGCCGCAGGCGGCTACACCACGCTGATCGACATGCCTCTCAACTGTCTTCCAGCGACCACCACCGTCGCCGCGCTCGAAGCCAAACGCGCCGCCGCCAAAGGCCAATGCCTCGTCGACTGGGCTGCCTGGGGTGGAGTCTCCGGCCACAACACAGCCGACATCGAACCGCTTGCCGCTGCGGGGGTTCGGGGATTCAAATGCTTCCTCGCCGAGCCCGGCATTGATGGTTTCTTTCGCGTCGACGAGGCTGAACTCCGCGGCGCAGCGCCGCATTTGGCACGCGCCGGCCTGCCGCTTCTCGTCCACGCCGAGCTTCCGGAGTTTCTTGCGCCGATCGATTCTGCTTCGGATCCGCGCAGATCCTCTACCTGGCTCCGCTCCCGCCCGGATCGGAGTGAAGTTGAGGCGATCCGCCTCATGATTGGTCTTTGCCGGGAATTCGGTTTTTCTCTCCACATCGTGCACCTCGTCACGGCACAGGCGCTCGACGACATCCGCCGCGCGAAAAATGAAGGCCTTCCCATCACCGTAGAAACCTGCCCGCACTACCTACGCTTCGCCGCTGAAGACATCCCCGACGGGAGCACCCTTCACAAATGCGCGCCGCCGATTCGGAGCGCAGCGAACCGCGAGCAACTGTGGGAGGCGATCCGCGAAGGAGTCATCGACCTCATCGCCACCGACCACTCCCCTTGCCCGCCCGCGATGAAATGTCGCGACACTGGCGACTTCGTCCAGGCCTGGGGCGGTATCGCCAGCGTTTCCGTCGCCCTCTCGGTCGTCTGGAGTGGTATGCGAGGCCGTGGATTCACCCTCGCCGATCTCGCGCGCCTTTTGTCACAGAAACCGGCACAAATCGGGGGACTCGGTGGACGCAAAGGCCGGATCGCAGCAGGCTACGACGCGGATTTTGTGGTTTTCAATCCAGAAGCGACGTTCACGGTTAAGGAACAGGAGCTTCACACACGCCATTCCATCTCGCCTTACCTGGGAGAAACGCTATTTGGCACCGTGACAGCTACGTATTTACGCGGAGAGCCTGTTTTTAAGGATGGGCGATTCACGGAATCTCGGCCAGGCCGCGAAATCGCCCGTTAGCTCCACGGTTAGGCGGCAGGTCGTTCTGTTCCCAGCGACCTGCTCCCTGTAACCTCCAGCTACGCCAAAGCCATCTGCCGAGCGCCATTCCGCGCACCCGGCTCCGCTCCGCCAAGGCGCACGCTCACCACCTTCGACACGCCTGGTTCCTGCATCGTCACGCCGTAGATCATGTCCGCCGCCACCATCATCCGCTTCGAGTGAGTCACAATGACGAACTGCGTCTCGGCCGCCATCGCACGCAGCATGTCGGCCAGCCGTCCCACGTTCGTCTCATCCAGCGGCGCGTCCACTTCGTCCAGCACGCAGAACGGGCTGGGCTGGAAGACGAATATGCCGATCAGTAAGGACAGCGCGGTCAGCGCTTTTTCGCCGCCAGAAAGCAGGAGGACATTCTGCAGCTTCTTGCCCGGTGGCTGCGCCACGATGTCGATGCCGCTGTCAGCCACATTCTCTTCATCGGTCAGCCGCATAAAGGCCTGTCCGCCGCCAAACAGCTTTCCGAAAGTCGCGCTGAAGTTCTCGTTGATCCGCACGAAAGCCTCGTCGAACTTCGTCCGCGAGATCTCGTCGATCTCTTTGATCGTCGCCTGCGTGTTGTCGATCGAGTCCAGCAGATCCTTGCGCTGCGTCTCCAGAAATTCGTGGCGCTGCGCGGTCTCGTTGTACTCCTCGAGAGCCATCATGTTCACCGGCCCCATGTTCTCGAGCCGCTGCTTCATCTCCCGGCAGGCCTGATCCTCAGCGATCAGCATTTCGCCTTCAATCCGGACCAGCGTTTCATCGCCGCGCAGTTCCCCAGCCTCGAGACTGGGATCGGTAACGCAGGTTTCCTCCACGTGGCGCAGATCGGCCGCCAGCGTCGCCGCCTGATTCCCGGACGCACTGCGGGCCTCGCGTTGCGCATCGATCTCCGCGCGGAGCGCCTTCAGGTCCTGCTCCATCGTCGCGATATCGGCTCGCAGCACGACGATCTGCTCGTGTGCCTCGGCCGCTTCCTTCTGGGCCAGTTCCCGCGCTTCGATCAGCCCCTGGCGTGTCGCCTCCAACTGCTCGTTCTCGCGTCCGCGCTGCTCCTGCTCCGCCTTCGCTGCCGCCAGCTGCTGCGTGATCTGCGCCACCCTCGCTTCCAGCTCCCGATACATACGGTCGATGCGCGCAAACGCCTGCTCGGCCCCGCGGCTCCGCTCTTCAAGGCCAGCCAGCTCCGCCGAAAGCTGTGCGGCTTCCTGCTGCGCCAGATCACGGTTGCCACGCAACTCTGTCACGGACCGCTGCAGCGCCTCAAGACCAGCCTCAGCGCTCTGGTGCTCGCCTTCGATGCGCACAGCCTCCTCGCGCCGCTGCTCCAGAAAGGTTTCCTTCGCACTGCGCGCGTCGCGGTTGCGCTCGCTCTCGAGCGTCCATTCCTGTAGCCGCCGCTCCAGCCGCTGGACCTCCATTTCCATCTGCCGCAGCGCAGCGCTTTGATTCGCGCTCTCGCGTTCGGCCACGCGCCGATCTTCTGACTTCGCATCCAGCGTCTTTGTCAGGTCCGCCAGTGTCTTCGCCAGAGTCATCGCCCTGGTCTCAGCATGACCCAGCTCGCGCTCAA
Organism: Acidobacteriaceae bacterium; assembly: GCA_036272255.1. GTDB lineage: Bacteria > Acidobacteriota > Terriglobia > Terriglobales > Acidobacteriaceae > Palsa-343. The sequence goes on along the minus strand of DATAZC010000248.1, from coordinate 16,781 downwards.
TCTCCGCGAGCTTCTGCTGCGTGTCGCGCAGTTCGCGCTTCAACGCCAGCGGTCCTTCCGATCCAGGCTTTCCGCCGGTCACCGTGACGTTATGGAAGCACTCGCCCGAGGGCGCCAGGAAAAAGGCCGACGGATTCTCGAGCGCCAACGACCGCGCCGTCTCCGAATCCGGAGCAACGTAGCCTTCGCGCAGTTTCGGCAGAATCGCCTCGAGCGATCGCCCAAATCCGTCGAGCACCCGAATGCAGCTTTTCAAAGGAACGATGGTCTGCGCCGTGTTGTGGTGCGGCAGCCGGTCGTCCCCGGCAAAGGAGAACTTCGCCTGCGCATCTTCAGGATGCACCAGGAACGTTGCCCGTCCATCGACGCCGGTCTTGAGCAGGCGCATGCCCTCGTGCGCCGAATCCCAGCTCTTCACCACGATGTAATTCAGCTCATCGCGCAGAAATTCGTCGACCACGCTCTCGTACTCGCCGTTCACTTCAAGAAAGTCTGCCAGCGTGCCCACCGGAGCCAGACCGCCGCCCAGCGAATGCGACTGAAACAGCTTGCGCACGGTGTCTGTCGAGTAGCTGTGCTCACGAATCAGCGACTCCAGCGACTGCGCCCGGCCGCTCAGCGTCGCATGCTCCGCCCGCAGCTGATCGGCATGCCGTCGCGCCTGCTCCTCATCGGTTCGTCCAGACTCAATCTCACCGCGCAGAGTTGCGATCTCCGCTTCTACCCGGTGCAACGCATCTGTCACCGACTCGAAGGTCAGCGAGATCTGCCCGCGCTCCGCGCCCAACGACTCAAGGTCCCGGCGCGCCGCTTCCATCTCGCCGCCCAGCCGCTCTGCCTCGCGTTGTAACGAGGCCAGTGACTCCTCACCCTGAGAAATCTGGCTCCGCGTCTGTCCCAGCAGCGACAAAATCTGTGCAGTCTCGCGCCGTGCCCCTTCCCACTGCTGCTCCGCGGCGGCGACCGCCGTCACAGCCTCGCGCGCCGCTCCGTGTTTCAGCTGCGTGCGCTGGCGCGCCTCAGCCGTTTCCTGCGCGGCCGTCTCCAGAAAACTCCGCTGCTGATCGCGCTCGGCCATCATCGCGTTCAAATGCTCCGCAGCGCCTTCCAGCTCTCCGCGAGCTGCAGCCATCCGCGCATCCAGCTCAGCAATGCGCTCCTGATTCGTCTGGTGCCGCGCATCCGCGCGCTCGATTTCCACCGCTCGCTGATTCGCTCGTGCTTCCGCATCCTTCGCGGCATCTTCCAGCTGATAGCCACGCGCCATGAGCGCCGCATGTTCAGCATCTAATGCCTGCACCCGCCCCGCCCCCGCATCGACCAGAGTCGTGAGCTCTGCGATCTCCGCCAGCAGCGCGGCCTGCCGTGCATCCATCTGCGCAATCTTGCTGGCCAGTACGGTCTTCAGCTTCTCGCGCATTTCGTCGCGCAGTTTCCCGTAGCGTTCGGCCTTCGCAGCCTGCCGCTTCAGCGACGCCATCTGCCGCGTCACTTCTTCAAAAATGTCGTTCACGCGCGCAAGGTTCTGCTTCGCCTGTTCAAGCCGGAGCTCGGCCAGACGCTTCTTCGTCTTGAAGCGCGTAATCCCCGCAGCCTCTTCGATAATGGCGCGGCGATCGTGCGGACGCGAGCTCAGCAGCTGCCCAATGCGCTCCTGGCCGATAATCGCGTACGATTCCGGCCCCAGGCCGGTGCCCATGAAGATGTCCTGAATGTCGCGTAGCCGGCAGAGCTTGCCGTTCAGCAGATATTCGCTGTCTCCGGTGCGGAACAGGCGGCGCGTCACCACCATCTCGCCTTTTTGGGGAGTGCGGTTGAATTTCCGCCGGCGAATCTTCAGCACCACAGCCGGCACCGCTGCCTCAGCGGACGCTTCCACTGGCTCAGCATTCTCCGGCGCGGTCTCTCCTTCGATGGCCTGACCCGATTCGTCCAGGACGACTCCGGGCTGGGTCTCGGCGATGATCTCGTCGACCTCGGCGGCCCGCTCCGCCCGCATCTTTTCTTCGTCCCAGTCTCCGTCCGACTCGTCGATCAAAACTTCGGGCTCGCTGAGCAGCAGCCCTTCGTAGGCGTCCGGATCGACCAGGGTCAGGGACACTTCGGCCATCCCGAGCGGCTTCCGCTCCCGGGTGCCGGCGAAGATCACGTCCTCCATCTTGCCGCCGCGGAGGGTCTTGGCGCTCTGCTCGCCGAGCACCCAGCTCACGGCATCCAGGATGTTGGACTTGCCGCATCCGTTCGGCCCCACCACGATGGCAATCCCCTGGCCGGGAAGCTGCACCTCGGTGCGGTCAAAAAAGGACTTAAAGCCCAGAATCTGAATTTTCTTCAGCTTCAGCATGGGGAGGACACACTCCTGAACATCGAGAGAAAAGGCTTTACCGAGCCGATATCAACGACTGTAGCGCCCACCTCGGGCACGGTCAACACACCCACCCCAACATCTTGTGGATAAGGAGGCCGAAACCCAAGTATTAGACCGATACGGTATTTAGACGACGCTCAGGTGCTGCTCGGTAATCGCGGAGAAATGCCAGATACATTCACGGTAGCCCTCAACCCAGCGCCGATCAAGCGAAAATGCGCCTGCGCGGGAACCCGCATTGGTGCCCCGCCTGAGCCCCCGAGGGCTGCTGACGGGGTATCGATCCGCAGCGAACAGGCTCGGGAGAAGCTGCATCCAACCCAGAAATGTTTACTAATAAGTTATCGCTGTCCCTGCTGCGGGAAAAGCTCACCCAGGAGCTGTGCGAACGTCCGGGAGCGTGGCGCAGTGTCCTCACCCGCACGGGCCTTCTTGCGCTCTATCTCCTGATGACTGTTCAGTTTGTGGGCTGTTACCTTCGACTCAGCCGGCCCTATATCGATCTGCATAAATACGCTTACGGATACGAACGGCTTCCCTTTCAGACGCGCCTGCTGCTGGCGCCCCTTTTTCGTTGGTCTGAACACAGTCTCCTGATGGTCCGGCTGGCTTCTCACTGGTCGACCAACAGCTATTTCTTCCCTCGCGGCATCGGGCCTGGGGGGGTTCTGCAGCTCTACCTCGACGTCCCCTGCGTCCTGATCGCCGGATGGGCCACGGTTCGTGTCTACCAGGCGGCCAGTCGTCGCCAGCTCTTCGGATGGCTTGTCTATCCCGTTTTCCTGTCCCTATGCGTGGTCACGTTCGTCCTGCACGCCATCCAGAATTTTCGGTTCATTTACGACATGCCGAGTCTCATGTTCTTCGCGCTCGGTCTCTATCTAATCTATTTCCGCAAGCCGACCCTCCTTCTCGTCGCCCTGTTTGCCGTAGCTACCCTGAACCGGGAAACCACCCTGCTGCTCATTCCCTTCTTTCTGCTCAGCGCGTGCGTCCAACCAGTAAGCGCCCTATCGGCCGATACGACGAATACACCAGCCCATCCCGGGAGACTATCGGTCATGCCTGCAACTGGCCGGCGATTCGAATGGAGGCGCGTTCTCCAGGCCGAGGTCGCCATCCCCACGCTCCTCATGCTGGCCTACTGGGCCGCATGGCACGTCTTCATCTTTCATCTTTTTCGCCACAATCCGTCGGAGTACTACTCGCGCCTGAGCTTCAACTGGTACTGCTTCCGCCGCCTGCGCTATTACCCACAGATATTCAGCGCCTTCGGCTACCTGCTGCCGTTCGTGATTCTGTTTCGAAAGCATCTGCACGATGCCCAGCTGCGCCTATGGATGTGGGCCATCCCCGCCTGGGTCGCCCTGATGGCAGTCTGGGGCATTCTTGTCGAAACGCGCGTCTACGGGGAGTTGCTCCCTTTTGTCACGTGCGCTGCTACCCTCATTGCAGAGGAAGCCGTCACTGCAGCGGTACGCCGCAAACAGCTGGCGACCGACTGCGAGGATGACGACCGAATCCCTTTCGTACGGGCTGCATGAACCGATCATTACAGTCATTCCATCGCGCTGCATCGTCGGCCCGGATCTGCATCCAACCGTGTTTCGGATCGACCTGAATGCCACGTCAGCAACGTGGGCTCTCCACCATCGCCGCGCTCTTCTTTGTTTGCGCCATCCCGGCCGGACTGGGGCAGGCCTCGCGTACGGCGCGCGCGACCAACGCGGCCACGAACCCTGGTTCCATCACCCTGACGGTCGTCGATCAGAACGGGATCATCGTGCCCGCGGCGCAAATTACCATCGATGAGCCTGCCCAGCCTTCTCTCCACATCGCGACCGACTACGCCGGACATGGCACCTTGATTCCGCGCCAAACCCAGCCGTTCAAAATCCGCGTCGAAAAGCCAGGCTTCTATCAGACGATCCAGGACATCAGCCCGCAGAGCAGGACTCTCCGCATCGTTTTGACCCGCGAAGAAGTGCTGCAGCAGGAAGTTAACGTCACTGCCTCCGCGCCCGGCATCGACACCGAACAGCTCTCCGACCAGAAAGCCATGGACGTCCCCGAGATCGTCAACGTTCCCTACCCCACCAACATCGATATCCGCAATCTCCTGCCCTTTACCCCCGGCGTCATCGCGGACTCCACCGGCCAGGTCCATGTTGCCGGCGGCGAAACTTACATGACCCTCGATACCCTCGACGGCTTCGACATTCGCTCCCCCATCTTCGGCACCTTCGACCTGCGCCTGAATCCCGATGCCGTTCGCTCCATCGATACGGAGACCACGCGCTATCCGGTGCAGTACGGCCGCGCCACCGGCGGCATTGTCGCGCTCACCACGGGGATGGGGGACAACAAATTTCGTTACGATGCCACCAACTTCATTCCATCTTTTCGCAACCAGAAAGGCATCCGCTTCGACACCTTTGAGCCGCGCTTCACCCTCTCCGGCCCGATGGTCCGCAATAAAGCCTGGTTCTTCGAAGCCATCGACGCACAGTACAGCAATGTCTATATCCCCGAGCTTCCTTCCAACGCCGACACTAATCACAAGATCCGCGGCAGCAACCTGCTCAAATTTCAGGAAAATTTACGATCGCGCAATAGTCTCAGCGCTGGCTTGCTCTTCAACGACTATCACTCGCCCTATGAAGGCATCTCGGCCATTGCGCCGCAGCAAACCACGGACAAGCACAACATTCTGGCCTGGCTTCCCTACGTTCGCGATCAGCAGAGTTTCAAAAACGGCGTCATGCTCGATGGCGGTTTCGGCGTGATGCGCTACCGCGAAGGCTGGGAGCCCCACGGATCAACGCCTTACAACCTGACACCCGAACTGCCCACCGGCAGCAATTTTGAAACCCAGAGCACGCGCTCCCAGCGGCTGCAGGGCTACGCCGATGTCTACTTTCCTCCGCGCAACTGGAACGGCAGCCATCAGATCCGAGGCGGCGTCGACGCCGATCAGATCGGCTTCGATGAGTACGAGGCCTTCGCCCCGGTCAATTACCTGCGCGAGGATGGCACGCTCACTCGCCGCAGCACCTTCCCGAGCTTCGCGCCCTTTACTCGCCACAATCTGGAGCTCGGCGCCTACGCTGAAGATCGCTGGAAGCCCGCGCGCGGCTTGCTGCTCGAGCCCGGCCTTCGTTACGACTGGGACGAAATCATCCGGCGCCCGCTTTTCTCTCCGCGCATCGCGATGAACTACTCACCGCCTGGCCTGGAAACGAAGACCAAATTCACGGCCGGCATCGGCGTTTATTACGAGCACACGCAGCTTGAATACTTCACCCGCGCCCTGGCCGGCATTCGCTACGACACGTACTACGCTGCCGACGGAACTACCCCCACCGGTTCTCCCCTGGAAACCACCTTTGCCGCGAACAACGCCGGCCTGCATGAGCCGCGGGCGATCAACTGGAGTGTCGGAGCCCAGCAACAATTGCCGTCCCGAATCTACCTCGGCGTCAATTTCATGCAGAAGCGTCTCTCCGACGTGTTCGTGTACGCCAACCAAAATAGTTCCGGCACGCTCTCCGGCAATTACGTTCTGACGAACAATCGCCAGGACCACGACTATGCCGCGGAGATCAACGCGCGCAAGACTTTCTCCGGCAACTACGCGCTGTTCGCCTCCTATACGCGCTCCTCCGCGACCACCAACTCGGCTCTGGATTACGTGCCCACCATTCCAATTCTTGGGCCGCAGCAGAGCGGCCCGCTGTTCTGGGACGTGCCCAATCGAATCGTTTCGTGGGGCTGGCTCCCGGCCTGGGCGCCGTGGATGCCTTCGGTCCACAAAAACTGGGATTTCGTCTACACCCTCGACTGGCATTCCGGCTTTCCCTTCGATTCCTTCAACGCCAACGAACAGATCGCCGGACCCGCCGGCTCCCATCGCTTTCCCGACTTCTTCTCCTTCAATCCCGGCCTCGAATGGCGGTTCCATTTTCGCGGCAAGTACTTTGGACTGCGTGGAGTCGTCGAGGATGCCACCGACCGAATGGATCCCTACATTGTCTATAACAATGTCGACTCACCCCAGTACCTCACCTTCTCTCAGCCGCTGGGGCGCGCGTTTACCACGCGCATCCGGCTCATTCAGTCTTCCCGATGAATCCGCCATAACCACTGCGCCAATCCGCGACATGCCAGGCCGCGCAGTTTTTCGGCCGCCCCAAAATTTCCCGGATCATTTGTCCAAAGCTCGTGTAATCTTGCTCTTTGCATTCTGTGGTCAACACCAAACAGTTCCAGCAGCATCCCACTCAGCGTGCAAAACAGTGCCCAACTGCGCTAACTTGTCAGTTCCCGAGATTGGTTTTTATAATCCAGCATCGCTGCAATGGCTCTCCGATCACCTCGACAGGACGGCTGCGTCTGATCTGATCAGGAAGGCCGGTCGCCTGAGTTCTGAAATTTGAAATACAAGAATTCTCCCAGGAGCGTTGAATGAAGAAGCTTGCTTTTACCTCGATTGCACTCGCCGGCGTTTGTGGCTGCGCAATCGTCTCCCTGCCTGTCTTTGCTCAGGGCGCTGGCGCTCAGGCCGCGCAGTCCGGGGCCGCTGGCAGTTGCGCTGCACCCACGATTAAAGATGCGGCGGAGTACAACGCCTACGCCAATGCCACCAGCCAGTCGGGTCCAGCCAAGGTTCAGGCGATTGAGGCATTCCTGAAGCAATATCCCAACAGCGTAGCCAAGGGGCCCATGCTCGAGGAGTTGATGGCGGCCTATCAGGGTGCCGGGAACGCCCCGCAGATGCTCGATGCCGCCAAGCGCCTCCTGCAGGTTGAACCCAATAACCTCCGCGCGCTTACGGCCGTTGTTTATCTCGAACATCAGTCGGCGAACGGCAACCAGGCCATGCTCGACGACGCGGCCACCGTGGCCCAGCAGGGCCTCAACGCAACCAAGGATTCCTGCACGACTCAGGCCGATTACGACAAGCTGAAGGACGTCGCTACCCCGGTCTTCTATGAGGCCCTTGCCGGTGACGACGCCGCCAAGAAGGACGTCAAGTCCGAAATCGACGCCTACACCAAAGAGCTCCAGTCGTATAAGGATCCCGCCGCCACCACCCAGGTACCCGCGCTGCTGGATACCTACTATCTCGGCAACGCCTACCTGCAGGAAGATCCCAAGGACATCAAGAACGCAGTCTGGTTCCTGACCCGCGCTGCACAGTTTGCCCAGCCGCCGTACAAGTCGCAGATCGAGTCCGCGGCCGAGTATTGGTACAAAAAATACCACTGCTCCCAGAACGACGCAGCCTGCAACGCCACGCCCCCCGAAGGGTTTGCGGCGATTCAGCAGTTGGCAGCAACTCCGGCCAACATCTTCCCGCCGTCTACGTACGACATCAAGCAGGCGCCACCGCCGCCGTCACCTGCGGACCTGGCCCACCAGGCCATCTCAGGCAGCGCTGGCTGCGCGAATGCAACTCCCGCGCCGCCGCCCGCTGCTCCTGCAACCGGCGCCGCTTCCACCGAAGCGTCAGCCGCCGCAGCGACGCCAGCGGCTGCTCCTTCCACCCCCGCAGCGGCCACTACTTCCATTCCGCCTGCCTGTGCTGAAAGTCTGAAGAGCATGGCGCTGTCGGATAAGGAATTCATCCTGGCGAACGGCGCCGCGCCGGATCAACAGGCGATCTGGTCGGTCATGAATGGCGTCACCGCGGAAATCCCCGGCGTCGTCGTTTCAGGAACTACGGATTCCGTACAGCTCGCAGTCACGCAGGATGCGCAGCAGTCCAACAACGCGGACTTCACTATCAACATGAAGACCCCGCTCAAGGAAGCACCCAAGGCCGGTGAGAAAGTCACCTACATTGCTACCTTCGACTCCTACACACCGAAAATGATCATCCTCAAGGATGGCGAGCCCAAGGCAAGCCCGAAGGCTCCGGTGCACCACACCACCCCGCACCATCCGGCGGCTCACTAGAACGATCCGTTCGCACCTGAACAACAACGGGCAGCCTCCAGGGGCTGCCCGTTGTTACTGCTAGATTGGAAATCGAATGCGATTTGTGAAGCGCAAGTCCGGCTTTGCAGGGCTCGCCACCATCCTCAGCGTTGCTGGTCTGCTCTGCCCTGCCGCCCCCGCGACATTGCGAGCCGCAGCGCAGGAGACGCTGCCAGCCGATGTTCCTCAGCCGCTGAAGACGACCTATCTGCAGCTCGATCACCGTCCGTCTTCGCAGCTCCCTCCGGCCGACACCGCGCTGATCCACACCCGCCAGAAAGAAATTGCCGCCGAAGCTGCCTTCTTCGGTTACGACCTGAGAGCCGGCGAATGGGACTTTGACGAGACGACCTGCCCCGCCATTCCCGGTGAGCTGATCCTGCATTACCGCAAACCGTTTCGCAGCGGCGCCGCCTCTCTGTTCACGGCGCTGGTTCCCCGCACCGGCGGCCGCGTCTACGTCGTCCCCGTCCTCTATAACAACGCGACGCCTTTTCGCTCCGCGACCGGTAGTGAGCGCAGCATTGCGGTCTTCAATCGCGTCGTTCCTGCGGACATCGCCGCCAAAGCCATCGATCCGGACGGCAAGTGGCTCGCTCTCGGCCTCTGCTACGCCGACATCGTCTACGGCAACGCCAATGTGCTGGAGCGGCCAGGCACCGAGATCGGCCTGGCCCGCGCCCCCATTCCGCTGCTGCGCCTGTCCGAATCGAATAGTGTGCGCGGCATCATCTTTACCGACCGCAATGCCCCCGGTCAGTATCTGGTTTTCAACCTGACTCTGAGTGAGAAAGGGCGCATCCTCGCCGCCACGGCGGTCCAGCTTTCCGACTATGTCGCGCAGGTGCGCAACGGCGCTGAACTGAAAGAGAAGCAACTGCCTCAGGGCCAGGAACCGAAGATCAAGGTCCTTCCGCCCCAGAAGGAGCCCAACGTAAAAACCACCCCGCAATAGGGTGGTTTTTGTCACTCAATTCTGTTGCTACCCGACGAAATCCACCTTCACAGGATGCGGAATCACCCCGCGCTCATGGCCCATTGCCAGCAGCTTGCGAATGGCCGTCCGCCCGTCTTCGCCGTAGTCCAGCGTCCGCTCGTTGACATACATGCCTACGAACTTGTCCGCCAGGCCGGTGTCGAGGTCGCGCCCGAACTGCATGGCGTACTGCAGCGCTTCATCGCGATGGTCGAGCCCGTACTGAATGCTGTCCCTGAGGGCCTGCGTGACCGTCACCATGGTCGCATCGCCCAGCGAACGCCGGATCGCATTCCCACCCAGCGGCAGCGGCAAGCCCGTCTGTTCCCGCCACCAGACTCCCAGGTCCAGAATCCGCGATAACCCCACCCGTGGATATGTGAGCTGGCCTTCGTGGATGATCAGTCCCGCCTGATAATTCCCCGCCAACACTTCGGGAATAATCTGGTCGAAAGGCAAAACCGCTGTCTCAATCTCCGGCGCAAACAGCTTCAGCGCGAGATACGCCGTGGTCAGCGTGCCGGGGACCGCAATGCGCACTTTGCGAATCTCGTCCAGGTCGTAGGGCCGTGGCGCCACAATCATGGGCCCGTAGCCCTCGCCTACCGATCCGCCGCACGCCATCAGCGCGTATTGATCCTGAATGTAGGGATAGACGTGAAACGAGATCGCCGTCACGTCGAAAAAAGCTTCGCGGATCGCCCGCTGGTTCAGCGTCTCGATGTCGCACAGCACATGCGTGAATTTGTGGCCGCTTACGCGAACCTTGTTCGTCGCGAGTCCGTAAAACATGAATGCGTCGTCGGAGTCGGGGCTGTGGGCAATACTGATTTCGCGAATACCCGGAGATACCATTTCGGCAGAAGAAGTTGAAGCACTCAAGTCCTGGTCCCGATCCTTTCCCGGTGGGGCTCTTTGTCTATTGTCCTACAAACCGCTGCGGATAAGTTACTGCCTTTTACGTCATCCAGCGCCGCATCGGCAAAATTCCCCGGCTGGGAAACCGGCATGCTCCTGCGCGGCGTACTGATACCAGCCTACAATGACTGGAAGAACGTTCCATGATCCTGCGGCTTCGCCAATTTTCTTCGCTCGTGTTTCTCTCGATGGCGCTTCTGGCCATTGCGGGTGCTCTTCCCGCATCGGCTGAACAGCATTCCAGCGTAACCGCTCCTCATCTCACCGTCTCTGTTCTGGTTCCGCCCGCCGAACTCTACCCCGGCCAGTCCTTCACCGCCGGCCTCGACTTCAAAATGGAAGACGGCTGGCACGTCTACTGGATCAACGCCGGCGACTCGGGCGAGCCCCCCGCGATTACATGGAAGCTTCCCGCCGGCATAACCGCCGGAGCCATGCAGTACCCGCCCCCGAAAAGTCTTCCCCTCGGTCCGCTGATGGACTTCGGGTACGAAGGCGAAGTCGTCTTCCCCATTCCCATCAACGTCGCGGCCGACTTTCATCCGACACAATCGCTGGCTCCCCTTAGTGCGCACGTCACCTGGCTCGTGTGCCGCGAGGTTTGCATACCGGGCAAGGCCGACCTGGCTTTCACGCGCTCCGCTCTTGCAGCTGCCCCCGCCTCGCCACAGAACGATGCCGCCGCGCAGCAGCTGATTGCTCAATTCCAGGCCCGACTTCCCCAACCACTTCCATCCGCCGATACCGCGACCTTCAGCCAGACGCCCAAAGGATTCAGCCTCAGAGTCACCACCGGGTCGAAGCAATCCGGCGCGCAATTCTTCCCCCTCGATCAGACCGTCATCGCCAACGCCGCCCCACAACCAGCGCAGGCGATCTCCAACGGCGTCCAGCTCACACTGACGAAGGACGAAAACCTCCAGGCCCCTCCGCAAAAGCTCCATGGGCTGCTCGAACTGCCGGACGGCACCGCTTACGAAATCCATGCCTCGCCGGGCGCATTCGACATCACCGCCACGGCCGTCGTTCCCCCGGGCGGCTTTTCCTCCATTCTCGGAGCGGTTGGCCTCGCTTTCATCGGCGGCATTCTGCTCAACCTGATGCCCTGTGTCTTTCCGGTCCTCTTTATCAAGGGCCTCGCGCTCGTCCAGTCCTCGCAGCATGAACGCCACAAGCTACGCGCGCACGGCTGGGTCTATACCCTTGGCATTCTCGTTTCGTTCTGGGCCGTCGTCGCGGTTCTCGTCATCCTGCGCGCGGCAGGCCGGCAACTCGGCTGGGGATTCCAGTTCCAGTCACCGACGTTCCTCGCCCTGATGGCGATGCTGCTTTTCTTCCTCGGCCTCGCTCTGGCCGGTCAGTTTGAAATCGGACTTTCGCTCACCAGCGCGGGCGGCTCCCTTGCGCAGAAGCAGGGATACGCCGGCAGCTTCTTCACCGGCGTCCTCGCCATGATTGTCGCGACCCCATGCACTGCACCCTTTATGGGAGCAGCCATCGGTTATGCGCTTTCCCACTCCGCGTGGGTCAGCTTCGCCATCTTCTCGGCGCTCGCTCTCGGGCTGGCAGTTCCTTATCTCGCCCTCGCGTACTTCCCTGCCTGGGCGCGCGTCCTCCCCAAACCTGGCGCATGGATGGAAGTGCTCAAGCAAGCCGTCTCCATCCCCATTTTCGCGACGGTCATCTGGCTGGTCTGGGTCTTCACACAGCTCGCCGGGACGACGGCGCTGATGGGATTGCTCGGGGCGTTTTTGCTTCTTGCTATTGCAGGATGGTTCCTGGGCCGCTGGCCAGGCAAAGCTGCTGTAACCACCATCGCCGCAGTCGTCCTCATTGCCGCTATCGCAGCCCCCGTCTGGAGCGTTCGCGCCTTCGGAGTAAGCGCCCAATCCGCACAGGCAACGGGCAACCAACCACCGGCCACTGGCTCCCGATGGCAAGCCTTCACGCCAGCCCTCGTCGCCCAGTCCCGCGCCCAGGGCAAGCCTGTCTTCATCGACTTCACCGCCAGCTGGTGCCTCAGCTGCCAGGTCAACGAGCGCCTCATCCTCAACAACGCCAGCGTTCAACAGCGCCTCCACGATTCCGGCGCCGTCCTCATCCGCGCCGACTGGACCAATCAGGACGCGGACATCACTCAAACCCTCGCTTCCCTCGGCCGCAGCGGAGTTCCCACCTACGCCCTCTATCCCGCCGATCCCACGGCCCCCGCGCACGTGCTTCCTGAAGTCCTGACCCCTGGAATTGTGATCAGCGCGCTCGATTCTTTGCCCAACTCGAACAGACAATCCGCCTCGGTTTCGCGTCCAATAGCGCATTAGGAGGGTGTCCCCAATGCGCCATTCTCTCCGCAACGCAGCCACGGTTTTTTGCGCCATCGCAGCCCTCAGCCTTTCCGCTTCTGCCGTCAAGGTGGGCGATCCCGCGCCCGACTTCACCGGAATTGACTCCAACGGCCAGACCCACAAGCTCTCCGAATACCACGGCAAATACATCGTCCTCGAGTGGACCAACAACGGCTGCCCCTACACTCGTAAGCACTACTCAAGCGGCAACATGCAGAGCCTCCAGAAGGAATGGACCGCTAAGGGAGTCGTCTGGCTCACCGTCCTCTCCTCCGCGCCCGGCGAGCAGGGCTACATGAGCGCCCCCGCTGAGAATTCCTACATGCAGCAGGTCCACGCCTCGCCTACCGCAGCGCTCCTCGATCCAACCGGCGCCATCGGTCACGCATACGAAGCGAAGACGACCCCCGACATGTACGTCATCGATCCATCCGGCAAGCTCATCTACTCCGGCGCCATCGATGACCATCCCACCGACGATCCTTCCGACATCCCGCACTCGAAAAACTACGTCTCCGCAGCGCTCAACGCGGCCATGTCCGGTCAGCAGGTTGCGGTCACCTACACCCGCCCCTACGGCTGCAGCGTGAAGTACCAGGGCGACTAACGACTTCCAGCAGGACTGTCTCCTGGGGCCTCGCCTCCGAGGCCCCAGGGCAGATCAGCCCGTCTTTGCTGAACGCTGATCGCTGAACGCGGTTTCGCCAGCGAACACCCACCCATCTCCCAGGTAAAAATTCACCACCGAGCACCCGACAATCGCCACGCCACTGGCGACCACCACCGGCATGCCCGCCACGCCGACCAGCCAAGGCATCAACGCCAGATTTCCGAGCATTGACACCAACCCGTTCGAGAGATGAAACCGCACCAACCGCCCCACCAACCCGGTCTCACCCCGCCGCTCCCGCCACGTAAATCGCAAATGCCAGGCAAAATTGTGAATCAGTGTCACTTCAATCGCCAACGCCGTAGCAACCAAATAATGCGCCGTCATCCGCATCAGCGCTGCGAGCACCGCAAGCTGCACCACCGCCCCCACCGCGCCCACCGCATTGAACTTCACCCAGCGAATGAAGACGCGTTCCGGGTGTTCGCCAGAACGGCTAGTTCCTGAACGCTGAACGCCGGCAACTGAGCGCTCGCTCATCACGGCAAGGGCTCCTGCCGATACAACTGCGCCGTGTGCCGCAGCGCCACAATCACCGCCACTACCAACATCCCTGCCGCCGCAATCGCTCCGCCCAGATCAAACAACAGAAACCGATGGTCAAGCACCGTCGCGTAAGGGCTGCGCAGCACTTCCAGATTCCCCGCGATCAGAAGAATCCTTAGTTCCGTCGGCCCAAAGAGACCCTGCGACATCTCAAACCGGCCCAGCGCATACGTCGCCAGATAGCTCTCCCCCGACAGCAACAAAAAACCCACTAAAATCGCAATCGCTGTCTGCCAGTGCACGAGCCCCGAAAAGCCCATCCCGACGAGCAGCGCGACCGATCCGAAAATATCCACCATGTGGTCCACGTAGAAGCCGTACCGCGGCCTCTGTTGCCGCCGCACTCGCGCAAGGGTTCCGTCGAGACTGTCGCCCAGCCAGTTCAGAGCAATGCATGCGATCACCAACAGCAGCGCCCGCCGATCCCACCGTGCCAGCGCATAACCGATGCCAGCGCCCACCTGGGCACTCAGCCCCAGCACCGTTAGCCGGTCGGACGTCACCCAACCCGGTGCTCGCGAGGCCATCCACAGCAAAGCCCGCTTCTCCAGCGCGGCGGTCAGCGACCGATTCACTCGAAGCGCCGCCACAAAGCCCGTATTGCTGTTCCTTATCCATACGTTTGTAACCATCACTGTCACCTTTTCTGTTCGCTGTAACCCGCAACCTGTCACCTGCGATCTGTTCCCAGTAACCTGTTCCGCGCCGCCTTCAGCGTGAACTCAAGCGACTCCCGCGGAATGCTCTCCACAAACGGCCGCACCGCCCAACCCAGCCCCACCGGAATCCCGCGCGTCAGCGACACCGACTCCACCTGCAGGTACAGGCCGCCATCGCGCTCCTGCCAGCTCCAGTAGGTGTTCATCCGCCACAGAAATCCGTGGTCTTCGGTGGAACTGAGCATGCGCTCCCGGCTCGTCCCTGCGTCGTCCACCTCGGCAATCCGCACGCTCCGCGATGCGCTCCAGCCATTCCGCGCGTCCGGCCGCCCAAACCGCACGTCGTAGGTCGAATCCAGCACCACCGTGATCCCATGCCGCTCACGGACGCGCATCCACCCGGTCACGCGGTCGCCCTCCGACGCAGTCGTCCGCGCCTCCATCACCTGGGGCGCAAATGTCTTCGGATACCCGCCAAAATCCCGCAGCAGCTGTTCAAAATTCGCAGCCTTGGCTCCCGTCGCAAAAGCCGTCCCGCGCCAGTGATGCAGCATCGCCCCCGGCAACTCCGCATCTTCTGGCGCGGTCATCTGTTCGACAATCACCTCGCCTCGCCGCAACCGCTCCTCGCCTGCAGCCTCCCCCGCCGCGCCCGCCAAAAATCCCTCCGCCGACCGATGCTGCTCCGCCAGCCGGCCCTCGACTGTTCCAACATACGAATTGAAGACAGAAACCGCCGCAGCCGGAGCCTCCGCCCAGCCTCGGCTCGGACCCAGGACCGCAACCACTCCGCACGCCATCAGCAACCGAAACTTCCGCGACATGAGCCTCACTCTGCCCCTCCACGCTCTCGGGAGCAATGCCTGCAACCTCGCCTGTTAAAGGAATGTTTCTCAAGGCGCAAGCCGCTCCAGCCACGTGACTTCCGCGGAGTTCTCCATCGCTCGCAAGTCCGGATGTCGTGCCGCCATCGGCTACACTCGTCAGCAAGAACATGCCCGGCCCCGCACCACCGCGCCGCTATCGTTTTGGAGCCTTCGAAGCCGACGTCTCGACCGGCGAGCTGCGCCGCCAGGGCATCCGCCTTCGCCTCAACGCGCAGCCTTTCCAGGTCCTGTGCTTGTTGCTTGACCGTCCCGGCGAACTCCTCACTCGCGACGAGATCGCCCGCGAGCTGTGGCCCGATGGCGTCTATGTTGACGCGGACCACGGCGTCCATTCCGCCGTCAATCGCATTCGGGAAGCCCTGGGCGACGCAGCCGCCAGCCCCCGCTTTATCGAGACCCTCGCCCGCCGCGGCTATCGCTTCGTTGCTCCCGTGGAACGCATCGGTGCATCTGAGGCCGCCCCGCCTTCGGACGCACCGTCAAGCGGCGAACCTCAGGAGTCTGCCGCCTCCGAGGTGACCACTCACATTCTCACTACGCCGGAAGAACTCCCCAAGGTCCCCCACCCCGTCGCCAGGAACCTCTTCCTTTTTTTCCAGATCATGTATCTCGGGTTCTACATCGGAGCGCTCGCCAACCTTGCCGAAATTGAGGATCTCCTCGCGCCGCTCTCGCATCCGGCTTTGACCTTCACCACCCTCATCGTCACGGCAGCCATTCTCATCCCCGTCCGTGCCTTTCTGCTCTGCGCCGTCCTCTTTCGCGCGCCGCGCTTCGGCGGAAAATTCCTCAAGGTCTGGCCGTTTCTTCTCCCCTTCGACGTGCTGTGGTCCCTGGCGCCGTTCCTGCTTCTGCACCACATCAATTTCGGACTCGCCCTCGCCGCGACTGCGCTCCTGCTCTGGTCGCCCTTCGTCCAGCGCTCGCTCATCCTGATGGGCGCCGGCGCTCCCGCACCGCTGCTTTCTGCAGATCACTGACAAATTTTTCCGATCAATTGATCGATCCCTGTCCCGTTGTCTCCTCACTCCACGCTCCCCCCGTCAGCGTCAACCCTCTGTACCCTGCACCGTGCTCCCTGTAACCTGTACTGCACCATGCCCCGGCAAGCTTCCGCTGAGTCCGAACCGCGGCGCCATCTGCATCGCACCCTTGGCCTCGGCGATCTCGTGCTCGCGCAGATCCTGTGCGTTGTCGGCACTTCCTGGGTCGGCGTCGCCGGCGGGCTGGGACGCGCGCAATCCCTTACCTGGGTTGCTGCCATGCTGGTCTTCTATGTGCCGATGGCGGCTTCGGTCATCTGCCTCAACCGCCGCATGCCCCTCGAAGGTGGCCTCTATGTCTGGGCCCGCGAAGCCTTCGGCGACCTGGGCGGCTTCCTCACTGCGTGGAACCTCTGGGTCTACGGCATCGCCGTCGTCGCCACCATCCTT
>DATAZC010000247.1:0-3400 GCA_036272255.1 Acidobacteriaceae bacterium | reverse complement strand
CCTTTGCCGAGGCTGGACACAACACCGCCGGTCACAAAGATGTACTTTGCTGACACTGCATCACCTCTGAATTTTGGGTTTGGATGGCGTACCGGGTGGGCACGATCAAGTATCGCAGAGTGACGACGGGTTGGGAAGTGGGAATTACTCCAGTTGGTAGCTGTGTTTTCCCCAGGGGACAGTCACTTGTGGATGACAGGGCCCAGCGTCCGGCCGGATGGTTATGGTCCCGCTGTCACGTCCGATCGTGCTAGGTAATACGACGAACAGCAAATTGCCGTGAGCATCTGCCTGGTGCACCAGTTCTTTCTTTTCTCCAGAGGAATTGGTTGCGAAAGAAACGGTCGCATTCGGTGTGAAACCCTCGCCTTCTATGTAGATGGCTACAGCGTTTGGCATAAGTAAGACGGCGGAAAGCTTGCAGCCCTTCTCTTTCGATTGAAGAGGAAATGGTGTGGTTGACATGGTCGCGAGAGGGTTGCCGTCAATCGTAGTAAGGCTCAGCCGAAGCTCCTCGCCCTGTGCGCCGAAGAAGTTCAGCTCGAACGGTTCGTCGGGGTTCGCAAGGTCGCAAACTGCGCCAGTTGTACCGGGGCAAATTAGGGTGCCATCCCCGCGAAGGCTAAACCCCTTAATGACCGAATGAAGCGAGTCGTCGAGGCCCCAGCGCATAAGCGCATACGGACCTTTCGCCGGGACCCCGGAAATGACCGGTCTGTACTTCACGAACGTGCGATCTCCTAAACGTTGACGATTCAGTTCCTGCAGTTGGATTTTTGCCCCAGTGCTGACCGAATTTGACCCGAATGAGATCTGCCAGCGGAGGATTTGCTCTAGCACTTTCTGCAACTGTGGAGTCATGACCGAAGCCCCGCTGGACTGTGTATTTGAGCTGGGAATGCCTTGAGCGAACGAGACGTGACAGACCAGAAGAATGGCGAGGCTGGCGATGACTGAGACACGCATCGCCTGCGACAGTAAGTCCTGCCGCGAACCAGCGCAACAAAAAAGAGGCTTGGGGTGGTACGAAATGATAGGGACAAATGCAGGTCTTGATTAGTCTTATTGAAGTTATGCGAATGCGTGTTGCGATCTTGCTACTCGGACTGGGCTTGGGACTGGCGCTAATATCTGCAATTGCACAGACGAATCCGCCGACGGATGCGGCGGAGATCGCGGCTATTCATCGGCTCATCCTGACCGATGGCAGCTACCAGCAGGTGCGACGCTGGGAGATCAAGGACGACCGCGTGCGCTTTATCTCCGCCGAACGCAATGGCGTGTGGGAGGAGCTGCCGGTCGGCATGGTGGACTGGGCGGCGACGGAGAAGTTCGCGCACGCTCACACGGATGCAGGTCGCGAGGAGACCGAAGCGTCGGATGACGCGCGGGCCGTCGATGCCGAAGCGGCGGCCGAGAAGGCAGAGATTACCTCGCGCACGCCGCAGGTGGTGCCGCGGTTGAATCTTCCGAACCGCGACGGCGTGTGGGTGCTGGATTACTTTCAGAACCAGCCCGAACTGGTGACGCTGCTCCAGGACAGCGGCGATGTGAACCAGCGGACCGGCCACAATGTCCAGCGCGGGCAGATCAATCCTCCACCCAACCGGAAGGCGGAGGTGCGGCTGGACGGCGACGGCTCGAAGATCCATCTGCACGAGAACCAGCCGGTCTTCTATGTGAGCCTGACCGGCGGCGACGACTCGGCCGGGCCGGACGCGATCACGGTGAGCGCGCCGGGTGTGAAGGTGGGCGGGGACGACGTGAGCTCGCCGCAAAGCCAGTACGCCATCGTGGAACTGGATTCGCGGCGCGGCTACCGCGTGATCACGAATGTGACGCTGAACGAGCTCGGACGCCAGAGCGAGAACGTGACGCAGACGACGACCACGGTGCTGCCCGGCCGCCATTGGATGAAGGTGGTCCCGAAGCAGAAGCTGACGGTGGGGCAGTATGCGTTGATGGAGCTGATGGGGCCGCGTGAGGCAAACCTGTCGGTGTGGGACTTCGCCATTGACCCGCAGTCCGGCGACAACCTCAACGCGATCCTGCCGATCGACCGTTAGAGCATTTTCCCGGATGCTGTCAGAACGCGGGGGAGCGCTCGGAGCGACCTTTCCTGAGAAGCCACAAGCGCAACTGTCAGAGCTCTCGACGACCGGGGAAATGCTCTAGTCTTCTGTAGCGACGCCGTCGCGGGTGGTGTTTTTCACGGAATACATGCGCTGGTCGGCTCGTTCGAGCAGGGCGGCAGCATTGTCTGCGTCTTCGGGATAGCTGGCGACCCCCAGGCTGGCGGTCAGATGCAGGGCGAGCCCCTCCAGGCTGAGAAAGCGGCGGGCGCGTATGGCGACGAGCAGGCGGTTGGCCGCGGCCGCGGCGGCCGGCCCCGGCGTCTGGGGCAGTATGGCCACGAATTCGTCGCCGCCGTAGCGGAAGGCGAGATCGACGGTGCGCAGGGTGCGGGTGATGACCTCAGCGGCTTCGGCCAGCACACGGCTGCCGGCGGGGTGACCGTGCACATCGTTCACCTGCTTGAAGTAATCGAGATCCAGAAAGACGATGCCGAGTGGCTGGTCGAAACGGCGGGCGCGCTCGATCTCGGTGGGCAGCACGGCGGCCAGGTGGCGCGCGTTGAACAGGTGGGTGCAGTCGTCGGTAATGGTCAGTTCCTGGATACGCTCGACGGCGCGCGCGTTTTCGATGGCGATGGCGGCGTAGTCGCACACGATGTAGAGGAAGGTGATGGCGTCGTCTGTCAGCGTCTGGGGCGTGGGATGCGTGACCTGCAGAATGCCCAGGGTGCGCTCGCGCGAGCGCAGGGGAAGGCAGATGGCGGAGTGCTGCTGTTCCCCGTTGGAGAGCCGGGCGGCCACGCCCTCATGAGTGACGATGAGGGGCTCGCCGTGCAGCGCCACCCATCCCGCCATGCCGGTGCCGAGCGGGATGCGGATGTTCTGCAGCGCTTCGTCCGAGACGCCCCGGGCGAGCGCGTAGTAGAGGTCGCGCTTCTCGTCATCGACCATGAGCAGCGACCAGCTTTCGGGATGGAAAAAGCGCTCCATCTGCTCGAGGATGCTGCGCAGGATGGTGGGTAGATCGAGGGAAGAGGTCAGGGCGCGCGCGGCGTCATGGAAGAGCCGGAGGTTTTCGAACGGCGTTGCGGGGTTCTGGGCGGAGTCGGCCATCGGCTGCTGACGATTGTGCCACGGCGGCGCCCCGTCCCGGCAGAAGTCGTCGCAGAATGGCTTCCGCTGGCGAGGCTTGCCCGCTCAGCGCCGGATGGCCCAGGCCATGCCGTCCGGTTCCGTGCCGGCCTGGATGTGGCCGACCACGGCCAGGGAGCGCAGGTCGATGACGGCGACGTAGTTGTCCGGCGAACAGGCGACGAAGGCGCGAG
>DATAZC010000246.1:0-5955 GCA_036272255.1 Acidobacteriaceae bacterium | reverse complement strand
CATCCCGTTCCACAAAACCTTCAGTGACGTTCCCACCGGCAAGCCGCTCTTCTATATCGATTCGCGCGGACGCCTCTCCCTCGCCGTCAACCAGGGCAACTTCTCTCAGGTCTATCGCATCTCTCCGCCCGCACAGCTTTTCATCCCGCGCAAACCATGACTCAACCGCTTCGTGAGAAGATTTTTTGCGCAACCCGTCAGCCCCTCGCCGGGTTCCATCGGCTGTGTGGCGACATGCGAAGGTTCCATCAGTAACCGTCGTCCAATATTTTCCCCGAAAGGAAGACCCACTCCTATGAAGAAACTGCTCCTCGTTGCATCTGCTGTGCTCCTCAGCATCCCCCCTGCGTTCGCGCAGCATATCTATGTGCGCGTTGGCCCCCCACCCATCCAGGTCGAACATCCCGGGCCCGTCCCTCATGAGGGATGGGTGTGGGTCCACGGCTACCATCGCTGGGATGGCGCTCGCTACGTCTGGGTGCCCGGCCATTATGTTGAGCCGCCCCGCCGTCATGCCCACTGGGTCGATGGCCACTGGGCGCACGAACGTGGCGGGTATTACTGGGTCGAAGGCCGCTGGCGCTAGAAGCGGATCGGCGGTACATCCTGGCCGCGCGGTGCGTTCCCCGCGGCCAGGGCCGTCCGCCGACTGCCGACTACCCATCGCTCTCCTGTGACCTTCGCTTCCCCCGCTTCACTTTCCTCATTTCCACCTCGTGGCAAAATGCTCTAAGATTTTCTGTCCTGCGGGAGAGCGATCATGCCTCATTACGCCACGCTCCACACTCATACCGATTCCGGCATTCATACCATCCTCCTCAACCGCCCCGAAAAGCGGAACGCCCTCAACCATGAGTTGATGGAGGACCTCACCCACGCCCTGCAGTCTTTTGCCGCCAGCCAGACCTGCCGCGTCGTCATCATCTCCGGCGCCGGCTCCTCTTTCTGCGCCGGCCTCGACCTCGAGCACCTGCGCTCCATGCCGCTCTCTCCCGACCAGCTCTCCCCTGCTGAGGATTACAACGCCGACGCGCAGCGCATCGCCACGCTCCTCAATACCCTCTACTCGCTGCCCAAACCCAGCATTGCCGCCGTCAACGGAGCCGCCATCGCCGGTGGCATGGGCATCGCCACCCTCTGCGACTTCACCTACGCCGTCCCCGAAGCCAAATTTGGATTCACTGAAGTCCGCATCGGTTTCGTGCCCGCTGTCGTTTCCGCCTTCCTCCGCACCCAGCTCGGCGAAAAATCCTGCCGCGACCTTCTCCTCACCGGCCGCCTCATCTCCGCTGCCGAAGCGGAATCCCTCGGCCTCGTCAGTCGCATCGTCGTCGAGCCCGACCTGATGCGCGAAGCCCGCAACCTCGCCCAGCGCCTCGCCCGCAACAGCCCCGCCGCCATGGAAGCCACCAAGCGCCTCCTCTGCCACTACTCGGATCGCCACCTGCCCGACGACATCGAGGCCGCCATCCGCGCCAGCGTCGACGCCCGCTCCAACGCCGACTTCCATGAAGGCGTCAGCGCCTTCCTCGAAAAACGCGAGCCCCACTGGCCCTCCGCTCACAGCGGAGTCAAAGAATTTGTCGCCGCAAAATAAATCCCTGTCATCGTCCGCTCATGACGGACGCCAGCGCGCAAAACCCACGTCAACCGCGGGTTTCTGCACTCGGCGTTGGATCGATCGGTGATTTTTGGCCTGTCGAGGACCGCACCTGCCCGAACGCACCCCTTTCCCTCACGATTACCTCCAGGGTAATTGCTGCGCCTCGCCATCTGTTCGAAATTGAAGTAGGCAGATGGAGCGCCACGATAGCTAACGTCGGTCGCCCATGAGCGAAGCTCCTACCGCAAACCAGCCGCCAGATCCTTGCCTGTTCCCGGCCTTCGATCGCCGGTCGCCATCCGTCACTCACCCAGGCCACCCCTGCCGGAAATGTGGCATCATCGTCTCTCAAGCGGCCCCGTTCGCGGAGGTTCACCGTGAGCAATCCTTCAGCGGTCGCGTGGCTCACCCCGGCAGTTCTCTTCATCGCTCTCAGCCCCTGGGCCGGCGCGCAAACATCGCAACCTGCTTCCCCCAAAGACACCGGCGACGTCCTGTTCGCCCAGGGCGCCTTCATCGAAGCCATCGATGCCTATAATCGCGCGCCCGCCGACGCCGCTACCCTCAACAAGATCGGCGTTGCCTGGCATCACCTCTCCGCCGTCGACCAGGCCCGAAAAAATTACGAGGCCGCGCTCTCGATCCAGCCCGACTTCCCCGAAGCTCTCAGCAATCTCGGCTCAACCTATTTCGTCGAGAAGAACTACCGTCAGGCCCAGCATCTCTATGAGCGCGCCTTCGCCCTCAATCCCAAATCGGCCATCATCGCCGCCAATCTCGGCTCGGTCTACTTCGCCGAGGAGAAATACCAGCAGGGCCTCGACGCCTACCGGACCGCCTTCAACCTCGATCCGGCCTCCCTCGACTTCGACCTCACCCGCATGATCGAAGGCCCCAGCTCCCGCCGCATCCGCATCCGCCGCGACTATTCCCTGGCCCAGATCTTCGCCGCCGAAAATCTCGACGACCGCGCCATCGACTTCCTGCGCCGCGCCATGGGCGAAGGCTTTCACGACTGGAAGAGGATCATGCACGACCCCGCCTTCGCCCAGCTCCGCGATACCCCACAGTTCGCCCAGCTCATGCTCGGCAGCTAGCCGCTTTACCCCGCCTCCTCCATTCCTCATAACCACTTTTCAACCCAAAGTGGTATCTCAACATGACAACTTGCCACCCATTATGCATAACCACTACCATCCCCCCATGCTCGACGTCTCCGCAGGCATCGTCCCCGTCATTCCCGTCGATCGTGAAGCCGCCGCGCCCCTCCACCGCCAGGTCTACGCGGGTTTTCGCGACGCCATCCTTCGCGGAGATCTGGCCGCCGGTCAGCAAGTTCCTTCCAGCCGCGCCCTCGCCACCGAGCTTGCCATTTCCCGCTTCCCCGTCCTCGATGCCTACGCGCAGCTGCTCGCCGAGGGTTACTTCGAAAGCCGCGTCGGGGCCGGAACCTTTGTCTCCGCCTCTCTCCCTCATCAGACCAACCCCGTCCGCCGCCCCACCGAAGAATCCGCCGGCGCCCGCCGTACCTCGCGCCGCTCCATGCAGTTCCCCGCCTACGATCCCAACCCCTGGCGCCATGGCTGGGGAGCCTTCGGCGTTCACCAGCCCGCGCTCGACCACTTTCCTTTCGACCTCTGGTCGAAACTTCTCTCCCGCCATAGCCGTTCCCGGCGCATCCACTCCTCGAACCACCTGCACCCCCTCGGCCTCCAGCCCTTTCGCGAAGCCATCTGCTCCTACCTGCGCACCGCCCGCGCCGTCCGCTGCGATCCTTCGCAGATCATGGTTGTCTCCGGTTCCCAGCAGGCTCTCGACATCACCACCCGCGTTCTGCTCGATCCCGGCGACTCCGCCTGGCTCGAAGAACCCTGCTATCCACTCGTCCGCTCCCTGCTGCTCGGCTCCGGCTGCCGCCCCATTCCCGTTCCTGTCGATGAAGAAGGCATCGACATCTCCGCCGGCATGCGTCTGGCCCCGGACGCGCGCGTCGCCTTCGTCACGCCGTCGCATCACTACGCCCTCGGCGTCACCATGTCCGCCTCGCGCCGCTTCCAGCTCCTGGAGTGGTCCCGCCGGGCTTCTTCCTGGATCGTCGAAGACGACTACGACAGCGAATACCGCTACGACAGCATGCCCATCCCCTCGCTCCAGGGTCTCGACCCCTGCGATCGCGTCATCTACATCGGAACCTTCAGCAAAGTTCTCCGTCCCTCGCTCCGCCTCGGCTACATCGTGATTCCTGCCGACCTCGTCGACCGCTTCTCGGCCGTCCGCTTCTCCATGGATATCTTCCCGTCCTACCTGTTTCAGGAAGCGCTCACCGACTTCATGCACGACGGCCACTTCGCCCGTCACATTCGCCGCATGCGTTCGCTCTACAAATCCCGTCGCGCCGCACTGGTCGAAAGCCTCCGCGCCGAGTTCGGCGACTTCCTCGAAATCCGCGGCTCCGAAGCCGGCATGCACCTCACCGTCACCCTTCCCGAGAACTTCAAAAATGGAAATGGTGTGCACGATGCCGAGATCGCCGCCCGCGCCGCCAAAGACAAGCTCTGGCTCTGGCCGCTCTCCCACTGCTACTCCAACGGAAAATCACGCCAGGGCTTTCTCCTCGGCTTCAGCAACACGCCGGAAGAACAAATGCCCTCCGCGGTCCGCCGCCTCCGTCAGGTCATCGCCCACTAATCCCGGCGCTCGAATTCAGGCGTGCTCGCGGATACGAAATTTCCTCTTGACAATCCATAACCAAACGGTTATGGTTCTGATTATGCCGAGCGCCGCAGCCGACAACCTCTTCCGCGCCCTCGCCGATCCCACCCGTCGAGCCATCTTCGAACGGCTCACCCGCGAGGGCGAGCTCACCGTTCACGCGCTGACTACGCACGCCGGCGTTTCTCAGCCCATGGTCTCCAAACACCTCTCCGCGCTCAAGCGTGCCCGGCTGGTGCGCAATCGCCGCCACGGACGCGAAACCCACTACACCGCGCAGCCGCGCGCGCTCGAGCCCCTCATCGACTGGATGACCTACTACAGCACGTTCTGGCAGACCAAACTCGACCGCCTCGAAGACTTGCTTAAGAGGATGGAACCATGACGACACCCGAAACTCCCACGCGCTCCGTGATCGTGGAAAAAGAATTTCCTCATCCGCCGGAAAAAGTGTGGCGCGCCCTCACCGAAAGCTCCCTCATCGAGCAGTGGCTGATGAAGAATGACTTTCAACCTCTCGCCGGACACACGTTCACCCTGCGCAGAGATCCCGTGGCGAACTGGAACGGCATCATCGAGTGCCAGGTCATTGCAGTCGAGCCCTTCACCAGGCTTTCTTACACCTGGGGCACGTTGGGGCACGGCCTCGTCGTCACCTTTACGCTTACCCCAACCACAGCCGGCACCCATCTGCGCATGGAGCAGTCCGGCTTCGATCTGACCAACGAACAGTCCTACAAAGGCGCGATGTACGGCTGGAAAAACTTCCTGGGCGGCCTCGAGCAGGTCGTCGCAGGGCTCGAAGATTGACGTCCAAATCGGAAAGGAGACATGACCATGAAAGCCATCCCCATACGTTCCATCGCTCGCTGGATTCACATCATCCTCGCGATCCCCATCTTCGGCTATCTTTATAGCCCGTTCGACAGGCTTCCCCAATACGCCTTCCCAACCCGTTACATCTTTTTTCCGCTCATGGTTCTCACAGGATTGTGGATGTGGAAGGGCCACGTGGTGCGCCGCGTACTTTCGAAAAGAACGGCCTGAGTCATGAAGCAGAAATCCAGCCCCAGACTTAACCCCGCAAAGGAGAGAGAAAAATGAAAATCAAACTTACCAGCGTGTTTGTCGATGATCAGGAAAAAGCTCTGCGCTTCTATACCGAGGTGCTGGGCTTTGTGAAAAAGGCTGACTTCAGCCAGGGGCCCTATCGCTGGCTCACAGTCGCCTCCTCTGAAGACCCGAACGGCACCGAGCTCCAGCTCGCGCTCAACAACAACCCAGCGGCCAAAACGTATCAGCAGGCGCTGTTTCAGCAGAACCAGCCCGCTGCCATGTTCTTTACCGACAATCTTCAGGCCGACTTCGAGCGCATGCAGGCCGCCGGCGCCGCCTTCACCATGCCCCCCACCGACGTCACCGCCTCGAAGATCGCCATGGTCAACGACACCTGCGGCAATCTCATTCAGGTGACGCAGCTCATGTGGCAGTAAACGGTTGCAGCTCGCGCTCAACCGCATCTAAATTTTCCTCAGTACTGGAGCCTCCCATGAAAACCCCAGCCCCTGCAGAGTCCGGCTCTGCCTTCATCGACGAAAAAATCGCGTCGCTGGGCGACTGGCGCGGCAAGACCCTCGCCC
>DATAZC010000245.1:0-53427 GCA_036272255.1 Acidobacteriaceae bacterium | reverse complement strand
TCTGGATAGCTGCTCTCGACTGTGCATCGTCAGTCGGGCATTCTGGTGGTAGTCCATCTGGTCTCCTGAGTCGCTTTGCTTCGCAAACTCAGCTTCCCAGTTCTCGATCAGATGGACAACCTGTTGAAACCTCACATCTAGAGCCCCTTCATTCCCGCACTCTGGTAGATCTGCGACATCAGCTCTGTGTCGCGCAGGCCTTCTTCGCCGGGGGTTTTTGGTTCGCGATTCGACCAGACGCACTCTGCCAGATGATCGGCCTGGCGCGTAAAGTCCGCGGGATCGTGGTCCGGCTCTGGCTCATCGACCGCCTCGCCTGACGCCAGATGTCCTGTGAGGTGCTTTCCCTGGTACGGAAACGCCGGCTCCATCGCCAGCCATCCTTTCGAGCCGTGGACTTTGAAGAATCCGCCGCCGCCGGTGTCACCGCCATAGGTGGTGGTGCAACTGGCCAGGATTCCGGAGGGAAACTTCATGGTCCAGCCCACGTTCTCTTCCACCGGGTCGAAACGGCCGTCGTGGTCGATGGTCGACGCGTTCGCCTTGATGTCGCCGGGCTCTTCGCCGGTGAGATAGCGGCATGCGTTGAGCGAGTAGACGCCGACGTCCATGAGCGGGCCACCACCGGCGAGCTTTTTGTTCAGCCGCCATTCGCCGGGCTGGATGGGAAATCCAAACGCACTCTCGATCGTCTGCACCTGCCCGATGGCGCCAGTGCGGATCAGCTCGATGGCTTTCAGGTGCAGTGGATTGTATTGGCACCGGTAGGCGATCATCAGCTTCACTTTTGCTTTGCGGCAGGCTTCGATCATGGCCTTGCAATCGGCCACGCTGGTGGCCATCGGCTTCTCGCACAGAACATGCTTGCCGGCCTTCGCGGCACGGATCGTGTATTCCGCATGCATGGAGTTCGGCAGCGCGATGTAGACCGCATCCACCTCTTTATTCTGGCGAATCTCATCGTAGGTTTCGTAGCTGTAGATCGAGGGCGACGGCACGTTGTACATCGCCGCCTGCTTTTCTGCTTTCTCTCGATGACCGCTGACGAGCGCAGTAATTTTGCCTGTCTTCGACAGCTCAACCGCCGGCATGAAATGCTCCATCGAGATGCGCCCCAGCCCCACGATGCCCCAGCGCAGTTTGCGCTGCGACGATTCGCCATTGCTCTGCGCATCCATCTTCGGCAATAGGCCGGCCAGCGCGGTCATCGCGCTGAGGCGGGAAAAATCACGACGCGTGAGTTTCATTGCTTGAGAACCCCCGCGCCCATTGTAGGTGCTGACTGAGTCAGCGAAAGATCACCAGGCGATGAATGGGGATTTGCGCACCCACTCCGAGGTCTTCAACTGCGCCAGCATGAAGGTAGCGACGTCAGCGCGGGCGATCGTAGTTCCATTCGCCGGCAGGGTTTCACCGTCGACGCGGATGATGCCGGTGCCGGGTTTGCTCAGCAATCGCGGAGGCTGCACAACAGTCCAGTCCGTGTCGCTGGCTTGAATCCGCATCTGCATCGTGTGTTGCGCGCGAAATGCCTTTTTCAGAACCGTCGCCTGGATGATCCGCAGAAAGAGCTGCGCGCCGCTTGACAGCCTCTTCGCCGCTCCGGGCCACACGCCCGAAGCGCCGAGGACGATCAGCCTGCGCAAACCCTCCCGCTTCATCGCGGCCAGAATGTGCCCGATCGATTCGGGCAGCAGCGTGTCATCACTGAGCGTCCCGCCCAGTGCCGAAAGGACGGCATCCTGACCGGCCATGGCCGCGGCGACTGCCTTGTCATCGAGCACATCGCCCACCACGACACGCAGGTGATCGCCGCCCGTGAATGCCGCGGGGTTGCGCACGAAGGCTGTCACCTCGTGATCCTGCGTGCGTCCCTGCTTTACCAACTCTCGCCCCGTCCCGCCCGAAGCTCCAAAGATAAGAATCTTCATCGCGTCATCCCTTCCACTGTCAGCGCAATCTTAGGATGAGGGCCGGCGGCGATGCACTTAACTTTTTTGGGCGTTTTGTCGCTTTATTCCTCGCGCAGAAGGACCGCGGGCTCTACGCTCACCGCTCTGCGCGCGGGAACCGCGGCTGCCAACGTTCCAATGACCACCATCGCGGCAATCGCGCCGGTCAGGACCACTGGGTCATAGACCGTGGCCTCATAGACGATGCTGGCGAGCACACGACTGCTGAGCGTGCCGAGCGCCAGGCCCGCGGCGGAGCCTATGACGAGCAGCATCACCGTCCTGCCCAGCGCCGCCCGCAGCACCTGCATACGCGGCGCGCCCAGCGCCACACGAATGCCCATTTCGCGCAGGCGTCGCGCGACAATGTAGCTGGCGATGCCAAAGATGCCAGTGGCCGCCAGCATACCGGCAAGTAATCCGAGCACACCCAGGGCAACGGTTGCAACCCGCGTCGGGAAAAGCACCAGTTGAAGCTCCTGGGTCCAGCTCTCGATTTTGAGCGGCAGGCTGGGATCGATTTTCGCGATCATCGGGGCCAGCTCAGCCGCCATCTCAGCCGTGGAGCGATTGGAGCGGAGCACCAGAGTCGTGAAGTTGTCGTTCGATTGCGCCAGCGGGAAGAACATGGCCGCGCTCGCGTCCTCGGTGAGGGAATCGTATTTCCCATTCTCGACGACGGCGACGACCTCGTACGTAGCGGGCCCTGGCTGCGAGAAGTGCCTCCCGACGGCAGGAGCGTTCCCGAACAGGATGTGTGCAAGGGTCTGGTTCACGATGACCACTTTGGGAGCGTGCTCGTCGTCGTGCCAGGTAAAGTCGCGGCCGGCGACGAGCTTCGTTTCAGCCGCGGCCAGGAATCCAGGAGAAATTGAGAAATATTTGGCGCTTGTGATACTGGTCGAGGAGCGGAAATCCGTCGTGCCCTCACGATAGACGGGCGTTGAGCTGCCGCCGCCGTTCAGCGGTGGATTATTGATGGTGCCCACCGCCGTGACTCCGGGAATCTGCGCGGCTTCTTCGAGCATTCTTTTCTGCAGGGGCAGCGAAGCAGCATCGGTGTAGCCAGCCATGTTCATCTCGGTTTCGGCCAGGGTCGCGCCTTCCGGCACGAAGCCGAGTGGCGCGCGCAACTGCCGCTCCATGCCACGCAGACCGACAAGCGCGCAGGTGACGAGCAGGGCGCATAACGCAACCTGCAATCCGAGCAGAACGTCGCGCACGGTGAGCCTGCGGAAGGCGCCTGGGCTTCCGCCGGGCTTCATGGCTTGCATCGCATCGGTCTTCCAGATCTGGCGGGCGCTGAGCAACGATGGCAGGATGCCACTGGCTGCGGCCAGCAGCACGGCGATCACATACACACGAGCATCGGCCGCGACCGCTACGTGGATGGGGTAGGCCGAGATGGGCTGCCACTGGCCCAGGACGCGCAGCAGCGCGGCGGCAGTGAAGGTTCCAGCTGCTCCGCCTAACAACGAGAGCAGCGCGGCTTCGGCGAGCACCTGGCGGAGCATGCGCCAGCGGCTGGAGCCGATGGCCATGCGGATGGCCATCTCTCGTCCGCGGTCGGAAGCGCGAGCCGCAAAGATGCTGGCCAGATTGACGCAGGCTGCGATCAGCACCAGCAGCGCGAGCAGCAGCACGCCGGTCAGGAACTGCCTTGCGGCATCGCCAAGAACGTCGCCCAGCAATCCGGGCTTCACCAGGCGTACGCCCATCTGATCGTCGGACGCGGGGTATTGCCTGGCCAACTCGGCAGCAATCGCATTCAGGTTTTCTGTGGCCTGTTGCGGCGTCACACCGGGCTTGAGGGTGCCCACTACCCACAATCCGTGGTTATAACGCTTGTCGAGATAGCTGTAACCTTCGATCTGCTGCTCGTTCGCCATCGGAACCCAGAAGTCCGGCCACAGCATGAGCTCGGTTCCGTTGAAGCCGGCGGGGGCCACCCCGATGACGGTGAAAGGATGCTTGTTCAGGTCGACCGTGGTGCCCACGACGCCGGGGTTGGCATTGAATCGCGCGCGCCAGAACCAGTCGCTGAGAACCACATACGGCATTGAGTTCGGACCGTGTTCCTCGTTCGCGTGGAAAAATCGGCCAAGTTCCGGCTGGACGCCGAGCATGTCAAAGTAGTTGGCGGACGCTTCGTAGCTCCAGCTTTTGCGGGCCGTCCCCTGTGTGCTCAGTCCGGCTTCGCTGAACCGGTAGGCAGCCATATCGGTAAAAGTGGCATTGCGGGAGCGGAGGTCGAGGTAGTCCGGGTACGACTGGTTGATGTCCTTAGCCGGTTTCTGGACGATCATCCAGAGCCGGTCGGCATCGGCGACGTTGAGGGGGCGGAGGATCGCCGCGTTCATGACGCCGAAGACCACCAGGTTGGCGGCAATCGCCATGGTGAGGGACAGGCCTGCAACGAGCACAAAACCGGGCGAATGGCGGAGTCGCCGCATTGCAATCCGAAGGTCGTTGAAAAACTCGTACATGGCTTCCCCTGTTTGGCGGGCAATACCGTGCGGGAAAATCCCATCTTTCAGGTGCACCTTCGCGGCCATCCAATGCGGGACCCTATCATCGCCGAAATGCGAGGCTTATTCCACGGCTGGCATCGAGCCGGTTCGGACCGTTTGTCCACAATCAGAAAGCGCCGTCCACTGCTGGACATCAAAACAGGTAGCAGCAGGGAGCGGACAGCAGGGAGCGGTCAGCAGGGAAGTGTGCTTCCATCCACGGGCGGCCCTCCGGTGCACGCTGGGCCCTGCTCCCTGTACGCTGTTTTCACCCACGATGCTGCGACGCTTCTTTATGGCTCTTCTCATTGCTGGCATTTTCGCGCAGGCCTGGGCCGCGCCGCGGGTGCAGGACACCGGATTTCTGAATCGCTCCATCGAAGTGAATGGCGTGCTGCACCGCTACGTCGTCTATCTGCCGGAAAACTGGAATCGGCAGCAGACGTGGCCGTTCATTCTGTTCCTCCATGGTTCGGGCGAGCGCGGATCCGAGGGGATGGACGAAACGCAGGTCGGTCTGCCGCAAAGCATCCGCATCCATCCGGAGCGCTGGCCGTTTGTGGTGGTGATGCCGCAGGTACCATTCAACCACCACCACTGGACCGATCCCGACATGATGGCGATGGCGATGGCCGCACTGAATGCGGAGATGAAGGAATTCCGCGCCGATCCGGATCGCGTCTATCTCACGGGCCTGTCGCTGGGCGGGTACGGCGCCTGGGAAATTGCGAAGGATTATCCGCATCGCTTTGCTGCGCTGGTGCCCGTGTGCGGCGGCGTCTTCTGGTCGTATCAACCGGAGCGCTGGCGCGAGGTGAACACGCTGCCGGGAGACTATGCACACGCGGTCGGCCGCACGCCGACGTGGATTTTTCATGGCTCCGACGATCCCGTAGTGAATCCGCGCCAGTCGCTGCTGATGTTTCAGGCGCTGAAGGCAAACGGCGGTGATGTGCGCTTCTGGGAATATGCGGGAATCAAGCACAACGTATGGGATCGGGCTTACGCCGAGCCGGAGCTGCCGCGCTGGATGCTGGCACAACGACTGAGCGCAATTCCCAAGCTCGCAGCGGTGTCGGAACAGATCCTGGTCCCGGTGCATCCGGTTCCTGCCAAAGTTGATCCGGCTGCATACACCGCGTATGTGGGCGACTACGAGGATCAGAACCAGGTGGTTGCCAGCGTTTATCGCCAGGGGGATCGGCTGTTCTCGCGTGATCGCATTGGCGAAGCGACGGAGCTGTTGCCGGAGAGCCCGACCACGTTCTTCTATCCGACCGGCGGAACGCGGCGCCTCATTTTTGAGCACGATGCAGAGGGTCGCATTACCGGCATCCGTTTCCGCGACGACCGGCACGAAGAATTCTGGGAACGCAAACGGTAACGCGTCATCGGTTTCGGCGGGCATCATCGGACTGTTCGTAGGAGGCTTATCCGGCTCTGGCAACGATCGAGCCGCAGCTCCTACCGTCTGGGTACACGACCTGAAGGCGAGGCTGGCCGCGCCGTAGGTCACGTTACCCGCCGATGCAACGTTACCTGCGTACCGTGCCCTTGCGCAGGATGAAGGAACGGTCGTGGTTCCGCTCGCGTAGACCGTGTTCAGGGCTGCGACCCTGACATACGAGGAGGACACCATGAAAGGCTTTTGGAAATTGTCCGTCGTTCTTACGCTGCTCGTCGCCCCCCTTTTTGCCGCAAAGACCTCTCCGACCGTCACCATTTCCCAGTCAGTAACCGTGGGATCGACGCAGATTCCTTCGGGAGACTACAGGGTTTCGTGGGATGGAACGGGCCCTGTCGTCAAAGTGACGCTGGCCGCTTCAGGAAAGGCGCCGATCCTGCTGGATGCCAAACTGGTCCAGGGACAGGATGGCGCGGGTGGAGTCCTGGTCGCGGTCGAGAACGGGGTTCGGGTGCTGCAAGAGATCCAGTTAAAGAGCGCGAGCCTGGTTTTCGGAGCGCCATCGGCTACTGTGCAATAGCCTTGCAGACGCGACAGGATGGATGAGGGTCGCTCCGATGCAAATGGGGCGGCCCTGTCCACTCCCGAACACTTTTCGGCCCTCCGGACACCGCTCTCCCTCGCATTCGAGGCCAAGTTGCTGATTCCGTGATCTGATGCAAGGTAGGTTTGCGGCATCTGGCGTGCTCCTCTATCTATCTGATCGGATCCCCCAAAACAGCAATTTAAGGGAACTACTATGCCTCCTACCCCGTACCTTCCAGGCGAGGTTCGCGCCATGCGTCGATTCGGCCTGTTTATCGTTTGCTTCACCGCGATCGTCCTTTTGGGCGTCGCGCTGCCCCATTCTCACCACCATGTCCATGCCGCAGATCGGACACAAGCCGGCAACTGGCACAATGGCGACTGCGAAGACAAGGGCAATCATTGGGGCGAGTCCCATGTATGCCAGATGCGGCGCACGACGTTCGCGCTTTCTTCGGGTCACCTGAATGTGGACACGACCAATGGCGGCATCGACGTGATAGGCGAGGATCGCTCCGACGTTGCGCTGGAAGCACGCGTCACCGCCTGGGCGCCGTCGGAATCCGAAGCCAGCGATCTGCTGCATCAGGTTGTGATCGACACGGATGGCGGCGAGATTCGCGACCATGGTCCGCACCCGCACTTCTTCAATCGCACCGGCTACAGCGTCGACTACCACCTTCACGTGCCCCACCATCTGGCTGCGGAGTTGCACACCATGAACGGGGGCATCGACCTCACCCATGTCGACGGCAATCTGCGGTTTGGTACCACGAACGGCGGCGTGTCGCTTGACCACGTTTCCGGCGCAGTGGAAGGGCACACCGTGAATGGCGGACTGGACGTTTCGCTGGACGGTGATCGCTGGCAGGGAGACGGCCTGCACGCCGATACCACGAACGGCGGCATCGATCTGCGGGTTCCGGAGCACTACTCCGCGCACCTTGAAACCGGCACCGTGAACGGCGGAATCAACGTCAACTTCCCCATCACGGTTCAGGGCGAGATCAAGAATCGCCTCAACACCGATCTCGGCTCGGGCGGCCCGACGGTTCACGTGCAGACCGTGAACGGCGGCGTGACCATCAGCCACAACGACACTCCCAGCGCTGAATAGTTGTCATAGCGAGCGGAGCCGAGGCCTACGGCTCCGCCCAACTGGAATATTTTGGCCAAAATTCCTCCCCCAGGCCCTCCCCCACAAGGCGCTGTGCATAGTTTGGATAACCCGCCCGCTGTGCATCCCACAGCCTTCCAGAACCCCAGCCCCACCTAACCCAAACCGCCCTTTCCACTCACATCACTTGCTTTCCACACCGGCTTTCACGCTGCGCTGTTGATGCCGTGGAGAAACCTGGCCCAGTTCGGCAGGCATTCCCCAGCTTTCCTCGTTCTTATCATTCCCACAACCGAGTTTTCTAAAACCCGCACCCTGTGCCAGGCCGCTCCGCTGGCGGTTTCGCATCGCCTTTCCACTTTTCCGACCTGAACGACTACGGCTACTGGATAAGAAGTAAATCTGAAAACCTTATAACCGTCGTCACCCTCGCTCGCTCCCGGTTTTCCGGTTCTCACAAAACAACCACGTTTTCCAGAGGGTGGATTGGAGCCATGTGACTCTAGAATGGAATCGCGATCCCTGTGCGCTTGCGGAGTGCCGCCCAGCTTGGTGTACAGTGAGTCCAATCGAATCGGGGGAAGCCAACATGCCGGCTGTCGAAGAGGAAAAGGCCGTACAGGGAGCGACTATGGAGATCAGCGTCAGCCGTCAGGATCTTCTGCGTGAGCTCACGGCCACGCAAAGTGTTGTCGAGCGCAAGACTACCATCCCCATTCTCTCCAACTTTTTGCTTGAGGCCGAAGCCGACAGGATCGTGATCACGGCGACCGATCTGGACCAGAGTATCCGTACCTCGTGCGCGGCCAAGGTGAAAAAGCCTGGTTCCTGCACCATTCCGGCGCGCAAACTTTACGACTACATCCGCCTATTGGGCGACGGCGACATGTCGATCAAGCTGCTCGAGAACCACTGGGTGCAGATTCGCGCCGGCCGCTCCAACACCCGCATGGTGGGCATGGCGCGGGCGAATTTCCCTCAGGTTCCTGAGTTTCCCACCGGCGGTGTGATCAGGATTCCGGTTGGCTCGCTGCGCACGCTGATCGCGCGGACCATCTTCGCCATCTCGAACGAAGAATCGCGCTACACCCTGAACGGCGCGCTGTTGATCCTCAAGGCGGAATCAATCGCGATGGTCGCGACCGATGGTCATCGCCTGGCGCACATTGAGAAGAGCGGCGAAAGCTTCCCCGGCATCAGCACCGAGAAGAAGACCCTGGTCCCGCGCAAGGCCCTGCAGGAGCTGCAGTCGCTGTTGAGCAGCACTGAAGCCGAGTTCGTCGAATTTGACGACGACGACGCGACCCTGTTCTTCCGCATCGGGCATCGCGTGCTCACCAGCCGCAAGCTCACTGGCCAGTTCCCCAACTACGAAGCGGTGATGCCGAAGGACAACAACAAATTCGTCATCGTGCGCAGCCAGGATCTCTCCGGATCCATCCAGCGCGTTGCACAGTTCGCCGACGAGCGTTCGGGCGCCATCAAGATGCGCATCGAGCAGAACGAGCTGAAGGTTTCGTCCTCGTCGACCGAGGCCGGGGAGTCGGAAGACACCATCGAGACGCCCTACAGCTTCGATCCGATCGTGGTGGGCTTCAACTCGTCTTACCTGCTGGATTTTCTGAAGGCCATCGGTCTCGAAGGAGAGGTCCGGCTGGAGTTCAAGGACGCGCAGTCCGCGGGCCAGGTTCGGCCCGAAGACGGGTCGGATGAGTACAAGTACCGCTACATCATCATGCCCATGCGGATCTGATCAGCCGGTCTGGATTCCCCCCCCCCCGAATTCGATCCACGCCGGCCGCCCCACGCCACCACGATCAGGCTGCGTGCTTCTTTGCGATCTCCTCAATCTCCCGCTCGGTAAGCGCGGAGAGATCCGCTGTTTCGGTTGCAATCACACGCGCTGCAATCGTCGGATGATGGGCCTTC
This sequence comes from Acidobacteriaceae bacterium, assembly GCA_036272255.1. Lineage (GTDB taxonomy): Bacteria > Acidobacteriota > Terriglobia > Terriglobales > Acidobacteriaceae > Palsa-343. Next base: position 43,929 of record DATAZC010000245.1, on the reverse strand, counting down.
AGATAAGTCTCCAGGTAGTCCGAAGCGTTACTTTTTCCGGTGGCGTGGCCGATAACGACGATCTCGTGGGCTGCCACCAGGTCTTTCGCAATCTCCTCGTAAAACGATGATTCCTCTGGAACACGCTCGCCTTCATAGTGGGCCTCTTTGCGGTGGATCAGGTGGTGATGGAATCCGTAAGGGTCATACGGCCGAACGGACGCTTCGCTCTCGGGACGGCTGCCGCTGAGACCCCGGTAGACATGCGCCGCATAATGGTCGATGACCACAATGACACGCCCCGGATGGGGCAGCGTTTTCTGCGAGGGCTGAACGCCAGCTTCATGCAGAAATTTGCGCAGGCGTGACACCTCCTCCGTTTCGAGGCTATGCGTGTGTGGGTGTTTGAAAAATGCGCGCTGGGACCCGACCACAAAGGTTGTCTCGTTGCCGCCGTGCGGCTGGACTTCGCCCAGCTGCCCGATCAGCTCAACCACCGCGTCCCAGCTGAGGTTATGCGGAAGTTCACCCGCCAGCAGGCTTTGGAGCAGCTGTTCCTGCTTGTGATGAAGATGCTTGTCCATCTCGTCCTCTTTCTCCGTCATTTGCCTGGAACGCCAGGGCGGGCCGCAGACCAAGACTACAGCGTGGCCGTTGAGCTTGCAGTGAACGGTCGTTTCCGTTGTGATGGGTTGGCCGGCCGTGCGGGGGGTATGAAACCATCTCCGTGTTACGGAACCGAGGCATCGCGCGGCAGGTCTTCGAGTGTTTCGTCCATCCATGATCAAGCCGCATTCCATCTTCTCGCTGGCTGCCGCGGTATTCCTGGTGGCGCTGGTCTCATGTTCCGGGCGTGCCGGAACTCACTCCGCGCCGACTGTTGATCCCGATATCGCCGCGTCGATTGACTCCATCGCGGCGATCGACAACCACGCGCATCCGGTGCTGGCGCCGCCGCTCGATGCAACGGAGAGGGAATTTGACGCGCTGCCGGTTTCTTCGCTTGAAGCACAGTCAGATCCGCCAGCGCTACGCCCGGATTTTGCGCAACTCAGCGCAGCGTGGAAAGCGCTCTACCAGTTCGACGCCGCCCCGCCCCTTGATGGGGGCGGGCTGAAGCGGCTGAACGACGCGCGTGCACGCGTGAAGCAACAGCAAGGCGAGAAGTATCCGGCATGGGTTCTCGATCAGGCGAAGATCGGCACCATGCTGGCCAACCGTGTTGCGATGGGTCGTGGCGTCGAGCCTCCACGATTCCAGTGGGTCCCCTATGCTGACGCGCTGTTGTTTCCTCTTAACAACTCCGGCCTCGCGTCGGCCTCGCCTGATCGGCAGCAGTTTTTTGGTCTCGAAGACCTTGTCCGTCGCCGCTATCTCTACGCGGTAGGAATGTCCACGCCGCCGTCCACACTCGACGCCTATCTCACAAAGGTCGTTACGCCGACACTGGAGCGCCAGAAAGCCGGCGGAGCCATTGCCGAGAAGTTCGAGGTCGCCTATCTGCGGTCGTTTGACTTCAGCGATCCGCCGCGGGCACAGGTGGAGAAGATCTACGCTCGCTGGGCTGGGGGAGGAGTGCCAAACGCAGCCGACTATAAGCCGCTCCAGGACTATCTCTTCGGCTATATCGCCGGAGAATGCGGCCGCCTCGGTCTGGCGTTTCATCTCCACGCCATGTCCGGCGGGGGCAGCTACTTCTCCATTGCCGGCGTTAATCCGCTCCTGCTGGAACCGCTCTTCAACGATCCACGGCTGCGCCGGACGAACTTCGTCCTGCTGCATGACGGCTGGCCTTATGTGCGCGAGATTGGAGCGCTGCTCCAGAAGCCGAATGTCTACCTCGACATTTCCGGACAGGACCTGCTCCTGACGCCGCGAACCGAAGCACAATGGCTGCGCGAATGGCTGGAGTTCGAACCGGAAAAGGTTTTGTTCGGCAGCGACGGCTACCCGTACTCGGACGAAATGGGCTGGGCGGAATCGACCTGGATCGCGAGCCGCAACGCGCGCCAGGCGCTCGGCGTCGCCCTCACCGGCATGCTTCAGGATGGCGAAATCAGCCGCGATCGGGCCAAAGAGATTGCGCGCCGGATGCTGCGGGGCAATGCTGAGGCTCTGTATCACCTCGCGAATCGGGATTGATTGCGTCCGTCGATCCAGCGGGCGCTCTTCAGCACCCGTAAACTGAAGAGAGACGATGCCGCCGATCCTCAACGTTCAGAACATCTCCAAACGATTCGGCGCCGTGCCGCTGTTTCAGGATATTTCGTTCGCACTTCATGATGGGGACCGCGTTGGACTGATTGGGCCCAATGGCGCGGGCAAATCCACGCTGCTGGCGATCCTCGGCGGCGAGATGGAAACCGACAGCGGCGAGATCGCCTTTCGGAAGCGCGTGCGCATCGGCTATATCCATCAGATTTCGGACTACGCAGCCGGCGCCACCGTGCGCGGGATTCTCGATGCGGCCATGGCACGGGCCGCGGTACCGGAAAACGAACGCGAACAACGGTTGCGCGAAACACTCGGGCGCGCCGGATTTGCCGATGAGGCCATGACCGCCGAAGCCGCCAGCCTGAGCGGCGGCTGGCGCAAGCGGCTGGCTCTCGCAGAAGCGCTCGTGATTCATCCCGACGTTTTGCTGCTCGATGAGCCGACGAACCATCTTGATGTCGAAGGAATCGAATGGCTGGAAGGCCTGCTGGAGGCGCCCAGCTTTGCCTTCGTCGTGGTCACGCACGATCGCTACTTCCTTGAAAATGTTGCCAACGAAGTGGTCGAGCTCAATCGGATGTATTCCGACGGCCTGCTGCGGGTGAAGGGCAGCTATTCGAAATTTCTGGAGACGCGCGAGGCGTATGTCGAGTACCAGCAGCGGGCGCAGGAGAGTCTGCGCAACCGGGTTCGCACCGAAATTGAGTGGCTCCGCCGCGGACCCAAGGCGCGCGCCACCAAAGCCAAAGCGAGGATCGACAACGCGCAGGCCATGATCGCGCAGCTGGCGGATTCTGAATCGCGCACGCGGACGACGACGGCGGGGATCAGTTTCGATGCAACCGAAAGGCAAACGAAGCGCCTGATCGAGTTGGAGGATGTCGGGGTAATGCTGGGTGGGCGTGAGATCCTGCGCGAGGTCAGCTTCGGTTTGTTTGCCGGGATGAAGCTTGGCCTGGTGGGGCCGAACGGCGCGGGTAAGACGACGCTGCTGCGCGCAATGACCGGCGATTTGCCGGTCAGTACGGGCACGGTCCGTCGCGCGCCGAGCCTGCGCATGGTTTACTTCTCGCAGATGCGGGAGATCGATACGGGCCTGACGCTGCGCCGCGCGCTGGCTCCTGATGCCGATGCGGTGGTGTATCAGGATCGCGTGGTTCACGTGGCCAGCTACGCTTCGCGGTTTCTCTTTACTGGCGAGCAGCTCAACCAGCCGGTGGAGCGGCTGAGCGGTGGTGAACGAGCGCGCGTTCTGATTGCGCGGCTCATGCTGCAGCCTGCGGATGTTCTGATCCTCGACGAGCCCACCAACGATCTGGATATCCCGACGCTCGAGATTCTGGAAGAAGCGCTGCTGGAATTCTCAGGGGCGCTTGTGCTGGTGACTCATGATCGCTACCTGCTCGATCGCGTAACGAACGCCGTGGTGGGACTGAACGACGCTGGTTACGCCGCGCTGTTTGCGGACTACCTGCAGTGGGAGGACTGGCGCAGAACGCGAGCGGGATCTGCGACCAGGGCGCCGCTGGAAAAGGCGGAGAAGCCCGCGACTCAACAGGCAACGGCGAAGAAGAAGCTTTCGTATCTCGAGCAGCGCGAGTTTGATGGCATAGAAGCGTGTATTGAATCGGCGGACGAACGACTGCGCGCCGCTCAGGCGCGGGTAGATGATCCAGCTGTTGTGACGAACGCAGGCGCGTTGACCGAGGCTCTGGAGGCATTGCATGCGGCGCAAGCGGAGCACGACGCCGTGTATGCGCGGTGGGTTGAGCTGGCGGAAAAGGTTGGCGACTGAAGATTGGCGGCTGCCGGGAGCGGTGCTAACCGAAGAGACTGTGGACCATCTGTTTGAACCAGGAGCCGTCGGTGGGCGCCAGCTTCAGCTGCGTCAGGAAAGCACGGATCTGCTGGTCTTCGGCTCCCTCTTTGGAGCTCGCGCTCCCGCGAAAGATAGGGTTATCGCGGTGCATCACGCGGGTCGCCTCAAACAGAAATGCCCTGGGGTTCGTCCTGGGCCGCCCGTGATCGATATAAGGCCCGTCCTCGACGCGAACGCCGGGATGAATGAATCCTTCGATGACAATCTCAGAGAAGGCCGGGAGTTCCAGATGCATGCATTCGATCAGTTCCACCGGCTTCTGCTGCAGCGCGCCGGCCAGATCGTAGGCGTCCATCCCCGCGGGGCACGCGGCTGAGGCCGCGATTACCGTTGCTTCCGGAGCGCCAATGACCATGGCCATGGGCAGCTCGGCTTTTTTGGCTTCCGCCTTCGCCAGATGGCGCGCCAGTGCGCTGCGCTTCGAGGCATTAATGGTAGCCTGTTTGGGACCGAGCGATTTCATCCGGTAAACGCCGGCGCTGCGTTCGCCTGTCTCCGGATCCTTGCTGACGTTCAGGTGCCATGTACCGATGTAGCGTCCGTCGTCGTAGTCGCTCCATCGCGGAACCGGGAACTGCAGAAGGTCGAGCACGCTGGCAGGCACCACGTTTTCCAGCACCGGGCCGTTGCGGACCATCTTCGGCGCGATGGGATCGCGCACTCGCCTCCGCGCCTGCGCAATCACGCGCGCCGGCGGAAGTCCCCCGTGAAAGCCGAGCGCCATCCCAATGTGCAGAGGATCCAGAAGCCCATTGGTGAAGACGCGTTGATCGGGATAGTCCTTGATGTTTTCGAACAGCAGCGGTTTGCGTCTTGACCGCGTCCAGCGCCCGATGCCGAGTTTCCAGTCCACCCGCTCCTTCACGCGGGTCAGGTGCCGGGACTCCAACAGCACTTGAATGAAGCCGCGCAGATCGAGCGATCCGCTGGGGGGCGGGGGCGCAAAAGGGTCGAAGGATGCGAAAAAGCTGTGCGCGGAGCCGGGCCCCTGTCCCGGCGTTTCCGGCTCTGAGCGGCCCCACAGAAGTTCTTTCAATGGGATGCATCCAGTGCCGGGGAGAGCCCCGACTCAGGCCACGCACTGACGAAACAGACCACCGCCCATGCCAACGCGAGGTTTGGCAGGCCGTCGACAGAACGAGAATTGGAGAACAACCCGGCAGCTCCTTCACAACAAATAAGCCAGCAAGGCGCGCCCGGCACTTGCAGGTTATGAGGGACCGGGACGGCGAGTTACGAGCAAAAAGGGGGAAGCGTCAGCTGAAAGAGACGAAGAAGAACCTGGGCCAGCCTTCAACCGCACCGCCTATCTGTTTATAGCGAAGAAGGTTGTGAACACCTTCACCAAAGCAGCGACGCTATCTACAACTTTTTGGGAGGGTGTATCACAATGCGACACTCCGCTATCGCGCAACGGATGCGATGAGTCGGCTGCGAGCTTGCGCAGGCGGTGGTTGACATTCCAGAATGCGCGGCTGTCGTGATAAGCCCCCTCACAGCAGCATCCTCCAAGCCTGGAGCGCTGTGGCCCGCCTGCCCAGGTACTTATCGTGCAAGGTTCAGAATGGCGCCGGCGATGTTCTCCAGCGGCATCACCTTGTCTACGCCGTTCAGCTTGATCGCTTCTTTAGGCATCCCAAAGACTACGCAGGTTGCCTCGTCCTGTGCAATGGTCTTCGCCCCGGCATCTTTCATTTCGAGCATGCCGCGCGCGCCATCGTCGCCCATACCGGTCAGGATCACACCCACCGCATTGGGTCCGGCGTACCGCGCCGCCGACCGGAACAGGACGTCGACCGAAGGACGATGCCGACACACCAATGGCCCTTCCTTGACCTCGACGTAGTACCGCGCGCCGCTGCGTTGCAGCAACAGATGATGATTGCCCGGTGCGATCAGTGCCCGGCCGCGCAGAACCGTATCGCCACTCTCGGCTTCCTTCACGGTAATGGCGCAGAGGCCATCGAGCCGACTGGCAAAGGCCCGCGTAAACAGCTCCGGCATGTGCTGCACAATCACGATGCCGGGCGTGTCCGGAGGCAACGCCTCGAGCAGCGTCTTCAATGCTTCGGTGCCGCCGGTCGATGCACCGATCATGACTACTTTCTCCGTGGTCTTGGCCATCGCGCCGGTTGCCCGCGCCAGAACCGCGTCGGCCGTCAGCTTGGGTTCTACCGCGCGCCTGGGGGTAATTGGGCGCAGCCTGGCGCCTGCCGCCGCCTTCACCGCATCGCACAGCGTGGTCCGCGAATCTTCAAGAAATTGCCGGACACCCAGCCGAGGCTTGGTCACGATTTCCACGGCGCCATTTTCGAGCGCGGCCAGGGCGCTGCGCGTCCCTTCTTCGGCGAGACTCGAACAAATCACCACCGGGATAGGATGCTGCAACATGATTTTCTGCAGGAACGTGATGCCATCCATGCGAGGCATTTCAATATCCAGCGTGATGACGTCGGGAATCTGTTCAGCAATCTTCTCGGCTGCGGCATAGGGGTCGCCTGCCGACGCAATCACCTCGATCTCCGGATCCGACGAGAGCACGTGCGTGAGCGTCTGGCGCACGACTGCCGAATCATCAACAATCAGCACGTGAATCTTCGAACGATTCATCTTTTTGCCTCGCTCTTCAGACGCCAGCTCACCTTAGACGGCGAAGAAGAACCTCGCCCGTCGCCGTGTAAAAGTCGATATGAAAACCGACGGGTCCACCCAGCTGCGATGCGGCCACGTCGAAGCCTTCGGTGCGCAGGACCTCCAGGGCCATTTCCCGGTTCAACCGGCCTACCGAAGGGCGCGCCCCGGGTTCCTGAACGTGCAGCACGTCCGCCCCGCCAAACAATTTGACCCGGATATCCGGCCGCTGGGCGCCGAGGCAATCGAATTGGGAGGCCAGATCCCGAATGGCGAAATCCACGTACCGGCGTGCTGCCGCCAGGCTCATTTTTCCGTTCGGCGCAGCGCGATGGCTGGGCAGCATCGGATGGCAGAGTGCGCCGACCTCCATGAACTCGTGCCAGAAGGTGACCCCTACGCACGATCCCAGCACCGTGCGGAGAACGGCCGGTCCGTGTATCAGATGCGACTCGCCCGGCTGCACGTAGACCTCCACGCATTTCTGTTCAGGCGCGGTCAAGAAGCCTCCGATAAAGCGCCGGCCCCAGCGGCTCGAGGGGGAGGTTCATATCGTGCAGTGTCTCGGAATGCCCGACAAACAGGAAGCCGCCCGGATTGAGATAGTGCGCCAGCCGTCCGAGGATCATCTGCTGCGTAGGCCGATCAAAATAGATAATGACGTTGCGGCAGAAGATGGCGTCGACCTTTTCGGCCACGCCGTAATCGGCCTCCATGAAATTCAGCCGCCTGAACTCGATGAGCCTGCGCAGCTCCGGTACGATGCGCACCCGATCGGCATCGCGCTCACGGCTGCGCATCAGGTATTTGCGCCGCAGGGGAGGCGGCACCGGTTCTACTGAGTCGGCTGTGTAAATTCCCAGCTGCGCCTTCTCCAATACTCGGGTCGAAATGTCGGTCGCCAAAATGCGGAAGCGGAAGCCGGGATGCGTCTCTGCGTAGTCGCTCAGCACCATGGCCAGCGTGTAAGGCTCTTCTCCGGATGAACATCCCGCACTCCACACCAGCACGGACTGTCCGGCGGATCGAGCTGCGATGTCGGGCAATGCCGTCTCCGTCAGATAATCGAAATGTTTCGGTTCGCGAAAAAAATCGGTCTTGTTGGTGGTGACGACGTCGATAAACGACGTCAGCTCCTGTTTTCGCCCCTCGTCTGCGAAAAGATAGTCGCAGTATTGTTTGTAGGAGGCGATCTCCAGTTCACGCAGCCGGCGTCTCAGGCGGCCTTCGAGCATCGTCTTCTTCTCCGTGCTCAGACGGATGCCGGCTTCGGAATAGATGAAGGCGCAGAGCCTCGAAAAATCCCGGCCGGACAACGTTTCTTCGTGTGCGCTCATGGCAGTTCCGGGGCGCGATTCCGCGCGCCCCTGGGCCTCCGTTACGCTGCTGTTTCTGCCGCTGGTTTGCCGGCATCGATGCCGCGTACTGCGGCCAGTTCGTCGGCCGAGAAGACGCGATCGATGTCGAGGATCATGATGAACTGCGTGTCGCGCTTGCCCATGCCGCGGATAAAGTCGGTCCGGATCTGCGTGCCGATTCTCGGCGCCGGCTGAATCTGATCCGGCTCCAGATCGATCACCTCTTCCACCGAATCGGCCAGCGCGCCAATCACCGTGGGCTCGTTGTCAAGAAGCACTTCGACGACCACGATGCAGGTATTGCGCGTGCTCTCGGTTTTGGACATCTCGAAACAGAGCCGCAGATCGACCACCGGCACCACACTGCCGCGCAAATTGATGACACCGGCCATGAATTCCGGCGTCCGCGGAATCGAGGTAATGTTGGTCAGGTCCAGGACCTCGCGCACCTTGGCCACGTCGGTGGCGAAAATTTCGTTCCCCAGCCGGAACGTCAGATACTGCCGCGTCTCGGTAATCTCGCTCACGCTCATCTTTTTAACTCCTTTCCTGTTCGTCACCGCTCGGTTCCCTTCAGTAGCGCTCGAATTCCCCGTCCAGCTCATCGCGTTTCTCGCTGAGCCGCAGTTTTACGCCGCCCTTCGCAGACCCTTTCGCTGTTACCTGAGCCGCGGGGCTTGCCGCCCGTGCCGGCGTCGGGTGCGCAGGACGCGGAGGCTTCCCGCCCCGGCGGGGCTCCTCGGCCTCACCTCCGGTCTGGAAGAAGGCCAGGGCGCTTACCAGTTGTTCGGACTGTCCGGTCAGTTCCTCGGTGGTCGATGCCATTTCCTCAGCCGCCGATGCGTTCTGCTGAATGACCTGCTCCAGCTGCTGCAGCGCCTTATTGATCTGTTCGGCGCCGGTGTCCTGCTCCTTGCTGGCCGCAGTGATCTCCTGGACCAGTTCTGCGGTGCGCTGGATATCGGGCACCAGCTTGTCGAGCATTTCCCCCGACTTTTCCGAGACGCGCAGCGTGGAGCCGGAGAGCTGATTGATCTCGCCAGCCGCTTTCTGACTGCGTTCGGCGAGCTTGCGCACTTCGGCTGCCACCACGGCGAATCCTTTGCCGTGTTCGCCGGCGCGCGCCGCTTCGATGGCCGCATTGAGCGCCAGCAGGTTGGTCTGGCGCGCAATCTCCTCGATGATCGAGATCTTGTTGGCGATCTCTTTCATGGCGGCGACCGCTTCGAGCACGCTCTTGCCGCTTTCCTGGGCATCGCGAGCGCTCTTGTTCGCGATCTTGTCGGTCTGTTGTGCGTTGTCCGCGTTCTGCTTGATGTTCGAGACCATCTCTTCCATCGAAGAGGAAGCCTCTTCGGCGGCCGCGGCCTGCGCGCTTGCGCCTTTCGACACCTGCACGGAGGCGGTCGAGATGGACTGGCTTGCCGAGGCCACTTCCCCGGCAATCGTGCGAATCTCGCCCACCGTCTGCGTCAGGCCGGCCACCATGGCCGACAGCGCCTGCATTAACTTGTCCTCGGGCGAGCGTTCTTTCAGGGTCACCGTCAGATTGCCAGTTGCAATTTGCTCAGCGCCCGCGGTGATCTCGTTCATCGCGTCGATCAGCGTGTTGAGATTGTTCTTGATGTTGTTGAAGTCACCGTTGTAGTTGTCGGTAATGCGCGAAGGGATGTCCCCTTTGCTGATCTGATCGACGTAGCGTGCCGATACGTTCAGCGGCCCAATCACCGCATCGAGCATGGCGTTGACGCCGCGGACAATTTCTCCATAGGCGCCATGGAACTGATCCGCTTTGCCGCGCTCCGCCAGCTGGCCCAGCTTCGAGGCTTCGATCAGCCGGTCCAGTTCCCTGTGCAATCCCTGGATCACGGCGCCGACGTTGTTGATCGCCTGCTTCATCTTTTCATGATCACCCTTATAGGTCTGCGCAATCAGCTCGTCGATCTTGCCGGAGGAGATTTGTGCGAGGATGCGGTTACCTTCCCCGATCGGCAGCAGGATCGCGTCGAGCATGGTATTCACGCCGCGAACAATCTCCGCGTATGCGCCCTGGAAATGCTCCGGCTTGCCGCGTTCAGAGAGCTGTCCTTCCCGGGAAGCATCGGTCAGGCGTACCAGTTCCTTCTGCAGGCCCTGCAACACCGTAGCCACCTTGTTGATCGCGACCTTCATTTTTTCGTGGTCGCCCCTGTAAGTGTGCGCGATGAGTTCCTCAATCTGTCCCGACGAGATCTGAGCAAGAATGCGATTGCCTTCGCCGATGGGCAGCAGGATCGCATCCAGCATGGCGTTTACGCCGCGGACAATTTCCGCGTATGCGCCCTGGAACTGCTCCGGTTTGCCACGTTCGGAGAGTTCTCCCTCCCGTGAGGCCTCGGTGAGCCGCACCAGCTCTTTCTGCAGCCCCTGCAGCACCTGGCCGACGTTATTGACGGCCAGTTTCATCTTCTCGTGATCGCCTTTGTAGGTTTGCGCGATCAGCTCGTCAATCTTGCCGCCCGAAATCTGCGCAAGAATGCGATTGCCTTCGTCGATGGGCAGCAGGATCGCGTCCAGCATCTCGTTGATCCCTTCCACCATCTCCCGATACATCCCGGTGAACTGCTCGGGCCGCCCTCGCTCCTGGAGCCGGCCCTCCTTCGAAGCCTCCACCAGCCGCATAATCTCCTGCGAAACCAGTAATGCTTCGTCTTTGGCCTGCCCCTTCGCGCCGTTCCCGCGATCCAGTGCCGCGTGACCGTTGCTCTTGTGATGGCCGTTGGTTTTGAATCCTTCTCTGATCCCTGTGCTTGGCATCGTTCCTGCCCTTTCTCGGTGCTTATATTCGTTGCTGATTCGCGCCGGCGGATGTTGCAATGCCGGCCCCGAGGTTGGCTGCGAGAACCACGTCCCGCAGACGGCTGTTTTCCTGGCCACGCGCTCCCGGCCGCGCACGCCCCCCATGTGTCTTTGCCCGAATCGCTTCCTGCACGAGCCGTTGCGGGTCCAGAATCAGCGCCACCGTTCCATTGCCAAGAATGGTCGCGCCGGAGACCACCTGCACGTGCCGGTACAGCCGTCCCAGGTTGCGGATGACCGTCTGACAATCCCCCACGACCTCGTCGACTACCAGCCCGCAGCGCCCTTCTTCACACTCAACCACCATGATCTGTTCCCGCTCCGGCCGTGGCGTTGTCACGCCGAAGTATTGCCGCAGCGGGATGTACGGAACGATTTCTCCGCGCACATTGGCGACATGCTTGCCATTGACCCGTTCCACTTCCTCGCGCGTCAGCTCGATGCACTCCAGTGTCGAGGCCAGCGGCAGCACAAACGATTCGTCGCCCACCTTCACCAGCAGACCGTCGATGATCGCCAGGGTCAGCGGCAGACGCAGGGTCACAGTCGCGCCCGTGCCCCGCTGGCTGGCGATCTCAATCGATCCCCGCAGGCTCTCCACGCGCTGCCGGACCACGTCCATACCCACGCCGCGGCCGGAAACATCGGTGACCTGCTTCGCGGTCGAAAATCCGGCCTCGAAGATGAACGCGAAGATCTCCGCCTCGCTGAGCGGAGCGTCGGCCGTAGTCAGACCACGCTCCACCGCGCGACTCCGCACCGCGTCCACGTCGATGCCGGCGCCGTCGTCGGAAACCTCAATCAGCACACTCGCCCCTGAGTGCCGGGCAGCCAGATGAATGGTCGCCATCGGCCGCTTGCCTCGCGCCTCGCGCTCCTCCGGCTGCTCAATGCCGTGGTCCATGCTGTTCCGGATCAGGTGCATCAGCGGGTCGCCCAGCTGATCGATCACCGTCTTATCCAGCTCCGTCTCCGCGCCCTCGATCGTCAGCTCCACGTTCTTGCCCAGATCCCGCGCCAGATCGTGCACCAGCCGCCGGAAGCGCTCGAACGTGGCGCGAATCGGCAGCATGCGCAGGGTCATCGAGTTCTCGCGCAGTTCTGAGGTCAGCCGCTCGATCTCTTCGGCAACGGCCAGCACCTCGCTCTCCTGCGATTGCGCCGCAAACTCACTGAGCCGTGCCTGCACCGTCACCAGCTCGCCCACCAGATCCACCAGCTGGTCGAGCCGGGCCGCGGGCACGCGCAGGCTGGCCGCATTTTCCGGCACATCAGTGAGGCGCCGTCCCGGGCTTCTTCGCTTCTCTTCGAGCCCTCTGGCGACCAGGTCGTTGGCGCACACCGGCTCCGGCTTCTCTTTTTCTGGAATCGGTTCCTGTTCGATGCAGGCGTCCGCTGCACCCGCACTCACTTCCGCATCGGCATGAGGGATCTCAGGTCTGACGAGTTCAATCGTCAGATCGCAGCTTTCTTCGACAAAGATGAAAACGTCCCGCAGAGCGTCCTCCCCAGCCGTGGTCGAAAGCTCCATATCCCAGCTGACATAGCAACGCTCCGGTTCGAGGTTTTCCAGTGGCGGCAACAGAGCCATCGACGCATGGACGGTGAGCTGGCCCAGCTGTCCGAGCTCACGCACCAGCAGCAACGGATCGGCCCCGTTGCGCATCAGGTCGGGTCCGGGGGCAAAGGCGATGTGCCATACACGCTTCGCGACATCGTCAGGCTCGGTTTCTGTTTTTGTTTCTGGCTTCGCATCGTTCGCGGTTGGTTTACTCGTCACGGCAGCGCTCTCGCTGATTCCGGTGAGCGCGCGGAGTTGCGCCAGAATTCCCGAGCAGGCGACGGGGTCAACCGCAGCGTCGCCCTCGCCTTCCTCCACCATGGTCCGGATCTGATCGAGAGCGGATAACGTTAGATCAATCAGCTCCGCCGTTACCGCGAGACGTCCTTTGCGGACTTCGTCGAATGCGTTCTCCAGTTTGTGGGCGAAGGCCGCCAGCTCGTCGAAGCCGAACATCGCGCCTGAGCCCTTGATCGTGTGCAGGGCGCGGAAAACGCGTCCGATCAGCTCGGTATCTTCGTGGCGCTCGTTGAGTTCCAGCAGTACCGCCTCAAGCTCCACCAGCAGTTCCCGGGCTTCCTCCCGGAATCCACGGCGGAACTGATCCACATTCACGTCAGCCGTCACGCCCTTACCTCGCTCGCCGGATCGGCTTCCTCGGCAAAAGGCAGCGGCTGGAATCCCGCCGCGCGCAGGGTAGCGCGCAGCGTTTCCGGAACCGAGCCCTCCAGTGTCAAAACTGTGCCCGAGGCTCGCGCTGCGCGCTCCGCCGCCCAAAGCATCTGTACCGCGGTTGCGTCGAGGCCCGTTGCTATTTCCAGGGAAATCCTCGTATCGCCCGCCGCCAGCGCAACCAACAGAACCTGCTTCAGCTCTGCTGCCGAGGCGATGTCGATTTCGCCCTCCAGCCGCACGACGGCCGGCGTTTTGTCTCGATCGAATCGGATCGCCACAGTCCTCGTCCTCCCCGCCTAGCGGACCAGCTTCTGCACGACGGCCGTCAGCTGCTCGGCCTGAAACGGCTTCACGATCCAACCGGTTGCGCCTGCCTTGCGGCCCGCGTCCTTTTTCTCCGGCTGGGATTCGGTCGTGAGCATCAGGATGGGTGTAAAGGAATACCCGGGTAGCCTGCGCATCCCTTCGATCATCTGAATCCCGTCCATTTCAGGCATGTTCAAGTCTGTAATCACCAGGTCGAATTTCTGGTCCCGGGCCTTTTCAAGGCCCTGTTTGCCGTGGATGGCTTCGCTCACGCCGTAGCCCGCGTTGCGCAGCGTAAAACTCACCATCTGCCGCACGCTCGCTGAATCGTCTACTGCCAGCACTTGCTTCATTGCGACCCTATATCCTCCTCATCGGAGAAATCCTGCTTTTCTCCAGAATCAAAAACCAACCGGGATAATCTTTTCCTGAAACGCGACGGCAGTTCGGAAATGGCTCCTCGACCTCAGTTCGACGCTGCGATTGTGCCGCCGATCACAACGCCCTCCTCGTCGCGGAGATCAGAAGAGCTCCACGCTGTTGCCTGAGAAACTTTGTGCAGCCGGCAACGAATCGCCTCGAAGAGCCGCGCGCAGCACGGCACGTTCGATCTCCGTGGTGTAGGGCGCCGAGAAGCGCCGCTCCAGTTCCGCGGCATCGCACGGCGGGCCTCCTTCACTGAGTTGTTGCCGCGCGGCTTCGATGGCCTGGAGCGCTGTGGTCAGCCAACGAAAGTCCATCTCCAGTCGATCTCCAGTGCCGCCGATTTCGGCAATGCTGCCCTTCAGCATCTGAACCGCTGCCTCGATGTCCATCCCGCGCGAGGCGGCGCAGCGCGCCGCCTCCCCCAGAATCCGGACAGCGTCTTTGGTTCCGGACCGCGCCTCGCGCAGCGCTCCGTAGCCGCCTTCGGAAAATGTTTCCAGAGTCGCCCGGCTCTGCTCGACCAGCGTTTGGATCTCCTGTGCAGCGGCCTCCGATTGCGCGGTAATTTCGCCCCACGACGCGGAGATACGCTTAATGGTCGTGGAAATTTCGAGGATCCCATCTGCCTGTGTGCCCAAGTGGCTGGCTTCTATGATGGAATTGAACATCAGCAACTGCAGGCGGTCCCGGACCGACTTCGACCGCTCCAGATGCTCGCTCACCAGCTGCATCAGGCCGGTGATTCCGGAAAAGCTCGCCTGCACCCTGGCGTCGCCCGCCTCGCATTCCTCTTCGAGCCTCTCGACACGCGCCAGTTGCGAGGAGAGCGCGCGCTCTTCGTTCAGCATCATCGGGCCGATCCTGAGGATTTCCGCGGAAGCGATGCGCGCAATCCCTTCCAGACATCGCCGGATCTGCGCCAGCCACCCATCGACGGTTACGCGGATGTTTCTGAGCTGGTATGCCTGAATGGCGAGCCCGGCACGCAGGGCGCCGTCTTCGGCTGCGTCTCCACTTTCGAGGGCGGCCGCAATGGTTCCCAGTGCGTCCTGCACGTGCTCCATCTGCTGGCGGGTGATGTCATGGGCCTGCACGGCCGCGACCACGCCCGCAATCTCTTCTGCCACGTTCTGGACACTGTTTCTGAATCGCGCCGGTGTTTGCCGCAGCTCGCCCAGGGTTGCGTCGACCGCGGTCATGGCATCGTCAAGGCTCACCTCGATGCGCGCGTATTCCTGTCGCATCTCGGGCAGCTCCACGCCCAGAGATCGACGAGTTTCGCTAATCGCCCTTCGGCGCTCCTGGGTATGGCTGGTCAGCTCGCCGGTGCTGCGCGCCACGGACTGCGAAAAATCGTCCAGCTCGTGGGCCAGATACTGAAAGCCGGCGCCCACGTCTCCCAGCCGGGCGACTTCGATATTGGTCAGCACGCGCAGCATCTCCGTCTCCCGCACGATGGCCTTTTGTCCTCGGGTGAGATCCGAGAGCCTTTTGAGGAGACCGTCTTCCGCAATCACCGTATCGAGAATTCCCGAGCTGGCCTCCAGACGATCGCGGATAAACAGCTTTGCGGCTGCGCTCAGCTTCTGCACCTCGGGCAGCATCAACGCCATGCGTTCCCCTTCTGCGCAGCCGACGATCTGGCCCGCGCTCTCGAGAATCGCAGTGGTCGCACTTGCCAGTCCTTCGAAGTCGCGGCCGAGGCTCTCCATCTCCCTTTCCGCGCTCCTCATCAGCGTCCCCAGCTGGTCCTCGAGCTGACGCAGTGTGGATGGAACAGCGATCTCGGCCGCCTCCCCCATCTCCGTCATTTCGGATCCCTCGAACCATCGCGCATCGTCATGCACACGCAGCGCTGCTCCCCTTACTGCGAGCGAAAGTTCTCCCACCCGCAGTCTCTGCTTCGGATATCTCCTTCATCGGCTGAAAACTGTGGATGGTGATGGGGCGCGGGATCTTACGCAACAGCGCGAGTGCGCTTTCCGGATAGGGGACGCCCAGTTCGAGGCCCTGGCACAGGGGCGTCACGCATCGCGGGCCGCCGCGGCGTTACTTATGATTTATCGGTTGGTCGGAGTTCGGCTCAGGGTACGACGACCTTCTCCTCATGCGGAATCCGATCCAGTGTCTCCTGGCTGATCCGCAAGTGATCGAAGACCAGTTGCGGTGGCAGGTGGGTGAGCCAGTTCGACAGAGAAACATCCTGGTAATGGTCCACTTTGAACATCTCCAGAAATACCAGGTCGGTGTCGCCGGTGTTCTCAATGTAGTGCGGAAAATTCTGCTGTACGTAGCCCACGTCGCCCTGCTGGAAATCCATGGTCCGCGCCCGGCTTGCGGCCGCAAACACGGTCATGCGGCCCTTTCCCTTCACGTAGTATTGCCACTCATCGGCGTTGGGATGCCAGTGCATCTCGCGCATGCCGCCGGGATGCAGAATGACGTGCGCAGCGGCAATCTGCGGCGAAGCCTTGAAATTCGTGCCATCGACGATCCGTACCTCGCCGCCCTGCGCCTTCTTCGTTGGTGGCATCTCCAGCAGTCGAAAATCGAACGACAGACGCGACGCGCCCAGTTTTCCCTGCGCCGCTTTCTGATCCGTCTCCAGGGGTCCGGGTATCGTTCCGGGAAAGATGTACCGGCCCTCGGGCGGCAGCGGCGGAAACGCCGACGCCGGCACACCGAAATTCTTCGCCAGGATTTCCGGCGGCGTGTGCGCGATCCAGTCTGTCAGCAGAATCGTCTCGTACTCATCGAATGAGCCGTCGTTGAAGACCAGCAAAAACTCACAGCCATCCGGCGCCAATCCCTGGATGGAATGCGGATAGCCGCTGGGGAAATTCCAGATGTCCCCCTCCTTCACGTCATCGACAAAAGCCTTTCCATCCGGATCGATGCAGGTGATGCGCGCGCTGCCATTGAGCATCAGCGCCCACTCCGACGCGTTGTGCCAGTGCAGCTCGCGAATGCCGCCCGCCACCAATCGCATCTCGACGCCGGCAATTTCTTTCGAGATATGGAGGTCCGCCACCGTGACCTGGCGCGTCCAGCCGCCGGGCTGGATGCGTTTGTGCGCGAGGGAGAAGGGATATTTGAAACTCGGCAGGTTGCCATGATCGGTAAACGGCGGTGTCACTGAGTCCGGATTCTGGTCGTAGATCGCCGCATTTTCTTTGCCCAGCGGCAGACTGGCGGCGTTGCTGTGCTCGCCGTCCTTTATTTCCTGCTGGGTCTGGGCGCGCCCCGGCAGTGCGCCGGCAGCAAGCGCTGCCGACCCAATCTCAAGAAAGCGGCGGCGTGACGGGTTCAGGCTGTCTGTCATAAAACGATATCTCCCTCTACGGAAACTCAGATCGTGCGGTCTGGCATCCGACAGCGCGTGCCGCGCCGTCATTCGCCTCTCGTTACTTATAACGGAGGGAGCGCGATTCGCGGGCCCCGAAAGGGAGTGAAGGGTATTCAATCGGGTTTGCCACTGTTAATTTGCGAGTCCATATCGCACGGGTGGGCAAGTAATAGAGACGGTTACAATATGCGCCGCTTTTCGGCGGCTGCCCCGGAAGCGATCTGCGCACAAAGACGCAACGCAGCCGGATTTCCAGGCATCTTTCTCTGCAGGTGAACGCAATGCCCCTTGATACGAAACCCGAAGACATTCCGGCCCCCGTTCACTTCCGCGCCTCTGTAAAGGACGCCTCCCTGGAGATCGCCTGCGCTGTGTTGCCGGGACGGGAGAAGCTACCCTATCGGATCGACGGGGGGAGTCCAGGTTTTAAGGATATCGAGAGCTTCAAGGCCAAAGCCGTACACGCTGGCCTCACCCCGGCTGTCGCCGAGGACTTTGGGCGGTCGTTCAATGCCACGGCACGCCAGCTCCGCGAACTGGGCTTTATCGTCGAGGTGGAAGCCGATCAGGAAGAAAAGAAGGAAACGGCAGCCTGAGCATTCTCCGATTCGACGGAAGATTGGCATGGGACTTTCCACACGGCGTCATATCGCGTCTTGGCGCCAGGTACACGTCGCTGCGTATTCACCCTCCCTGGCAGGCGCATCTCAAATGGCATGAGTCTGGACAACACCGCCGATCCACACTTCCTGAATTGTGAGCGGGGCATTCCCGACCCAACGCCTCCGAGTGTCGAGTTCGTAATGGATGGGCGAACTTATCGGGGCCTTGAGGGCGAACTCCTCATCGATGCCATCAACCGCGAGACGGGAAAAGAGCTGGCCCAGGTTTGTTATCTACCGCAAATCGGCCCTATCCAGACGTGCGACACGTGCATGATCGAGGTCAACGGTAAACTGGCGCGCGCCTGCGGTACGCGGCTTGAGCCAGACATGCATGTTGAGACGGAAACCTATCGCGCCCAGGCCGCCCAGCGCGAGGCGTTTGACCGCATTCTGGGCAACCACCTGCTTTACTGCACGGTCTGCGACAACAACAACCAGAACTGTACAGTCCACAACACGACGGCTCTGCTCAAAGTGGAGCATCAGTCCATCCCCTATCGCGAAAAGCCGTATGAGAAGGACGAAACCAATCCCTTTTACCGCTACGATCCCGACCAGTGCATTCTGTGCGGTTGTTGCGTGGAAGCCTGCCAGAACGTCCAGGTCAACGAGACCCTGTCGATTCGCTGGGAAGATGAGCATCCACGGGTCTTGTGGGACGGCGGTTCCACCATTGGAGAATCGAGCTGCGTTTCCTGCGGCCACTGTGTCACCGTCTGCCCCTGCAACGCGCTGATGGAAAAATCCATGCTCGGAGAAGCCGGCTATTTTACGGGCTTCCCCCGCCAGGCGCTGACGGACATGATCGACGTAGTGAAGGGCATCGAGCCCGAACTCGGTTATGGTCCCATCCTCCAGGTTTCCCAAATGGAAGCCAATATGCGTATGGTGCGTACAGAGAAAACGAAAACGGTATGCACTTACTGCGGCGTGGGCTGTTCCTTCGACGTCTGGCATCGGGATCGCCAGGTACTGAAAATCGAGCCGCATGATGGACCGGTGAATGGAATCTCAACCTGTATTAAGGGGAAATTTGGTTTCAATTACGTCAACTCCGGCGACCGCCTGACGTCGCCGCTGATCCGCGACGGCGATAAGTTTCGCTCGTGTTCCTGGGATGAGGCACTCGATTTTATCGCCGACAAGATGAAACACATCAGGGCGCGCTACGGTCCTGACGCGCTCGAGTTCATCGCCTCCTCGAAATGCACCAACGAGGAAAGCTACCTGATGCAGAAACTCGCTCGCGCGGTCGTGGGCACCAACAATGTCGATAACTGTTCGCGCTACTGCCAGTCGCCGGCCACCAAAGGCCTCACGCGGACTGTCGGCTATGGCGGCGATTCAGGGTCCATCTCCGACATGGAACGCGCCGGCTGCATCGTCATCGTCGGCGCTAACGCGGCTGAAAACCATCCGGTTCTCGCAACCCGCGTCAAGCGCGCCCATAAGCTGCGCGGCCAGCGGCTCATCGTTGCCGATCTGCGAAAAAACGAGATGGCTGCCCGGGCAGACATATGGATGCAGCCCAAACCTGGCACCGACATGATCTGGGCCAACGCCATCGCGAAATACATCCTCGACAACGGATGGCAGAATCAGGATTTCATCGACGCGCGGGTCAACGACTTCGAAAAATACCGAGAGAGTCTCGAATCTTTCACGCTGGAGTTCGCCGAGCAGCGGTCGGGCATTTCCGTCGCGACCCTGAAAACTGTGGCGGAAGAAATCGTCCGAGCCAAAGGCGTGTGCATTCTCTGGGCCATGGGGGTTACCCAGCATCATCGTGGTTCCGACACCTCGACTGCGCTCTCGAACCTGCTGCTGCTCACCGGCAATTACGGCAAGCCCGGCACCGGCGGCTATCCGCTCCGCGGACATAACAATGTTCAGGGATGCAGCGACTTTGGATCCATGCCCGATAAGTATCCGGGTTACATGGATGTCAGCGACCCGGAAGTGCGCGCCCGATGGGAGCAGGGTTGGGGCGTGCAGTTGCCGACCAGCGACGGCATGGACAACCACCTGATGGTCGACGGCATGCACGAGGGCAAGGTGAAGGCGCTCTACCTGATCGGTGAAGACATGATCAGCTCGGAATCCAACAAGCACTACCTCGCTGCCGGCTTTGAACGTCTTGAGCTTTTAGTTGTGCAGGAAATCTTCTTCACCATGACCTGTCAGTATGCCGACGTGATTCTGCCCGGCACGCCCAGCCTCGAGAAAGAGGGAACGTTCGTCAATACTGAGCGCCGCATTCAGCGCCTTTATGAAGTGATGAAGCCGCTTCCGGGCACGCGCCCCGACTGGCAGATCATTCAGGATGTTGCGAATCGTTTGGGTGCTCGCTGGAGTTATCAGTCTCCGTCCGATGTTATGGATGAATGTGCGGGGATCGCCCCGCTCTTTGCCGGAGTCACGTACGCTCGTCTCGCCGGTTACAACTCGTTGCAATGGCCGGTGCACGAAGATGGAGCCGACACGCCGCTGCTCTATATCGATAAGTTTCCGTTTCCCGACGGAAAGGCAAAATTCCATCCGATCGAGTGGCACGAGCCGGCGCAGGTGGAGGACTCTGAATACGATCTGCACCTGAACAATGGCCGCATGCTGGAGCATTTTGAAGCCGGCAACATGACCTATCGTGTTCCGGGCATCGCCATGAAAGCTCCGGACTCATTCCTTGAAGTTTCGCCGGATCTGGCCCGAGAACGCGGTTTGGAAAGCGGCCGCTGGGTTAAGGTCAAGTCGCGAGATGGGGAAATTCAGCTTCGGGTCCTGATCACGGACCGCGTAATCGGGAAACAGCTGTACGCGCCTCTCAACTCACAGACTCAGCCCATCAACACGCTCACCAGCAACTATGTCGACAAAGCGACCCATACGCCTGCTTACAAAGAAACACCGGTTCGAATCGAGCCTCTCCCATTGAAGGGGCGTTCGCCACTGCCTCCGACAAATCATCGATTCTACCAGGCCACTCCGCAGAACGGTGTGGAGGTCGAGCGCAAATGGGCGCGCACGGACTACCGGATACCGGGCTCGAACCTCGTCCAGATTCAACCTGCCGCTCGTCCGGAGCAAGTGAGCGGGAAAGAGAGGTAGGACCCAGCATGGCGAAACCAATCCAAATAGACATTCCAGTTCGCGACCACCAGAAGGAGATTCAACAGCGGCTCGCGGAAGCTCCCACAGAACACGCTGCCGCTCTTCTGGAATTTCTGGAGTTGCTGGAAGTCCTCCACGATCGCAAGGTGCTTTCCGCTCTTCGTGGCGCGGTCGGAGCCAGTGACGAAATCGTTAGCCAGATAGCCAAAGCCGCGGCGCAGCCTGAATCGATTCGCGGGTTGCGCAACATGCTCGCGCTGGCGAAGATATTCGGCGAAATCGATCCCGAGCTCATCGACGCGGTGCAGCGCTCCATTCCGCCCCAGTTGCGCGACCGCAATCTCCGCCGTCAGACACCTGCGCCCAGCATCTTCCAGATCGCCAGAACTGTCTGGTCACCTCCCGCGCGCCGGGCGTTGATGGCCTTCGGCCTGGTGCTCGCCGGGGTCGGCTACTACATGAACAAGGAGCGGCCGAGCACAGCGGATAAGGTTTAAGAGGCAGATCAGTCCGCTGTCTTCACGAGGTAGGAGCTTGCGAACAGGGCGATGCCAATGAACAACGGAATCAGGCCGCACAGGAAAACACCTTCTTCCCTTCCCAGCAGCACGCGCAGGAATATTAAAACTCCCAATCCGCTGGCCGCGGTCACAAGTCCGCCGACCTGCAGGCCTTGTTTGGTTCTCAGGGTCGCGATTCGGCTTTCCTCACGCATTAATTCGAGTGCTGATGCCGTCCCCGGCCCCTGCGATTCCGCCAGTTTTTTCAGCATGTCGTTTTTGTAGTAGGCCTCACGCTCCTTGCGACGCGCCTCCGACCAGGTGGCCACGGAGATCATGGAGAATAAGGCGATCGCGCCGACTGCCAGAAATCCGAACATCGCAGTTGCCATTCGAGCGTTTTCGGTATCCATAAGGGTCTTCTTTCTGCGGCTGCGCCGCCTTTCGCTGCTTCACCCGGTACGACCAGCCTCCCGCGGACCCGGTTGCAAATCTTTTCCTGAATTCCGTCGACAGAAAAAACGAAACCGCGCACCATGATGCCAGGTCTTACCTGGCAGGAAAGCAATGGTGTGAATGGGGATCGCCCATCTTCGGAATCGCGCTCAGAAGACGCAGCCCTTATTGCGCGCGTGCTGGCCGGCGACACTGCCGCCTTCGAAGGAATCGTGCGTCGCTGGCAGATACCGCTGGTGAATCTGGCCTGGCGCTTCTGCCGCGACCGCGGCCGTGCCGAAGAGATGGCACAGGAAGGGTTCGTGCGCGCGTGGCGCAATCTTGCCCAGTTCCGCGGCGATTCCGCCTTCTCCACCTGGCTCTTTGCACTCGCCACCAATCTCTTCCGCACCGAGATTCGCCGCGTTCCCGCCGTACCGCTTTCGCTCGACGAAATCGCTGAGCCGCCCGACGATCGCGTCTCTACCGCGGCGGCTTTCGATGACGCATCCCGCGATGAGGCCCTTCGCCGCGCGGTACTCGCTCTTCCGCCGAAATACCGCGATGCCGTCCTTCTGTTTTATTTCCACGAGCAGGACGTTCCCGCCGCCGCCCGCACCTTGCGCATTCCGGAGGGAACCGTCAAGGCCCGGCTCTTTCGCGGACGCCAACTGCTGCGCAGCAAATTTTCGCGAGCCCATCGCCTCTCGACAACCGCCACCGTTGCCCCGCAGAATCCGAAGGAGGCCCGAACGCCATGAACCCGCAATCGCCCAACCCTCCGCTCACCGACGCAGATCTCGATCGTGCCCTGACTGCCGACCATGACAGCATCCTCCCGTCCTCGGGCTTCGCTGGCTCGGTGATGAATGCCGTCAGCGCGGAAGCCGCTGCGCCTGCCCCCCTGACGTTCCCGTGGAAGCGCGCATTGCCGGGGGTGGCGGTCGGCTGTGTAGTGCTGGGTGTCGTCCTGGTCTCCATCATTCTGGGGTTCCTGCGTCGTTTGCATACCCCCGTTGTCGCGTCTTCCGTGAACGCCCGCGCCCTGTTTGCGCCGATGGAGCACTATGTCAACGGCGGGGCTGTGTGGTTTGCGGTGTGCCTGGCGATTTCCGGGGCCTGCCTCCTCTTCTGCCGTCGTCTCGTCTCGTCCGACTAGGACGCACTCGGGCTGCCGGTGCTGCTTTATCAACGTAGTTCCGCGAAGGCCGGGCGCTGGCTATAATTTCCACCACCATGTCCACCACGAACGCCGGCTCAATCTCTTTTGTTTTGGTCGACGGCGCTAACCGGCGCACCGTCGCCATCACGCATTCGCCCTTCACCGTCGGCCGCCTGCCTGAGAATGACGTGGTCCTCGCGCATCCCTTCGTCTCGCGCCGCCACGCGGATCTTGTCCTCGAAGGAGGAAATTGCTTTGTTGTCGATCAGGGCAGCCGCCACGGAACCTTCATTAACGGCCAGCCGGCCGCTGCCCGCCAGCCCATCGGCGAAAGCGATGTCGTCCATTTCGGTGCGCTCGACGGCCCCAATTTGCGGCTCAGCGGCCAGGACGGCGCTGTCGGCGAACTGAACGACACATCGACGATCCGAGACATCATCGACCAGATTCCGGGTGTCGGGGCTTCCGGCAACGCCCTCGACAAACTGCGCTGGTTTTTCGAATCGGCCCGCAAGCTCAACACCTCCGACGCCGTCGACCAGATCCTCGCCGCGCTCCTCGACACCACGCTCCAGTTGACGCAGGTCGAGCGAGGCTACGTTTTTCTGCGCAACGAAGCCGGTGAAATGGTGCTGGCTCTCGGACGCAACGACAAAGGCGAAGGTCTCACCGACGTCTCCACGGTTTCTCATGGCGCTATGCGCCAGGCCGTGAGTACCTCAAACGAGTTCATCGTTACCGACACGCTGAGCGCCGATCCTGAAACGCGCTCCGCCAGCATGGTCGCGCACAGTATTCGTTCGGTCATCTGCATTCCTTTGCGGAAGCGCCGCCCGGGTGCCGCCTCGCGCGACACCGACCTGCTCGGCCTCCTCTACCTCGACAGTCGTCTTCGTCCCGGTTCGCTCACCCAGATCGACAACGATCTGCTGCGCACCATCTCGACCGACGCCGCCGCTCTGATCGACAACGCCCAGCTTGCTGTCTCGGAAGAACGCGAGCGCGTTTATCGTCAGGAGATGAACATCGCCGCTGACATCCAGCGCGGGCTCATGTCTGTGCGGCCGCCCACGCTCTCCTGGGCCAAAGTGGCTGCTCGTTCCGTTTCCTGCCGCGAGTGTGGAGGCGACTTCTTCGACATTGTGGAAGACGGTCAGTCTCTGGCCGTGATCGTTGCCGACATCTCTGGCAAAGGCATCTCGGCGGCAATCCTCGGCGCAACGCTGCAGGGCCTGATCTATTCGTTGCTGGTCGCCCGTCAGCCGCTGGCTACGATTGCCGACATTGTGAATCGCTACATCTGCAGCAAAAACGTGGAAAAATACGCCACCATGGCGATTGTTCGGATCTCGCCCGACGGTCACCTGGAATACATCAACTGCGGCCATGTGCCGCCGTTCCTCTATACGGACAGCTGCTCGCGCCTGACCGAATCGAACCTGCCGGTCGGTCTCATCGAAGGCGCCGCTTTCTCGTCCGGGTCGATGCAGCTGAAACCCGGTTCGCATGTACTAATTGTCACCGACGGTGTTACAGAAGCGGCGGCGCCCGACGGCGAGTTTTTTGGGGAGGACCGCCTCGCCACTCCTGAGTTTGAAGCTGCGACTCTTGACGACATCTTTATGCAGGTCGAACGCTTTGCAGGATCGCTCGCCGCCGACGACGACTGCACGGTTCTCGACGTCCGCTACGTGGGGTAGGGCCCACTCCTATGGCCGGCTCAATCCCTGTGGCCACGATGGAATCGCTGCTCCCATCTTCGCGGCCATTCAGGCAAGGCTGAATCCGCGGATCCTCAGCGCGAGCGATTCAACCGTCTGCTCGTTCTTCAGTTTTGGGCCTACGACCCTCAATTGGGTACTAAAGGATGATTTCCAATCCCTATCTTTCGGACGAAATTCATCCTATGGGCCGTTCAGTGAGCTAGGCTTGAATTTCGCGCGTCACCTGCACCGATCCCGCTCGATGCCGCAGGGCTGCGGATAAACGGCGCGACCTCCCCGAGGAGTTATTGTGCCGGTACCGCGTCTTTCTGGGCCCCATACGCGTCAAGGGGATGGGTCTGTTTGGTATAATTCACGAACAGACGCACGCCCCAGAGTGCATATCCTTCATGTCATCGCGGGTCTCTCCCCAGACCTCGGCGGTCCGCCGGAAGGTCTGCGCCAACTCGCCAAAGCTTATCCTCAAATTGGTGATTCGGTTGAGGTTGTCTGCCTCGACCCGCCGGATGCCCCATATCTCAGAGACATGCCGTGTCCGGTGCATGCTTTGGGGCAGAGCTGGCTCGGTCGCTACGGCCTCTCTCCAAAACTGGTGAAGTGGCTTTCGAGCAACATCTCACGCTTTGACGGCGTGGTAATCCAGGGAATCTGGACATTCCCGGGGATTGCGGTGCGCCGTGCTGCGCAAAAGGCTGGCAAGCCCTACTTCAACTTTATTCACGGTGCACTCGATCCGTGGTTTGAGAAAAGATACCCTGTCAAACATTTGAAGAAGTCGATTTATTGGCCTATTCAGTACCCAGTTTTACGCGATGCGCTCGCGGTCCTTTTCACGACGGAGAGCGAACGTGAACTAGCCCGTATCAGCTTCAGACCGAATCGCTGGAATGGAGTACATGTTCCTTACGGCATTAGTGACCCGGAAGGGGACCCCGCCGGCCAGCTAGCGGCCTTTAGGGAGGCCTTTCCCCAACTGCGCGACCGGCAGTTTCTTCTCTTTATGTCGCGGCTCCACTCCAAAAAGGGTTGCGATCTTCTTATCGACGCCTTCGCAACAATCGCTTCGCAATATCCCGGCATCGATCTTGTGGTTGCAGGGCCTGATCAGGAAGGCGACCAGCGCAAATTTCAACAACAGGCCGCGGAACACGGCATCGCACATCGAGTGCATTGGCCGGGTATGATCCGCGGGGATCTGAAGTGGGGCGCATTGCGCGCCGCAGATGCCTTTATCCTTCCCTCCCACACTGAGAACTTTGGCATCGTCGTAGCTGAATCGCTGGCAGCGGGGCGGCCGGTTCTAACCACGAACAAGGTGAACATCTGGCGGCAGATTGCGGAATGCCGAGCGGGTCTCATTGAGGACGACACTCTCGAGGGCACAGAACGACTACTTCGGGGATGGCTCGAGATGTCCGACGAGCAGCGAGAGGCAATGGCTGCGCGCGCTCGACCGTGCTTCGCGGCCCACTTCACCATGCGGCGCGCAGCCGAGAAGATCAACGAAATGTTCAGCGCGACCCTCCCGAGGGTCAGGGCAGAAAGTGCACAGACTTTTCGCAGCGCTTAGAAAATAGCCCGTAGTATCAGGTATTTACGCCGTTTGTTAGCGCCGCAACCGGTCCAGTAGCCGGTCGAATTCCTCCAACTGCCCGTACTCGATAATCACTCGCCCTCGCCCTTTACGGTCCTCGATGCGCACTTTGAGTCCGAGCGCTCGTTGCAGCGAATCCTGAACTTCCCGGACATTGGGATCGAGCACATTCTCCTTTTGTTCGCCTTCTGATTTGTGTTCTTCCGGATGCAGCATCTTCTGCACATAGCTCTCGGTTTGCCGGACAGACATGGTCAGAGATGTGATTTTTTTTGCCGCCTTGAGGATGGTCTGTGGGTCTTCGAGGGGCAACAGGGCTCTGGCATGACCAAAGGTAAGAATCCCCTCTTCTACCTGGCTCTGTACCTCGGTTGGCAGCTTCAGGAGCCGAAGAAAATTCCCCACCGACGCGCGATCCTTTCCGGTTCGCTTCGCCATCTGCTCCTGAGTGAGCTGAAAGTCCCGCGACAGCCGCTCGTAGGCGCGGGCCTGCTCCATCGGGTTCAGGTCTGAGCGCTGCAGATTTTCGACGATGGTCATCTCCATCGCCTGCTCGTCCGAAACTTGTCGCACGATGGCCGGGATGGTCTCTTTGCCGGCGCGCTGAGAGGCGAGCCAACGCCGCTCGCCGGCAATCAGCTGAAAATTTCCGTGTGGCAGCGGCCGGACCACAATCGGCTGCACCACTCCGGTTGCGGCAATCGATTCCGCGAGTTCGGCCAGCTGAACCTCATCGAAACGCGTTCGTGTCTGGAACGGGCTTCGCTCAATCTCTCCGACAGGAATCTCCCGCGGTTTGCCTTCGCCGCTCTCCGCCGCGCCTGACTCGACGGTCGCACTGCCGCGCGGTAACAGCGATTCCAATCCTTTTCCCAAGGCCTTCCGCTTCGGGACTTCCGTGGCCGTTTGCATTGGTTTCTACCTCAAACAATCCAATTTCAAGATTCAACCTCGACGATGTTCCACGTGGAACGTTGTGAACCCATCCTTGTGCCTCAAGAGGAGCAGTCGCATTGCGCAGCCAGTGTCAGGCGTACGGCCAGAATCGCACTTTCGTTTCTCCCTGATAGGTAGCGGACGCCTTCCGCTCTTTAGCGGCCGGACTTTCAATCCAATTGCGCAATAGTATTTCTTCCGCCAACTCCCGATAGCTCTCTGCCCCGCGAGACCGAGGATCGTAGAGCATGACGGGTTTGCCATAACTGGGTGCCTCAGCCAGGCGGACATTCCTCGGGATCACTGTCTTCAGCAGCTTGTCCTTGAAAAACTCGCGCAGGTTGTCGGTGACCTGCTGCGCGAGGTTCGTGCGATCGTCATACATCGTCAAAAGAACGCCCTCGATCTCCAGGGCGGGGTTGAAGGCCTCTCGAACCCGTCCCAGCGTATGCATGAGCTCGCTGATCCCTTCCAGCGCAAAATACTCAGCCTGCATGGGCACCAGCAGCCGGTCTGCAGCGACAAGGGCATTCAGAGTGAGCAGGTCGAGTGCGGGTGGGCAATCGAGGATTACGAAGTCGTACGTGGCTCGAACCGTCTCGAGCGCGTCCTTCAGCTTAAAAGCTCGGCGGTCCATTTGAATCAGCTCGACGTTCGCGCCGGTGAGGTTTTTGTTCGAGGGAACGATCTTCAGCGTATCGATTTCAGTCTTCAGTGCGACTTCAGGGATCGACGCCTCGCCCATCAGGACGTTATAGGACGACCGCCGGTCAGCATCGCGTGGGATTCCATAACCACCGCTCGAGTTGGCCTGGGGATCGCAATCGATGAGCAGGATCTCGAGACCTTCCAAAGCCAGCGCTGCCGAAAGGTTGATGGCGGTGGTCGTCTTGCCCACGCCGCCTTTTTGGTTGACTACGGCGAGCACTTTCCCCATGACTAGAAAAGCCTACTGGTCCGGAGCTTGCGCCGCAATGGACCTTGCCTGTGCAGAACATGGCTCGATCTGTGGAAGGACGACGGCTCACCTTTTCGATGGTGATCCTAAGCGGCGTGTTCTCTGACAGATAACGTCTTGGACGAATTATTACCGGCAAGTTGCGGGAAAAGGATACCGCGTGGAAAACCCTACACTTTCTTGATAAATAAGTGCCCTCGAATCCGATGTTCCACGTGGAACCTCACTGGACCTTGACGAGGTTCGACCCTCTTCTGCTACGTGTTCCACGTGGAACAAGCCTCAAGCTATTTAATCTTCGGACGATAGCTACGGTAGCACCCGTAGCGTGCGAGGGAGTTTCATGGCTGCTGCAACTGTGAAGGTTCACGTCACCAACGTCGAAACAGCCGTTTCCTTCCGACGTCTTTATCTATTCCCGTACCGACCTGAAGGGCCACATTACGGAAGCCAACGATGCCTTCGCTGGCATCAGTGGCTATCGCGTCGAGGAAATGCTGGGTAAGCCCCACAATCTCGTACGTCACCCCGACATGCCCAGGGAGTCATTCGCGGATATGTGGAAATCACTGAAGGCTGGGCGGCCCTAGCAAGCCGTGGTCAAAAATCGGCGCAGCGACGGCGGATTCTATTGGGTTGTGGCGAACGCCTCCCCGGTTCGTGAAGAGGGCCGCGTTGTGGGTTATCAGTCAATCCGCTTCAAACCGAGCCGAGAGCAGATCCAGGCCGCCAGCGAGGCCTATCGCCGGGTTCGTGAAGGGGATCGCAGCATCTCCATCGTCGATGGCCGGATTGTCGCCCGCCGGGCATTTTGGCTGGAGTTTTTCCTTGGTTGTTCGTCGCAGATGCGTTCCAGCATGGTTCTGGCGATTGTTGCCGCCGTACTCGGATGGTTTGCCTTGGTCGACGCAACTTCTTACGCGGTGCTTCGCTACTCTGCCGAGGTTGGCTTTGCCTTGAGCGCTGTCGTTAGCCTCGTCGGAGTCGCATTCGCCGATCGCAAACTCCATCGCGACCTCGATGCAGTCAACCGGTACCTTGAACAGGTTCTAAGTACAGGGAACCTAAAAACCCCGTTCGACACAGACCGCGAAGACTGCCTTGGCTCCATTGGGCGCAGGATCGCCTTGCTTGCAAGTTGGGTCGAGGCGACTGTGCTCTCAATCAGTGACGCAGTCGGGCACTTACAGATGGGAACAGAAGAGGTGCTCAACGGGGTTCTTGAGATCGACAAAGCGGCCAATTCTCAAAGGGCCGCCAGCTCATCCGTGGCTGCCGCCGCCGCAGAGCTCGGCCTCACAATTCGTGAAGTCGCCGACCATTTGCGCAGCACGGAAACGACCGTGGGAGAGACGGGCCAAAAAGCCATCGCCGGCGCGGGAGTTTCCGAGCGCGCCGCGCAGCAGATCCATGAGCTCGCCTCGGCGATCAAAGGCGCCTCGGCTGAAGTCGAAGCATTGGGCAGCAGCTCGGCCGAGGTCGGCCAAATCGCCAGCGTCATTCGTGAGATCGCGGACCAAACCAATCTTCTGGCTCTCAATGCTTCCATCGAAGCGGCCCGCGCCGGAGAGGCCGGCAGGGGCTTTGCCGTGGTTGCCACCGAAGTCCGCAACCTCGCAGATCGCACCATGAAGGCGACCGCCAACATCGAATCGCTGATCGTCAAGATCAAGGGGGACAGCGACCGCGCCATCAAGGGCATGCGCCATGGCGCTGCTCAGGTCACCGAAAGCGTCACAATGGTGCAGGAAGCCAAGGATGCTCTGAACGGTATCAATCAGCTGATGGGGAATGCCGTCCGGAGGGTCACCGATATTTCGAATTCCTCATCGCAACAGACGGAAGCCATGAATGAGATTAGCCGCAACATCTCGCAGGTGGCAGCGATGACGGAACAGAACGAAGCGACGGTGCGGCACACCACCGAGTTGATGAAGGACCTCACGCCAATGGTCGAGCGCGTCCAGAAGGCGGTTCTTCAATATCGGGTATGACTGGCGGCGCAACTCGCTGGACAGGATAATTGTAACAGTAATTGTTACAATTGTTTTATCCCGCACCCTACCTGCACTTCGCCACAATCAACGTGATGTCGTCTTCCCGGCTACCGCCGCAGTACTCTTCGACTTCTGCCAGCACCGCATCCACTGTTTTTTTGGCGTCCATTTTTTTTCTGCGCTTCAACGCCCGTGCCAGTCGCTTCGGGCCGAACTCCTCACCCTCGGCATCGCAGGCTTCCGTCACGCCGTCGGTGTAGAGAGCCAGCATGTCTCCCGGCGCCAGCCGGCATGCGCCCATGTGCCCATCCCATATGCGGAATAACCCCAGCACCGTTCCGGTAGAATCCAGCTCTTCCACCGAGCCATCGGCGCGCAGCAGAAGCCCCGGAAGATGCCCGCAGTTGGCGTAGCGCATGGTCCGCACATCATCTTCATATTCCGCGAAGAAGACAGTCGAATACGCGCTGTCTACGGTATTGTCGAAAAACGTTTCGTTCACCGCCTTCAGGTATTTCTCCGGGCAATCGCCGGCCAGGGCCAGCTGGCTGCGCAAATTTGCCTGCAGGTTGGCCATCAGCAACGCAGCCGCGATCCCTTTGCCGGAAATATCGCCGAGAACCAGCCCGATCCGGTTTGGCCCGAATGACAAGAAGTCGTAATAATCGCCGCCCACATGGCGCGCCTGGATGCACACACCCGCGTAGTCAAGCGTCCTCAGGGCGGGGGTTCTCTGCGGGAAAAGCCTGGCCTGCACCTGCTTGGCGATCTCCAACTCCTGCGCGACCCGCCGCTCCCGCTCCACCATCTCGCTGGCCGCGCGCCGTTGCGCCTCAATCTCCCGGCTGATCTCGTCCGAACCCAGCAGCTCGAAAATATTTCCGTCAATGTCGGCAAAAGTAGCGAAAGTGCCACCCCAAAGTTGCGGCTGCGGAGGCTGCAGGAAATGAACGCCACGGTCCCGCCAGAGTTCGAAGGTCGCGTTGATATCCTGGGCGATGAAGCTGACGTTCGTGCTCTTCCCGATCAGCTTGTAATTCTCGGTGCCACGCCGAGGCGCGATCAGAGCCAGAATCGTGCTGCCATCCGGCGGAGCAACGGCCACCCAGCGCCCGAATTCGAACCGGCCGTCGGCCAGGACCCTGAATCCCAGCCGATCCGCGTAGAACGACAGGCTGCGATCGTGGTCCCGGACATACACATTCGATTTAAAGATGCGGAGGTAGGGATTTTCCTGCTCCGGCACGGACGAGGGCTGGCTCGGTAAAGCACGGGATACGCCGCGGGGCCTTGTTTCGTTGGCCAAGTCTTCCTCCGGAATCCCATCATCCTACAGCCGGCGCACCGCTGTCTTTCCGGGAACCAATTTTGGCGCTGGCGCGTACCTGCTTATGGCGCGGTTCCCCTCCCCGCCGCGCCGCTGACGTATATGAGGAAACCCGCCATGCACAGATTCATCAGTGCGAGCCTATTCGCCGTCGCGACCGTCTTCGCGCTTCCCGCCGCATTGGCCCAGACCGGTTCTCGGCCGAATAATCTGATCATCGTTTTTAAGGATGGCCATCGACAGAGCGTGAGCCTCGACAGCGTGGAGCGCCTCGAATTTCCGGCTGCAGTGCCGGCCGGAATGATCAGCACACCCGGGCCCTCGCGGGCGCGCCTCCTCGGCAAGTGGGAGGTTGGACAGGGGAACGGAGACAACTTTTACATCACCCTGCATGAAGACGGCTCAGCGACCCGCACCATGAACGCTCTCGATCGCGAACGCGGCCATTGGGAGTATGTGAACGGCGATGCCGAGATTACCTGGGACGACGGCTGGCAGGATTGCATTCGCAGGGTCGGCTCACAGTTTAAAAAGTACGCCTACCACGAAGGCAAAACCTTCCACGACGAGCCGGACAATGTGACCAACGCGCGCAATCTTTCGCTCAATCCCGCCGGCATCGACTGAGTCAACGATTCGTGCTGCTTCCGGACTCGTGGGCTGCTCGTCAAAGCAGAGCAGGCGCCGCGGCGCCTGCGTCCAACTCCGCAGCAGAACCGAGTCGTGACACAATTCAATCCCATGAGCCGAAGATCCTGGCTGCTCGCATTTGCCCTCTGCTGTCCTGCGTTGCTATTCCTCGAAGCAGCTATGCTCCATGCCCAGCTCACCCTCGCGAAGGCTGGAGAGACGGTCCCCTCTTTCGAAGTTGCGACCATCAAGCCGAACACCTCGGAATCCGGCAACATGCGCATCATGATCACCCCTACTGGCTTCAGCGTCGAAAATGTACAGCTGCGCCAGATCATCAAGAACGCCTGGGGGGCCAGGACGGACGGCCAGCTGATCGGTGGCCCCGACGCGCTCCTCGATCAGCATTTTGACATCGACGCGAAGGTCGACCCGGACGACGTGGCGCGCATGAAGAGCATGGCCCCAAAAGACCGGGGTCGCATCACCAGCCTGATGTTGCAGGCACTTCTCGCCGATCGCTTCCATCTCAAGATTCACATTGAAACGCGAGATCTGCCGGTTTATGCGTTGGTCGTCGCCAAAGGAGGGCCGAAGCTCACCGCCGCCGCTCCTGCTCCGCCCGAATCGCCGGACGGGGAGAAGGCACCGCCGCCTGGTCCCGGCGAAAAGCCCGGTCCCGGCTTTCGCGGAACCAGGATGTCCATGAGTCCCACGACTGCCGAGGTCGAAGCCCACGGCATGAAGATGGAGGGCCTGGCCTCGATGCTGAGCGGCCAATCGGAGACCGAATCGCGCGTTGTTATGGACAAGACGGGACTAACGGGCGAATACGACTTCACACTGCACTGGGCCCCGGAACGTTTGTCGGCCGCCGCCGCCGGGTCGTCCGATCCGGGTCCCGACTACCCACCGCTCTTGACCGCACTGCAGGAGCAGCTGGGTCTGAAACTCGATCCCCAGAGGGCTCCGGTCGAGAGCGTCGTCATCGAACACGTGGAGCCGCCCACGCCCAATTAGACGGAATGGCGATTCACCGGTACCAGGACGCACCGAGCGTCAGGTGCGATACCCCGATTTCAGCAGTTCCTGCTCCGATCCGGGTATCTCAATCCCTATCTCCCACCGAACTCCCTGCACCTTTTCCAGCGCCACCTCGGTCTTCCGGGTCGTGAAGACGGCGATCCAACCGCCCCTGGGAGCCCGCTCGACGGCCGCGCGACAAGCCTCCGGCATCTTGTCGACGGCACGCAGCGTCACCGCGTCGAACACGCGCCCGGACTCCATCGCCTGCACGCGCCCCGGCCACACTTCCACTTTCAGGCCCAGCGTGCGGACCGCCTCCTGCAAAAATGCCGCCTTTCTCCCCTGCGACTCCGCCAGCGTCACCCCGATCTTCGGCCGACAGATAGCAATAGGGATCCCTGGAAAACCCGCGCCAGATCCGAAGTCAAGCAAAGTCCTGGTTGGTTTGGGAATTTGCGCCGCCGCAAAAATCGACTCGGCGAAATGTCGTCGCACGATCTCGTGGGGGTTGCGCACGGAGGTCAGATTCATGCGCGCATTCCACTTCAACAGCAGCGCGAGATACTCTTCGAACCGCTCGACAGCCTTCGCATCCAGCCCTGCTGCATCCAGCGAGAATCGATATTCATCCGGTTGTTTCATCGCTATGGGAAGTACAGCGGACCGTTCGGAGGCGCCGCCGCGCCCTGTTCCCTACACCCTGAGTTTCTAATCCACGACGGATTCGCTGATCATCCGCGGCTCCCACGCCGCTGCCGCATCCACAAAAGACTGGAACAGGCATTGCGCCGCCTTGCTCTCATCGAGGATTCGCTCCGGGTGCCACTGCACACCGACCAGAAAATGATCGCCGTGTACCTCAGCCGCTTCGACAACGCCATCATCCACCGACCACGCTGCGCGCACCAGCCCATCGCCGAGCACGCCCACCGCCTGATGATGACTGCTGTTGACCATCTGCGTTGATCGCGAACCCAGACCCAGGATTCTTCGCAGGCGCGACCGCACGTCGACTTCGACCGCATGCGCTTCCGCTACCGCGCTTCCCGCCGTGTGATCCACCGCGGTCTTCAGATGCTGCAGGAGCGTTCCGCCGCGCCACACATTCAGCGACTGGAATCCATAGCAGATCCCCAGCAGCGGCTTGTAGAGATTCGACGCGTCCTGAAGGAGCAGTTCATCCACAGCTTCGCGCGCCGGGTCGGCCGCGGCGCAATCGTGGTCTGCCTCTTCACCGTATTTCTGTGGGTTCACATCGGCCGGGCTGCCCGGTAACAGTACGCCCTCGCACGACGCCACCAGCTGCGCTACCTTTGCCGGCGAATCCTGAAGCTGAACCTTGACCGGCTCGCCGCCCGCCAACTGCACAGCCCGCGCGTACTGCGGCCATGATCGCTCGCTGTATTCCCTGTCTGCAAAATTAGGTTCCGGAATCGCAATGCGTGGTGCTTTCATGGTCTCCGCGCCTCCTCGGTTGCTTGCAGGTTCCGAGAAATTGTTACTGACTCCAGATTCCCAATTTCCGCGCTGCGTTCCTGCGTCGCGGACGCCCCGTCCGCCCTTTTCCGCCAGGAGTGCTCATAATACAGCGCCGAGACGCGATCCTCCAGTAGCGCCGTCAACTCATCTACCTGCTTCATGGTCATGCCGCGAGTGTCGATCTCCTCGCCTACGGCCAGGGTCACCGGTACCCTGTGGATGGTTTGCGCGTGGATGGGCAGAAGCTCATGCGTACCGATCAGCGCCATGGGCACGACTGGCAGCTGCGCGCGAATGGCCATGAAGGCCGGTCCATTCATAAACTTCGCCACATCGCCCGTCTCCGTTCGTCCGCCTTCAGGGAAAATGAACAACGGCATCGCCGCCTTGAGTGTCTTCACCGCACCAATCAGGCTCGCGATCGATGCGCGCGGATTCGAGACATCCACCGCCACCTGCCCCGACCGGTTGAGCCACCACCCGATAAACGGCAGCTTCCACAAATCGTGCCGCGCGACGATGCGAAACTGAAATGGAAGCGAGCTGAAGATCACTGGCGTATCCATATAGGAGAGGTGGTTGCAGACGTACACTGCCGGCTCGCCCTTCAGTCGTTCGCCGCCCAGCACCGTCACTCTGGTTCCGCTGATAACAACGCAGGCCCGGGCCCACGCTTGCGCGATGCGATGCTGCAGGATTCCGTTCTTCTCAAAGAGCGACGCGCCCAGCGCCAGGCTCCCAAAAAATGCCGTTGCGAGAACGAAAACCGGAAACCGGAAAATATTGCTGACCAGCCGTTCGCTCAGCGGCATGGGATCGGGCCTGGGCCCCGTGGGTACGCTTCCCTTCATAGCGCGCCCATCGCAACTCGATCCAGCAGAGGCCGCACCTCGCCCACCAGATACACCGAACCCGCTACGACGATCAGCCCATCTTTCGGGGCTTCGGCGAATGCGCGCTCCAGCGCCTCGTGCCCATCTCTCGCAGCAGTCACCAGCACGCCAGTCTTCGCCGCTGCTGCTACCAGATCCTCAGCGGTCGCCGAACGCGGCGATTCGACCCGCGTAGTCACAATCAGATCAAACAGTGGAAACAGAATCCGCGCCATCTCCTCGTAGGCCTTGTCTTTCATGCAGCCAAACACCAGGACGCGCTTACCGCGTCGCCGCTCGGCGTCTTCGAGCGATGAAAGCGCCGCTCGCAGCGCCCATGCACCTGCGGGATTGTGTGCCACATCCAGCAGCACGTCCGCTTTGCCCGAAATCCGCATCCGCTCCAGCCGTCCAGGCCACTCCGTCTTCAGAATTCCTTCGGCAATCTGCGCCGGAGTAATTATGAAACCGTGACTGCTGCTTAATTCGACCGCAGCCGCAATCGCCAGGGCGATATTGCGTTGCTGATGCACTCCCGCCAGCGGCGAATCGACCTCGATCGTCTCGCCCATCACCTGGATTGCATACTGATTCCGAAACGAGGTTTCCCAATCGCCACTCGGCGAGCGCTGAACGCCGGGAACATACTCCGCTGCATTCACTCCGCGGACATCCAGCTCCGCCGCCACTTCTCCAATTGCCTGGTTTGCCTCGGGATGCTGCGACAGCGTCACCAGCACGCCCTTGCGGCGCAAAATTCCCGCTTTCTCATGGGCGATCAGCGTGATCGTCTCGCCCAGCCACTCCGTGTGATCGAGCGAAATATCGGTAATGATCGAAAGCAGCGGTTCGACTACGTTCGTCGCATCCAGCCGCCCACCCATGCCCACTTCCAGCACCGCCAGATCTACCTGGGCATCGGCGAACGCTTCAAAGGCCACTGCCGTCAGCACCTCAAAAAAGCTGGGATCGCCCGGCAGCTTGCCTGCCGTCACCAACCGGTGCGCGCAGTCGTCGACCCGAAAATAATGCTGCGCAAAATCCTCGTCGCCGATCGGAACTCCATCGATTCGAATGCGCTCATTCACCCGCTCCAGATGCGGCGAAGTGTAGAGCCCGCATCGATAACTGGTGCCCTTCAGGATGGCGGAGAGTGTCGCCGCCGTCGATCCTTTGCCGTTCGTTCCCGCGATCAGAATCGATCGAAACCGCTGCTCCGGATGCCCCAGCGCTTCCACCAGCGTCCGCATCTCTTCGAGCCGAAATTTTCGTCTCGGCTGTCCGGGCGCGCCGTGCAGTTCGCCCGCCCGCGCATGAAGACCATCGAGTGCAGACGCGTACGACATGCCTAGATTTTAGCCTCGATCCCAGGACAATTCCGATTCATGCAATCGACCACTGCCTGTCCCTGCCGAGCGGCTTCGCTACCACTGCTAAACTAAACATGGCATGATCCTCCCCTTTGTCCGCGAGTTGTTGGCGGATCTGGAGCATTCATCCTCCTTCGAACAGGCAAGAAGGCACCTGGCACTTGCCCGTGGGCGGCGTCGTGTTTCTGGACTCACCTCGACCGCCCGCGCTGTCTACATCCCTCTCTTCGCTCGCGCCG
Organism: Acidobacteriaceae bacterium; assembly: GCA_036272255.1. GTDB lineage: Bacteria > Acidobacteriota > Terriglobia > Terriglobales > Acidobacteriaceae > Palsa-343. The sequence goes on along the minus strand of DATAZC010000245.1, from coordinate 6,694 downwards.
CCAACCTGCCCACCGTCGTCGTCGTTGCCGATAACAAGGCCGCGGACGCTATGCATCTCGCCCTGCGCGCCGGGTGCGACCTGACCGGGGCCATCCCCGCCGAACGCGTCCTGCGCCTGCCCGCGCACGATGTGCTGCCGTTTGAAAATCTTTCGCCGCACCCTGACATTCAGGAGCAGCGCGCCAAAACTCTCTGGAAAATTGCCACCGGCGAGGCCTCCATCGTCGTCGCGCCCGTCGAAGCCGCGGCCATGAAGCTTTTTCCCGCGCCCTTCTATGCGGGACTCGCGCAGATTCTTCGCCGTGGTGAAGAAGTCGACGTCGATACCCTGCTGGCCCACCTCACCAGCGTCGGTTACTCCCGCAACGACATCGTCGAAATGCCCGGCCAGTTCACGCGCCGCGGCGGCATCCTCGATATCTACTCGCCGGAAGCCGACCGCCCCGTCCGCTTTGAGTTTTTTGGCGACGAAATCGAGTCTATCCGCAAATTTGATCCCGAAACGCAGCGCTCCGCCGCGCCTCTGGACGAGGCCCGCCTGCTGCCGCTCACGGAAACGCCCGTCATGGAGCGCTTGCTCGCGGCCGTCCATACGCGGCTCAGCGGTGAACGCGTCGAGTCTGCCGGCGATCCTGACCTCATCGAGGAAGCCATCGCCGCCGGCGGCGTCTCAGTCTTTCCAGGATGGGAATTCTTCGCAGGCATCGGCACAGCAACGGGCACTCTGCTCGACCTCTTCCCTCGCTCTGCACTTCTGGTCGAAGAACCGGCGATGATCCGCAATCAAATCGACCGCTGGTGGAACAAAGTCGAGCAGCGCCACGAGCGATCGAGTATCGGCTCACTGATCAGACCCGAAGACATCTACCTGCGGCCCGAAATTCTGCAGGCCAAACTGGTCTCGCATCCTGGGCTGGACATCGATCAGCTCGGCGCCGTCGACGTTCTTGACGAAGACGAGACGCTGGGCGAAATCGAATTCCACTCCCGCCCCACGCTGCGCTTCCACGGCTCCATCCCCGCGCTCATCGAGCAAATCCGCACGTTGATGAACCAGGAAGTCCGCACGCTGCTCGTCGCGCCGAACCAGGGTGAGGTCGAGCGCCTCGCCAACCTGCTCCGCGAATACGAACTGCCCTACCGCCTCGGCAGCCGCATCCAGCACACCGGCAGCGAAAACATCTACGATGAGTCCAGTTATCTTGCCGGCGACATGCGCACGCCCGTCATCCTGCGCACGGCGCTCGCCATTGGCGTCAGCCTGCCGGATGCGCGCCTCGTCCTCTTCGGCGCACAGGATTTCTTCGATGAGGCCGACGTCACCGCGCGACCCGCCACGAAAAAATCCAAGACCGCCGCCTTCGTCTCCGACTTTCGCGATCTCACCGTCGGCGATTATGTCGTCCACGTAGAACACGGCATCGCCCGCTATCAGGGCCTGCGGGAAATTGAGCAGGACGGTGTCTCGATTGAGTTCATGATCCTGGAGTTTGCCGAGGGCGCGCGCCTTTACGTCCCGCTTACGCGCCTCGACCTCATCCAGAAATACCGTTCTACGGAAGCTGGCCCGGCGCCGATCCTCAACCGCCTCGGCTCACAGCAATGGGCCAAGACCAAGGCGCGCGTGCGCAAAGCCATGGAGGACATGGCCGACGAGCTCCTCAAACTTTATGCCCAGCGCAAGGCCGCCGAGGGCCATGCCTTCCCGCCCGACAACGAATTCCAGCGCGAGTTTGAAGACGCCTTCGACTACAACGAGACCGACGACCAGATCTCCGCCATCGCCGACATCAAGCGCGATATGGAATCCACGCTGCCCATGGATCGCCTGCTGTGCGGAGACGTCGGCTACGGCAAAACCGAAGTTGCCATGCGCGCCGCCTTCAAAGCCGTGCAGGATGGTCGCCAGGTCGCCGTCCTCACGCCGACCACGGTTCTCAGCTTCCAGCACTTCGAAACGTTCAAAAACCGTTTCCGCCAGTTTCCCATCACCGTCGAGATGATCTCCCGCTTCCGCACGCCGAAGGAGCAGAAGCTCATCCTCGAACAAGTCGAAAACGCCCGCGTCGACATCCTCATCGGTACGCACCGCCTGCTCTCGAAGGACATCAAATTCCACGACCTCGGCCTGCTCATTGTCGATGAGGAGCAGCGCTTCGGCGTCCGGCACAAAGAGCGCCTGAAACAGATGCGCCGCGAAATCGATGTGCTCGCCATGTCTGCCACACCTATCCCGCGCACGCTGCACATGTCGCTGGTCGGGCTGCGCGACATGAGCGTGATCGAAACGCCCCCGCGCGATCGCATGGCCATTCAGACCGTGGTGGCAAAATTCGACGAGAAGCTGATCCGCTCCGCTATCGAAGTCGAGCTCGAGCGCGGCGGCCAAATCTACTTCGTTCACAACCGCGTCGAAACCATCTACGAAATCGCCGCGAAGATCCAGGAGCTCGTCCCTGCCGCGCGTGTCGTCGTCGGCCACGGCCAGATGGGCGAGTCCGAACTGGAGAAGGTCATGCTCTCGTTCATGCATCACGAGCACGATGTTCTCGTCGCCACCACGATCATCGAAAACGGCCTCGACATCCCGCTCGCCAACACCATCATCGTCAACCGGTCTGACCGTCACGGCCTTTCGGAGCTCTATCAGCTCCGCGGCCGCGTAGGCCGCTCCAACCGCCGCGCCTACGCCTATCTCCTCATCCCGCCCGAGCAGGAATTGACCGAAATTGCGCGCCGCCGTCTGGCTGCGCTCAAGGAATTCTCCGACCTGGGAGCCGGTTTTAAGATCGCCGCGCTCGACCTCGAGCTCCGCGGTGCCGGGAACCTTCTCGGCGGCGAACAGAGCGGCCACATCGAGGCCGTCGGCTTCGAAATGTACACCTCGATGCTGGAAGAAGCGGTCAGTCGCCTCAAGGGCGAAGAGCGCGTCGAGCGTCCAGCGGTGCAGCTCTCGCTCGGTATCGCATTACGTATCGATGAAAGTTACATATCAGAAGAGAACCAGCGCCTGCGCATGTACAAGCGCATCGCCGGCATCCAGGACGACCGCACCCTCGACGAAGTCCGCTCCGAACTGGCAGATCGTTACGGCCCGCTGCCCACCAGCGTCGAGCACTTGCTGCAGGCCGCACGCCTCCGCATCGAATGCGAAAAAATTGGCGTCTCCCAGGTCGACCGCAAGCGCGATCAGCTCCACATCCGCTTCACCGAAACCGCCGCCGTCGATCCTGGCCGCCTCATGAAGCTCGTCGCAAAAAACGCCAAGCGCGGAGCCCAGTTCACCCCGCAAGGCGTTCTCCGCTTCCCGCTCACCGCAACGAAACCGGAAGATATTCTCACCGAAGTCCGCGCGCTACTAGAAGAACTAGCCCTGCAAACTGCCGCTGTCTAGATTTCCCGCTGCCGCGGAAGCCGCTTTATCCATTTCCGAATCCATGCCGCTAACTCCGCTTCCGATATAGAACCCGCCGCGACCGCAAACATTACCTCGACTCCAGCGCGATCGCTCGCCATAAGCTCCTGGCCGTTCTTGAGAAGGAAGACTTCAGCGACTACCCATGCAGTTCGCTTGTTGCCGTCGAAAAAGGCATGATTGCGCGCAATGCCTGTGGCATACGCGGCAGCAAGATCGGGGAGGTCCGGCTTGCCGTAAGCAGCGAGGTTGTGGGGTTTCGCGAGCGCTGATAGCAGAAGCGACTCGTCGCGGACCCCTGGCACGCCTCCATGTTCGGCGATCTGTTCGTCATGAATAGCCAGAACGGAGTTGTCCCGGACCCATTTCCAGTCCGAACGATTCACCTTGCGAGTTCACGAAGCAGATTCCGGCGCTTCCGCATCACTTTCAGCGCCAGGGTCATATCCTCTTCGAATTCCGGATCGTAGGATGTGATCCGAAAACCGTCCGGCGCTTCCGTCAGAAACAGAGAGTCTCCCTTGGCCACGCGCAAACGCGCCAGCACATCCTTCGGAAGGACGATCCCAGCTGAACTGCCGATCGTTGTGATCTTGAGCTTCACCATGACGATGCTCCTCAGTACATTCTAACATCCATTAGAATGTATCCAGTGCGTATCTCCGCAGAATGCCTCTGGCAGAGCCACCAAACAGCAGGCATCCGCCGCCGAATTATTTCGAAGTATTTTGATACGCGCTGCAAACCGCGGCATCCTCACACGTCAGCCACACAAAAAGCTCCGAGCGAATCTTCCACCCGCCATCGGTATGGCGCCACATCGCCAGGTACGTCCCGCCGTAGGCCGCGTGTCCGTTCGGGAGCCGCCCAACCCAATGTCCATGCTCCGCCGCCAGCGGCCCGGCTTTGGAAAGCTCCACACTGTCGATGATCCGCTCGTAGCGCACCGATCCCGGCGTATGAAAGTCTTCCTCAAAAGCCTTCACATACTCTGTCCGCGAAGCAAAAACGCCGTTGCCCCGCACCATCACAAAATCGTCTGTCAGGCTGCTCGCGAACCCAGCCAGATCGCTCTTTGCTATGGCCTCATTCGACGCAGCGCGGACATGGCGGATCTCGGCTTCATCCGGGTTTGTCTGCGCGAATGCCACCGCGCCACCCACTGCCAGGCACGCGAGCAACGACGCCCTATGCCAACCCCTCAAAACCACTGCAGCAACTCCCCAAAATTCTCCACCTCCAACAGCCGCTGCCCCGCCGGAGCCTCATCCCGCACCTCGTGCTCCAGCACCCACGTGTGCGGGTGGTGGATATACACCGCATGCAGTCCACTCGCCAGCGCAGGATTGATATCCGACTTTGGACTGTTCCCGATCATCCACGTCGTCCCTGGCGTCAACTCATACTTGCCGCATACCTCGCGATACGCATCCGGGTCCTTCTCCTTCGGCACTTCAACTCCGAAAAAATGCACGCCCAGTCCGGACCGCGCCAGCTTGTCCACCTGCTCCACCTGGTTGCCCTTCGTCATCAGGATCAGCTTGTGCCGCGATGCCAGCACTGGCAGCGTCTCCGCCACGCCTTCTAACAACTCCATCTCCTGATCCGCGATCGACTGCGCAAAGCTCATGATGCGCTCGTGCTTCTCCGCCGAGATCGGCCCCGTCGACAGCCGCTCAAAACATGTCACCAGCGCGCGGCGAAAACTTCCCAGCCCGTAGCCGTGCAGCTGCACATTCTCCCGCTCCACTTCGTTCAGCTTCTGGCGCACTTCTTCGTGCGTGTACTCCTTGTGGTCGAGATAGGAAATGAACGCTGCAATGGCGCGTTCAAAGTAGATGTTGTTTTCCCACAGTGTGTCGTCGGCGTCGATGAGCAGGGTCTGGCCGGGCGCGAATTGGCTTTGAGCAGGCATCTCTCAGCAGCCTACCAGCAACCCAAACTGCATCTAAACATGTGAGATCCGGCTACACACCACTGCAATCTGCCTGGCTGCAAACACAGCAACAGTTTGCCAAAACTCGGGTTAAGATTTCGGTATCCACCTCCGGGTCCGATGGACTGGCTCGACCTCATAGACAATGATGAGACCGCACAATCCAATGCGATCCACCGTCAAGATTCTGTTGGCCTTAGCCTGCGCAGTCTTCGCCTGTTCTTCGGCCCACGCCGATGCGGCGCTCCTGCTCGAAGAGCCTTTTGGCGGTTTCGGAGCCATGAATCCCACCGGCCACGCTGCCATCTACCTCAGCGGCGTCTGCGCCCATACTCCCACCCGCCTCCGCCCCTGCAAAGAGGGCGAAACCGGTGTTGTCCTTAGCCGTTATCACCGCGTCGATGGCTACGACTGGCTGGCGATGCCGTTACTCGCCTACCTCTATGCCGTTGACGACACGTCGCAGATTCCCGACAGCGCCACGCCCAAACTCGAGCTCAAGCTACGCGATACCTATCGGCGCGACCACCTGGAAGACCTCGTCCCTGACGATCCGAAACACGAGATTCCTCGCGGTGAGTGGATCCAGCTGGTGGGAGCGTCTTACGACCGTCGCATCTGGGGGTTCGAAGTCAATACAACCGCCGAACAGGACCGTCGGCTGATCGAGCGATTCAATACCCGTCGCAATGTCTCGCATTTCAATCTGCTCTTCAATAACTGCGCCAACTTCTCTGAGAAAATCCTCAACTTCTATTACCCACACTCCATCCACCGGAACTTCATTGCCGATGCCGGCATGATGACGCCCAAGCAGGCCGCAAAATCCCTGGTGAAGTACAGCCGCCGCCATCCCGACGCGGAGATGTACACTTTCGTGATTCCGCAGGTGCCCGGCACGATCGCGCGCAGCACCCCGGTCGATGGCGTGGTCGAATCCCTGATCAAGTCAAAGAAGTACGTGGTGCCCATTGCTGTCCTGCACCCCTACATCGCCGGAACCCTGATCGCTGCTTACTTCAGCGATGGGCGATTCCATCCCGATCCGCATGCGGCGATCTTTAACCCAGCGATGGCCGACGCGCCGGGCCCCATTGAGCAGGGGCAGGGGCAGGCTTCCGGGCTGGCAGGACAGGGGCTCGCCGTTCACGAACAATCCGTAGCGCCCCGTGATAATCCACCTTCTGATCTCCCGCGCCGCTGACCCTGCTCCCGGTCCGCTCCCGCCATTCCGTCGCAGCTTCTGGCCCCCTGACCACAAATCACCCGCGAAATTGCCTTCGCGTCCACTACGGCTGCTCGTCTCCGGTATTATCGTTGGTTGTTTTCCGGAGGATCCATG
>DATAZC010000244.1:0-21897 GCA_036272255.1 Acidobacteriaceae bacterium | reverse complement strand
GCCGCGCCGAATACACTTCAGCCACCGATGCCGAAGCCCTCGAAGCTACGCTCCGCCTCGCGCGCACCGAAGGCATCATTCCCGCGCTCGAAAGCGCGCATGCCATCGCCGAATGCATCCGTCTCGCGCCCACTCTGAGCCACCGCGACATCGTGCTCGTCAACGTCTCCGGCCGCGGCGACAAGGACATCGGCATCCTCACGCGCGAACTCAATCTTTCCGGAGCGTAGCCACGATGCCGATTCGTTTTTCCAGACCCGGCCTCGTTGCCTACATCACCGTTGGCGATCCCGATCTCGAAACCACGCACGACGTCGCCATCGCCGCGATCGATGCCGGCGCCGACGTTCTCGAGCTTGGTGTCCCCTTCAGCGATCCGCTTGCCGACGGCCCCGTCATCCAGCGCGCCAGCGAGCGCGCCGTGAAAAACGGTACCCGTCTCCGCGATGTCCTCGCGCTCGCCGCGGGCCTTCGCCGCGAACGTCCCAACGCGGGCCTGATCATCTTCACCTACTACAATCCGGTCCTTCGCTTTGGCCTCGAAAATTTCTGCGCTGTTGCCGAGCAAGCCGGCGTCGATGGCGTCCTCGTCACCGACATGATCGTCGAGGAAGCCGACGAATACCTCGCCGCGCTCCATCGTCATCGCCTCGCCCCCATCTTTCTCGCCGCGCCCACCAGCCCCGACGAGCGACTCGAGCGCATCGCAGCCGTTTCCCAGGGATTCGTCTACGCCATCTCCCGCGTCGGCATCACCGGCGCGCAAAAATCCATCGCCTCCGACGCTGAACAGCTCGTCCGTCGCCTGCGCCGCTTCACAAAACTTCCCATCGCCGTTGGCTTTGGCATTTCGAATCCGGAACACTTCGCCGCCGTCGGTGAATTCGCTGACGCAGCAGTGGTCGGCAGCGCCCTCGTCGCCACCATTGAGCAGGCCGGCCCCCAACACGCCGCCTCCTCCATCGCCCGATTTATTCAGGGCCTGCGCGGCGGCGTTCCCGAGCCCGCAGTGCCCGCTCGCTGATCCCGTATACGATAGCTTTTTGCCACTTCTTCCCCGCCCCGCGCCTGTGCTCGGGCGACAAGGATCATCATGGATATCGAAGCCTGGCGACGCAAAATCGACGAACTCGACCGGGAAATCGTCCTGCTCATCAGCCAGCGCGCCGCAGCGGCTCAGGAAATCGGCCGCCTCAAGCGCGTCACGGATCTGCCCGTCTACGAACCCAATCGTGAGCGCGTCATCTTCGAAAATGTTCGCACGCACAACCCGGGCCCGCTGCCCGACATTGAGCTCGTCCATATTTACGAGCGCATCGTTGATGTTATGCGCGCGCTGCAACGGAACGAGCTCGCCTCGCGCCCCGGCATCCCCGGAACCGCCGTACAGAATCCCCAGGGAAAAGAAAAATGATCGTAGCCATGCAGGTCCGCGCGACCGAGGAAGAAATCCAGTCCGTCGTCGAGCGCATGATGGAAATCGGCTTCAACGTCCACCGCACCACCGGCGCCGTGCAAACCATCCTCGCCGGTGTGGGCACGCCCGGCGCCTTCGACCACAAGGAATTCGAGGTCTTCGCCGGCGTCGCGGAAGTCATCCGCATCTCCTCGCCCTACAAACTCGCCGGACGCAGCTTCCGGCCTGAAGGCACCATCGTTCGCTTTCCCAACGGGGTCAGCGTCGGCGGGGAAAAGGTCGTCGTGATGGCCGGCCCCTGCTCGGTGGAGAGCAAAGAACAAATCTTTGCCTGTGCCCGGCTCGTCAAAGATGCGGGCGGAACCTTCCTCCGCGGTGGCGCCTTCAAACCCCGCAGCTCGCCCTACTCCTTCCAGGGCATGGGCCTCGACGCCCTCAGGCTTCTGCGCGAAGCCGGCGATGCCCACGGCCTCCTCGTCGTCAGCGAGGTGATGGAAATTTCGCAGATCGAGCAGATGATGCCCTATGTCGATCTTTTCCAGGTCGGCGCGCGCAACATGCAGAACTTCAATCTGCTTCGCGAGCTCGGCGACGTTCGCCGCCCCGTGCTGCTCAAGCGCGGCATCGCCGCCACCATTGAAGAGATGCTGCTCTCCGCCGAATATCTCCTCGCCGGCGGCAATTACGACGTCATCCTCTGCGAGCGCGGCATCCGCACCTTCGAAACCTACACCCGCAACACCATGGATATCTCCGCCATTCCCGTCGTTAAGAAGCTGTCGCACCTGCCCATCGTCGGCGACCCCTCGCACGCCACCGGTCGCCGCGACAAGGTTTCCGCCATGGCGCGCGCCACGGTCGCTGCTGGAGGCGACGGCCTGCTCATCGAAGTTCACCCCAACCCCGACAAGGCTCTCTCCGACGGCGCGCAGTCTCTGTTCCCCGAGCAGTTCACGAAGCTCATGGAGTCGCTGCGTATCATCGCACCAGCCGTCGACCGCACCCTATAAGGAAGGCTCCGTGAGTGAATTAAGTCAACGTCAGTGAGTCGATGTTTTGAAGGAGCACGGCTTCAGCCGTGCCGTAATTATCCCGGAACCCGTCGGACTTTAGCCCCAGGGTCGCATCGTTTTGATTAGCAAGAATGGCGATTGAAAAAATCACGATCCTCGGCACCGGCCTCATCGGCTCATCGGTCGGCCTCGCTTTGCGTTCTCGCGGATTCTCCGGCTCCATCACCGGCTGGGATCCGAACGCAGAGCAGGTCCACGCCGCGCTGCGTCGCGAAGCCATTACGGTGATCGCCGACGATCCCCTCACCGCCGCTGCAGAAGCCGACCTCATCCTTCTCGGCGGACCCGTCTTCACCGTCCTCGAATGGCTCGATCGCCTCGCGCCCATTCTGCAGGATCACCAGCTCGTCACCGACGTCGGCAGTGTGAAGGGAGCCATTTGTGCCCATGCCAGTGACAAATACAACGGGCCTGGCCAGCCTGGATTTCTCCCCGGCCACCCCATGGCCGGCAAAGAAGTCAGCGGAGCTGACAACGCCGACGCCGAGCTCTTCAACGGCGCGGTCTGGCTCTTGACGGAGCCGGCTCAAAGCGCCCACGGCCCCACAGTTCGGGCCCTCATGGACGCCTGGCGCGCCTGGGTCGTCAGCCTGGGCGCTCGCATCATCGACATCGACTCTGAGCGTCACGACGTCCTCTGCGCCTGGATCAGCCACCTCCCGCAGTTCGTTTCCACCGCCATGTGCGCGCTGCTCGAAGATGAATTTGCCGCCAACGCCGACCTGCTCCCCATCGGCGGCCGCGCCCTCCGCGAGATGACGCGCCTCGGCGCCAGTCCTTTCTCCATGTGGCGCGACATCGCCCATACCAATTCCGACGCCATCGCCCGCTCCCTTCACGCGCTCGAACAGCGTCTCGCTCATATCCGCGAAAACCTCAAAACTCCCGAGCTCCGCGACGAGTTCGACCGCGCCAACCAATTCCGCCTCCGCGATCCGCGCAAGCCTTAAATCCAGCCGCTCATCCGTCCCAAATCCAGGACGGACCTGCAATAACCCGCGTACACTTTCCCTTCACCATTAACTTCAGCTGGAGGTCCCGTGTTCCACGCGATCCGCCGTGCGCCCGCTGTTCTCCTGGCCCTGCTTGTTCTGCCTCTCCTCTCCCACGCCTCTCCGCTGCTCCTGCTGCACCCCTCGCTCAGCAAAGATCAAATCGCCTTTCGCCATGCGGACGACATTTGGGTGGTGGCGCGCACCGGCGGCGAAGCCGTTCGTCTCACCTCCACAGCGTCCGTAGTCGGCGGCCCCTGTTTCTCGCCTGACGGCCAGACCCTCGCTTACTCTGCTCGCATTCACGGCAATGTCGACGTCTACACGGTCCCCGCCAACGGCGGCGTTCCACACCGTCTCACCTACCATCCGGATCCCGACGTGATCGTTGGATGGACCCCCGATGGCAATGATGTCCTCTTCCGGAGCGGCCGCACCGCGTGGAATGACTTCTCGCAGCTGTTCCGCATCCACGCCGACGGCTCCGGCCTTCCCGTCGCGTTTCCGCTTCCCTCCGTTGACAGCGGCTCGCTCTCGCCCGATGCCAAACAGATCGCCTACACGCCCTTCAATCAGTGGGAGCCCGCCTGGAAGCGCTACCACGGTGGTCAGACCCAGCCCGTCTGGATCGTCAACCTCGCCTCGCTCGACCTCACCAAAGTCCCGCGCGACAACTCCAACGACTCCAACCCGCTCTGGATCGGCGACAAGGTTTACTTCCTCTCGGATCGTAACGGCGCCGTCACCCTCTTCAGCTACGACACCCAATCGAAGCAGGTCGAACAGGTTGTCGAGAACAAGAGCTACGACCTGAAATCCGCCAGCGCCGGCCCCGGCGGCATCGTCTACGAGCAGTTCGGCAGCATCCACCTGTTTGACCCGGCCACGAAGACGCAGCACGCCGTCGACATCACCCTCCACGGCGACCTGCCCGCGCTCGAGCCCTCGCTCACCGTCATCGATCCGCACACCATCCTCAACGCCGCCGTCTCGCCCACCGGCGCCCGCGCCGTCTTTGAAGCGCATGGCGACATCTTCACTGTCCCCGCCGAAAAAGGTGACGCGCGCAACCTTACCAACACCTCCAACGCCGCCGAGCGCGATCCCGCCTGGTCTCCCGATGGAAAAGCCATCGCCTACTTCAGCGATGCCTCCGGCGAATATCAGCTCTTCATCCGCGATCAGAACGGCATCGCGAAACCGAAGGTCATCGACCTTGGTCCCTCGCCCTCCTACTTCTACGCACCGCACTGGTCGCCCGATTCCAAACGCATTCTCTACTCCGATAAAAAACTGAACCTCTGGTACCTCGACATCGACAACCCGAGGCCCGTTAAAGTCGATACAGAAAATTACGAGGGTTTTGAGTTCGCCGGCAGCGCCAGCTGGTCGCCCGACGGAAAATGGATTGGCTATCTGAAAACGCTGCATAACTTCATGCATGCCGTCTTCCTCTACTCCCTCGACACGCAGAAATCCACGCAGATCACCGACGGCATGAGCGACGTCGGTAGCCTCGCCTTCGATCGCGACGGCAAATACGTCTACTTCACCGCCAGCACCAACGTCGGTCCCTCTGTCGCCGGGTTCGACCTCTCCAGCCTTGACCACGCTGTCTCCTCCAGCGTCTACGTCGCCGTCCTTTCCAAAGACCTGCCCTCGCCACTGCCTCCCGAGAGTGACGACGAAAAGGCAAAGGACGAAACCAAATCCGCCGACGACACAAAGAAGCCCGACGATCAGACCGCAAAAGATAAGAAAGACGACACCGGCGCCAAAGATAAAGACAAGAAGGAAGAGAAAAAGCTGCCCGTCGTCAAAGTGGACTTCGACGGCATCGACCAACGCATCCTCGCCCTGCCCATTCCACCCCGCAACTACATCGACCTGCAGGCCGGCAAAGAAGGCGTGCTGTTCATCGCAGAAGGCGGCCCTGTCGCCAACCCGTCGCAGGAACGTGGCGCTGGAATCCACACCCTCTGGCGGTTCGCGCTCGATAAACGCGAAACAACAGAAGTCCTCTCCGGCATCGGCAGCTACACCATGTCGGCCAACGGCGAAAAAATGCTCTACCGCAAAGGTGACTCGTGGCTCATCGCCACCGCCGACGAGGTGAAGACCGCTCCCGGCCAGACCCTTAATCTTGGCAGCCTGGAAGCCAACATCGATCCGCGCGCCGAGTATCGCCAGATGTACCACGAAACCTGGCGCATCGAGCGCGATTTCCTTTACGACCCCAACCACCACGGCCTCGACCTGGCCAAAGCCGAAAAACGTTATGAACCGTACCTCGATGGCATCGGCTCCCGCGATGAGCTGGACTATCTCTTCGAGGAGATGACCGGCGAAATCACTATCGGCCATATGTTCATCCGCAGCCCCCGCGAGCCCGATCACTCGCCGAAAACGGGCCTCCTCGGCGCCGATTACTCGGTCGATCACGACCGCTACAAATTCGCCCAGATCTATAACGGCGAAAACTGGAATCCCAGTCTTCACGCGCCACTCACGCAACCCGGCGTCAACGTCAAAGAAGGCGAGTATCTGCTTGCCGTTAACGGCCGTGAGCTCCACGCCACCGACAACATCTACAGCTTCTTTGAAGGCACCGCCGAGAAACAGGTCATTCTGCATGTCGGGCCTAACCCTGATGGCGCCGGCGCGCGCGATGTCACCGTCGTTGCCGTCGACTCCGAGCACAACCTCCGCAACCTTGCCTTCATCGAAGGGGCTCGCCGCAAAGTCGACGAGATGACCAACGGCCAGGTCGCCTACGTCTACATGCCCAACACCGGCGGCGGCGGATTTACCAACTTCAACCGTTACTTCTTCGCGCAGGTCCAGAAGAAGGGCGTCATCATCGACGAGCGCTATAACGAAGGCGGCAGCATCGCGGACAATGTCATCGATACGCTGCGCCGCGTGCCCATGTCACGCTACGAAACGCGCGAAGGCGAGGACGTCACCGATCCAGCGGGCGCCATCTTCGGTCCCAAGACCATGATCATCAATCAGGCCGCGGGCTCCGGCGGCGACCTCATGCCCTGGTACTTCCGCAAGGCTGGCCTCGGCCCGCTCATTGGCGTGCGCACCTGGGGCGGACTCGTCGGCATCGGCGGCTATCCCGTGCTGCTCGATGGTGGCTCGGTAACCGCGCCGCGCACTGCCATCTACGGCCTCAAGGGTGAGTTTGAAGTGGAGAACCACGGCATCCCGCCCGACATCGAGGTCGAATACCTCCCAAAGGAAGTCGCCGCCGGCCACGATCCTCAACTCGACCGCGCCGTGCAGTACGTGATGGAGCAGTTGAAAGCGCACCCGCTGCCCACCTATCCCAGGCCCGCGTATCCGAATTACCACGAGCACGACGGCCTCGGCGTCCACTAAGAAGTCCCGCACTGCGAAACTCAGGCCGGAGCCACCCGCTCCGGCCTTTCTTCTGCGGATTACCATGGGTTGCATGTTCCGCCACGTCGGGTTCTGCCTCCTCTTTTCCGCCGCCATCATCGCGGCTGCCTCCGCGCGCGCCCAGCCAACCACCCTGCTCGTCGACGTCGACCATCGCCCGCAAATTTCGCTCGATGGTCCCTGGCACTACATTCCCGATCCGTACCGCGAAGGCTGGGGATCGAACCCCGACCACGCCAGCCCCAACGGCTATGCGAAGAACGCCCACTACGTTCCGGGCGGCCCGCTCGTTCAATATGACTTCAGCCAGTCACCGACCCTCAACGTCCCCGGCGACTGGAACTCCCAAAAAGATTCACTCTTTTACTACGAAGGCCTGCTCTGGTATCAGCGCGATTTCACCTACCATCCCAAACCGCGAACGCGCGTCTTCGCGCACTTTGGCTCCGTCAACTACGCCGCGCACATTTTCGTCAACGGCCAGCACGTCTGCGATCACGAAGGCGGATTCACGCCCTTCGACTGCGACGTCACCGGCATCGTGAAGGATGGCGACAACTTCATCGTCGCCGCCGTCGACAATCAGCGCACCGTCGACCGCGTGCCGACTCTCCGCAGCGACTGGTGGAACTACGGCGGCATCACCCGCCCCGTATCCCTCGTCGAGGTTCCGGATACTTACATCGACGACTACTCCCTGCAGCTCAAGCGCGGCACGCAAAATCAGCTCGACGGCTACGTCCACGTCACCGGCGCTGATGCAGGAACCCACGTCACCCTCCGCATTGCCGATCTCCACATCGAAAAAGATGCAGTGACCGATACCAATGGCCGCGCCGCGTTCTCCTTCGCCGCTTCCAGCCTCGAGCTCTGGTCGCCCAACCATCCGCGCCTCTACGCGATCGCGCTCCACGCTGGCGCCGACGACCTCAAAGACGACATCGGCTTCCGCACCGTTGCAGTCCAGGGGGACCAGATCCTCCTGAACGGCAAACCCATCTTCCTGCGCGGCATCAGCTATCACGATGAAGCCCCGCTTCGCTCCGGCCGCTCCTGGTCTGACAAAGATGCGGACACCATGCTCGGCTGGGCGCGCGAACTGCATTGCAACTTCGTGCGCATGGCTCACTACCCGCATACCGAAAATGAAACGCGCCTCGCCGACCGCATGGGTATCCTCGCCTGGGAAGAGGTTCCCGTCTACTGGGCCATCGACTGGACCAACCCGCACACCCTCGAGGTAGCCAAACATCAGCTGTGGGAGCTGATCCGCCGCGATCATAACGATCCGGCCGTGATGATGTGGTCCTTGTCGAACGAAACGCCGGAGAGTCCGGAGCGCAACGCCTTCATCCATCAACTCGCCGCCGAAGCCCGCGCTCAGGACCCCACGCGTCTAATTACGTCAGCCATTGTTACGCATTTCAAAGGCACCACCGCCATACTCGACGATCCACTCGGTCAGGATCTCGACGTTCTCGGTTACAACGAATATCTCGGCTGGTACCAGGGCAAGCCGGAGACCATCCCCGACTACACCTGGCAAAATCCCATGGGCAAGCCGGTCATCATGAGCGAATTCGGCGCCGGCGCCCAGGCCGGCCTCCACGGCCCCGCTACCAACATGTTCACCGAGGAGTACCAGGACTACGTTTTCCGCCAGCAATTCCAGATGCTCGACAAGATCCCGTTCCTGCGCGGCATGACCCCCTGGGTTCTGATGGATTTCCGCAGCCCCTCGCGCCTCCTTCCCGGCATCCAGGCCAACTACAACCGTAAAGGCCTGGTCTCCGACAAAGGCGAAAAGAAAAGAGCCTTCTATACACTGCGGGATTACTACGCAAAGAAGGAGAAATAGTCCTCGCAATTGAGCCCAGGCCGAAATTCGCAGCAACGCTAACAGGAAGGCCTGCTCCCCGTTTCCTGCTCCCTGCTCCTGCTACCTGTTCCCTGTTCCCTATTCCCTGCTTTTAAGCCCCCAGGTGTCCCAGCCCGATCCCGACCACATACGTTGCTGCGCCTTCCACGGCGCCCACCAGCGTCATCTCCAGGCCGCTGGCCCACCAGCTTCGCACCGTGATCAGCGACTTCGCTGCGCCCACAGCAAAATGCGCAATCAGCGACACAATGGCCGAGACAATCACCGCCGGATAGCCAGTCATAAAGAAAAACGGCACGATCGGGATGAATGCGCCCACCGCGGTTGAGAGCGCACCGGACCAGGCCGAAACCAGCGGCTGGCTCAAGCCCTCTTCCGTCATATTCAATCGCTCGGCCGCCAGCGCCCGCGTAAAATGCTCCGGCGACTCGGCCAGATGTCCCACCACATGATCCGCGTCGTCGCGCGGAATCCCTTTCAGCTGGTAGTACAGCGAGAGCAGTTCGCGTGCTTCCGGCCCGTTCATCTCGATGGCCTCGCGCTCCCGGGTCAGCTCGGCCTCGTAAATCTCCCGCTCGCTCTTCGCCGCGAGATAGGCCCCCGATCCCATCGACAACGCACTCGCAATCATCCCGGCGATTCCCGACAACAGCACCCAGTGGCTGTTGCCCAACGTCGCGCCTGAGACGCCGGAGACGATGCCAAAAATCGCGCCCAGCCCGTCGTTCACGCCATAAATCGCGTCGCCGATCCAT
Organism: Acidobacteriaceae bacterium; assembly: GCA_036272255.1. GTDB lineage: Bacteria > Acidobacteriota > Terriglobia > Terriglobales > Acidobacteriaceae > Palsa-343. The sequence goes on along the minus strand of DATAZC010000244.1, from coordinate 12,373 downwards.
CCCGCCGTCTGCCGCCCCGGTCGATTTCGCCGCGTCAGCAGTTCGTTCAACTCCTGCCGCGCCGACTCCGTCGTGGTCGCCATCTTCGGATAACGGTGCCGGATCAGCTCGCTCAGCTCACGATAGTGTTCCTGCTCGTCCGCAATCACCTGCTTCAGAATGGCGACGCTCGGCTCGTCCCCCAGCTCTTTCAGCTGCTGGCCATAACGCGCAATGTCGCGGCTCTCATCAATTTCAAGCCGCCGCAGCGCCATCTGCGCCCCGCCCAGGCGATTCACCAGCGTGTCCGCATCACCTGTCGGTTTGCCGTCGTACTTCGGCAATTCCGCTCCCAGTTCGCGGATCCGCTTCGCCCACATGGCCGCATGCTGCGCTTCCGCTTCCGCCATGTGCCGCAAGGTCTTGCTCCGAACAGCATCGTCGTCACGCTCTGCCAGCGTGTTGTACGTATGGAAGCCGCGCATCTCCGCCTGCCAGTTTTCGCTCAGCGCCTCCAGAATCTTCTGCTCTCTTTGCGACGAACTTTGCGCCATGCTCTGCTAGCTCCCAATCTGATAACTGAAACCGAATCGTCCAATCTGGATAGCGCTGCGCTCCGCCGGCGGCCAGATGCGGAAAGATTCTACCCGCGTCACACCCGGTAACAGCGTCGCCGGCACACTCCCCACCGGCTTTCCGGTTGCCGCTTCGTAAAAGTGGACCAGCAGCGCGTTGTTGTCCGTGTGCTCATAACCCAGCACGTACTCGCCAGGCGACAGCCGGACATCTGCCCCCAACCGCACCGGAACCTGCGTCAGAAAAAAATGCGAGTACTTGCCCTCAGCCGAATAGCCAGCGGTGATCAGCACCACGCCCGCAATATACTTCCCGTGCCCGTTCGTGATGCCCGATGCCGACCGCGTCTCCGTCTCAATGCGTTCCTGCACTACCGGCGCGCGGGCGGGAATCACCGATCGCAATTCGGCATCGTTCGCTGTCCGCCACTCGCCCGCCCGCGTCTCCTGCGCTCGTCCACACCACGCAGCTACTGCAACCACACAGCCCAGCATCATCCATACTCGAAAAGGTTTCGTCCTCGGATGCCGCATCCTGTCCCCTATGCCCTGTTCCCTACACCCTGTCGTCTTAGTCGAAATGCACAATGCCGCGCTGCAACGCAGTGGTCGCCGCCTGCGTGCGATCCTCCACGCCCATCTTGCTCAGCAAACTGTTCACGTGGGTCTTCACCGTCGCCTCTGAAATAAACAACGCCGACCCGATGTCCTTGTTGCTCTTTCCCGCGACGATCAGCCGCAAAACGTCCAGTTCGCGCGCTGTCAGCGTCGCACCGCCCATCCGCTCCGCCAGTTTCTCCGCTACCCGCGATGGAATCCGCGACTTGCCGGAGTTCACAATCTTCACCGCTTCGGTCAGCTCCGCCAGATCCATCCCCTTCAGCAAATATCCCTTTGCACCGGCCTGCAGCGCGCGATAGATATCCTCATCGCCATCGAATGTCGTCAGCACGATGATCCGCGCCGCCGGAAATTCCTCGCGAATTTTTGCAATAGCGTCCACGCCGTTCATCTTCGGCAGCCGCAGGTCCATCAGCGTCACATCTGGCTGATGCTTCCGGTAGAGCACCACCGCCTCCTCGCCGTCCGAAGCCTCCGCCACCACCGCGAAGCCTGGCACCGTCTTCAGCAGGGCTGCAAAGCCCTGGCGCACGATGTGATGATCGTCAACCAGCAGGATGTTAATCGTATCCGTCATAGTTGCGTTGATTTCTCCGTTTCGCGGCTCAGTGGGAGCGCCAGCCGCACCGTTGTTCCCTCGCCTGGCTCGCTTTCAACGGTCAGCGCCGAGCCAATCGCCTGCGCGCGTTCCCGCATGCCGGTCAAGCCAAAGTGTCCGCTCGTCCCATCTGGCGGAGCCCCTGCAAATCCTCGACCGTCGTCGCGAATCTCCATCCCGAACATACTCCCCTCGAACTCCAGCCGCAGCACAATGTTCGCAGCCTCCCCGTGGCGAACCGCGTTGGTCACCGCCTCGCGTGCGATCCGCGTCAGCTCCCGCTCCACATCTTCATCCAGCGGATGATTCGTTCCCGTCACATGCATCTGCACCCGCGCTCGCGGCGCATCCGCATGTTGCGCCCCGGCGCTCGCCGTTACTTCTTCCGCCGTCTTCAGGATCCGCGCCGCCAGATCGCCCTGCTCCGCTCCCTGCGACCGCAATTCCCAGATCGAAGTCCGCGCGTCGTCCAGACTGCTCCTCACCAGAGCCTGCGCCCGCTCCAGTTGCTCCCGCGCTGCGTCCACCGAATTCCGCATCAGCTGTGCGACCAGCTCCAGATGCACTGAAACCGCGACGAACCCCTGGGCCAGCGTATCGTGAATTTCGCGCGCGATGCGTGTCCGCTCTCCCAGCACCGCCTGAAACTCCCGCTCCACGCGCTGCAGCCGCCGTCGCCATGCCGCATAACCCAATCCCGCAAGCGCCAGCAGCACCAGCAGCCTGAACCACACCGTCTGATAGAGGTGCGGTTCGATGGTCAGCACCGCCGCAGCCGCCGCTTTGCTCCACACTCCATCGTTGTTGCGCGCGCTCACCCGAAATGTGTACCGCCCGTGCGGCAGATTCGTGTAGAACGCCGTCCGCCGCGTCCCGGCATCCACCCAGTCTCGATCGAATCCCTCCAGCTGATACCGGTACTCCACCTTCTGCGGCGCCACAAAACTCAACCCCGCATAGTCAAATTCGTAATGACTATGCCCTGGCTTCACGGTCAGATCTTCCATCGACGCTTGTGGCGCGTCATCCACGTTCACGCGCTCGATCGCCACCTCCGGCGGCACTCGATTCACCGGCATGTGCTCGGGATCGACAAACGCAATCCCCTTCAGCGTCGCAAACCACAGTGCCCCTTCTCTTAGCCTCATGGCCGCAGGATGCCCTCCGCTCGAGCACTCGGAGATGCGCATACCATCGGCCACACCGAAGCGCATCACTTCCGCCCTTGCGCCTCCCTCCGCCATGCGATTCAACCCGTCACGCCTCGCGCGATACACGCCGGTATTCGAGCTGATCCATAAAAATCCGCTGCTGTCCTCGAGAATCCCAATCACCCGGTTCGGTATTTGCGCAGATGCCAGACTCGCAATCCGGCCATCCTTCCATCGATTCAGCCCGCCATCATTCGTCCCAATCCACAACGTTCCGTCCCGGTCCGCGTAGAGCGCCGTCACCACGTTGCTCGAGAGCCCGTCCTTCGTCGTGAAATTCGTGAAGTGTCCATCGCGGAAACGGCTCAGCCCCCCCAGCGTCCCAATCCAGAGGTTCCCCTCGCGATCATCAACCATTGCCCCGATCAGATCGCTCCCCAGCCCATCCAGCGCCGACCATGTCGTAAACTTCCCGCCCTCGTAACGAGAAAGTCCGCGCCGCGTTCCGATCCACAGCTCTCCGTCACTCCCCACATACAGCGACCGCACAAAATCATCGGCCAGACCATCCGCCGTCGTAAACGCCCGCACCGTATTTCCGCGGATCAGATCAAGACCATCCGGCGTTCCCGCCCACACATCGCCATTTGGAGCGGCAGCCACTGCCAGCACCACGTTGCTGGTCAAACCCTGAACCGTTGTGACCGCGTGGAATTTTCCATCGCGGTAAACATTCAACCCGCCGCCCTTCGTTGCTGCCCAGACTTCCCCATCCGGGGCCTGTGCCAGCGCCAGGACATATTCGTCGGTCAGTCCGTCCTCCGCGGTGAGTGCGGAAAATTTCCGATCCCGCAACACCGCCAGCCCACCCGACTCCGTCCCGAGCCACAAATCTCCTTCACGATCCTGCGCGGCACTCAGAAAAACATCGCCGCCGCGCAGCAGCTCCGTCCTGCCATCGGCTGCGATACGCATCAACCCATGCGCCGTTCCCGCCCACACCATTCCCCGCTCGTCGCAATAAAGAGAATCCACGCGCCCCGTCTGACCAACGCTTTGAATCGTGTTCGTGGCGACGTACAACCCTCCATCCGTTCCCACCCACATCCGTCCCTGGCCATCCCGCACAATCGCATGCACCGCGCCGGCGCTTTGCGGAATCGCAACCCGATGGCAATCTGAGCCGCCACACATTTCGAGACCGGACCGCAACCCCGCCCATCCATGCCCCGCCGCATCCATTCCGAGCGCCAGCACTTCTCCCGTGTCGCCGACGTGCTCGAACGCACCCTTGCCGTTCTCGCGCATCAGCCCGTCGGCCGTGCCCAGCCACAACGATCCATCGGCCCCGGCAGCCATTCGGCTGTTCTCTGTCAGCCCCGCGTCCAGCGCCACGCGGTCGCCGTGCTCGCCGTCGATGCGAAACAGTCCAGCCGCGGTCAGCGCCCACACCGTTCCGTGCGCATCTTCAAATGTTCGCCACACCTGCGTCGGCGGAACGCCCTGCGCCGGACCAAAGGCCTCTGCTTTGCCCCCGCGCATCCGCGCCAGCCCGCCCGACGTGCTGATCCAAAGCGCTCCCGACCGATCCTCCAGCAGATCGTCCATCAGGTCGCTCGGCAGCCCGGGCGTATTGGCCCGCGTGTAGGCCCGAAAATCCACGCCGTCGAACCGCACCAGCCCGCCCTCGGTGGCAATCCACAAATATCCATCGCGCCCCTGCACAATGGCGTGCACGGTGTTTTGCGGAAGCCCCGTGTCCGTTTGCCACGACTGATAGCCATACTGCGCGAGCGCCGTATGCGGGTCGAGAGCGCGCGCCGGAACCGCCGCCAAAACGAGCGACAGTCCGCAAATCGCAAGGGCAGCACGCTGCTGGATCAGGGTTGGGAGCACTGTAAAAAATGCTAAATGCCTGCACCCCGCCCGGTTCACTTTTATTCTGGACAGCCGTTCCCGGCTAAGACGCATTGCGCGAGGTCCGCCCAGCACCCCGCTTGACGCGCACCTTCTCGGCAGCCGCCGGCCCAATCGTAAAGTTGCCCGCCGCCGTCTCAATGGCCACCGTCTGATCGTAGTTGCGCTGCACCACGCGCACTCCGCCCCCGGGCTCGATGCCCGCCTGCTGTAGGAATCGCAACAGCTTTTCATCGCGCTCGTACAGGCTCGTCACCGTGTAGTCCGATCCTTCGGCAACCTCGGCCAGGGGCCGCACCCCATGCTTCTTCCGGGTCGCGTCGCTCTCCGGCAGCACCGCGTTCCCGTGTGGACAGGTCCCCTTTTCCCCCAGCTTCTTCATCAGCAGCGCTTCAAATGCGGGAGAAACCGCATGCTCCAGCCGCTCCGCCTCGTCATGGACCTCGTACCACGGCATGCCGAACATCTCCGAGAGCATGCGCTCGATCAGGTGATGCCGCAGCGCCGTCCGGTAAGCCGTCTCATGTCCCTTCGCCGTCAGCCGCACCACGCCATCGGCGCGGACCTCGACAAAGCCATCGCGCTTCAGCCGCCGCAGCGCCATGGAAACCGCCGGCGCCGACACCTCCAGCCAGTGCGCCAGCGTCGCCGAAATCACCGTGCGGCCCTCGCTCTCGGCTTCGAGAATCGCCTTGAGGTAGTCCTCTTTCGATACGCTGATCGCCGTCTTCACAAGAGATTCCCGGTTCCTAGCTTACAGCCGCCGAAGAGCGGGTGAGGCTCAGGCGTTTTCCGCCGCACGCGCGGCTGCTCCACGCGATGCTTCCCGGTACAATATCCAAAGCTATTTCCCTCGTGAAGGATTCCGTGTCGAACCCCACTCCCAGCCGTAAGCGCGTCCTCAGCGGCATGCGCCCCACCGGCAAAATTCACCTCGGCAACTACATGGGCGCCCTCCACAACTGGGTCCGCCTGCAGTTTGACCCCCAGTACGACTGCTATTTCTTCATCGCCAACTGGCACGCCCTCACTACGGACTACGCCGACCCCTCGCAGATCGCCACCAACACCCGCGAGGTCATTCTCGATTACCTCGCTGCAGGGCTCGACCCCGCGAAGTCTGTTCTCTTCGTCCAAAGCGACGTCAAGCAGCACGCTGAGCTACATCTGCTCCTCTCCATGATTACGTCGGTAGGCTGGCTCGAACGCGTGCCCACCTATAAAGAACAAAAGGAAAACCTCAAAGACAAAGACCTCAGCACCTACGGATTCCTTGGCTATCCTCTCCTTCAGGCCGCCGACATCCTCATCTACCAGGCCGACTTCGTCCCCGTCGGCCAGGACCAGGTCGCTCACGTCGAGCTCGCCCGCGAAGTCGCTCGCCGCTTCAACCAGTTCTACAAACGCGCTGACGGCGCCGATATTCTCCCCGAGCCCCAGGCTCTCCTCACCCCATCGCCCAAAGTCCCCGGCACCGACGGCCGCAAGATGTCCAAGAGTTATGGCAACACCATCATGCTCTCGGACCCTGAGCCCGAAATCCGCGCCAAGATCAAGCCCATGGTCACCGACCCCGCCCGCATTCGGCGCACCGATCCCGGCAATCCCGATAAGTGCCCCGTCGGCGACCTGCACAAAATCTTCTCGTCCCAGGAAACCATCGCGAAGGTTTACGAGGGCTGCACGACTGCCGGCATCGGCTGCATCGAATGCAAAAGCTGGGTCGCTGATGCCATCGTCGCTCACGTCGCGCCCATCCGGGAACGCCGTGTGCACTTCGAACAGAATCCGGCTCTCGTCAAAGAGATCCTCACCGACGGCGCACGCCGCGCTACCGCCCGCGCCGAGCAGACCATGCACGAAGTCCGCTCCGCCATGGGCCTCACCTCGTCCCTTGCAGGAACTTCCCCCGCATGACCGATTCCCAAAACCAAAACGATCCAGGCGCTCCTGAATCGGCTGCCGATTCCCAGAGCCAAGGACCCGTCCAGGACGCGAAGCGCGAAGCGCCGCCCGCCGGACGCGCAGTTCACTACGAAAAAACTCCCGCCGACCTGCGCAAAGAAGAGGAGTCCGCCTTTCCCTTCTCCGTCATCGTTGGCCAGGTCTACGAAGGTCCCTACGATCTGCTGCTCGACCTCGTCCGCAAGCAGAACATCGACATCTACGACATTCCCATCGCGAAGATCACCGCGCAGTTCCTCGCTTACGTCGAGCACATCAAGGCCTCCGACGTCGATACCGCCGGCGAGTTCATCTACATGTCGGCCCTGCTCATCCACATTAAGAGCAAGATGCTGCTCCCGCGTTCACCCGCCGACACGCCCGAAGAAGCTGAAGATCCGCGCCGCGAGCTGGTCGAACGCCTCCTCGAACACGAGCGTTTCCGCAACGCCGCCCAGATGCTCCAGCAGAAACGCCAGCTGGAAGAAGCCACCTGGACCAATCCTGGCCTCCGCGACTTCCGCGAGGTTGCCGACGCCGATCAGGACATCGCCGCCGACACCCTCGACCTCGTCCGCGTATTCCGCGAAGTCATCGAGCGCGCCAAAAGCCGCCCCGTCCTCGACGTTTCTGAAGACGCCGTCACCGTCCGTCAGATGATCGACTTCGTCCGCCGCCGCCTCATGATGGAAGACCGCCCGGTCGGCCTCTCGAAGCTCCTTTCCAATACACGATCCGTCAACGCCGTCGTCGCCATGTTCCTCGCCCTGCTCGAGCTGGTCCGCCTCCAGGCCATCCTCCTCCGCCAGGATCGCGGCTTTAGCGAGATCTACGTTAAGAAAAACGAGCAGTTTGAGCAGGTCATCAACGAACGCCTCAATATGCAGGGCGACTGGAGCTGAACGCGAGCCCTGCAGACAGGCTTTTCGCTGGCTGCTTTTTTTTAGCGGACCGCTTCTTCGCCCATCAGTTCTCAGCTTCTTCCCGATTCACGCTCTGTTAACACCCCTTTCATCCTCCCTGCGAAGAGCCGCTGGTAGTTTAGCTTCCTCCCCACTCTCCGCAGGAGAAACAGCCTCAATGTCCGCGAGCGCCAAAGTCCCATTGACTGACGTCGTAGAAGTTCCTGTCGTGCCCGAACATCCAGCCGCCCTGCTCCACGAAAAAATGGGCAAATCTCCCGGCGCCATCGGGATGATCGTCTTCGCCATCGCCCTTCTCGGCGGCCTCGGCTATGCCGCATCGCAGCTGATGCACGACCTCTCAGGCACCCACCTGACGTCGATCTGGCCCTATGCCCTGCTCGGTCTCGCCCTGCTGATCGCGCTGGGATTCGAGTTCGTCAATGGCTTCCACGACACCGCCAATGCCGTCGCCACTGTCATCTACACGCATTCGCTCGAGCCCCACATCGCCGTTGTCTGGTCCGGCATGTGGAACCTCATCGGCGTGCTCACCTCCTCCGGCGCCGTCGCCTTCACCATCCTTTCCCTGCTGCCCGTCGAGTTGATCCTCCAGGTCGGCAAGGGCGCCGGCTTCGCCATGGTCTTCTCGCTGCTCATCGCCGCCATCATCTGGAACCTCAGCACCTGGTGGTTCGGCCTGCCCGCCTCCAGTTCCCACACTCTCATCGGGTCCATCATCGGCGTCGGCATCGCCAATCAGCTCATGAGCGGCCGCAGCGGCACCAGCGGCGTCGACTGGGAGCAGGCCGGCAACGTGTTCAAGGTCCTCCTCATTTCTCCGCTCGTCGGCTTCGGCGTCGCCGCGCTCCTCCTGCTCGTCCTCAAATTCACCATCAAAAATAAGGCTCTCTATCAATCGCCCAAAGGCACTGAGCCGCCTCCGCTCTGGATCCGCGCGCTCCTCATCCTCACCTGCACCAGCGTCAGCTTCGGCCACGGCTCTAACGACGGGCAAAAAGGCATGGGCCTCATCATGCTCATCCTCATCGGCACCGTTCCCACCGCCTATGCCCTCAACCACGCCGTTGGATTCAGCCAGGTTCAGAACTTCGCCGCCGTCTCGCAGCAGGCCGAGACCATTTTTAATCACTACGTCTCGCCCAACGCCGTCATTGGCGATGCCCGCTCCGACCTCACCGACTTCATCCGCACCAAAGAGTTCAACCAGAACACCATGCTGGCCGCACGCCAGATGACCGAGGAAGTCGAGAACGAAGTCGTCCTCTACAAATCTCTTAAGAGCGTCCCAGCCAGTCAGCAGCAGAACGTCCGCAACGACATGTACGTCGTCAGCGAGGCCCTGCGCATCATCGCCAAATACCCGGGCAGGAACGGTGCTCCCACCTTTACCGCGGCGGAGAACAAGACTCTCGGCGCCTATAAAAAGCAGCTCGATAACGCGACCAAGTTCATCCCCACCTGGGTCAAGGTCGCCGTCGCCATCGCGCTCGGCCTGGGCACCATGGTCGGCTGGAAGCGCATCGTCGTCACCGTCGGCGAAAAAATCGGCAAGGAGCACCTCACCTACGCGCAGGGCGCCGCCGCCGAAATCACCGCCGCCGTCACCATCATCGCCGCCGATAACTTCCACATGCCCGTCTCCACCACCCACGTCCTCTCCTCCGGAGTGGCCGGGACCATGCTGGCCAACGGCAGCGGACTCCAGCTTTCCACCATCCGCAATATCGCCCTGGCCTGGGTCTTCACCCTCCCGGTCGCCGCCCTGCTCTCCGCCGGCCTTTTCTTCGTGATGCGCCAGTTCATGTGATCCACAGCTCCATTCACCAAACCGCGGCGCTTTCGGTACTATCGAGAAAGCGCCGTTTTGTTTGTGCGGCGCCTGTGACCCCATCCCTCCATGAGTCTTAAAGCCCGCATTGAAGCCGTTATTTACGCCGCAGAAGAGCCAGTCACCCTGGCCCAGCTCGCCTCCCTCTTCCGCGATGAAGCCCTCGCCTCCAGCGCCCGCCGCCGCATGCTCGATGCGGATCCTGAGGCGCCCGCCGAAGCCGTGATCGCCTCCGAGCCCGGGCTCGCCGAGGCCGTTGTCGACGAACTGCTCGCACCTGAAGCTGCAAGCGCGCCCTCTACCGCCGAAGCCCCCGCCACCCCCGCCGAGGCTCAGGAAGCAGCGAAACGCGAAGCCCAGGCCGCAGAACGCGCGGTTCAACGGGAGGTCCGCGACGAGCTCCGCATCCTCGTCGACGACCTCATTGCCGATTACAACGCTACCGACAGCGGCCTCGAAATCCGCGAAGTCGCCGGCGGTTTCCGCATTGGCACCCGCCCCGAATACCACGATGCGGTCCGCGCCTTCATCAAGACCCTCAAGCCGCCGCTCAAGCTTTCGCTCCAGGCGCTCGAAACCCTGGCCGTCATCGCCTATAAGCAGCCCGTCACCGCGCCCGAAATCGGTGAGATCCGTGGTGTCGACTCCGGCGGTGTCCTCGGCTCCCTCGTCGCCCGCAAGCTCATCACCACCGCCGGCCGCAAGCAGGTCGTCGGCCGCCCCATCCTCTACAAAACCACCAAAGAATTTCTCCTCCGCTTCGGCCTCAAAGACGTCAACGAGCTCCCCTCCATCGAGGAATTCGAGAAGATGGCAACCGAGCTGGCCGAAACCGAGGAAGAGGGCCCCATCGCTGCGGGTGAAGAAGAGATTCCCTTCGCCCAAAACGAAATTGTCGAAATTGAGGAGGAGGAAGCTGTCGGCAACCCCGGCCAGCCCGCGCCTCCCATGGACGATCCCGAGCCCGCGGAGCCCGAGCCTCCGATCGGTGAGCCACCAGCCGAGCCCGAACCGGCGCCCACTTCCGAACACGACGTATCCGGGCACGCCGAGGAAAATGCGGCAGGCACAAGATGAGTTCGCTTTTGCATTTCGCTAAGACGATAGGACTCCTGCAGGACGCGGTTTTGAAGGGGCACGACTTCAGTCGTGCCGATCGGCTCTGACTTTGAACCGGGGCTTTAGCCCCTGAGGACGAGTTTTCTTGACGGCAAGCGAAAATCCACACGAGGAACCGGGCAGCACGCAGCGGCTGCAGAAAATCATCGCCGCCGCTGGCGTCGCCTCACGCCGTAAAGCCGAGGAACTCATCACCGCCGGCCGCGTTCAGGTCAACGGCCAAACCGTGACCGCACTCGGCTCCAAAGCCAACCCGGCAAGCGACCACATCCGCGTCGACGGCAAGCTCCTCAAAATCTCCGAACACCATCGCTACTTCGTCCTCAATAAGCCCAAAGGCTACGTCACCACCGTCAGCGATCCCGAGCACCGCCCCACCGTGATGGATCTGATCAGAACCGGCAAAGACGGCGGCGACCGCCTCTACCCGGTCGGCCGCCTCGACTTCTCCAGCGAAGGCCTGCTGCTGATGACCAACGACGGCGAGCTCGCCAACGCACTCACCCGCGCCGCCGCCCGCGTCGAAAAAACCTACATGGTCAAAGTCAGCGGACAGCCGTCGGACTCGGCCATCAACCAGCTTCGCCACGGCGTCATGATCGACCGCGGCACGCAAATCTCCGCGCAGCGCAAAGGTGCACGCGGATCGGACGAAGAGGAAACCCACCCCCCTACCCGCCCGGCCGGACCACGCGGACGCGTCATGACCGCCCCAGCCCGCATTCGCCTCCTTCGCGAAGGCGAAAATCCCTGGTACGAAATGATCCTCATCGAGGGCCGCAATCGCGAAATTCGCAAAATGTTCGAAGAAATCGGCCACCACGTCGAAAAAATTCGCCGCGTCGGCTACGGCCCGCTCGTTCTCGACCTCGAACCCGGCCGCTCGCGCGAGCTTACCCCCGAAGAAGTCACTGCCCTCCACCGAGCCGCCCAGGGTCGCCCCGAAAGATCCCCTAAATCGGGAAAGCCGCCGCGCAAAACCTCGCGACGGCCCTCCGGCCCCGCTGCGGCAAAATCGCGCCGCCCCCCGCCGAAACGGCGTCGCCCCACTCGCTGAAACCGCATCGCCTGAAGCACAATCTAATCTGCAGGAGACCATTCCATGGCTAAAGCTACTTTTGCCGCCGGTTGTTTCTGGGGAGTCGAAGCCCGCTTCCAGCAATTACCCGGCGTGACCGCCACCGCCGTTGGCTACGAGGGCGGCGCCCTCCAGAGCCCCAGCTATCAGCAGGTCTGCACTGACCGCACCGGTCATGCCGAAGCGGTCGAAATCGACTTCGACCCCGCACAAATCACCTACCAGCGGCTTCTCGACGAGTTCTTCACGCTCCACGACCCCACGCAGCTCAACCGCCAGGGCCCCGACTACGGCACGCAATATCGCAGCGCCGTTTTCTTCCATTCACCCGAGCAGGAAGCCGAAGCGAAAGCCACCATCGCCCGCCTCACCGCGGAGAAAAAGTTCTCGAAGACGATCGTCACCCAGGTCGTCCCGGCAGAAACCTTCTGGCGCGCCGAAGAGTATCACCAGAAATACCTCGAAAAACGCGGCGCCGTCAGCTGCCACATCTAGTTGTGGAGGCTCAACAGGTTGTTCCGGTCGAGAGCTGATCGGCTGACGGGTGGCAACGAACCGAGACTAGCATGGGGTCGATGCCAGTTGTACTGGTGCAGCCAGGGGCGAAGCTGCTGGCTGCGTTCGTCGGAGTTCTGAT
>DATAZC010000243.1:0-67840 GCA_036272255.1 Acidobacteriaceae bacterium | reverse complement strand
CATGTTTGTCGATTCCTCGCGTCCTGGCCTGATCCATTGGGCTTTGACGGGTTTTTCGCTGCTGGCTGCGGCCGCGGTCTTGTTCGTCATGCTCCGTTATGGTCGCCGCCTTACCCCCACCATGTTCGCGCTGGCCCTCATTCTCGGCGGCACCCTCGGCAATGTCTGGGACCGCATCCGCTTCGGCATGGTCACCGATTTTCTCGAGGTCCACATCGTCCACTACCACTGGCCCGACTTCAACGTCGCCGATTCTGCCATTGTCTGCGGCGGCATTTTGCTCGTGCTCGACGCCCTTCGTGCGTCGCACGACGCCACCCCACGATGACATCTGTGAAGTCCGTCACATTCTTGCCGACCGCTTTCCGCATAAACTGCGCCCGTGCTGGCAACCCCGACCGAGCCCGGTGACCAATGTCTGACGCGGAGCCAAACCCGCGGCCCTGACCGCCCTCTGCTCGACCTCAGCATCGGAGACCTGCTGCACCGCACCGCAAACCGCTATCCCGACCGCGACGCGGTTGTCTCCTGCCATCAGGGGCGACGCTTTACCTGGGCCGAACTTAGCGAGCAGGCGGACCGCGTCGCTCGCGGCCTGTGGTCTCTGGGCATCCGCAAAGGCGACCGCGTCGGACTTTGGTCCACTAACTGTATTGAGTGGCTCATGATGCACATGGGTACCGCCCGCGCTGGCGCTTCCCTGGTCAACGTCAACCCGGCGTACCGATCCCATGAGCTGCAGTACACCCTCACCCGCTCGAGGATGAAGGCCATCTTCCTCTGGAGCCGCGACAAGCGTGCCGACTACGCTGCCGTCCTCGACCGCGCCCGCTGCAATCTGACGATTGAGTTGCAGCACACCGTTTTCTTCGACTCGCCCGAGTGGCCGGCCCTGTTCGACGCGCCGGGCCGCCTGCCCGACCGCGTTGACGCGTCCGAAGTGGCGAACATCCAGTACACTTCCGGCACCACCGGCCTGCCCAAGGGCGTGATGCTCACGCATCACAACATCGTCAACAATGGCCAGTTTCTCGCCCGGGGCTTTCACTACACCGAGCGCGATCGGATCTGCGTTCCTGTCCCCTTGTTCCACTGCTACGGCTGCGTCATCGGCACCATGACCGCGCTCAACACCGGCGCCGCCCTCGTTTTTCCCGACTGGACTTTCAACGCCCGCGCCACCCTTCAGGCCGTCCACACCGAGCGCTGTACTTCGCTTTATGGCGTGCCGGCGATGTATGTCGCCGAGCTGGCGCTCCCCGACTTTGCCGGCTTCGATCTCACCAGCCTGCGCACCGGAATGATGTCCGGCGCACCCTGCCCCATCGAGCTGATGAAGCGCGTCCTGAACGAAATGCACATCGGCGAGCTGGTGATCGCCTACGGCCAGACAGAAAGCTCACCTGTTGTCACCATGTCTGACGCCGATGACTCCATCGACATCCGCGTCAACACCGTCGGACGGGCGATGCCGCAGACGGAGATCAAAATTGTCTCCACGTCTGACAACGCGACCCTCCCTGTCGGCGAGCAGGGCGAAGTCTGCGCGCGCGGTTACGTCGTGATGAAGGGTTATGACGCCGAGCCCGAAGCGACCACGCTCGCCATTGACCATGAGGGCTGGCTGCACACCGGGGACCTCGGGGTTATGCATCCCGATGGCTGCATACACCTCACCGGACGCTCGCGCGACATTATCATCCGCGGCGGCGAAAACATCTACCCGCGCGAGATCGAGGAGTTCCTTTACACCCACCCCAAGGTCAGCGAAGTCCAGGTCGTCGGCATCCCCAACGCCCGCCTCGGCGAAATTGTCGTGGCGTGGGTGCGCCTCGCCCCCGATCAATCCTCTACGGAGGAGGAGATCCGCGACTTCTGCCGCGAGCAGATCGCTTACTTCAAGATCCCGGAGCACATCCGCTTCGTCACAGAATTCCCGGCAACGCTCTCCGGCAAAATTCAGAAATACAAAATCCGTGAATTCGAGATTGAAGCCCGCGGCCTGCAAACGGTCGCCGCTGCCGTGACCGCCTGATTTCAATCCACCCAACCGCTCACATAGAAGGGCCGGCCATCGCCGCAACCTCTGCGTCTACAGCATTTCGCAAATCGTCAGGCTCGAGAACCCGCACAGCCGACCCCAGCCCGAGCGCGACAAACCGCGCGGAATAGAAGCTGTCGAACTCCGCCGCATACGCGGTCCACCCCGCAGGCAGCATTCTCCCCTGGCGATCCGCAGGCTGTAAGGGCAGCCACTGCGCCAGGGCCGTCACTCCTTCAGGAGCCATCGCGAGCATCGCTTTGCAACGCTGCTTCGTCTCCTGCAATGTCGCCGTGCTCTTCCTCCACCATCGCGCCAGATCAAAGCCCGCGGGCCGTTCGAAGGGGATCGTCAACGCCACCGCTTCGCGCATCCGCGAGACGCGAAATGTCCGCATGCCTTCCGGAGCACGCGCCACCAGATACCAGGCCGTCTGCTTCGACACCAGCCCCAGCGGGTCCACAGTGCGAGCGCGCGGCTGCCCTTTCATGCCCGAATACATAAATGTCAGCTTCGTGTCCGACGCCAGCGCATCCTGTACAACCGGCAACGCCGACCAGTCTTCGCTCGTCGGACGCCACCCCGACGGATCAATATAAAGCCTCACCCGAATCGACTCCGCCTGCAGTCGCATGGCAGGCGACAACGACGCCACCAGCTTGTCGAATGCCCTCTCCGCCGCTGCCGTCAGACGCCGATCCCCCAGCGCGCTGGGTTGCGCCATCAGCAGCGCGCGCAACTCCGCATCGTCCAGCCCAGGCACCCGGGTTCGCCAGCCTTTCTCCAGCTCCCAGCCACCGCGCGCGCCGCGATGCGCGATCAGCGGCACCCCGGCCGCACACAGCGCCTCCATGTCCCGGTGCGCCGTCCGCTGCGAGACCTCAAGGCGCTCGGCGATCTCGCGCTCCGCGAGGCGCCCATGGGCCTGCAGTAAGAGCAACGCCGATAGCAACCGATCCGCCTTCATGTTCTCACCGCAGCGCAAGAATATTTACAATTATGACATCTTTTGGCATATTTTCACCATTAACCTCGCGAGTGTGAAACCGCATGGTTTCCCTGGAGGATTTGCTATGGAACTGAAGAAGTTTTTTCTCGAACAGCTGGAGTCCGAAGCCGCCTCGACACGCAAGGCCGTTGAACGTGTGCCTGAAGGACAGAATTCGTGGAAACCGCATGACCGCTCGATGGAACTCGGCGCTCTCGCCGGGCTGGTCGCCGCCATGCCGGGTTGGGTCGCGATGATCATCGATCAGGACGTCACCGATATCGACGGGGCCGACGCCGGCTTCCGCACCCGCGCCGCCGCTACCCGCGCAGAGTTACTCAACATGCTGGAAGAGGGCGTTGCCAAATCGCGTACGGCCCTCGAGAACACCACTGAGGAGCACCTGATGAAACCGTGGCGTCTGAAAATGGGCGGCCAGATCCTGACCGAGGGCCCGCGTTACAGCCAGATTCGTGAGGGCGCCCTGAGTCACCTGGCGCATCACCGAGGCCAGCTCACGGTCTATTTGCGGTTGAACGAGGCTAAGGTGCCCGCCCTCTACGGCCCCAGCGCCGACGAGTGGCACTAGCTAATAGCGCAGCCCGAGACGAAGCGGAAACTCCTCTTCGTCCTCGTCTGCGTCGATTTGATTGACATGCTCGGCCATGCGGCTGCGATACATCGCGCGTAACAACAGATGCGCAGCCGCTGCTACTCCAGCGGCCAGCATCAAATGTCCGACGCTGGCTTCGATACTGGGCTCCAGTGCCACGGTGAACATCACTATCGCCGGAAAAAATCCCAGATAGGGGATCAGCAGGAGCGCAAAGTTGGTGGCGGAGCTCGATCGTACGCCGGTAAACGGAATCGTCGACACGTTCAGGAAAAACAAGTCTGTCAGCACTGCGCTCCAGCCGACCGCGACGATGATTTGTCCGACGGCGAATTGCCAATTGTCTGACGCGCGCTCCCCTCTCAGACAGGCGCACGCCCCCGCGGCGAGGCTGAGCAACGCGCTCCACAGAAATACCCATCGCTTGCCCGCGTCGACCTCCGTCAATCCAGCCTTGCCCATGACCACGCGAAAGATCCAGCGGCCGCGCTGATCCGCAGGCGCAAAAAATGTGCTGCGCAGACCGGACACAGTCCAGAACGCAACAATGGGAACGGTCGCGCGCAAGCCCTCCGTCGAAAACACGAACGCGATTGTGCCATGCGCCACACTGACCCGCGTCACCGTCGCAAACAGCAGCGCCGCACCTATGCCGCCGTACATGACCAGCACCATCCGGTAACGCGGCACACGGAGCAGATTTTGCCCGATGAACTGCCAAATTGCACGGGACGCGGGAGTCCGCACCAGCGTCGCATGAACCAGACCACGCACCGGTATCGTCATCCAGCTTCGTCGCTCGCGCTTCGCAGTGCCTTCCACCAGCCCGCGTGTCTTGCGCCACCACGCCAGCGGATACGAACCTGCCGCCACCACAACGGTCGTTATCAGTGCGGACCAACCGACGTGCGCAAGACGGATGAAAACGGGGGCCGTTGCCGGACCATCCAGGATGCGCTGATAGATTCCGAGGAACCAGAACGACGGCACCCACGACACCAAGCGGCTGCCGGACTGCAAAAGCGTCCCAAGCGCTCCGGACAGAACGGGGTACAAGAACAGCAAGGTGAGCAGCCCCATCACGAAGAATCCCTGCAGCCCCAGCGCTATCTTGCGGAAAATCCGATCGCCGAGCATTCCCAGCAGCCATCCTTCCAACGCCAAAAAGAACGCTGCCCCGAAAATTCCGCTGGCGGCGACGGCGGCCAGGTGCGCGACCCAGAATCTCAGAAGATGCGGCGGATCGGTGGCAGCGGGCAGCACAATCGGCGCCAGAAAATTCGAGTCGAACAGCACCGCACCCATCAGAATGAAGATGGCCGTGACGCGCGCGCCCAGCATTCGCTTCGGACTCGTCGGCAACGGAGACAGCACCACCACATCCAGCAGATCCGGGAACAACAGGTCCCACTCGAAGATGGTGATCAATCCCATCGCCACCAGGGAAAACAGCACATAAAAATAGTGATCGCCCACCTGCGCCCAATAGGGTCGGGGGCCCCAGTACTTTCCCACGTGACCGTGCGACAGATGGTAGGGCGTATAGAGATACAGCGCCACCACGAATCCTGGGATTCCAAGCGTACACGCCACCTGCACCAGGCGCGTCTTCGCGTCTCCGTCAGACGACGCCAGCTCGTTGGTGAAAAACCGATCGAGAAAGTGCCGCACTAACACGCCGAACTGTGAGGGTTGGCTTTTCGCCTCCAGCGGCTGCTCGCGGGCCAACACCTGGAGCGACAGGACCTCGTCTTTCACAGGCTGCTTGGGTGCGTGCGCCGGACTAGCCATCGCTGATCCTCATCGCTTCCACCATTTCCCTCGCTGCGGCCCGCGTGTCCTGTTGCCGAACCAGTTGCGCGAAAACCTTCTCAAGGCTTGGTAACTCCATCAGGCGCGTCAGATCGGAAGGCGCAGCGTCCGCCACAACTTTGCCCTGCGCGATGACGATGACCCGATCGCAAATCTGCTCGACAATCTCCAGCACATGCGAGATGTACAGGACCGCTTTGCTTGCGGCAGCCAGTTCATGCAGCAGGTCCCGAAACATGCGCGCCGACAGCACGTCCAGCCCCGACAGCGGCTCGTCAAACACCAGCATTTTCGGGTCATGCATCAGCGCTGCTGCCATCAGCACCCGCTGCCGCATCCCCTTTGAGTAAGCCGTCATTGGCGAATGCCGCCACGATTCGAGCCCGAGCAGTTGCAGCATCGCCGTCGCCTTCTCTTCGATGAGCCGCTCGCTCATGCCACGCAGCCGCCCCACCAGTTGCAGGTACTCCATCGCGGACATCCAGGCATACAGGTGGGCCTCTTCGGGGATGTAGCCGAACGTCGTGCGCCAGGCCACCAGATCGGCGTGAATGTCCTTGCCCTCAAAGAGCACGCGCCCGTCGTTGGGGCGCAACAATCCCGTGATGATCTTGACCGTCGTCGATTTCCCGGCGCCATTCGGGCCCAGAAATCCCACGATCTCTCCGGCGTTTACCCGGAAGTTGACATCGCTGATGGCTGGAATGCCGCGGTAGCTTCGCGAGAGGTGCTGCAGTTCCAGCATATTGAGCCTCCATCTACACCCTATGTAGCATACTGCTCTTTACCGCGTCAACAGAATGCTACATAGGGTAGAATGGAGCCTATGCCGGCCGACGTCAGGTTATCTCACACCGCAGCCATAATCCTCCAGGCGATCCACGCTGGGCAGATTTACGGCTTCAGCGTGATGCAGATGACCGGCCTGCCCAGCGGCACCGTGTATCCTGCCATGCGCCGCCTCGAACGCGACGGACTGATCGTCTCGAAGTGGGAGCAGCAATCCATTGCCGACGAAGAACAGCGTCCGCCTCGGAAGTACTACCGGCTCACCCGCAGCGGCCGAGCTACACTGGACGCCGCCTACGCGCGCTACCCGCTGCTCGAGAAAATGATCCCGTCG
The DNA here is from genome assembly GCA_036272255.1 of Acidobacteriaceae bacterium. GTDB lineage: Bacteria > Acidobacteriota > Terriglobia > Terriglobales > Acidobacteriaceae > Palsa-343. The sequence goes on along the minus strand of DATAZC010000243.1, from coordinate 61,263 downwards.
CCGGAGATGGAGCGCGCATGAATCGCTTCTGGTTCGCCACCGCCGTCGCGCAGGTCAACGTGCAGGCTGCTTCGCTGCTGGTGCCCCGCTCCGATCGAGCCAATTGGACCCGCGAATGGACAGCGGAACTCCATCATCTTTGCCACGCTCCTGACGACGTGATCGCCGGCTCGCCCAACGCTGAACCGTTCGCATTCAGCCTTGGCGCGTTTCACGATGCGTTCTGGATCCGTTACGATCGCCTCCGCTCAGGTGGGTTGCCGAACCTGCGCTCGGGCTCGGCCGCGCGATGCGGCCTGCTTCTCGCGGCAGCCGCTGGCGTCGCTCTGATCATCACGCTGGCTCTGCCGGGTGCGCGCAGCGCTATCCTTCGGCTTCCCTATCGCAATTCCGGTGATCTGGTCATGATCTCCAGCCGTGGCTACGCCGGTGCCCAGTCTCCCTCCATCGCACTCGCCGATTACGAGGAGTGGACCACCGATACGGCCACGCTCTTTACCCAGATTGCTTTCTACCGTCCCATCATTCAAGGCGTGCATCTCGCGCATCACGCGGTTGCCCGTCTCTCCGTCGCACAGGGCAGCGAAAACCTGCTCCCTCTGCTCGATCTTCGCACTCCCGCCATTCTTAGCGAGGCGAACGGAGCCGATGCGCGTCTCGTCCTCAGCGATAAAGCCTGGCGCACCGTCTACCAAAGCGATCCTGACCTCGTGGGCCGCACTGCCGACATCGATGGACGGGCGGTGTTGATTGCCGCCATTCTTCCTGACTCCGCCTGGCGGCTCCCCGGCAAAATTGATGCGCTGCTGCTCGAGAATCCTGGCGCCCTCGCCGCACTGCCTGCGAAAACCAGCGGCTTCGTGGTCGCCAGGATTCGCAACTCGGCTTTTCCGCCTCCTCGTGGTGGATGGCGCAAAATGGTCGAGACTCGCGGGATGGTCACGCGCAGCTTCGACTGCATTTGTCTCGCGCACCTCGTCGGCCAGCCTTCTTACGTATTCCTGTTTGCGCTGCTGCTCGCCTCCCTCGCGCTGCCAGCGACCACCGCACTGCCGCTGGGCGACTACCCCCGCCGCCGCGATCATCTGCCTGTTTCTGTGAACATGCAGCGATGGCTCTTTCTGCTGGCGAAATTCACGCTCATCATTGTCATTGTCGATCTGTGCTCCACCGACCTGGCCTATGGCCTCTACCCGAGCGATCCCGTCACAGCGCTCTACATCCAGATCGCAACGGCGTTTCCGGCATTGCTGTTCGCCTTCCGCTGGATCCTTCAGGATCAGCGCAAACGCTGCCCGGAGTGTTTACGTCTGCTCTCGAATCCGGCCCGCGTCGGCCAGGCTTCCTGCAATTTCCTTTCGTGGAATGGCACAGAGCTGTTCTGCGCGCGCGGCCACGGCTTTATGCACATCCCGGAGCTGCCGACCAGCTGGTTCAGCACGCAGCGATGGCTCTGCCTCGACTCGTCGTGGCGCAGTCTCTTCCCGGAAGACTGTTCGCCTTCACCGGGAATCGTCTGAGCGGCGCCACTGGATCGGCTGCTGCGTCCGTTCAATCTTCCGTCTGCAATTAAACTGATCCCGTACCGATTGCCCAGGAAAGGAACGCGGCGCTTTTGAAGCTCTCTCTCCGTGCAACATTTTTGCTTCTGTTCGGCGCGCTCACGTGTTCGGCTCAACGAGCAGCACTGGAACCATACACCTGGAAGAATGTGCAGATCGTAGGCGGGGGGTTCGTCGACGGAGTCGTTTTCCATCCAACCGCAGCCGGTGTTCGCTATGCCCGCACCGATATGGGCGGCGCGTATCGCTGGGATGATTCCACCCACCGCTGGCAACCGCTACTGGATTGGATTTCATACAAGGATCGCAACCTGATGGGAATCGAATCCATCGCCGCCGATCCCTCTGATCCAAACCGCGTCTATCTCGCCTGCGGCACCTATACCAACCCCGACACCCCCGACGGAGCGATTCTTCGCTCCAGCGATCGCGGCAAGTCTTTCCAGCGGACCAACGTCCCCATCAAGTTCGGCGGTAACGAAGATGGCCGGGGTAACGGCGAGCGTCTTGGCGTCGACCCGCAGGATGGCCGCACACTTTATCTCGGAACGCGTCACGATGGCCTGTGGCGCTCGCGCGATCGCGGCGTTTCCTGGACACGCATTGCCAGCTTTCCCGACGTGACGGAAGCTGTGCCACCCACGCCCCCGCCCACTCCCGGCGAGACGCCGCAGCAACGATGGCAACGCATGCCGATCCGCGGCAGCGGTGTTATATTCGTCAAATTTGTCACGGCCCCGCATCGTACCTCATCCACAACGCAAACCATTTACGTTGGCGTTTCTCTCATGAATCGCCCAAACCTATTCGTCTCCAGGGATGCGGGCGCAACCTGGCAGCCGGTCGCCGGAGCGCCGACGCAATATCGCCCCACACGCGCTGCTCTTTCTCCCGATGGCTCCCTCTATATCGCGTACGGCACAGCGCCTGGCCCCTCGCGTATGACAAACGGCGCAGTGTGGAAGCTCGATACGTACAGCGACTCCTGGACTGACGTCACGCCCGAACATCCTGTGGCGGCTAGCAAAGAATTTGGCTACGCCGCTGTCTCGGTTGATTCGCACCACCCGCAAACCGTCATCGCCAGCAGCTTCGGCCGGGGCAACGGCGAGGACATTTTCCGTTCGACTGACCGGGGCGCGACCTGGAAGCCCGTTTTCAGCGGCGCCCACGGTGGCGTTTACGACTACTCACTCGCGCCCTACGTGAGGCCGACGCCAATCCACTGGCTTTTCGACATTGAGATCGATCCCACTAAGTCCGATCACGCCGTCTTCACTACGGGTTATGGCGGGTGGGAGACATTCGACCTCACCGCGGTCGATCACGGACAACCAACTCACTGGAGAATCCTGGTTCCTGGTATCGAGGAAACGGTCGGCCTCGACCTCGACAGTCCCAACGACGGCGCACATCTCATCTCTGCCATCGGCGATTACGGCGGCTTCGTCCACTGGGACCTCGATCGTCCTGCACCCGACGGCTCGTCAGCGCCGCCGCGTTTCGGCAACACCACCCGCGTCGTCTCCGCCGCACTTAACCCGAATATCGTGGTCCGCGTCGGTGTCAGCGCTGAGCACAAACCGGGCGAGAGCATCGGCTATTCGCTCGATTCCGGTCATAGCTGGAAGCCCACTGGCGCCGATCTCGCACCCAATAGCCGCGCAGGCTCCATCGCCGTCTCCGCGGATGGCAATACCTGGGTCTGGACACCCGATCGCGAAGTGCCTTCGGTGACGCACGACCAGGGCGCAACATGGAAGCCGGTGTCAGGACTCGCCGCCAACACGCGGGTGATCGCTGACCCGCAGGACGCACGCAGCTTCTACGCGATCTCGCTGCAGGATCGCACTCTCTGCCGCAGCACGGACTCCGCGGCTACCTTCAACACGCAGCACTTCACATTGCAAAACGCTCCGGCAACATCCGCTGCGCCACGTGGTGACACGCGCGGTGGTCAGGATCGCATCTACGCCGCACCAGGACGCGCCGGGGATCTGTGGTTCGCAGCTTTCGACGGTCTCTATCACGCGTCAATCGCCGGAAACAAAGACATCTCGTTTGCTCGCATTCCAGGCGTGACGGCAATCCAGGCCTTCGGCTTTGGAAAAGCTGCGCCCGCTCACCTCTACCCCGCCCTCTACCTGGCGGGCACCATTCAGGGGCAGGCCGGCATCTTCCGATCCATCGACGAAGCGCACTCCTGGGTTCGCATCAACGACGATCAGCATCAATGGGGACTTATCCTGCAAATCGCCGGCGATCCTCGCCTCTACGGACGCGTGTACATCGGCACCCACGGCCGCGGCATCCTCTATGGCGACCCCGCGTACGGCGCAATGAGCCATCCGCAAAGGAAATCACCATGAGGCAGGAAAAATTCACCCTAATCGGGAAGCATGTGCGTCTTGAACCGCTGGAACCGCGCCACATCGAAGGATTGTCCGTGGTGGCATCCCCAGAGGCTGCCAGCCTCTATCGCTGGACATACGTGCCGCAGGGAATCGACCAGACCACGCAGTATGTGAACACTGCGATCACCTGGCGCGACGCCGGCATCGCGTATCCTTTCGCAACCGTGCGCCAGACCGATGGCGTCATCATCGGCTCTTCGCGCTATTTCGATGTCGAGCGCTGGGCCTGGCCCGCGGGCCACGAACGCCACGGGCGCCTGCTACCCGACGTTTGCGAGATCGGCTACACGTGGCTCGGTCATTCCTCAATTCGCACTGCCGCCAATACCGAAGCCAAACTGCTGATGCTTACCCATGCCTTTGAAGAGTGGCAGGTGTTGCGCGTCTGCCTGCACACCGATGAGCGCAACGAGCGATCCCGTGTCGCCATCGAGCGCATTGGCGGTAAATTTGAAGGCATTCTCCGCTCCCACCGTCTGGCCGCGGACCACATCCCCCGCAACTCGGCCCGATTCTCAATCGTCGCGTCCGAATGGCCGGAAGCGAAGCAACGGCTCACCGCTCTTCTGCTCTCTCGGTAGAGCCGTCTAACAGGACTCCCGTCCGTCACATTGTGATCGTCACATCTTGACGGTCATGATGAATGGCTGTTAGCGTGTCTTCCATGAACGAATCCAACACCGACGTTGTCCAGGGCACGCTGGATATGCTGATCCTGAAGACACTCAGCCTTGAGCCCCTGCATGGGTTCGGCATCGCACGGCGCGTCGAACAGATCTCCCGTGGCGTCTTTAAGGTGAATCCCGGCTCGCTGCTCACTGCTCTGCAGCGGCTGGAGCGCGCCGGCTGGCTCGACTCCGAATGGCGCCGCACCGAAAACGCGCGCCGCGCAAAGTTTTACCGGCTGACGCGGACCGGCAGAAAGCAGCTGGAAGTCGAAACCGCAGACTGGACTCGGCGCGCCTCCGCGATCGCGCGCCTGCTGCGTCAGGAAGGTTGATCGATGTCTCTCTGGCGTCAACTTACCTACGGCATACGGCGTCTCGTCCGCAGCAATAAGGCTGATAACGACGCGGCGGATGAAGTCGAGCAGTACTTCGCGGAGGCCATTGCCGCAGCAAAGGCCCGCGGCCTTTCCGACAACGACGCCCGACGCGACGCGCGCCTTGAGATCGGCAATATGACCACCGTGCGCGAACAGGTACGCTCCTTCGGCTGGGAAAACGCCGCCCGTACGTTCTGGTCCGATCTCCACTATGCCGCACGCCAGCTACGCGGCCATCCGGGATTCACCCTCGTGAGCTTGCTGACGCTGGCTGTTGGCATCGGCGCCAGCACTGCCATCTTTAGCGCGGTCGATCCGATCCTCTTCGAGCCGCTGCCTTATCCCCACGCAAGCCGCGTCATGATGATCTGGGACGTTTACCAGGGTGCACGCTCCGAAGTGTCCTTTGGCACCTCTCAGGAACTCCTCCACCGCAGCCACTCTTTCGTATCGATGAGCACCTTCGAGCCCTGGCAGCCCGCCATGACCGGGGCCGCACAGGCAGAGCGCCTTGAAGGCCAGGCCGTCAGCGCCAGTTTCTTCAGCGTGCTCGGTGTCGCACCCGATCTCGGCCGCGATTTCCAGCCTTCTGATGACGTCCTCAATGGACCCAAAGTCGTCGTCGTCAGCAATCGTCTGTGGCAGCGTCGCTTTCATGGCGACCCCGCCGTCCTGGGCCAGCCCATCAAACTCGACGGCAACAACTTCACCATTATCGGTGTAATGCCTCGCAGTTTTGAAGATTTGCTCTCGCCCGCCGCCGACGTCTGGACCCCCGCACAGTACGACACCCGCGAACGCATCAAGGACTTCACCAGCGCGGTGTGGGGCAATCATCTTCGCATCGTCGGCAGGCTTAAGCCCGGTATCTCGCGCAACCAGGCTTTCCAGGAGCTCGACCAGATTGCCCGTACGCCATGGCCGGAATTTCCACGCCCGCGCTGGGCTTCGCTCAGCCACGGCATCATTCTCGATTCCTTACAGGACGATATGGCTCGCACCGTGCGCTCCTCACTGCTCGCGGTCCTCGGTGCCGTCTTCCTCGTCCTCGCCATCGGCTGCGTCAATGTCACGAATCTTGTTCTCGCGCGCAGCCAGCAGCGGCGCGGAGAATTTTCCGTGCGCGCGGCCCTTGGTGCATCACGCACGCGAATTCTCCGCCAGGTCGTCACAGAAAACCTGTTGCTGGCCCTTCTCAGCGGTGTGCTCGGCCTCGGCTTGGCCGCGGCCGACATCCGTACCCTCATCGCGCTCAGCCCATCCGGCCTGCCTCGCCTCGACGCCATCGCTTTGAATGGAACCGCTTTTGCCTTCGCCTTCGGCATCACCGCGCTCGTCGGACTCCTCACCGGCCTCATCCCTGCGCTGCATATTTCTCGCCGCGAGGCGCACGCCGCGCTCCAACAGATCTCCCGGCGCGCAGCAGGCAGCCACGCCTTCACGCGTCGCTTCCTCGTCATCACTGAGGTTGCACTGGCCCTCGTCCTGCTCACAGGTACGGGCCTGTTGCTTCACAGCATGCGGCGACTGCTCGCCGTTCATCCTGGCTTCAACCCAACGCGGCTGCTTACGCTTCAGGTGCAAACCTTCGGCCATCGATTCGATGATTTGCCCTCCGCCCCCACTGCGGGCAGCGACGCGCGACGCCGTTTCTTCCGCGAAGCTCTCGACGCCGTCCGTAACGTTCCTGGCGTCGAGGATGCCGCCTTCACCAGCGCCTTGCCTCTCAGCGACGATCCTTCCTGGGTCACGCTCTACGGCGCGCACTTCGAAGGCGATGAGCCACTGAGCGGCCGCAACGTCATCCGCTACGCGATCAGCTCCGGCTATTGCCGCGCCATGCAGATCCCTGTCCGGCGGGGCCGCTGCATCGGTGAACACGATACCGCGACTGCACCCCACGTGGCTCTTCTCAGCGAATCGCTCGCGCGGAGCCGCTTTCCCCATCAGGACCCCATCGGCAAGCGCCTGCACGTCGGCCCTGACAATCAACCCTGGTTCGTCATTGTCGGCGTGGTTGGCGATGTTCGCCAAACCTCACTCGCGCTCGAAGCACCCGCTGCCGTCTATCTCTCCACAGAGCAAACCTGGTTTGCTGACGACACGCTCTCGTTTGTCTTGCGCACGCGCGGAGATGCAGGCGCTCTCGCCCCTGTCGTCAAGAATGCCATCTGGTCCGTGGATCGGGACCAGCCCATCGTGCGCATCGCCACCATGGACCAGCTCATCGCCGCCACGGAAGCGCAGCGCAGCTTCATCCTCATCCTCTTTGAAGCCTTCGGCCTCGTGGCTCTCGCTCTGGCCGCCGTCGGCATGTACGGAGTGCTCGCCGGCAGCGTGGTCGAACGCACGCGCGAGATCGGCGTCCGGGCCGCGCTCGGCGCATCGCGCAGCAGCATCCTCGCGCTCATCCTGCGCGATGGCATGCGTCTCACCGCGTTCGGCATTCTCCTCGGACTCTGCGCGTCCGCCGGCGCCACGCGCTTCCTCATCACCCAGCTCTACGGAGTCTCGCCACTCGACTGGGTGACGTGGCTTGGCGTGGTCGCGCTGCTCGGCGCGGTTGCGGCCATTGCGTGCTGGGCGCCGGCATGGCGCGCAGCCTGCGTCGACCCTTCCATCACGCTGCGCGCCGAATAGTCTCGATCGCCGCGCAACGACGCCGACTTCTACTGCGCCTGACTGGCGCCTGAACCGGCCTTCGACACCTCCGCCGCAAACACATACGTCGGCCCAAACATGTTCGACCGGAAGATGACCCACTTCATATCCGGCGTAAAGCTCACATTCGGCTCCAGCCGATAATTGTGCTTCGACATGTTCACCAACCGCTCGCTGTGAAAGACTCCCGGGTGCCAGAATCCTGGCAAGTCGATGCCGTCGCCCACCGTCAACTGCGGATGAAACAGCTCGATCCATTCCCCGTCGGGTGCCCTCGCCACCTGGCCAGGATCACCGCCGTCTCCGCAGAACAGCGATCCGTCTACCGTGACGTTAAAGTGAATCGACCACTCGTTGCGCTGCATGTGATAGGCCGTGCGCTTGCCAGTCTCCACGTTGTATCCAGCCAGCCAGAAGTCTTCGCCTTTCGGAGTCTGCCAGTCGTACCACAGTGTCTTGCCGTCGGGGGCCCAGAACTCGTGCCCTGCAATCTCCATGAACATCGTGCGTTTGTGGATCAGAGTGTTGTGCGTGCCATCTGTGCGAATCGTCCAGATGCGATCGACCTTCTGCCATGGCCCCTCATGGCAGTACATCAGCAGGCCAGGATCCGTCGGCGAAAACAGCAGGTGGTTGACCCAGTCCGTACTGTGCAGCAACTCGCGCAACTTGCCGGTACGCAGGTCGATGACGAACAGCACCAGCGGCAGGTGCGCCGCGAGCCGCTGCTCCATCATTTGACCTTTATCCATAGGCTGCAACATGTTTTGCGCTTGTTGCGCACTTCCACGCTGATCCTGATTGCGCGCGCTGGGCGGTCGCTGGTTGTAATCCTGCCCGGCTGTGCCTTCGATGTACGTACCCGCGGCCAGCGTCTCATCGGCATTGATCGACGCGACTGACCCGCGCGGTGGCATCACCGCCAGCTTGCGCGTCGTGCCCGTGTCGACGTTCGTGACATACAGAGCGTTGTCTTCCCGTTTGACATAGAAAACGCTCGGCGTCTTATGGCCCACGACAATCGTCCGGACCTTTCCCTCGATCACCGAGCGCGTCTTCCACGTTTTCAGATCGATCACCGAGATGCCGTCAGGCGTGGTGTAGATCATCTCTTTGCCATCGGGTGTGTAAGCGTTCACGTTGAAGTAGAAACTCGCGGAATCGGGCTCGCTCGTCAGCCTCAGCACACGATGCCCCGTCGCCGGATCGATCCACGATTTAGGAGGTTCCTGCCCCGGCTGCCAGGACGGATCGGAACCGACAGCATTCTGCGCAACGGTAGGTTCAGCTCGCTGTGCGCTCGCTGCCACGGGAACCAGAAAAGCAATCAGCGCCGCGCATATTGCGTAACTCTTCGCACGAAATGGATTCAAGGAAAACTCCTGGGGTGAGGTCGAGGGTTCCTGGTCTGCTCGCGGAAGACGGCGATCATCTTTCACGAGTCTCAAGTGGTCCGACCGCATTGCGTTTTCTATTGAAACACATCCTCTATTGACAACCGCTCTTTTAGTCCTTTAGTGTCCCCCAGTCAAAGAAATCGGTTTCTTTCCCCACCCCTGTTGCTCTTTGGAGGCGTTATGCAACTTGAATTTCACCCCGGTCGGCGGGGGTGTTTCCGCTGCGCTCTGTTGGCCTTGTCCGCGATCATGGCATTGTGCCTGGCGCCCGCATTAACAGCGCAGACTGCGGGCGAAGGTTCCATCCAGGGCACGGTTACAGACCCCAGCGGGGCCGTGGTGGGCAAAGCGAAAGTAAGCGCTCTCGATGTCGCAACCGGAGTCACTACCGCCGCCACCACAACGGCGAACGGCTTCTTTCTCATCGCCCCGTTGCTTCCCGGAAATTATGCCGTCACCGTGACGGCATCGGGCTTCCGTCAGTTTCGACAAGAGAATCTTGTCGTCACAGCAATGAATGCGGCGACGCTCAATATCGCGCTCCAGGTGGGCGCTCAAACGCAACAGGTCACCGTAACCTCTGCGCCTCCTACACTCGACACGACCAACGCGACCCTCGGCGCCACCATCAGCAGCGATGTCTATCTCGATCTGCCCATCCTGGCGAACAACCAGCAGCGCGATATCACCGCGGTTTCGAATCTTTTGCCAGGCGCGCAGCCGGGCGCGCGGTCGTCGCTGTTTTCCGGCACCGCCAGTCGCGTCGAAGAAGTCTACCTGGACGGCATTCCTCTCACCACCATCAGTCAGATCGGCGACAATCGGCCCATCCTCAACATCGTCCCTGCCGAAGGTATCGATCAGATCAACGTGGTCACCAACGGAGCTTCTGCCGAATATCAGGGCGCCGGCATGGTCAACTACACCACTAAGTCTGGCGGCAATCAGTACCACGGCACCGCAGCCGACTACATCCGCAACACTATTTTTGATACCTGGGGCTTCACCGCGATCGCGAACACCACCAAGCAGGTCGTCAATGGAGTGATCACCACGGTCCCGGCTGGTAAACCGGTCGACCACCAAAATGAATTCACCGTCTCCATCGGCGGTCCCATTTCGATTCCTCGTTTGTTCAGCGGACACGACAAACTGTTTTTCTTTGCTTCCTACGATAAGCTTCACTCCCGGTCCGCACCCAACCCTGGTCAGGTCACCATTCCCACCACCGCATTCCGCACCGGCGACTTTTCCGGATTGCTCGCCGCCAATGGCGGCCCCGGTTACGCGATCTACGATCCGACTTCGCTTGCTACCTGCACGGCGCACAGCACGAACGGCCCTTGTCGCTACCAGTTTGGTTACGGTCCTGGAGCGGCACCCGGTCCCGGCGGCGGCCCAACAGCTAACGGCGCTCCAATCAATGTCATCCCCGCCGGCGAGATTTCCCCGGTCTCTCAATACCTGCAGAAATTCCTGCCCGATCCCACCACGTCTGCAATCAGCGGCAACTACCTCGCTGGACCGCCCTCGGGCTACGATAACTGGCTCTATTCCGCACGTATTGACTACGATGTTTCGGCGAAGCAGCGAATCTCCGGCATCGTCACAGGAGGCAATCGCCAGGCTTATCCATTCACAGCCGCTGCTGCCTTCAACAACAGCACGCCTGACTTACCAATGCCTTACACAGGTTCCGATTACTCGATCGTGGCCGGCCATTGGGTCGATGTCGAAGACGCTTACACTTTTACTCCCAACATCGTGAATCAATTCCGCTTTGGCTGGAGCAACTTTGGCGGTCCTCCGCTCAAGAATCTCACCCAGGGCATTACTCAATACGAAGCTACCAGCGCGGGCATGACCTTCTCCGGCGTGCCCGCTGATGGCCAGGCTGTTACCGAGTTTCCTACCATCCAGTTCAATGGCAGCAACGCTCCCAACACATGGGGGTTTGGCAGCGACGGCGTCACCGCAACCACAGTCAGCCAGAACTACACCACCCTCGACAATCTGATGTGGCTCAGGGGCAAGCACGCCATGACCTTTGGCTTCCAAATGCAGCGCCTTGAAGAAAACGCTTCTGTGTATGACGGGCCCACTTCGGCTCTGACTCTTGCATACAGCACTCCGGAGACGGCATCGGTGGTGCCCAGCGGTTCCGGTTCCGCCTACGGTGGTAATACGGGCTACTCCTATGCCAGCTTCCTGCTGGGAGCGGTCAACGGTTCCGGAATCACCCTGCAACCATTTTCTGTCCTCGGCGGCCGCTTCCATACCTATGCGCCGTACTTTCAGGACGAGTGGAAGGTCACCTCAAAGCTCACCCTCGACCTCGGGGTTCGCTGGGATTACTTGCCGCCCTACCGTGAAGACCTCAATCGTTATTCGTTCCTGAACCCGAACATCACCAATCCGGTCACTGGCAATAAAGGTGCGCTCCAGTTCGCCGGCTCCTATGGTGGCTCTGGTGTCGCCTGCAATTGCAGCTCGCCTGTTAAGACTTACTGGAAGAACTGGCAGCCGCGAGTCGGCGTCGCGTACGCGCTCAACGATAAAACCGTCATCAGCGCTGGATTCGCCACCGTTTACTCGCACGCTGGTGGAACCGGCGGCGCCGGCGGCACTTATAACGGAACCGGTCAGCTTGGATTCACCAGCTCGCCCAGTTTTCCTGACAATGCGGCTGGACCCAGCGCAGCGCCTGCTTTCTACCTCAACAACAGTGCTTACTTCACAACCCTCGGCATCAACAATACCAACTTCGGCGGCCCCGGCTATAGTGTTCCTCCGATCACGGCTCCGGGATCTATTAGCCAGACTCTCAATGTTGGAAATACCGTCGACCCAGTCACCGGCAAGTTCCTGACTGCCAGCAGTGCTCCCGGCTTTGCCGATCCTTATATCTCCGGCCGTGCTCCGCAATTCAATTTCTGGAATCTGACCGTCCAGCACGCGTTCACCAATACCATCACCCTCATGGCCGCCTATGCGGGTACGGAAAGCCATTTCCTCGCGGGCGCCAGCAACATTCGGGGCTCCTACGCCAATCAGATTAATCCCACTTACTGGGCGCTTGGATCGTTGCTCAACTCGCCGGCCACCGCCACCAATGTCGCTGCAGCCCAGGCTATCATGCCCAGCATCCAGGTGCCCTATGCCAGCTTTGAGACAGCGGCGGGGCTTAATGGAGGTCAGGCGACCATCGGCCAGATGCTGAAATGGATGCCGGAATTCTCCAGCACCAGCGATACGTGGGGCAGTTCCACCGCGAATGCCTCTTATCACTCGGTGCAGATTGAGGCCCGCAAGCGGATGTCCAACGGCCTCGATCTGACGGTGAATTACACCTACTCGAAGAACATTGATGACGCCGGAACCCAGCGCAGCGGCTTCGCCATCCCAGCCGCCTATACCCTCACCGGGAAATCATGGGCGCAGAACCGCATTGATCGCTCCATCAGCGCCAACAGCATCCCGCAGGACCTGAACGTTTACGGTGTGTATCACCTGCCCTTTGGCAAGTCCGGCTGGGGATCCTCCAACATGGTGAGCCGCAACGTTATCGGCGGCTGGAACCTCTCCGGTCTCTTCACCTATAGCTCAGGGACACCTCTTTTGATCACATCCGCAGCCTGCAATGGGTCCACCCATCCTGGAGCCGGCACCTGCATGCCCGATTTGAATCCTGCTTACTCATCGAAAGCAATTCGACAGAACGGAAGCTGGGGCGCAGGTACTACCGCAAAGACTTTCGGCACCATTCACTATCTCAAGGGTTATGTGCCGAGCACTTCGGACGGGACCGGCGTCGCTAGCGATGGCACGACCGCGGCGCCTTGCGGCACGAGCGCGGGCCCCTTCTGCAACCCGCAGGCGTTTATGTTTGGTGATGCGGCTCGCGTGTTGCCTTACGACGGCCTGCGCAATCCGAGCGCCTACAACCTGAGCGGCAGCGTCTTCCGCACCTTCGACCTCACAGAGCGCTTCAAATTTGTTCTTCGTGCCGATTGCCAGAACATCACCAACAAAGTTACCTTTGGCAGCATTCAGGCCAGCATGAACAACGCGGCCTTCGGAACCGTCGGCAGCGCAACCGGAAATACGGCAAGTCGCGACTTTCAGCTTTCGGGCCGCATCAGCTTCTAACCGTTCGCGTGTATTTTCCTCCACGGGCCCGGCGTGCGTTACTCCCGTTCGAGCTTTTTCTTTTGCCCATCAGGTGCGATGGCAACCCCTACCAGCGAATCGGCGCAGCCGTAGTAGAGCAACCAGCGATCGTGAAAGTACACTAAGCCCTCCGCGAAGGTTGTCCCTGCAGAATATTGCCCGCTCTTCTCATAGGGCAGCATTGGCGCGAGAACGGGAGTCTCAGTGCGAGCCAGGAGCTTCGCCGGATTGTGGCCATCGAAAAGCGCCTCGCCTGCACTATAAGTATTCGGCGCAAGGTTCGGATCCCCGCCCGATGCGGCATTCTTGCCGTTGTAAATCACGACGATGCCATGGTCCGTGAGCACCGGAGGAGGCCCGGTTTCAGGGAAGGAGCTGTCGAATCGTCCCGGGCGTTGATCAAGCACGGCCACAGGCTGGCCATACGCATCTTCCAGCGGCGTCCAGTGAATCAAATCCGGCGAAGTAGCCAGATGGATAACACCTTCGCCCCAGTACATCCAGAATTTTCCCTGGATTCGCGCCGCGACAAGTTTCCCTCCAAGCAGCTCCGTGACAATTCCTGCGGACTTGTACTTGAGGTTCGCATATTTCCCACCTCCCGCAGCGAGAAAAGCCGGACCGTGCTTCCTCCAATGCTCCAGATCCGGTGACGACGCAATACCAACCGAGTAAGTAACTCGGTTCCATTGCGTGTAAGTCAATATGTAGCTACCATCTTCCGCTTCGACAATCCGCGGATCCTCAACGCCACCCGGCCATTCGCGCGACTGCTGGCTGTCGTTCGCTGCATAAAACACTGGCGCTGACCGGCGCGTGAAGTGAATACCATCGGCACTCTCTGCCAGCCCAAGCCGCGAGGCATGCATTCCAATTTGCATGGCGCCGGAATCGTCCTCGGCGCGATAAAGCACGTCGACAACACCGTTCCGCACAATTGCAGCAGGATTGAATGTATGCCGCGCCTCCCAATGCACCGGGACCGCGTGCATCGGATCATAAAATTCCGACTCATCGTTGGGCGCGATCACCGGATTTGCTGACTCCGGCCTCGTAAATGGGCCGATTTGCCAGGATGGGTTATGCGGCTGCGCACTCGCAACAAGAGCAGCACACAGCGTAACCAGCAACCGCCGAGGAATCGCTCTGCTCACAGCCAGGTTACCTCCCCACCGCCGGCTGGCTTCCGCACTTCTGTGTTCCCACAGCAAGAGCCAGCGAAAATTTCCGCGCCGCATCGTTATCCGGAGAGAACAGCATTACGCGATGCAGCGTCTGGGCCGCCGCCTCCCTCTCGTAAGACCTGCACTGCGCGACCGCGAGATCAATGCCCGCCGCGGTGGCGCCAGGGTCATGCTGAAAAACCGATTGCCAGATCGGCAGGGCATCGGCGAAATCGCCATCTTGCGCATCGAGAACCGCGAGATCGCCCGCCGCTGTTTCCTGGTAAGGATCCGCACGAAGTGCTTCCTGATACTCCGCCTTCGCCCGCTCCCGGTTTCCGCGCATCTGCTCCAGAAATCCAAGTTCCATGTGCAGTTCTGCGTCCGATGCCTGTTTCGGGTCGGAAGTTTCGGCGTCAAGCAGCAGGCGCATGGCTCGTTCCCCTGCAGCACGATCGCCACCTACGGCCAGTTGCGCCCACGCCAGTCCTTCATCGCGAGCGATCGGGTGAACTCCTCCGGTGGGGACGAGCGCCTCTGTGGACACTGGGCTCGTGAACGGTTTCGAGACGATTTGAATGCGATGATCCGTCACCTGCTCGTGGGCAATGTCCTGGGTATTTTCGCGCGGCATGTGGCACGAAGTGCAATCCGGATTCTCAGCGTGATGGCTTGACGCGAGACTGCTGTGGCAGGCGAGGCACCTGGCTCGATAAAAGCCGATTCGCTGGTCCGCGGACGGCGAAGAGTGCGGATCGTGACATGTCGTGCAACTGAGTCGATCACCGCTCCCACGCTTGCAGGCGCTCTCCAGCAGCGACTCCCACTGGCTTGTCGCGCGGCCTCCAGGACCCACCTTGCGGCCATCTTCAAAATAGGCAGCCTCGTCAAAGAGATCGTCACCTGGGCGAAATGCATTCAGCCGCCGCCCTCGCTTCACAACGGCAACTGCTCCTTCGAGATGGCACTCCAGGCAAACAGAGTCACGCCGAACCGGATCGAGCTTCGCTGGATTCACGATGAGCCCCCTGCCATGCTCGGCCACGTGACGTGATGCATCTCCGTGGCAGGATGTGCACGAGATCCCTCCTCGCACAAAGGGCTCTCCCGAAAAATGATTGCGCGCATCCGACAACGATTCCTGCACGTTGCTCGCGTGGCAATGCAGGCAGCCCGGATCGACGGGCAAGGTCAACGGCATCTCGCGCGCATCGAGGTAATTCGGCGTCATATCCCACAGTTGCTTCTTTGCATACCAGTTGATGGGAATCTCGTACCAGTAACCTTCACGCTCGAAGATCCAGGTACGGCCGCGTTTTCCGGAGCCGAGGTAGTAACGCAACAATTGTCGCCCGTTCAGCACGCGATCCGGAGCGGCGTTCGGCCGGTCATACGCAAGCCACATTTGGCCGCCCTGAAGGTACGTGCGGTAGTGCACGCCCGAGGCCGCGTGCGTGAAATCCGCCGGAATGAAACCGTCAGCAGCCAACCCACTTGCATGAGCCATCGGCGTACGCTTCCATTCGTCGTAGATCACTCGGTGACACCCCGCGCAAACTGCATCGGGATCCTGCGACTGTCCTTGTTTTTCAGGCCCGGCTTGCGCCGAAGCTGCGGAGACTATGCAACTGGCTATCCAGCAGAGACCGGCCAGAACAGCGAGGCCCCGCAACACCTAGACCTGCCTCATCGCGGGCACTTGAAACGCACGCGGCTGCTTACTACCCTCTTCTACGAGATACAGGCGGTCCGTCGCGAGATCCTTAAAGCTATCGACCTGGCCGGAGGGCCACCGTACCTCGAGCACATCCACCGTCTTCGCCTGGTCGAGGCCGAAATGCAGCCGCAGATCGCTCTGAGAAAAGTAGCTGCCACCACTGCGCACTTCATCGATCAGTCGCAGCGGCTCCTTGTCTGGTTGTGTTTTGGCAACGATGCACACGCGCGCGCCAATGCCCGTCCGGTTCGACCTTGTCCCGACGAGCTTCACCTTCACCCAATGCCGTTGCCTGTTCAAATCACAACGTAACAACTGCGGCAGGCTGTTAACGCAGTTCACCACAATATCAACATCGCCATCGTTGTCGAAGTCGCCAAAGGCACACCCACGCGCCGGAACCGTAGCTGTAATTCCTGGGCCGCCCTCTGCGCTCACATCTTCAAATCGCCCGTTGCGCAGGTTTCGATAGAGATACTTGTGCTCGGCGTAGGGCGCTTCCGTCTTTACAGTGCTGACTTCCGGATAGACGTGGCCGTTTGAGACAAACAGGTCGAGCCAGCCATCGTTGTCCATATCGATAAATCCGATGCCCCAGCCAAGATACCTGGTATTCACACCTAGCCCGGCCTGGTAAGTGCGATCTTCGAAGTTACCACCGCCCAGCCCCGCGTATAGCGAGTCCGTATCGCCGGCGAAATTCGTCTTAGCAATGTCGAGCCAGCCGTCGCGATTGTAATCGCCCACTGTCACGCCCATACCCGCCTGCGGCCTGCCGTCCGGCGAGAACGCTACACCCGACTCAATCGCAACGTCGCGAAACGTTCCGTCTTTCTGATTCTGATAGAGGGTCGACGCCGTGGAATCGTTGGCGACATAAATATCCGGCCAGCCATCGTTATCAAAATCGGCGACAGCCACGCTCAGGGCATAGTTGCCAAGCGTCGTCCACATACCGGACTTTTCTGAAACATCACTGAACGTACCGTTGCCGTTGTTGTGGTAGAGAATGTTTTTTCCGGGAGCTAACCCTGGCGGGCCACAAGCGACGAGAATTCCCTTGTACAGGCAAGGACCGGACTCCGGAACCGGTGCCGTCTTCAGGTCCAGATCAATATAGTTGGCCACAAACAGATCCAGATGCCCGTCGCGGTCGTAATCGAGAAACGCGCAGCCGGAATTCCATCGAGTCCCGGACTGCAGCAATCCAGCTTTCGCCGTCACATCGGTAAAGGTCCCATCGCCATTGTTACGGAACAGCGCGTTTTGTCCGTAGTAGGTCACGAACAGATCATCCCAGCCGTCGTTATCGTAATCGCCTACGCAGCAGGCCTGGCCCCATCCGCTGCGGCCGACGCCGGCTTTGGCCGTCACATCCGTAAATGTCCCATCGCGATTGTTTTTGAAGAGGTGGCAGATCGGTTCCCTGTCCTTTGGAAAACCCTCCAGCCGCCAGCCGTTCACGAGAAAAATATCCAGCCATCCATCCTGGTCATAATCGTAGAAAGCAACGCCGCATCCTGTAGTTTCCAACAGGTATTTGTTCTTTCCCTCACCGCCGAAAATCGTTTTCGCATAGAGTCCGCTTTGAGTGGCGATGTCGACAAACTCCAGGCCAAGAGGAGTACCCGCGATCGGAGAAACCGGACCGGGCGGGGGCGGCATTGGCCTGGCCTCATACGACTGCTGAGCGCCCGGCTTGCTCTGTGTTGCTTGTTGCGCCTCACCGCGTATCCACGGAGGCGCAGCCAATCGCAACACATCCGCAAACGGCAGTACCAGCGCGGTGCGGCTCAAAGAAGAAACAAATTGCCGGCGATTCATCGGGAGAAAAGTAACACAGCGATCCTTATGGATTTCTGGTCATCAGTGAAGCGGCTTTTTGCCGTTCCGCCAATGCCTCGGCAATGCGTCCCTGTTGCGCCAGAGCCACCGCCAACTGCCGGTGCGCCTCCGGGTAATTTGGATCGCTGCTGATGGCGTCCTGATAGCGAGCGATCGCGTCGGTAATCGCTCCCTTCGTCAGCAGCGCATTTCCCGCATTCGTTGCAAACGTCGCCCGCTGGCGATTTACGGCCGCCCGCGTCAGATTCGCCGCTTCCTTCCGTTCCGCTGCGGCCTCCTGCTGCTTCCCTTCCTCCTGCAGTATGCTGGCCAGCGTGATGTGCGAACCAGGCTGATCCGGTCGCAGTTTGATGGCCCGGCGCAGGGCTGCGACCGCGTCGTCGTTCCTGCCTTGTTGCCGATAAACGCTGCCGAGGATTGCCCATCCGTCTCCGTTTTGCGGACGAAGCTCCAGTGCCGCAAGCAGATTCCGTACCGCATCGTCGAAGCGCCCATCCTGCATATAAAGGATGCCCAGCGTGTAAGGGGCATCGGGCGAACCTGGATCGAAACGCAGCGCCGACTCCAGTTCAGCAATCGCGTGCGGTAAATCATCTTTCAGTTTGAAGGCCAGGCCCAGGTCGTAATGAAGATGCGGATCTTCGGGAGCGAGCTTCAGCCCTGATCGAAACTCACCGATCGCATCGTCGACGTTGTTCTCCTGCAGATAAGCGGCTCCCAGGTCCTGGTGGATGGTCGCGTTCTGCGGCGTCAGGGCAAGGGCCCGCAGGTAGAAAGAGACGGCCTCCTTCGCGCGCCCCACCTGCACCATCGCGAGTCCAAGGTTGGTCAACGGCTCGACCTGCTGCGGCCGAGCATCCGCCACCTTTTGAAACAGTGGGATCGCATCGTTCTCTTTGCCCGTCCGCTGCAGAGCCAGCGCCAGCTGATATTCAGCATCCAGCATATTTGGGGCGAGTTCAACGGCACGTTGAAAATGCGGGATAGCCTGCTCGTCATCGTTGGCGGAGACGAACGCATTTCCCCACTCAAACGGTACGGTGGCATTGTTCGGATCGAGCTGCGCTGCGCGCTCGAATTCCGCTCCTGCGCGATCCATCCGCTGCTCGTGGCTTAGCACCACGGCCAGATGCATATGCGCTACCGTCTGGTGCGGATTGATCTGCAGGGCTTCCCCAAAGGTCGTCTCCGCATCATTCCACCGCCCCGCCTGCGCATACAGCGAGCCCAATTGATCTAACTGTCCCGCGTTTTGCGAATCAGCCGTCACTGCTCTGCGCATGACCTCAATCGCCGCGCCTGTGTCCGGAACTGCTGCCAGGTCGCGCGCCCAAACCGCCAGCAGGTCTACGCCCAGGGGTGAGTCGCTGTCCATCTTCCTGAAAAGAGAAACCGCCTTATCCAGCGATCCGGTCCGACTGTAAGCCTGAGCCAGATTCTCCTCAGCATTGCGATCGCCCGGCTTCAGCTTCAGGGCGATATTTAACTCCGCAATCGCTTGCGGATATTCGCCCAGCGCATAGAGCACCACGCCCAGAGCGCTATGCCCTTCTTCGATCCTGGGCGCTAGGCGCGCGGCCAGCGCAAACTGCGTCCGTGCGGCGCTCAGGTCGCCGCGAGCGTAGGCCGCAGTCCCATCGTGAAACGCCTGATTAGCCCGCTGCATCGCGACTGTCTGCGCGGTTGCTGACAGCGACGCCGTCAGCGCACCCATCGCAAGCACCAGGCAACTTCGCATTCGTCGCAAAAACATCTCCGCGCTCCGCTACGGATTGGACGACGGAGGCACCGCCGCTCCCTGCAACTTCTGCAAAGCCTGGAATTCGCGATTGGCATCGTCTTTGCGACCGCTGGCGGCAAAAGCCCGCGCCAAAAGCATATGCGTCATCGAATTCGACGGATCCATTTTCTCCGCGCGCTCCAGATACATCGTCGCCGTCACCGGATCCTTCTCCTCCAGCAATGTCTTGCCCAACAGAATATAAGGACCGCTGGCGTTCGGTTCCAGCAACAGGGCACGATCCAGCACCTGCTGCGCCAACGCATACCGCCCGCTGCGCAAATACGCATCGCCCATCCGATCGTACGTCTCGCCGTCGAGCGGATTCACCTTCACTTCCTTCTCCAGTTCTCCCAGAGCGCCCTGAACATCACCGTTGGCCAAATCGATTTCTCCCAGCAAGCGGTGCGACAGCGGCATGTGCGGATCAAGCTGCACCGCCTGTTGCGCTGCCGCCGCCGCCGGAGCCGTCAATTCCTGCCGTAAGAGAATGCGTGCGGTCACCAGCCAGGCCGCTGCGGAATCTGGCGGGAAAGCATACTGTCTGGCCAATGCGCGACGCGCGTCGTCGTAGCGTTTTGCACTGATATAGCAAAGCCCAAGGACATAATCAGGATCAGCGTTGGCAATCGGTTCCGCTGCGTGCGCCTTCTCCAGCAAAGGAATCGCCTCTTCCGGTTTGCCCATTCGATAGAGCGCGACTCCGCGCATCTGGGTCGATTCCAGATCGGACGGATCCAGGGTCATCGCTCGGCCGAATGCAACCTCTGCCTCAGCCATGTGATTGTTCTGGTACTCGACAATGCCGCGCAGCCGCTCCACACCGGGGGGTTCCGGTTTTACGCTTGCCAGCGCATCCAGCTCCCGCTGCGCCTCCTCGGTCCGGCCCTGGGCCATCAGCAGCCGCACGTCGGTCACCGATGGCGATTTTGCCGTCGCACCTTGCTGTGCAAGCGCGCCTGCGGTCAGCACGAACAGGGCGAGCACAACGAGCCGGGGAGCCCAGAACATAGTGCGGGAAGTGTACTCCTGAAAGCTGGGCGGAAGGGGGCGAAGGAACCCTCCCTTCCGCGACTGGGGACAAGCAGCAGATTAGAACTGCACGCGCAGCGAGAACTGCATCTGGCGCGGGTTGGTGTAAATGCCCAGCGCAGGCTCGCCCGTGATATTGCCATCCGATCCGGTCACCGTTGAGGCCGGGTTTCCGGGATTGATGTGGTTGAAGCCGTTGAACGCATCCACCCGGAACTGCGCCAGGATAGCTTCATGGATCGGGAAATTCTTCTGCAAAGATAAATCCCCATTGAAGTATCCCGGCCCGTAAAAGCTGTTTCTGCCAACCGTCCCAATTTGATCGAGTCCCGCTTCCTTGAAGCCTGCGGTATCGGCCGCGGTGAAGAAGGTGCGTGAGTGCGTCACCGGGTTGAAGCTGGTGAGATTGGTATGCAGGCTGCCTCGATCGCCTACCGGGTAACAAGGGGCGCTGCCCGGTACTGAAGCGCCGCAACCACCGCCCACGTTGAGCGTGAACGGCAGGCCGTTAGACCAGTTCAGCACCGGACTAAATTGCCACCCGCCGATGACCTCGTCTTCCCAGCGCGGAACACCGCTCGCGAACATCTGATTTTTTCCAAAGGGCAACTGGTAGAGCCCATAGACGACGATCTGCTGCGTACGCAGCCAGTCGTCCGGACCATACGTGGCGCGCTTATCCCAGGTGTAGAAGGCGCTCTGGTAGTTAAAGGAACGCTGCCATGCATACTGCACATTGAATGACATTCCGTGTGTGTACTGCTTTGCAAGAGTGACGTCGAGTGCGTTGAAGTTCGTGTTCTGGTCGTCGCCGTTGTATTGAATGGAGGCTGTCCAGCCGCACATCCCCGGCGTCAACGCGGTTCCTGCCGCCGGTCCTGGGTTACCCGGTGTACCAAACAACGCCGCCTGGTAGCTTGCGTCTGTACATGCAGTCAACCCACCTGCATAAAATCTCTGCAGATAGCTGCCATTGGCAGTGCCGCCATCCGCCGCGATACCCGCAGGTCCTCCGTTCACGATTGTTGTGCCGGCAACGCTGGGATCGTAGTGCAAAGGCGCTCCGTTCACGCTGTATTGCTGTGGTAAAAAGACAGCCGACTCATTTGGATTGGTATTGTTGCCGTCGCCAGAACTAAGTGTGTGGGTTCCCTTGTTGCCTACATAGGCCACGGTTACTGACAGGGTGGGGGTGATTGCACGCTGCACGCTCAGATTCCACGCGTCGAGCGTGGGCAGCCGCAGGTTGTTCGGCCGTGCAATTGCAGTTACATCGTAGCCCTGCGATGGCAGCAATCCATTTGCAGGCACTGCCGGACCCACATAAGCGGGCGGACCCTGCGCCAGGGTGAACGCCGCGCTGGTCGTTGAAGTCGAACTCACCGACTGGCTGGCCAGCACAGGCAGGTTCTGCGTCACCGTGTGGCCGAAGATCGATCCGAAGACTCCCAGATCGAAGCTGCGCCCATAGCCCGTGCGCACCACCGTCTTCGCATCCGGTGACCACGCAATCCCGATGCGGGGATTCCACGTATTGGGAGCTGGGTTCCATCCCATATTGCTCGGGATATTGCCATAACCAGCGACCCGCAGATATCCATCGGTCTGATAACCGCCCGATCCGCCGTTCATCTCCAGCAAAGCACCATTTCCCTTACCATTCACCGATTCCGGGAAGTACAGCTCATAACGGAGGCCATAGTTCACCGTGAAAGATGGTTTCGGGCGCCAGGTATCCTGCACATAGAAAAAGTCTCTCTTCTGAAATTCCTTCGCATTGGTGGAGGTGCTGACATAGCGCAGGAACGCCGCATTACCGGCACTGGCCTGCCCACTGACATCTCCAAGCACGAAGCTGGCCATGCCCAGGCCGCCACTCACACCGCCGTTCGAGGTTGGTCCGGGAGCGAAGCTCAGAATGCCGGCGCGGTCTTTGTCGCTGGGCACGCGCAGATTGCGCGCATATCTCAAATCCACACCAAACTTGAATGCATGATTGCCGGCGATTTTCGTCCAGTTATTCACCACCTGGAACTGATCTTCGCGTTCGATCAGCGGGCAGTTACAGCGAGTGATGTTGAGTGCCGAACCGTATTGCGCCCCGCCGCCCGTTGGATTGTTCGGCTGCTGGTTTCCCGATCTGTCCGCATCGGCGATATTGAAACCTGGTGCACCACTGGTCAGTGAGTCGCTTGGTATGTTGACACCCTGAATGCCGAGTTGCGTCGCGAAATCCGTGGACTGGTCGTACTTGTGATCGATCACGTTGTATCGGTAGTAGCCAATGCGCCAGTCTGTCAGGAGTTTCGGGCTCACGGAAATGTCCATACCCGCAGCGAGGCTGTCATTGGCCCCTGTGGAGACACCGCCATAGCCGCCGATGCCGAACCCAGGACCTCCCGCCCCGCCGAACATGGTGGTTCCGGACAGTGTGTCGGTAAACCGGCTAAACCGCGTGAAGGCGTGCATGCTCTGCGACAAGGTGTCGTCCACACGCACATCCCACTGATTGTTGTTGAACAAACCTGTGCCGCTGGCCGAGTAGTTATTTTTGAGAGCTGCCAGGCTACCCGCCGCTACCGTGCCTCCTGTATTCGGCGCGTAGGGCTGGAGCAGTTTCAAGAGATTCATTGCCTGCGTCGAAAGCTGACCCGCGGGAATCACGTTCCCGGGATATGCCACCGACCCGCCTCCAGTCTGCTGGTATAGCAACTGGTCGTTCGCGCTGCCCAGGATGCCTACAGCGTACTCACTGAAATCGCAACCGGCGATGCCGTTCGTCGCGGTTGATTGCCCAAGACACGTGGAGATCAGGTGCGCTGTTGGAACCGTCGCACTGTCCGCGGTGCCCACCTTCTGGCGCACACCCTGGTAATCGCCGAAGAAGAACAACCGATCCTTCAGAACCGGACCGCCCACTGATCCACCAAACTGATTCTTCAGTCCGGGAGGAAATGTGGTGCCCGGGAACTGCGTGTACGGATCTCGCCCGAGGTTGGCGCTGCTCTCGCGATAATCGAATGCGCTGCCATGGAAATTGTTCGATCCGGACTTCGTTTGCGCCGAAATGAACGAGGAAACAGCCTTGCCGAACTCCGCGTCGAAATTCTGCGTTGTGATTTTCGTCTCCGAAATGGCGTCCAGCGGCGGGTTGATCACGATGATGCCGAGAATCGGATCCTGATTGTCCGTGCCGTCCAGCTGGTAGGCCACGCCGCCAAACGCCTGGCCGTCCACCTGGATCTGCTTGCTCGCCTGCGGGTTCTCATCCGCGGCATGGTTCCAGCTCAGCGACTGCGCACCCGGCAGCAACAGCTGCAGATTCGCAAAGTTGCGATCAGGGATCGGCAGATTCTCAACTTCGCTCGTCGTGAATTCCGTCGCAACGTCAGCGCGATCCGTCTTCAGCTCCGGAATCGAATCCGCGCTCACATTCACCGTCTGCGACGATGCGCCAATTTTAAGCGCAGCATCGATCTTCGGCGAGGTGTCGGCCTGTACCAGAACGCCCGTCGCCTCAAAGGCCTGGAACCCCTGGGCTTCCACTCTTACGTTGTAGGTGTCGGGGATCAGATGTTCGACGAGGTATTCGCCCGACGCGTTGGACTTAACCTCTGTTGACGTACCTTTCGACACGTCTGTAATTGTGATGGTGGCGTTTGGAACTACGGCGCCGGTGTTATCCGTTACTGTTCCATTGATCGATCCGTAGACCGCTTGCCCCTGCATGGTGGCGGAAAAACACAGCGCCACGGACGCAGTGCAGGCCACAATGAGCCTGGACAATTTCATAATTGCCTCCGCCAAATTTCGCGCGAGCTCTACGCTCCGCCCCGACCTTGCCTTACCAGGAGCAACACGACGGCAAACCTTTACGCAGTTCCTTATGCAAAAGCCGAAGGCGGCCTCTCAACTGCAGATGGGCCGCTTCTGAATTGCGAACTTGCGTTCACAGCTGGTTTTAGAAGTGCGTTGGCGTTCTAATTACGGCCCGCGGTCGCCTTTCAACCGCATCAATCCGGGGAATGGCCGCAAGATTCGGCAACATTTTCCTACTGCGGCAGGACTGTAGGCGAGTACTGCTTCCGTTGTCAAGGGGACGACTTTCTCCGGATACCCCGCCCGGGAATGTCGGATGACCATCGAAAGACTCTTTAGGAACATGGAATGGTGAATCTACAGAACTTTCTGCATATGTTCCACCCACCCGGCGCCCATGCTACCGTGACTGACTATGGTGTCTCGCGCGATGATCCCGCTGCTCGTATGTGCATTGGCCGTAGCCAGCGGCGCGCAGACTTTCGGAGTCGATTTAAATAATCGACCGGTCACTCAGCTCGTTTCTCCCGGATCGCGAGCTGCCGTCCTCTTTTTTCTTGCTTCCGATTGCCCTATCTCCAATCGTTATATCCCCGAAATTCAGCGCCTTGAACATAACTTCGCGCCGCAAGGCATCCAGTTCTGGTGGGTGTATCCCAATCCCGATGAAACGACGGCGAAGATACAACGTCACCAGGAACAGTTCCACATTCACACCAATGTTGTGATCGACAACAAACAAAGGCTCACCACGATGGCCCGCGCCACCATCACTCCTGAGGTGGCCATTTTCGTTCCCGTTGGATCGAGGCTGCGCGAGGTTTACCACGGCCGCATTGACAACCGCTACCTCGCGCTCGGCCGGCAGCGCCCCGCCGCTACTCGCCACGACCTCGAAGATGCGCTCAGCGCGCTGACCGCTAACCGTCCCGTTGCCACACCGGGCGGTCAGCCCGTTGGCTGCTCCATCATTCCCCGAAGTGCCCCATGAGAATTCTGCTCCCTGCCTCGTTGGCTTTGTTCGCTTGCATCGCTGTCGGATTCTCCCCGTGGCGCGCCGCCGTTCGCGCCGCGGAAACTCCGGTAACGTGGAGCCGGCACATTGCGCCTATCGTCTACCGCAACTGCGCCGCCTGCCATCACCTTGGCGGCCCGGGTCCGTTTAGTCTGCTTTCCTATGCCGACGGGCGTCGCCACGGACAACAAATCCTCGACGTGACCCAGTCGCGATACATGCCGCCGTGGCTGCCAGCTCCGGGATACGGCGACTTCGCTGGTGAACGGCGCCTCAGCGCAGAAGATCTGGCGCTGATTCGCAGGTGGGTGACCTCCGGAATGGCCGAAGGCAATCCCGCGGACGCTCCGCCCGAGCCGCACTTCGGCACAACCTGGCAGATGGGCAAGCCCGATCTGATTCTCTCCGTCAACCGTCCCTGGACGCTCCCCGGATCTGGCGCCGATACATTTCGCAATTTCGTTCTCCCCTATCCGCTGGCGCAAACCCACTTCATTCGCGCGATGGAAATCCGGCCCGGCACACCCCAGGTCGTGCATCACGCGAACATCCTGATCGATCGAACTGCGTCGTATCGGCACGAGCATCCTGACTGGAAAGATGGCGTTGCCGGCATGGAACTGGAGCTCGACGGCGGCAATACCTTCGATCCCGACAGCCATTTTCTCTTCTGGAAACCGGACACGCCCGTGCTGGAAGAGCCGAACGGTATGCCCTGGCGCCTCGATCCCGGCAACGACCTCATCCTCAACATGCACCTGAAGCCCAGTGGCAAACCAGAGACGATCGACGCGCAGATTGGCTTGTACTTCACTGACAAGCCGCCCACCAGGCATCCCATGTTGCTCCAACTTGAAGATGATCGAGACCTCGATATCCCCGCGGGCGCGCGCGACTTTGTTGCGCATGACGAGTTCACGCTTCCTATCGATGTCGAGCTTCTCGGAATCTATCCACACGCGCACTACCTGGGTCGTGAACTCGAAGCCTGGGCCATTCTTCCTGAAGGAAAAAAGAAGTGGCTCATCCGCATTCCCTCCTGGGATATCGATCGACAGGCTGTGTATCGCTACCGCGCCCCCGTGCTGCTGCCCCACGGCACCGTCATCCACATGCACTATGTCTATGACAATTCCGATCAGAACATCCACAATCCCAACTCCCCGCCATTGCGAGTCCGCGCCGGCAATCGTTCCGTCGACGAGATGGCCCATCTCTGGCTGCAGGTTTTGCCCATCAACGTCCCCAAGGGAAGTCCGGACCCGCGCCTTTTGTTGGAGCAGGCTTGGATGGAGCACCGCCTTCACCAGCAGCCCGGCGATTCGGTCGCGCTTTACAACCTCGCTTCAGCGGAAGCGGGGCTGGGCCATAACGCGCAAGCCATTGCTGCGTATCGAGCCATCCTGCGCGATCATCCCGACGATCTCCGCTCGCTCAACAGTGTGGGCGTTGCGCTCGAAAGCACTGGCAACGGGCAGGAAGCCGAACAGGCTTTTCGCCAGGCAATCGCCGCGGGGCCTGGCAGTTGCGATCCCCGCTTCAACCTGGCAAGCCTCGACCTGAAACAGTCTAAGTTTCAGGATGCGGAGCCGCAGTTCCGCACAATGCTGGCACACTGCCCAAATGATGTCGCCGCGCACAACGGCCTGGGCATTGCGCTGGCGGCCGAGGGAAACAACTCGTCTGCACAATCAGAATTTAAATCCGCGCTCGCCCTCAACCCGCAAGACTTCACCGCGCAGTATCAACTGGGCGAAATCGCAATCGCCGCAGGCCGTCCCGCAGACGCAATCGATTTCCTTTCCGCAGCCTCGAAAGAGCGGCCCGAGGACATTGACACACGTCAGCGCCTCGCCATGGCGTTCGCGCAGTCCGGACGACCCGCCGATGCTCTGGCTCAATTACGCGAATCTGAGCGTCTGTCGCCAAAGAACGTGGGCCTCCATGCCCTGCTGTCGCAGGTTCTTGCCGGAATGGGCCAGTTACAGCAGGCAATCGACGAACAAGACGAAGCGCTGCGCCTGCAGCCGCAGGACCCCGACGGCTGGAATAATCTCGGCGTCCTCGAGGCGCGCATCGGAAAAACCAGCGCAGCGCGTGCAGACTTTCAACAGGCGTTGCAGCTCGCGCCCAAACACGCGCAGGCGCGCGCAAACCTCTCCCAGCTTCCGCCGCAATAACGCTGCGCAACGTGGTAGCATTCGGGACTGGATCGCAGCCCTTCCCTCGAATCTGCGGCTGTTTTCCCGATCAGGAGCATTACCCAATGCACGCATCGGCCCGCGGCCTCTCCTCCCTCCTTTTCGCGATCACGTTCAGTTCTGCCGCTCTCTTCGCCCAGCCAATTGCATCCACGCCCAAACAGAATCCAGACTGGTGGAAGAACGCAGTCATCTACGAGATCTATCCGCGCAGTTTTCAGGACTCCAACAGCGACGGCATCGGCGACCTTAATGGCATCACCTCGCGCCTTGACTATCTGCAGTCGCTCGGTGTGGACGCGATCTGGCTCACGCCTATTTATCCATCGCCGCAAATCGACTTCGGCTACGACATCTCTGACTACACGAACGTCGATCCCCAGTACGGCACGCTCGCCGACTTCGACCGCCTCGTCGCGGAAGCGCACAAGCGCAACATTGGCATCATCATGGATCTCGTCCTCAATCACACCTCCGACAAGCATCCATGGTTTGAAGAATCGGCCAGTTCACGCACCAATCCCAAAGCTGACTGGTACATGTGGCACGAGCCAAAAATCGTCAACGGCCATCGTGAGCCTCCCAACAACTGGCTCTCCGTCTTTGGTCACTCCGCCTGGCAGTGGGACCCAGCGCGACATCAGTACTACTATCACCGCTTCTACATCCAGCAGCCCGACCTGAACTGGAACAATCCCGCAGTCCGCAAGGCCATGTACGACGTCGAACGTTTCTGGATCCAGCATGGCGTCGTGGGTTTCCGGCTTGATGCCATCACCTCGCTCTTTGAGGATCCCAGCTTTACCGACGAAAACTACGTCCTCGGACCCGATGGCAAGCCGCGCATTACCGTCTATGGCGACAAGCAGGTCGACACGCTGAAGACTGACAATCTGCCCGAGGTCCATAACGTTCTTCGCGAGTTGCGCCAGGTTGCGGATCAAACGCAGGGGCGCAAGGTCATCCTGATCGGCGAAACCTATCTGCGATCCACCGACGACCTGCAGAAAATGTACGGTGCACATAACGATGAACTCGATCTTCCCATGGATATGCAGGTTGGCTTTCCGCCTGAAAACGGCAGCCTTTGGGATGTGAGCCGATTCCGCCAGCGCATCAATGAGGCCGAGACTGGCATCGGTTCTGCGATGCCGCTCTTCGTCTTCGACAATCATGACAATAAGCGCTGGGATCGCTACGTCACCGCCGACCATAAAGATGACGTCGGTCGAGTCCTCGCAACTGTTTTGTTTGCTTCGCGCGACACCGCGCTGATGTATTACGGCGACGAGATCGGCATGGTCACCACTCCCCCTACCCGCAAAGAAGATGTGAAGGATCCCATCGGTATTACCGGCTGGCCCGGGGAGAAGGGCCGCGATGGCGAGCGCACGCCCATGCAGTGGAACGATCGCCCCGACGCTGGCTTCTCACCTTCAGGCGTCAAGACCTGGTTGCCGATTCCGCCCAGCTACGCGCAAACCAACGTCGCCGCAGAAGAACATGAGTCCGACTCGATGCTGCACTGGTATCAGCAGCTCATCGCGCTCAAAAAGCAGGACCCTGCGCTGCACGATGGCGCGGAAACAATGCTGAACACGAGCGACACACACGTCCTCTCATGGATGCGAAAGGCCGACAATGGAGAAACCATCCTTGTCGCCTGCAATTTCACGGATCAGGAGCAGACCGTCAGCTTCGATCTTTCTGCGCTCGGCGTTCAGGGCGCCAGGCTGACAACGTTGATGAAGACCCCGGGCGCAGCCGATCCGGCTTCTCTCCAGTCGATCCATCTCGGGCCCTACGGTGTCTATATCGCCCGCATCGAATAAGCAGATCCGGCGGTGGCCGCTTATGGGCATTCCAGTCCTTCGCGCAGCTTCGCGTATATCATTCTGAGTCGGATGATGGAGGCGATTACGAGCATCCCTGTTTCTTCAGCCCACCGGTTTTTATCAGTTGCTGCTGTCACCATCATCCTCGCCACGGCTTCTGTTGCCGGCTCTCCCGTTGCGTTCGCCCAACCAGTCCCGAAATCGACGCCTACGCCCACTGAGTCCATCGACACCTACATCCACAAGGCGTGGACCACCCTCGAGCGCTCGATGCTCGATTGCGCAACCCTCACCGACTCCAAGGTGACCACCGAGCCGGTCCTTTATCTTCCCCGGGATTTTGCGGAACCGCCTGAAGTCGCGGCGCTGGGACACAAATGCCACGTCCGCATCGAGCAACTTCCCGTGAAAGTTGACCGGCTCGGGCAAAACATCCAGCTGCCGGCGCAGGGGCTGCTCTACCTCCCTCATCCTTACGTCGTGCCCGGCGGCCGGTTCAACGAAATGTACGGCTGGGATAGTTACTTCATCATTCTTGGATTGCTCGAGAGCCATCGTCTCGATCTGGCGCGCGATATGGTGGAGAATTTCTATTTCGAAATAGAGCACTATGGTGGTCTGCTCAACGCCAATCGCACCTACTACCTCACGCGCTCGCAGCCGCCGTTTCTATCTTCGGAAATTCGAGACGTGTGGCAGGCCGAAGTCGCGGCAGGCAACAAGCAGCAGGCTCGTGCATGGCTTGAGCAAGGCTACGACTTAGCCGTGCGCGACCACGATTTATGGACAAGCGGGGCCCATCGCGCAGGCGACACCGGTCTGGCGCGCTATTTCGACTATGGCTCTGGACCAGTCGCCGAAATGGCTGACGACGATACTTACTATCAGAACGTCATTCAGTGGTTACTCGCCCATCCTGATGTTCATACCGACTATTTAGTCGACGGACCGGAGCAGCCGGGTCCAGCCGATCGCGCCAGGCTGATGGAGAAGAGCTGCGATCCCGAAGCTTCTGCCGTATGTGTCCGTGCTCATGTGGGACCGCACTGGCTCAGCAAAGACTTCTACAAAGGCGACCGCAGCATGCGCGAATCCGGCTTCGATCCCAGCTTCCGCTTTGACCCCTTCAACGGATCGGCGCATCACTATGCCCCTGTTTGCCTGAACGCGCTTCTCTACAAATACGAGCGTGACCTTGCGTGGATGGCCGAACAGATCGGCAAGCCCGACGACGCGCAGAAATGGAACAAGGCAGCACAAACTCGCCGAGCGGCCATGGATCACTACCTCTGGAATGAGCAACAAGGACGCTATTTCGATTACGACTTCGTAGCGGATAAGCAATCGACTTACGATTACATAAGTACCTTCTATCCTCTTTGGGCAGGCGCGGCAACACCCGAACAAGCGCGTCAGGTGGAATCTCATCTGCAATTGTTCGACAAACCAGGCGGGATCGCTATCAGCACTTACAATTCTGGCCTGCAGTGGGATCTACCTTACGGCTGGGCTCCTCCAACGTGGATAACGATCGCTGGGTTACAGCAAGAAGGCGATACTAAAGACGCTGCGCACATTTCTCAGGAATTTATGGCGACCATTCGCAATAATTTCGCCTGCGACCACACTATTCACGAAAAATACAATGTCGTTACAGCTTCATCGGACGTTCAGGTGGCCATGGGGTATCGCCAAAATGTCATCGGATTTGGTTGGACGAACGCCGCCTACCTCAAAATGGAAGCCCTGCTACGCAAGGCTGGCATCTCAGAACCCGCCGGCATCACCGCTCCACCGGCCTGCCAACAGCGTTAAGGCCGACCGACGTTCACAGGGCCGCTGTTCTCCGACCGCCGACCCCGCGCGCGGGTCGCATAAGACAGGGCAGATCTTTTGCTGGTGTTCCCACATGCAACCGCTATACTCGATGGAAGTTTTCCCCGGAATTTCGTATCGAGGCCTTCTGATGAAATCCGGCTGCGCCGCAGCGATGGTTTGGCTGTGCTGCATTCTTTGGCTTCCGCTGTCGTCCGCGCAAACACAGCGGGCACTCCTTATCGGCATTGATACGTACGAGCCCACCGGCACAACGGCTTCTCACCCGCCCGGTTGCGTCTACGGTCGTTGCGAACTAGGCCATTTTGAGAATCTCGATGGCGCTGTGAACGACGTGCAGGCCATGTCGGACCTGCTGACAAGTCCGAAGTTTGGATTTCCTGCCAGCCAGATGGTCCTGCTGACGACCCCTAATCCGCCGCATCCCGCGCCTGGACTGGTGATCCTCCCACCCGATCAAACCACGCATGATGGCATTCTTGCCGCGATGCAGAAGTATCTCGTCGACGTTCCGCAGCGCGGCGATACCGTCGTCTTCTACGCTGCCAGCCACGGATCCCTGCGCATCAACAGTAAGGGCAACAAGCTCACCGTGCTCGTGAACGGCCAGTATGTTCACGCGGACAGCACCCTGGTTCCTTCCGACGCGTACAAAGGCGGGTACGATGTGCGCGATCGTGAGATGACGCGCATCTTCGACGCCGCGCTCGATAAGGGCATTCACCTTACCATCATCTTCGACAACTGCCACAGCGGCGGCATCACGCGCGGCATCAGCCCGAAATATCGTGAGCGCGACCTGCCCTTCGATGCGCGCGACATCGCGGAGCCGCCACCACTGCTGGCCAACGGCGAGGAGCCGCTGCCGCCGACGCAGCGTCAGGACAATCCCGCGCTCGTCTTCGCTGCGGTGCAGCAGGACCAATCCTCGAAGGAAATGCCCGACACCAATCCGCCGACCGAGTCGCACGGCGCATTCACCGCTGCTCTGGTTGAAGCGCTGCAGGTTCTCCCCGCCGACGCGCCCGCTTCCGTTGTATATCAGCGCGTCCGTGCTGTCCTTGGCAATGAGGATGTCCCCGACGAAGATCCCGACCTCGACTCTACAGCCCAGCGACGCGAGCAACCACTCTTCGGCGGAAAAGCGGCTGCCTCCAGCACCCTTCGCACCGCCGTTCTCTCAACCGCCAACAATGGCAATGTCTGGCTGGACATCGGTCGCGCCTCCGGCATCGGACCCGGTACAGAATTCACCTCGACCAACACCAGTGGCCAGAAGATCGAACTGCGCGTCACCACACTCGAAGGCATCGCCCGCTCCATCGCTGCTGTCGTCAGCCCTTCCGGCGCGACCGTAAAAGCCGGCGATATCTTCGAAATGTCAAAGTGGAGTCCCGCACAGTCCCCGCCGCTCCACGTCTGGCACTGGCCCGCCACCTTGTCCCTGGCGGAAATCACCTCCGCCGCTGCACGAGTTCAATCCTCCGGCATCGCCACCGTTGCCGATCCTGCTGAAGATCCCTGGACGCACATCCTCAGCTGGGATGGCACGAACTGGACGCTGCAGCAAGCCGGCGCTCCGACACCAGTTCCTCTCGGTCCAACCATTACGCCCGCCGCGCTCAAGAAGATTCCCGGCAACGCGAAACTCTGGGTCAACCTTCCTCCTTCCCGTGAATTAACCGCGCAGCTTCTGCCCGCCGATTCCAACAGCGCCGTCCAGATCGCACCAAGCCTCGCGAACGCCGAGTACGCATTGACCGGCATTCTTACGGCACAAGGTCCCGCATGGGCATGGTTCCGCAAGAATGAGCTGGCCGCCGGACCGCCTTCACCGAGCGCGCCGCCCCATACTCCCGGCTGCTCACCCACCTCGCCCTATCCCGTTCGCAGCGACTGGATCCCCGTGCCGAACGCAGCCGCGATCGAGCAGGGCGCATCGATACTCAATCACTACGCATCGCTGCTGGCTAAAGTCCATGGCTGGCTCGAGCTGGCCAACAGCCCCGTCGATGCGTCGCGGACATCCTATTACTCCCTGGCCCTGATGCCTGCATCCGGGGGCGCGCCCATCCTGGGCGAGAAGCACTTCCACCAGGGCGATCTCTTCAAGCTCGGTCTGCAATCGAGTGGCGAAGTCACCGAAAAACGCTGGGTCTACATTCTCGACATCGATTGCCAGGGGAAGGGCACGGTCGTCTACCCGCGAGGCAATACCGACAATCAATTCCCCAATGAGTCCGATATCGGCACCCAGTTTGTCCTGCCTGGCCCGTCCACGCTGCGTGTCGGAAAACCGTTTGGCGTCGACACGTTTGTTATGCTCAGCACCGCGCAGCCGCTGTCCGATCCCTTCATCCTGGATTTCGAAGGCGTTTCCTTGTCCCGCGGCGCGCAGTCGCCGCTCGAACAATTGGTCAGCAACACCAGCAGCGCCACCCGCGGCGACCCCGGTCATGTCCCCACCAACTGGGGTGTCGGCCTCACCACTATTCACAGTGTTCCTCAGCCATCGCAATAGCATCCAGCATCAGCGCAGCAGCGACGAAATCAACTTATGAACACGTCGAATCTGGCGAAAACGATTCTGATTGCAATCCTCAGCGCCGCTTTCTCGGTGCGCGCACAGCAAAGTGGCAGCCTGCGGGGACTCATCGCTCAGCATGAGCAAGCCCGACGCACGCTCTTCCCACAACACGAGAAGCGAAGCAACAGAATTGAATGCGCTGGCCAATCTCTACCGCGAAGCCGGCGAGCCGCAAAAAGGCCTCGACTATTGTTCCCAGGCCCTGTCTATTGAAACCAGCAAAGGCCAGCAGGCGCAGAGCAAGAACGTCGAAGGCCGGATTCTCACTGACCTCGGCCAGGAGCAGAAAGCCCTCGACCTCTTCACGGAAATCCTGCCCGTTTGGCGTCAGCTCAACATCCTTGTGGGTGAGGCGTCCACGCTCACCAATATGGGCCGCGTCTACAACGATCTCGGCCAGCACGACAAGGCCATTGAAGTTCTCAACCAGGCGCTCCCCATGTGGCGCCAGCTCAATAATCGCGGCGGCGAAGCGAACGCTCTCGATAATCTCGGCCGTTGTTATTCCGATATGGGCCGCAGCCAGGAAGCCGTCGACAACCTCACTCAGGCATTGCCCCTGTGGCGACAAGTCGGCGAGATTGGCGGCGAGGCGCAGACCCTGAACAATCTGGGCCGCACCTATACCAATCTCGGCGAAAAGGAAAAGGCCCTCGAGTCCTACCAGACTGCGCTCCCGCTCTGGCGCCAGTTGGGTCATCCCGAGGGCGAAGCAGCCTCGCTCAACGGCATCGGCCGTACCTACAACGACCTCGGCCAAAAACAAAAGGGCCTCGACTATTACAATCAGGCGCTTCCCCTCTGGCGCCAGGTCGGCAATCGCAGCGGCGTTGCACTCGCACTCTACGACATTGGCCGCATCCACCAGCAGCTCGGCCAGCCGCAGCAAGCTCTCGACTTCTACAACCAGGCGCTCGACATCTGGCGTGAGACGCGCGATCGTCGTGGCCAGGCCGCTGCTCTCAACCACATCGGCCGCGCTTACGCCGATCTCGGCCAGCGCGACAAAGCTCTCGACACTGACTACCAGGCGCTTGGCGCGTGGCGCGATGTGCAGGACCGTCGCGGTCAGGCCTTCGCTCTCTCCACCATCGGCCGCGTCCTCTCCGATCAGGGCAAGCTTGACCAGGCCCTGCCGCAAAAGCTGGCTGCGTTATCACTCGCTAAGATAGCTGGTGACCCCGACCTTCAGGGCGGCATTGACGCTTCGTTGATGCTCGACTTCCGCGCGCAGCATCGCACCGAAGAAGCCATTTTCTTCGGCACCGAAGCCGTCAATTCCTATCAGTTGATGCGACGGAACATTACCGGCCTCGACCAGAACCTGCAGGAAGAATTTGCGCAATCGAAATCCGAAACGTACCGTATCCTCGCCGAACTCCTCCTTCAGGGCAATCGACTGAGCCAGGCCGAACAAGTCCTCGACCTGTTGAAAGAACAGGAGCTGCAGGAAGTGGTCCTCGCATCCGTCGGCCACTCCGACTCGCACGCAACCCCGCTCAGTCTCACGCGCAGCGAGCAGCAGGTAGAAACCGACCTGGCTGCTCACGAGCAAGACGCCGTGGCCCTCACCGATCTGAGCGCGCAATACGCCGATTTGCTTGGCAAACCCAACCGAACGCCTGCGGAGTCTGCACAGCTCAAAGCCCTCGGAACGAAAATTGAATCCGGCAATGCCGGCGTCTCCGACTTCTTCCGCAAAACTCTCTATCCAGAACTCGCGCAATCCTCAGGGAACCAGGCCGCCAACGCCCTGGTCAACGAGGAGAAGTCCGAAGTCAGCCGCCTCCAAAATACGCTGGCCGAATTGGGCCCGCACGTTATCGGCATCCGGCTGCTGCTGGGCGATGAGCACGCTTTCGCCATTGTCATCACCGCGCAATCGCGCAAAAAATATGAGCTGAAAGCCACGCCCGCCGAACTCAACGACAAAGTACAGAAGCTGCGGGACGAGCTCCGCAATCCAACCAGCGACCCCAAACCGCATCTGGCCGAGATGTACGCCATCGTTGTCGGCCCGCTCGAAGCGGAGCTGGCCGCGCTCGAGCGCGTACCACAGAGCAAATCCCGCGTCCCCACACTGCTCTGGTCTCTCGATGGCGCCATGCGCTATTTGCCCATGGCAGCGCTCTACGATGGCCACCGCTACCTGGCGGAGCGCTTCAACAATGTGCTCTTCACCCCCGCGAGCTATGGCCACATGGCAGCGCCCGATGCCAACAAAGCATCCTTGCGCGTTCTCGCCGTGGGCCTATCGAAGAGCTATGGCGGCCTGCCCGCGCTCCCCGGCGTCATCTCTGAACTCGATGCCGTCGTCCACGCCCCCTCCGCTCCTCAATCGCACGGCCCCATCCAGGGCGTGTTGCTTGCCAACGAGCGCTTTACCTGGACTGCTCTTAAAACTCAGCTCGGCCCCGGTTCAGGATTTGCCGTGGTCCACATCGCCAGCCACTTCGTGCTCGAAGCCGGCAGCGGCGCCGAGCCCTACCT
Organism: Acidobacteriaceae bacterium; assembly: GCA_036272255.1. GTDB lineage: Bacteria > Acidobacteriota > Terriglobia > Terriglobales > Acidobacteriaceae > Palsa-343. Next base: position 24,694 of record DATAZC010000243.1, on the reverse strand, counting down.
CATGCTCGGCGGCAACGATGCCGGCGATCCCCAGGGATTTCCCCTCACCCTATCGCAGCTTGAGAATTCCGCCATCACCTTTCACGGAACCCACTTGCTCACGCTCTCTGCATGCAGCACCGCCAAAGGCGACACCACTAAAGACGGACTCGAAATGGACAGCCTCGGCATGGTCGCTCAACAAAAAGATGCGGAAGCCGTCCTCGCTACACTATGGGACGTGAACGATGCCAGCACCAGCAGCATCATGAGTGACTTCTACGCGCGGTGGGTCAAAGACCCGGCCATCGGCAAAGCAGAAGCTCTCCGGCAGGCGCAGCTCGCAATCCTCCACGCATCATCCCCGCTGGCAGCCCACTCCGCCACCGGACGCGGCGTCGAACTCGCCGATCATGACAATGCTTCTCAGGCCACAGCGTATGCTCATCCTTATTATTGGGCTCCGTTTGTTCTCATCGGTAACTACCAATAGGCCCCCAAAACCAAACGCAACCTACCCTTTTTCCTGAGGAGGATTTGGTGCTCTTGCTCTGCGCTTTTCTCGTGGGCCTCGTCGCAGGACTTCGTTCAATGCTCGCTCCCGCTATCGTGAGCTGGGCCGCTCGCATGAATCTCCTCTACGTTGGGGGCACGTTTCTGGCTCTGATGGACTCAGGCCTTACCGCCGTCATGTTTAGTCTTTTTGCCGCTGCCGAACTCGTCGCCGACAAGATGCCCAAAACACCGAGCCGCAAACAGCCTCTGCCCTTCGTCGTTCGCGTCCTCAGCGGTTCACTCGTCGGTGCGACAGTGGGCGCTGCAGGCGGTAAAATTCTTCTCGGCATCCTCTGCGGCGCCGTCGGCGCCGTCGTCGGGACCCTTGGCGGCGCCGCCGCCCGCGCTAAACTCGCTGTCGCCTTCGGGCGAGACTACCGCGCTGCGATTCTTGAAGATCTTTTCGCGATCGCCATCGCTCTGTTCGCCATCTTAAAAATTGGATGAAACATATTTTTGATGCCATCGTTGTCGGGGCCGGTCAGGCCGGCCCCTCCCTCGCCACTCGCCTTGCCGGTAAGGGCTGGAAGATCGCCATGGTCGAGCGCCATCTTTTCGGTGGCACCTGCGTCAACAATGGATGCACCCCCACCAAGGCCATGGTCGCAAGCGCTCACGCGGCACATCTCGCTCAGCGAGGTCAGGACTTCGGCGTCAAAGCCGGGCCCGTCAGCGTCGACATGCGTGCGGTCAAGGCGCGTAAAGACGCCATCATTACCAAATCCCGCGATGGCATCGAGAAATGGCTGCGGACCACTCCGAACTGCACTGTCTTCTTGGGAACCGCATCCTTCGCTTCACCCACCACGATGCGTGTCGGCGATGATCTGCTCGAAGCGGGGAAGATTTTTCTCAATGTCGGCGCGCGACCGCACATCCCCAAAATGCCTGGCGTCGACGCGGTTCCGTTCCTTACCAGCACCACTATCCTCGACCTCGAAACACTTCCTGAGCACCTTATCGTCGTCGGGGCCGGCTACGTCGGCCTCGAATTCGCACAGATGTTTCGCCGCTTTGGATCCGAGGTCACCGTCGTCGACAAGACAGCCCGCCTCGCACCTCACTCCGACGAAGACGCCTCTAAAGTTATTCGTGAAGTCTTCGATTCCGAAGGGATCGCCGTTCGCCTCGATGCCAACTGCATTCATCTCGAAAAGAAGGGCGCGCAGGTTTCCGTCGGTCTTGAGTGCGACGAAGGAGCGCACTATGCCGATGGCTCCCATATTCTCCTCGCCGTCGGCCGCATTCCCAACACTGACGACCTTAATCTGCCTGCCGCCGGCATCACACCCGACGAGCGCGGCTACATCCCCGTCGACGACCAGCTGCAAACATCCGTTCCCACCATCTTTGCCATAGGCGACTGCAACGGACGCGGGGCTTTCACGCACACTTCCTATAACGACTACGAAATCGTTGCGGAGAACCTGCTCGAGGGCGCATCTCGCCGCGTCAGCAACCGCATTCCCTGTTCCGCTCTCTACATCGATCCACCCCTCGCGAGCATCGGCATGAGCGAGGCTGAAGTGCGCGCAACCAAAAAGCCCGCGCTGGTCGGCTTCCGCCCCATGACCAAGGTCAGCCGCGCCATCGAGAAAGGCGAGACCTTCGGTTTCATCAAGGTCCTCGTCGATGCCGAAACGCAGCACCTCCTCGGCGCCACGCTGTTCGGCACCGGAGGCGATGAAGCCATTCACTGCATTCTCACTGCAATGTATGCACGCCAGCCCGCGTCGCTGCTCACACATTCCGTTCACATTCATCCTACCGTCGCCGAACTTATCCCCACCACGTTCGAAGATCTCAAGCCGCTCGAATGATGCTGCGCATCCCCTTCACTGACCTGGCTTCCAGGCTCGCCGACATTCTCGTTCGCATCGGCTTCGAACCAGGCCGCGCCGAACGTTGCGCACGGCTCTTCGCCGAAACCACACGCGACGGCATCTACTCGCATGGCGTCGAGCGCTTCCCGCGGTTTCTCGAAATGATCGACAACGGCTCCGTCGACATCCACGCGTCCCCGGAGCGCACGCAGCAGCTCGGCGCCATCGAACGGTGGGATGGGCGTCACGGTCCCGGCAATCTCAATGCCTGGTCTTCCATGGCGCGAGCCATCGAACTCAGCGACGAATACGGCATTGGCTGCGTCGCCCTGGCGAACACCAACCACTGGATGCGAGGCGGCACTTATGGATGGCAGGCCGCCGATGCTGGCAGGATCGGTATCTGCTGGACCAACACTCTCGCCAATCTTCCGCCGTGGGGCGCGGCGGTCCCTGCCATCGGCAACAATCCCCTCATCATCGCGGTCCCTCGTCCCGCCGGCCACGTCGTCCTCGATATGGCCATGTCGCAGTTCTCGTACGGCGCGCTCGCCACCTACGCGCAAGTGCATCAGCCGCTCCCCGTCGATGGTGGGTTCGACACAGCCGGCAACCTCACTCGCGATGCAGCCGCGATCGAAGGCTCGCAGCGCCCGCTTCCCATCGGCTACTGGAAAGGCTCCGGTCTCGCCATCATGCTCGACATGGTCGCGGCTCTGCTCTCCGGCGGTCTCGCCACTCATCAAATTCCCGCAGAGCTGGCGCGGGAGACCAGCCTCTCCCAGGTTTTCCTTGCGATGAGCCTTGCGAAACTCCACTCTCCCGAGGAATCTGCGCACATCGCCGACGCGGTCATCGATTCAGTGTTGGCCAGCAATCCTGGCGCAGTGCGCTACCCAGGAGAGCAGGCGTCGAAGACCCGCACCGAAAATCTGGCCCTCGGCCTTCCCGTCCGCGAAGAACTCTGGGCCGCCCTCGAGCGCCTGTAAACCTCGGCCGCCGGCGCTACTCTAAAAGCATGCGCGTCGCCGTCCTCCACCGTCCCGCTCCCATTGCATCGCGTCCGCTCATCCTTGAAGACCGCCCCATCCCTGAGCCCGGCCCCGGCCATGTGCTGCTTAAAGTCGAAGCCTGCGGCGTTTGCCGCACCGACCTGCACATCACCGTCGGCGAACTGCCGCCTCTCCGCGACGCCATCACCCCGGGCCACCAGATCGTGGGCCGCATCGAAAGACTCGGACCCGAAGCCGGCGGAGCCAGCGTCGGCCACAGGGTAGGCGTTTCCTGGCTTGGCGGCGTCGACGGCACCTGCCTCCTCTGCTGCAAGGACCGCGAGAATCTTTGCGAACATCCCACTTACACCGGCTATTCGGTCAATGGTGGCTATGCCGAGTATGCCGTTGCCCGCGCCGACTTCCTCATTCCGCTCCCTGAAAAACCCTCGGCCATCGACCTGGCTCCGCTGCTCTGTGCCGGCATCATTGGCTTCCGCAGCCTGCGCGTCGCCGAAGTTGCGCCCGGCACCCGCGTCGGCCTCTTCGGCTTTGGAGCCTCTGCGCATCTCGCCATCGATGTCCTGAAGTCCTGGGGTTGTGAAGTTTTCGTCTCGACCCGCGGCGCCTCGCATCAGCAACTCGCCCGCGATCTCGGCGCCACCTGGGTGGGCAGCGAAACCGAACGGCCGCCGGCGCCTCTCGACTCCGCGATCACCTTCGCACCCAGCGGCGACGTTGTCCTCGCTGCACTCGCCTCCCTCCGCAAAGGCGGCATCGTTGCCATCAACGCGATCCACCTCGACCGCATTCCGCAATTCGACTACGACTCGCTGCTGTGGGGTGAGCGCCAGTTGCGCAGCGTCACCAACATGACCCGCCAGGATAGCCACGATTTCGTCGCGCTCGCGGCAAAGATCCGGATCCGCCCGCGTACCACGGTCTTCAGCCTCGATCAGGTCAACGAGGCGCTGGCGGCGGTCGCGAACGACGCCATCGACGGCGCCGCGGTTGTGATTCCTTAGCTCAAGACCAGAGCAAGGGTGAAACCGTCGTAGCCCTTGCTGCCGACTGTCTGGATCGTCGTCGCGCTCACCCGCGGTTCAATCGCCAGCGCTTCATTGAAGCGCCGAATCCCCTGCACGCCTGGATCTGAGGTCTCGCCATCGACGACATTCCCTTCGCGGACGACATTGTCGACGACGATCGCCGTCCCTGCATGCGACATCCGCAGCGCCCACGCAAAATAATCCGCCGTGTTCTCTTTGTCCGCATCGATAAAAGCAAAATCGAAGACCGCGCCGTTCTCTGCTGCAAGCTCCGGCAGAGTCCTGAGCGCAGGCCCGAGCCGCAGATCCACCACTTCGCTCAGCCCAGCCCGCGCGATGTTTTTGCGCGCCACTGCCGCATGCTTCTTCTCCGCTTCGAGCGTCACCAGCCGTCCATCGGGCGGCAGCGCCCGAGCCATCCAGATCGTGCTGTATCCGCCCAGCGTGCCAATCTCCAGAACGCGCCGCGCTCCCTGCATCTTCGCCAGCAGATAAAGCAGCTTTCCCTGGCTCGGCGTGACCGCAATCTCCGGCAACCCCGCCTCGGCGCTGGCGCGAAGCGCTGCGTCCAGCACCGCATCGGAGGGAATCAGCAGTCCTTCAACGTAACGATCGACCTCTGTCCAAAGTTTCAGCGACACGGATTTCCCCAGAAACCAACATCAATTGAAAATTTCGCGCCGGACTTAACTGCCGACCAGCTCCGAAAAATCTGCAATCCGCGAAAAAGCGCCCAGCACTTCCCCAATCAGCGCCAGCCGGTTGCTTCGCACCGCGCGATCCTCGGCCATCACCATCACCTTATCGAAGAACAAGTCCACGTACGGCCGCAGCGTCGCAATCTTCTTGAGCGCCTGCTGGTACTCCTGCCGAGCGCGCAAATCCTCGACCACCGGAGCCAGCTCGTTCGCCGCATCCCGCAGCGCCTTCTCCGCCGGATCCGTCAGCAGCTCTGGGCGCACCTCCACCGTCTCCTGCCCCGGCTGCAAAATGCCCTTCTCGGCTGCCTGCCTCAAAATATTCTTGATCCGCTTAAAGGCCGCACCTATCGCCGCCAGATCTTCCGATCCGCGTTCTGCCGTCAGCGCTTCCGCGCGCGCAATCGCATCGCGCATGTTATCGGAGTGCACCGCTACCACCGCATTCACCACGTCGTATGCGAATCCGCGCATGTCCCGCAGCCAGAATTCAACTCGTTCCTGGAAAAAGTCTGCCAGCTTCTTCTGTGTCTCTGCGGCTACTTCAGCCGGCACCGCCTTGAACAAATCCGACCGCACCAGCGGCAATCCGGTCTCTGCCAGAATTTTTACGATGGCATTCGCCGCACGCCGCAATGCGTAAGGATCCTTCGACCCCGTAGGCTCGAGACCAATCGAGAACATGCTCACGATCGTCTGCACGCGGTCCGCGATCCCCAGCACCTGGCCTTCCACTGTCGGCGGAATCGGATCCTCCACCGCAGCCGGCGAATACTGCCAGTAGATCGCCTGCGCGACTGTCTCACCCAATCCCTGAGCGCGTGCATAGAGTCCGCCCACAATGCCCTGCAATTCGGTGAACTCCTTGACCAGTTCGGTTGTGAGATCGGTCTTCGCCAGTTCCACGGCCTTCAGCAACGCCTGGGTATCAACGCTCGTCCCGCGCTCGTTCAGCAACCCGGCCAGCTTCTCCGCAATCGTCCGATTCGCCTGCGTTTTGTCCCAGTAGGTGCCCAGTTCCTTGTGGAAGGTCACCCCCTTCAGCATCTCCACGCGGTCTTCCAGCGAAATCTTCTGATCCACACGCCAGAAAAACCGTGCGTCGTTGAAGCGCGCCCGCAGCACCCGCTCGTGCCCGTGCCGGATCAGCTCAATCCCGTTTTCTTCCGGATGCGTATTCAGCACCGCCAGAAAATACGGCAGCAGCTTGCCCTCGGCGCTCTCCACCGCAAAATATTTCTGGTGGTCGCGCATCACCGTCACCAGAACTTCTTCCGGCAATTCCAGAAACTCCGGATCGAAATTCCCCAGTACCACCGACGGCCACTCCGTCAGGTGCGTCACCGTCTCAATCAGTGCTGCATCCTCGCGCCAGCTCGCGCCTGGCACGCTGCGCGTCTCCAGATCGAGCGCCTTGCGGATGCGATGCCGCCGCAGCTTCACGTCCGCTGTTACCCTGGCCGCTTCCAGCACTCCCAGATAATCATCCGGATGATCGACCGCCATCGGCGTGTCGCCGTGCAAAATGCGGTGTCCCCACGTCAGATTCGCCGCGTGTACGCCGGCAAACTCCACCGGCAAAATCGCGTGATCCAGCAGCGCCACCATCCACCGCACCGGCCGCACAAAAAATTCCACCTTCAGCGGACGCCAGTACATGTTCTTCGGCCAGTACACGGCGGCCAGTTCACCTGCCAGCCGATCCGGCAACACCTCCGCTGCGGGCCGGCCCTTATCCTGCACCATCGCCGCCAGATACTCGCCCTTCGCGCTGGTCACTTTGAACAGCCGCGTCTCGCCTTCGCGCCGATCCCCAAGCTTGTCCTGCATCTCGGCTCGGTGCAGCAGCTCCGAGCTCAAATCGGTTCCCCGCAGATGTTCCTCTTCAAATTTCGTGGTACGCAGCTGCTCTTCGCTGATGCCGGCCTTCCGCGCAAACGCCAGCGCCGCCGCCGTCGGCTCGCCATTCCTGAAGGCCACGGCCCACGCCGGTCCATTCATCTCCCGCGTTGCGTCGCGCTGACGCGCCCGCACGCCGTTCACCTGCACCACGAGGCGCCGTGGCGTCGAATAGCTGTGCACCTCGTGCTCGTCCTCCAGCAGCCGCTCCCGCCGCAGCAACTCCACCACGCGCTCGGTCAGTTCCGCCTCGGCCGCCGCAATCATCCGCGCCGGAATCTCCTCCAACCCTGCTTCAAATAAAAGATCCGGCATTTATCGAACCCCCACCTTCTGACGCTGCTGGGCGTACGCCTTTGCCACGCCCACCACCATGTTGCGAATCCGCGCCATCACCGCCACGCGCTCCGTGACTGAAATCGCCCCTCGCGCATCCAGCAGATTGAACAGGTGCGAGCATTTCAGACACAGCTCGTAGGCAGCCAGCACCGGGAATCGCCGCAGCGCCACGCGGACATCTTCATCCGCCGGCGTCGGCGCCCCGTCGTGCACCAACTGATCGTGAATCTTCTCCCGCCGTTCCGCCTTCTTCTCCACTTTGAAGGTGGCGTGGAACGACTCCAGCAAGGCCTGGCACTCCGCCTCATACAACCGCAGATGCTCCCACAGCTTGTCGATGTCTGCCGCCTCAAAGTTGTACACCGAGAGCTGCAGCTCTTCTTCCAGACGAACCTCGCCGTACGTGACTGCCTTGCCCGTCCTGGGATCGACCGCCCACACCACGTCGTAGAGCGAATCAACATCCTGCAGATAGGCCGCGATGCGTTCCAGCCCATAGGTGATCTCCCCCGAAATCGGGTCCAGATCCATCCCGCCGCACTGCTGGAAGTAGGTGAACTGCGTAATCTCCTGGCCGTCGAGCATCACCTGCCAGCCCACCCCCCACGCCCCGCCTACCGGCCACTCCCAGTTGTCTTCCTCGAACTTGATGTCGTGCTCCCGCAGCCGAATCCCCACCGCCTCCAGCGACTGCAGATAAACCTCCTGGATATCCGCCGGCGGCGGCTTCAGGATCACCTGCAGCTGCGTGTGTTTGTAGAGCCGATTAGGATTCTCGCCGTAGCGTCCGTCCGCCGGCCTCCGCGAGGGCTGCGTGTACGCAATAGCAATCGGGTCCGGTCCCAGCACCCGCAAAAAGGTGTCCGGCGACATGGTCCCCGCCCCCACCTCCACGTCATACGGCTGGGCCAGAACGCAGCCCCTCTCCGCCCAGAACGTCAGCAGACGAAGCAGTAATTCCTGAAAAGTCAGTGCTTTCAGCACAGGGGTGGTCGATGCGGTCAACGTGGGCACCTGGGTTTCCTATCGATTGCTCTAACGATTCTATCGGCAACCGTGCGCAGAAGCACAGGGCCAAAGTCGGACATTCCGCGTGCGTTACGCGGCCCCTCCCAGTTCCGTCATCGACCAGAATTGTGCCGACGTCATCACCTGGCTCACCTCAAAATCCACCAGGTCCCCCCAGTTCGCCATCCACTCCCGCAGCCGGCCCTCGTCAGTCGCCTCCATCAGCTGAAAGCATCGCTTGCCCGCCGCATCCACCCAGCTCGCGTGGTAGGTCACCCCTTCCGGCATCATCCGTCCGTGCCGCTGAAACCGCTCCCCCACGGGCCCCGCGTCTCCCTGCCGAAAAGATTCGATCACCATAAAAAGCATGCAGGGAGTGTAACCCCGTTGCTCCCTCGATGCATTGCCGATTCTCCCTCCCATGCAACCGCTCCCGCCCGCTGTGCCTCCATCTCCCCGTGAGCACTCCCGGCAAAGTCCGCATCGGCATCTCCGGCTGGCGATACGCGGGCTGGCGGGGCGTCTTCTATCCACCAAAACTCGCCCAGCGCAAAGAGCTGGCCTTCGCAGCCGCCAACTTTCCCACCATCGAGATCAATGGCAGCTTTTACTCCCTCCAGCGGCCCTCGCACTACGAACAATGGGCCGCCCAAACCCCCGGCAATTTCGTCTTTGCCGTCAAAGGCTCACGCTTCATCACCCACATGCGCAAACTGCGCAACATCCGTACCCCGCTCGCCAACTTCTACGCTTCCGGCATCCTGAAACTTGAATCGAAACTCGGCCCCTTTCTCTGGCAATTCCCTCCCAATTTCCAGTTCAACGCCGAGCTTCTCGATGAATTCTTCAACCTGCTGCCGCGCGATACCCAAACCGCCGCCGATCTGGCCTGCGAACACGATCCCTGGATGAAGGGGCGCGTCTGTCTCGAAACTTCCCAAAACCGCCCGCTCCGCCATGCCATTGAAATTCGCCACCCCAGCTTCGTCTGTGCTGAGTTCATCCGTCTGCTGCGGCGCCAGAAGATCGCCCTCGTCTGCGCCGATACCGTCGAGTGGCCGCGCCTTATGGATGTCACCGCGGATTTCCTTTACCTCCGGCTCCACGGCTCCGAAGTCCTCTACGCCAGCGGCTATAGCGACGTCGATCTCAACCACTGGGCCGAGCGCGTGGCGGCCTGGGCACGGGGCGGCCAGCCCGCCGACGGCGTCTATGCCGCGACCACACCCGCACCAAAGCGCGCCAAACGCGATGTCTACGTTTACTTCGATAACGATGCCAAAGTGCGGGCCCCCTTCGACGCGCAAGGGCTCATCGCGCGCGTCGAAAAGCGGCTCGGCGCAACTTAACGCGACTCGCTCGTCCCCACCACCGGTCGTCCCGCCACGGCACACCCAGCTGCCAGAAACACCATCGGGAACATCATCAGCGTGTACCGCTGCTCCGGATTCTCCATCGTCCCCAGCAAGCAGCAGCGCAGCGCGATGTACACCAGCAGTACGCCTTTGAGAGGCACCCTCCGCCGCGCAAATCCCCAGGCCGCCAGTCCGAGATACGCAAGGTTCAAAAGACCCATCCCGATGGCGATCGCGCTCTGCTCCGGATGATCCCTTAACACCCACCACCAGATGTTGACCGGGAACCGTTCCGTGCGCGGCCACAGCCACATATCGGCCACGCGCCACACCGGCAGCAAAACGTAATATCGCAACGGCCGCTCGCGGATTCGCTCCGCCGCCAGGACAGCGAATTTTGCATCCAGTTCCGGCGTCACCGCCTGCTGCGCGTTGTGTTCAGCGATCAGCGCCTGCGTCTCCTGGCACTGCGCCACGGTCGAACACGCTCGCTCGGGCACATCTTCCGGATCGATCGTGCCCTCCAGATTCCAGAACACCGTTCCCGCATCCACAAAGTTCACGGACCAGGTCCGGATCCAGCGAAAAAACCCGGCCGGCACAAATTCGTCAGGATTATTCACGTACCGTGGCGCCAGCGGCTGCAGCACATGCAGCGTCCGGTAATTCCGCACCGTCCATGGAACCAGCGGCAGCACCGCCAGCGTTCCTGTCAGCAGCGCCAGCCGTGCCGCGCGTCCCAACCTCTGCGCGCCCCGGGAATACCAGAACAAAGCACCGCAAAACGCTGCCGTCAGCAGCACTCCATCCGGTCGCAGCAGCATTCCGTATCCCATCGCCGCCGCCAGCGCCAGCAGTGGTCCCCGCGCATTCTGGCCCGAGCGCATCGCCCGCAGCAGGCGCGCCAGCGCCCATATCGCCAGTGCAATACAGAAAATCGACAGGCTCTCCGTCAGACCCGTCACCGCATAGACCGCGGTAAATGGACAGAACACCGCCAGCAGCAGCACCGCCCATCCCGCACGCCTCGAAACTTCCCTCCGCGCGCAGTCCCACAACAGCCAGCAACCCACCACGTCCAGGATCGCCTGAAGCACCGCCACCGCACGCAGATGCTCGCCGAAAACAGAAAACACCACCCCCAAAAACAGCGGATAGCCCGGAAGGCGGACCAGGGTCGGCTCAATCGACGCGCCTTTTGGAAACCCATATACACCGTGCCGAAACCAGTTCCGCGCCAGCTCCGCATAAGCCGCTGTGTCATCGTCGAATGAGAGCGGCAGCAACAGGAAGGCCAGGCGATACACGAACCCCATCGCGAGAACCGCCGCAACGGCCCACATATCTCTGCTTTTGTTTTGAGTGAAATCCCGGCTCGGCTCTGTCTCCAGAGATGCAGCGCCGCCAGATACAGAAGCCGGCATCGTCACGGAAGGAAGCGGCTCGCGCAAGGCTCAGTCTCCAGCGGCAATCTTCTCCGTCTGTCGCGACATTCGCGCCGTCCGCTCAATCTTCTCCCAGTTGAACGGCCGTCCTTCCACCGCGCGCTTCAGCGTCCGGAACAGCACAATCGAGAAGAGCTGCCGATAACTGAACCGCTGCAGCCAGACATGAAACAGCAGCCACCCATCGCCTTTATTCGCAGGATGCCGCGGCTCCAGGGAAAACGCCAGCAGCGACGTCATAAAGTCGATCACCATGAAGGCCAGGAAATATACCAGCAGCTTCTCTACGGTCCCGGTGCTCGCCGTGTCGGGATGGAAGTGCCGGTCGACCAGATACTGAATCACGCCCCAGGCAAACATGAAGTCGATGAAGGGCGATACCAGCGGCAACAAAATCTGGAAAACCAGGATATTCGGCAACGCAAAAAATCCCATCGCCGGATTCGTTCTGGCCGCCGCGCGGTGCTTGAACACTGCCTGCAGAATCCCAAACGACCAGCGGAACCGCTGCCGCATCAGGCTGCGCGCATTGGCCGGAGCTTCGGTAAACGCCAGCGCATGGTCGTCGTAAATCACCTTGTACCGCGCCTCCAGCAGCCCCATGCTCAAATCGGCGTCCTCGGCCACCGTGTTCACCGGGTAACCGCCCGCCTTCTTGACCGCGCCCGTCCGCCACGCCCCAATCGCGCCCGGCACCACCGTGACCACGTTGAACAGATCCATCGCGCGCCGCTCAAAATTCTGGCTCGTGATATATTCCAGCGCCTGCCACCGCGTCCACGTGTTGATGCGGTTCCCCACTTTCGCGTTCCCGGCCACCGCACCCACCCGCGCGTCGGCGAAATGACGCACCAGCTTTGAAACCGCGTCGCGCGCAATCACCGTGTCCGCGTCGATCCCTACATAAACTTCCTCGTCCACATGATCGAGCCCGTAGTTCAGCGCCTCCGCTTTGCCGCCATTGGTCTTGGTCAGCACCAGCAACCGTCCCTCTTCAATCTCCTTTGGATACGCCTCGCGCGCCGCATCGAACGTCCGATCGAGCGAGCCGTCGTCGATCACGATCGCGCGCAAATTCTCGTAGTCCGACTTCAGCACGGACCGAATCGTCCGCACGATCACCTTCTCCTCGTTGTATGCAGGAATCAGCACCGCCACCCGCGGCTCATACACGCCCGGCGGAATCTGCCGCTTCCGCAATCGGTCGATCAGTGCAAAAATTCCGACCAGGATCAGACGAGCACTCATCAGCACGTCGCCAATAAAGAAAATGTCGACGACAAAATTTGCGAAGAACGAAAAGAAGAAGAATGCCACCCAGTCGACGCGCGCCTGCCAGCGCATCTTCGGCGAGATCGCGGGCATCACCTCCGCCGTCGTCTTGCCCATCAGCTCCGACACCGGCACAATCTCGTAGCCTTTGGCCCGCAGCGTCGTAATCAGCATCGGCAGCGCCGCCACCGTCGGCGCGCGATTACCACCCCCATCGTGGAGCAGGATAACGCTGCCTCGCATCCACGGATGCGTCTTCATCTCCTCCAGCTGCTGCAGTACGCTGTCTGTGATTTCCTGCGGCGACTTCCTCGGATGCTCGTTCCAGTCATCGGTGTCGATCTTGTCGCCGATGATGGTGTAGCCCATCTCCTGAATGCGATACGCCGGCGCCGCCTCGTCGTTGGTGTCCGGCTCCTGGTCAATCGAATAGGGCGGCCGGAAGTACAGCGGCTGAATCCCCGTCTCCGCCGCAAACAGCCGCTCCGTCCAGTTCAGCTCCAGTTCCAGCTGCCGCTGCGATATTTCGCTGATGTCCGGATGGGTGAACGTGTGATTGCCGATCTCGTGCCCTTCCCGCACATAGCGCTGCAGCAGTCCGATGTTGTTCTGCGCCTCCTCCCCAATCACCAGGAAAGTGCCCTTCACGTGGTACTGCTTCAGGATGTCGAGGATCTTTGGCGTCCACACCGGGTCCGGCCCGTCGTCAAAGCTCAGCGCGAGCTTGTTCGGATCGTATCCATATTGATGGATCGTGTAGGAGTGCGGCAGCCGCTCCATCCCTTCGTCGGTGATCGTGAAGTTGTCCGCATCCATCTGGATGGTGCGCTCGCCGGTCTGCGGCGTCGCCACGATACGCAGAATGTCGCCTTCGCCCTCCGTGTCGACGTCTTCTCCCGGCGGCACCCGTTTCAGCTGGTCGGGCGCATCTTTCGCGCTTGGATGATCCCAGATCTGCCACAGCGACGGATCCTCTTTGCCCAACACCCACAAGGCAAACGTCCGCAGTCCCAGCTGCCGTCCGGCGCGCAGCTCGTTCAGGGCCGTCACCCCATCCATGAACCAAACCTGATGCCGCAGATGCGCGTCCTCGTCGTCGTAGGCAAAGTGCGGATTCAGCTCGTCGCCTTCCAGATGCACATCCGCACCCGCATCCTCGGCGCGCTGCCACGCATCCTGCACCGACAGATCATCGACGTCCACCACCCGCGGCTTCTTGCCCTTTTCCGGCATCGTTACGGCCCAGTCGAAGCCGTAATTGCCGATGCCGCAGATGATCTTCTCCTTCGGCACCAGTTTCAGCACCCGTTTCAGATTCGCCTCGAACCACGGCTCGCTCGCCACCGGTCCCGGATCACTCGTCTCCTCGTGCTCGTCGTAATTCATCAGGATGATGCCGTCGCTCGCCTGCGCCAGGCGGTGGATGGTGGCATCGTCCGCGCCCACCTCGACGTTCACGTAAATTCGCAGATTCTTCTTGCGGAAGTCGTTATGCACTTCGGCAATCCACTGCGCGTACAACGCCTGGTCCTCATCCGGAACCAGCTCAAAGTCCAGGCAAATCCCGCGGTAGCTCGGGTTCGCAAACAGAAATTTGTCCAGCTGAACATGCAGCCGGTTGCGCGCTGCCGGATCCTCCAGCATCTTCCCGATCACATCGCCGCTCCAGTCCTGGCGCAGCGTGTTGTAGTCGTTCAGCATCGGGAAGACTTCTGTATCTTCCTTCGCTGCCTCGATGGTGGTCTTCACCCGGTTCTCGGCATCGACGCCATGGACCCCGGTCCCATCCACCACGCTGTAGAAGCGAACTGGAAACAAGGCCGTCGCGCCCACCAGGTTTCCATCGGGCGAAACCACGTGCAGCCAGTCCGGAAACAGCATGTCGATCTGGCGAATATGTGCCTTCAGTGCGGAGTAGCTGGCCTCGTCATTCTCGTAGAACGCCGCGCGCAGCCCTTCATCCTGGTTCAGTACCACTTCAGACGCGTGCAGCTGTGTCTTCCGCCGCGTCGGCCGTGCGGCCGCCTTTTTCGCCAACTCCGGCTGCCGTTCCTTCAGCGCTCTCACGTTGCGCTTCTGCGTTGGCAGCAGCAGTTCCGGCAGCGTTTGCTTCGACAGCACGCTGAACACAAACACCGCGCCCACGATCGTCAGCACAACGATTGCGACATCGCTCAATCGTCGAAAAATCTTGCGGCGTCGTTGCCGCGGATCGTAAAAAACCTGCTTCATCGTGGCTGATTCAATCCTACGATACTGGCGACCGTGCTTCCTCGCGCCACCGACCTGCTAACTCGCTAACTCGCTCCCTCGCTGTTCTAATATCCCCAATGCCGTCCACGCCTCGTACGAACTGGTGGCTCGTCGCGCTCGCCCTCGCCGCAGGCGCCCTGCTTCGCCTCTGGTTCATCCATGCTTACCCCGAGGTCCAGGGTGACCCCCTCATCTACGGCGACATTGCAAAAAACTGGATGCTCCACGGCATCTACGGCATGACCAGCGGCGCGCAAATCCATCCCACCCTGATCCGCCTTCCCGGCTATCCCCTGTTTTTGATGCTCTGCTTCCGGCTCTTCGGCATGGAGCATTACCACGCCGTCATGTACGTCCAGGTCGCCATCGACCTCGCAACCTGCTGCCTCATCGCCGCCCTCGCCTGCCGCATCTGGAACCCTCGCGCCGGCCTGTGGGCCCTCTGGCTCGCGGTCCTTTGCCCCTTCACCGCCAATTTCGCCGCCGTTCCCCTCACCGAAACCCTCGAGCTCTTCTCCATCGCGCTCGCCTTTTACGCCTTCGATCGCTTTCTCTCGACGCCCCGATGGACCTGGGCTCTCACCATCACCATTGCGTGGAGCTATGCCGCCCTCCTTCGCCCCGATGGCGCGCTCCTCGCTGTCGCGCTCTGTCCCGCCCTTGTCATTTATGGATCACGACGCTGGCCCTTTGCGCTGATGCTCCGCTGGGCAATCGCCTGCGGACTTCTTTCCGTCCTCCCCTTCATCCCCTGGACGATCCGCAACCGGCGCACCTTCCACGTCTTCGAACCTCTCGCCCCGCGCTACGCTGTCGATCCCGGCGAGCCCACCGACCCTGGCTTCAACCGCTGGACCAAAACCATCTGCGTCGACTTCGCCTGCACCTGGGATATCTACTGGAACGCCGACAGCGACGCCATCAACCTCGCCGATCTCCCCACCCGCGCCTTCGATTCCTCGCAACAGTACATCGAGACGCGCGACCTCCTCGCTGATTACAACCGCCACACCACCATCACGCCTCAACTGGACGCGCGTTTCGCCGCCCTTG
Source organism: Acidobacteriaceae bacterium (assembly GCA_036272255.1). Classification (GTDB taxonomy): domain Bacteria; phylum Acidobacteriota; class Terriglobia; order Terriglobales; family Acidobacteriaceae; genus Palsa-343. The sequence goes on along the minus strand of DATAZC010000243.1, from coordinate 8,974 downwards.
CCGCCGAGCGCATCCGCGCGCGCCCCTTCCGCTATTACGTGGAGCTTCCCGTGGCGCGCCTCACCGACATGTGGCTCCGCCCCCGCACCGAAATGCTCTGGATCGAGCTGCGGTGGTGGCAGTACGACCGCCATCACTCCGAAACTGAATTTTCCATTGGATACGCTGCGCTGAACCTGGCCTACCTCATCGCCGCGCTCGTCGGATTCCTCAAACGCCCCCGTCTGTCGGGCGTCATCCTGGCGTTTGTCCTGCTGCGCTGCGCGCTGCTCCTCACCCTCGAAGCCCCGGAGATGCGCTATACCCTCGAATGCTTCCCTCCGCTCATCGCCTTAGCCGGAGTCGCGCTCGGCGGCAAATCTCGCTCATGCCGGTGAGCCGCGGACCACTGGCTGATCTCTACTGCCCGCAGTTAAGCATTCCCTTCATCCAGCCTTAATTCCGTCACCTGAATTCGCCCCGTGCAGATGCGCAGCGGCTGGTTGATGGAAAAAGACCGCCGCGTCCCCGGCGCCGTCACCAGAATCCGCGAGACCCGAGCGCACTCCGGTCCCGCCGTCCAGGCCACCTGGAAAGCCGCCACCGCGTGCGGCATCAGCGTCACTGCCGGGGCCGGTCCGCTCAATGGCGCGGTGTGTGTGTCCGACAGCTCCGCCATCACCACCGCCGAGTTGACCTTTTCCATGGAAACAGTCCCGATGTTTTCGCCGTCCGAATTCACCAGCGCCACGCCGGGATATCCTCCCAGCCTGCACGGTGCGGCTCCGCGATTCATAAACGCCAGTTTCACAGACCGGAACACGCCATTCGTGTCGCCCGAAATCTCTTCCACCGACAGCACATCCGGATCGCACGGTCCCGCCTTCTCCGCGTCCAACGCTGTCGCCCGCGCAATCAGATGCGGCGTCTCGCTCCCTGGCAACAGATACGGTGCGTTCGGATTCGGGTGCAGAGCGACATCGTCCGGCGCAATTCCCTGCGGCGCCAGCTTCGCTCTGCCGGACTTGCCCGTTTCCGTGCAGCCCGCGCACACAGCCAGAATGCAGCCTGCGGCGAGCGCTGGTAAAAACCAATACCTCACCATGGAAGGGAGTCCTTTGCTCTTATTCTAAGATGTCCCCCGCCCGCGTGCCGGTTGCACGTTGTGCAAATAGGGTTGCCCGCGATCCGCACTTTGAATCGGGATTTAGAATCGGCTTATGAACCCGCGCCCACTGGAAGGCCCTTTGCGAGGCCAGGTTGTTCTTGTTACCGGCGCGGCCAAACGCATCGGACGCTCCATCGCGCTCTCCGTTGCCGATGCCGGAGCTTCCGTAGCCATCACCTACCGCGACTCGGAGTCCGAAGCCGAGCAAACTGTTGCTGAACTCGAGGCCCTGGGCGTCCAGGCCGCAGCCTTCCGCGCCGAACTTCGCGATCCCGCGCAGATTCGCACCGCCGTCGAGGCCGCCGCTGCCCGCTTCGCCCGCCTCGACATCCTGGTCAACAACGCCGGCCGCTACGAAACCGCGGCTCTCGAATCGATCAGCGTCGAGCAGTGGGACGCCATGTTCGACATCAACACCCGGGCGCCCTTCCTGACCGCTCAGGCCGCGTATCCGCACCTCAAAGCCGCTCATGGACGCATCATCAATATTGGCTCGCTTGGCGGCCTGCATCCCTGGCCCACCCACGCCCACTACTGCACCTCGAAGGCCGCCCTCCACATGCTCACCCGCACCATGTCCAAAGCCTGGGCCCCTGAGATCAGCGTCAACTGCGTCGCCCCCGGCATGATCGTCAACGACGAGGTCGACCCGGAGTTCGAGCATTTCGCCCACCGCACGCCGATGAAGCGCAACGGCTCCGCTGCCGACGTGGCCGCCGCCGTTCTGTTTTTTGCCACCGGCCCTCACTTCATCACCGGCCAGGTTCTCTCCGTCGACGGCGGCCTCGGCCTTTAGCTGGCGGGTGCAATCGGGCTGGCCTGCTGGCGCCGTCGATCGTCGGAGCTTTGCTGTATCGCGGTCTACCTGCCGAACAGCCGCCCCATCAGTCCCGGCCGCTTGCCTGGCTCGTCCTCGTAGACGTAAACACCCTCGGGTTCCGGCTGCTGTCCCAGCGGTTGATTCTCAAACGCCGCTCGCGGATTGTTCACGCACAGCCGCTCCGCCGTTCCCTCGCCGTACCTCTTCGCGATCCCTTCATACGCCCCGCGCATGGACGGCCGCCGCCCCTCCAGGTTGTGCGCGTCGGTGGCGATAAAGTGCACCCAGTTCTTCTCCAGCAACTCCCATCCCAGGCTCTGCGCGCGTTTGCCAAACCGCCCGCTCAGCGATGAAGCCGTGATCTGCACCAGGCATCCGGTCCGCATCCACTCCGCCATCCGCTGATGTTCCTTCTGCAGAATTGGATTTCGCTCCGGATGCGTAATGATCGGCCGCATACCCTTGACGCTGAATTCGTAAAACGTGTCGCCGATACTCTGCGGAATCATGAACTCAGCAAACTCCACCAGCAGGTACTTTCCGTTGTTGATGGTGAACTTCGTCGGGTTCTTCAGAGCGTCTTCAATGTTTTCGTAAGAAAGATGGAAATCGCAGCCCAGCCCTAACTGAACCGAGTCTCCGATCCGCTCGCGAATCGCCGCAAGCTTTACCTGATTCCTCTCCGGGTTAAACTCCCAGGTATCGTTGGCGTGCGGAGTGCACGCAATGTGCGTGATGCCGTCAGCCGCCGCCGCCTCTGCCTGCGCTACGGAGCTTTCGATATCTTTCGGGCCGTCGTCGGTTGCGAACAGCAGGTGATGATGGATGTCGATCATGCGTGCTCGGTCAGCGCCCCCACCAACGACTCGAAAATCGTGAATCCGTCTGCCGACCCCAGCAGCCGCTCGCTCGAACGGTCCGGGTGCGGCATCATCCCCAGTACATTCCTGCCTTCATTTAGGATGCCCGCAATGTTGTCCAGCGACCCGTTCGGATTGGCCTCTGGCGTAACCTGGCCATCGGGCGTCGCATAGCGGAACGCGATCCGATCCCCGCGCTTCAACTCGCCGAGCGTCGCCTCATCGCAGAAATAATTCCCCTCCATGTGCCCAATCGGCATCTTGAGCACCCGGCCCTTTTCCACTGTCCGCGTAAACGGCGAATCGGTCGTCTCCGTCCGCAGATTTACCTGTTTGCAGATGTACTTCAGTCCCGCGTTGCGCATCAGCGCGCCCGGCAGCAACCCCGCCTCGCACAGGATCTGGAAACCATTGCAAATCCCCAGCACCAGCCCCCCGTCGGCGGTAAACTTCCGCACCGACTGCATCACCGGCGAGAAACGCGCAATCGCCCCCGTCCGCAGATAATCGCCGTACGCAAACCCACCCGGAACCAGAATCGCGTCGCAGTTTTCCAGCGACGGCGAATCGTGCCATAAAAACGTCACCGGCTGATGCGCAATTTCAGCCACCACGTTGTAGGTATCGTGGTCGCAGTTCGATCCGGGGAAGACCAGAACGCCAAATTTCATACCTGATTTTAGCGTGACCAGGTCATTGAAAGCTCAAGAGGTCCTCGCCAGGGACGATCCGTTGCATTTTGCGCGCTTTTCCCCTTGCGCCGACAAAGTCTGAATCAACGTTGCGCCTGTCGAAACTATTCGCCGCCTTGTTTGCACCCGAGGCAAAACACCTGCGCAGTACGCGGCTGCTCCTCCATCCCCAGCATCCAATTTTTCAGGAAGCGACAAGCCGAAAACTGGAGACTCCAATGGATCATCGTGTACACCGCGGCGAAATCCGCGAAGATCAAATCACCTCAATGCTCGAAGAACAGTCCGCCCAGGTTCCCTCAAGTGCGTGGCTCGGCGCAGCTCTGGCCTCCATGGCCACTTCCCTCGTCCTCAGGGTTGCCGGGAGGGAACACGCCGCTCTTTTCGTCGGCCAATGGGCTGCTCCTTTCCTGCTGATCGGTATCTACAACAAGATGGTGAAGCAGCACGGCTCCGACGCTGCGAATGAAGCCCACCGCTCCGAATTCGCAGCCTGAGCCCTCGCTGCCGGCGACTATTCCCTGTTCCTCACTCCCTGTGAAAGCCTGGCGGTCTGCCAGGCTTCCAGGTTTCCCAGCGCCCGCTCGCACTGCATACGGTGCCGCTCCCGCTTGTCCCGCACCTTGCGCCGCGTTTCCTCCTCCAGGGGTTCCAGCAGATCAAACGTGATATTCGCGGGCTGAAACCGCTTCGGATCAGCCTCCGTGATGTACCGCACCAAAGACCCCAGCGCCGTTCCCCTGGGCACCGGATCCAGCGCATCTCCCGCCGCCATCGCCGCCCCGAACATCCCGGCCAGCATCCCGGTCGCGATCGACTCCGTATACCCCTCGACTCCCGAAATCTGCCCCGCAAAAAACACCCGTGGATAGTCCCGCATATTCAAGGACCGCGTCAGCACTTTCGGAGCGTTGATGTACGTGTTGCGATGAATCTGTCCGTACCGCAGAAACTTCGCCTGCTCGAGGCCCGGAATCATCCGGAAAATCCGCCCCTGCTCCCCAAACTTCATGTGATTTTGAAAACCGACCAGGTTATACGAGTCGGCTCGTAGATTCTCCACCCGCAACTGCACCACCGCCCACGGCGTCTTTCCGGTTCTTGGATCGCGCAGCCCCACCGGCTTCATCGGCCCAAACCGCAGCGTCTCCTTCCCGCGCCGCGCCAGCTCCTCCAGCGGCAAACAGCCCTCAAAGTAGTCGAGCTTCTCCCACTCCTTCGCCTCGACACTTTCCGCCGTCAGCAGCGCCTCATGGAACGCCGCGTATTCCGGCTGCGTCATCGGACAATTAATGTAGTCCGCCGTTCCCTTGTCGTAACGCGCCGCCAGATACACGCGCTCGCGGTCAATCGAATCCGCCTCGACAATGGGACTGATCGAGTCATAGAACGACAAATGCTCGCTCCCCGTCAGACGCGCAATTTCGTCTGACAGAGACGACGACGTCAGCGGACCCGACGCCACAATCGTGATCCCATCCTCTGCATCAAGCCGCGTCACCTCCTCGCGATGCACCGCGATCCGCGGCTCAGACGCAATCTTCTCCCCAATCAGCCGCGAAAACTCCACTCGGTCCACCGCCAGCGCATGCCCGGCCGGGACTGCGCTCGCGTCCGCGCACTGCAACAGCGGCGAGCCCAGACGCCGCATCTCCGCCTTCAGCAGCCATGGCGCCGTATTCTCGCTCTCGCTCTTTAACGAATTGCTGCAAACCAACTCGCCAAAATCCGCCGTCTCATGCGCGGGCGTCGTGCGCACCGGCCGCATCTCGTAAAGATCGACCTGCGCGCCCATCCGTGCCGCCACCAGCGCCGCTTCCGGTCCCGCCAGTCCCCCGCCAATCACACGAATCCTCATCGTGCGCTTTCGTCCCCGCCCGCCAGCCTCCGCAGCGCGTTGTCCGTCACCCGCATCCGCGTCCAGTCCTCCAGCGCCTCCGCGCCCAGCGTCTTGTAGAACTCAACCGCCGGTGTATTCCAGTCCAGGACGTGCCAGAACAGCAATACGCACCCACGCTCCACCGACAGCGCCGCCACTTTTGTCAGCAGAGCCTTCCCGATCCCCCGCCCACGAAACCGCGGCCGCACAAACAGATCCTCGAGGTGCATCGCCCGCCCGCGCCATGTCGAGTACACCGGAAAAAACAGCGCAAATCCCGCAGCCTCCCCGTCCTCTTCCGCGATCATCGCTTCGAAATACCGCTCGCCGCCAGCGTCCGGAAAGCCATCCCGCACCAGCTCTTCCTCGGTCAGCCGCACCGCACCCGGCTCGCGTTCAAACTCCGCCAGCTCACGAACTAACTCAAGAATCAAAGAAACGTCATCAACCGTCGCCGCACGAATCGTCCTCATCTCTCCGATTATAGGAATGCCCAGCTCGACCCCTTCCCGCCATCAGTTCCGGAAACCTGATCTACCCCTCCTGCCTCTCCGCTGCCATAACCGCTGGCCATCACACAACAGAACTCTTCCTTTTTCTCTCTTTTTGGTGTCATCATAGGAAGCATTCCAGCCCTCGGGCTGGGCCGTTCCCCCACCAGCCTTACGGCCATGCTCGCCGGGGCAAGACGATTCCGCTTTGTGAGAACGGTCAGGGAGGCGCTTATGCAGCGCTGTTTAGCCCTCGCGACGCAGATGACCGTTGTCGCCATGCTTGCCAGTCCTACGGGGACGCTTGTCCGCGCTGAAGGTCCTCAGCTTGCCCCCCCGACACCGACCCTCAACTCCGCCCAACCCTCCAATCATCCTGTCGACGCCGCCGACCTCCCGCCTGAAGTTCGCGGCGATCTCGCCATGGCCCACCAGCAATATCTCCAGGCTATCGACGCGTATTCCCAGACGCCCGAGAAAACGGCCGTGATCTGGAACAAGATCGGCATGGCCTATCACCACCTCTTCGCCGTTGACGAGGCCCGCCGCAATTATCAGCATGCGCTGCAACTTCGCCCCACCTATCCGGAAGCCCTCAACAACATGGGCGCCATCTACTACGCGAAAAAGAATTATTCCAGGGCCATCCGCTACTACCGCAAAGCCCTGCAGTACGACCCGAAATCCGCGCCCATCTACAGCAATCTCGGCACTGCCTGGTTCGCTCGCGGCCGGATCAGTGAAGGCATCGATGCGTACCGCACCGCCTTCACCCTCGACCAGCATGTGTTCGAGTCCGGTTCCGCGCTGCTCGTCAACGAGTCTCTGCCCGCCCACGATCGCGCCCAGCAGGACTACTGTCTCGCCAAGCTCTTCGCCCAGTCCGGCAAAAATGAGGAAGCCCTCGAGTATCTCCGCAAAGCACTCGACGAGGGGTTCACGGACCGCAAGAAGATCCTCCAGGACCAGACCCTGGTCTCGCTGCGCGCCACCCCTGAATTTGCGCAGCTCATGACCGAGCAGCAAAAACCCCACTAGAGAGCTGCCAACGATTGGCTACTCCCTGATGGCTCCCTCGTACTGGCCCTTCAGCCTTCCTTAAGGTCCCGTTGCTATCCTCTGGCCATGTCACGGTCCGGCCTCACTGGAGGCTGCACAGCCCTGCTCGCTTGTGCTGCGCTGTTGTGCGCGCGGACATCTTTTTCCTCCGTCTTTCCCCAAGTCCCCCCATCCTCACCTGCAGCCACCAGCAACCAGGCCTCCGGACTCACCCTGGACCAGGCCATTGCCGCCGCGCTCGCCAACGATCCTGCCTACGCCGCCATTGTTGCCAGTACGGGCTCCGCGCGTCTCGATGCCTCCATCTCGCGCAGCGCTCTGCTCCCTAACGTTTCCGCCCATGGCCAGTACCTCTACACGCAGCCCAACGGTCTTCGCAATCAGGCCGGCCAAACCGGCAATCAGCAAGCGCCGCGCTTCATCGCCAATAACGCCATTCGCGAGTACGCCGCCCAGATCCTCGTCAACCAGAACGTCAGCCTCGCCGCGGTCGCCGACTATCGCCGCGCCCGCGCTCTCTCCGCCCAGGCTACAGCCGACCTTGAAAGCGCCCGCCGCGATCTGGTCTCCCGCACCGTTGCCACCTACTACTCTGTCCTCTCCACCGCGGACAAAGTCGAAGTCGCTCGCCGCGCCCTCGATGAATCTGAAACCTTCGTCGACCTCACCGGCAAGCTCGAAGGCGGCCGCGAAGTCGCCCACGCCGACGTGGTCAAAGCCAACCTTGAATACCAGCAACGCCAGCGCGAATTCGACGACGCTACTCTCTCCGCGGAAAAAGCACACCTCGACCTCGCCGTCCTGCTCTTTCCTGATCCCCACACGCCCTACACCATCGCCCCACTCGATATGCTGGCGCCGCTCTCCAACGAGCCCGCCGTCCAGGCCGCCGCATCGCTCAATAATCCCGACCTCCGCAGCGCTCTTGAAGCGATGCATGCCGCGCAAAACGAAGTCCTCGCCGCACGCGCCGCTTACCTGCCTGCTCTCAGCTTCAACTACTCCTACGGCATCGACGCGCCGCAGTTTGCGGTCAACGGACCCGACGGCGTCCGCAACCTCGGCTACTCCGCCTCCGCCTCCATCGACTTCCCCGTCTGGGACTGGTTCGCAACCCATGACCGTGTGCGCCAATCTCAACTCCACGAAAAAGCCGCGCAGGCCACCCTCACCAACACGCAGCGCCAGCTCATCGCCCAACTCGACGAGTACTACCACGAAGCCCGCGTCGCCACCGATCAGGTCGATTCCCTCCACACCAGCGTCGACACTGCCCGCGAGAGCCTCCGCCTCACCCGCCTCCGCTACTCCAACGGCGAAGCCACCGCGCTCGAAGTTGTCGACGCCCAGTCCGCTCTTTCTCTGGCCGAAGCCGCGCTCGCCGACGGCATCCTCCGCAGCCACGTCGCTCGCGCCAACCTGCAAACCCTCACTGGGACCCTCTAGATGACAACCCCTCCTGCACTTCGTCCTTTCCTCGAAAAAGCTCCTGTCCCGTCGCCCCGCCTTGAAGGGGCCCGGCTTCAGCCGGGCCGGCAGAGGGCCAAAACAGACCGGGATCCAGCCGCTGATGGACCCTTCCTGCTTCCTGCTTCCCGCTTCCTGCTGCTCGCGCTTCCGCTCGCCTCTATACTGCTTATCACCGGCTGCTCAAAAAAAGAAACCGCCGAACAAACCCCGGTCAACGTCGAAGCGGCCGTCGCTCAGGTCCAGCCCATCACCGAGCACATCGTCACCGATGCCATCCTCGCGCCCCTCGCCCAGGCTGCCCTCTCGCCCAAAATCACCGCTCCCGTCAAAAAGTTCTACGTCCAGCGTGGCGCGCATGTGAAGGAAGGCCAACTCCTCGCCACCCTCGAAAACAAAGACCTCGCCGCGGCCGTCACCGACAACCAGGGCTCCTTTGACGCTGCCGACGCCACCTACCAGACCGAGGTCAAAGCCCAGGTCCCCGAGGACTACCGGAAAGCCGAGCTCGATCTCGCCCAGGCCAAAGCCAATCTGGATCTCAACCAGAGCATCGTGA
>DATAZC010000242.1:0-37105 GCA_036272255.1 Acidobacteriaceae bacterium | reverse complement strand
CTTCCCACGAATGCTCTGGCGGGTTTACTGCGGGATTCTGCTCGGGATCTTCGGTCACGACTCTCCTGTTGAGGCGCGCCGCTGCGCGCGCTGAACGAATGCCATCATACGGGGTTTTTTGCGGTGACGTGTGGCACCGGCAGCTCTGTGCCCCGAGCCGGGCGGAGCGGACACGAGGCCTGATCGTGGTGGAATCTCAGATGGGTTTCAATGCACCGACGATGGCCACGCTGGCGCTGGCGCCGATGCGCGAGGCACCGGCTTCGAGCATGCGTTTTGCGTCGGCCAGGGTACGAATGCCGCCGGAGGCTTTCACGCCGCAACGGCCGCCGGCCACGCCGCGCATCATGGCTACATCTTCGGCGGTGGCGCCGCCGGTGGAGAAGCCGGTGCTGGTCTTGATCCAGTCTGCGCCCGCGGCGATGGCGAGCTCCGAAGCACGGAGCTTTTCCTCGACGCTGAGCAGGCAGGTTTCGAGGATCACCTTCACGATGGCGCCGGCCTCGTGCGCCACTTCAACCACGCCCTCGATCTCCTGCTGCACGGCCTGGTTTTCGCCGGATTTGAGCAGGCCGACGCTGAGGACCATGTCGACATCGTGCGCACCGAGCCTGACCAGCATGGCAGCTTCTTCACGTTTGGTTGTGCCCAGGGAGGCACCCAGAGGAAAGCCGACCACAACGCCGACGGGAACGCCGGTGCCGGCTAACTCGGAGTACGCCAGCGCGGCCCACGCGGGGTTCACCATGGCGCAGGCAAAGCGATGCTCGGCCGCTTCGAGGCAAAGGCGGATCACCTGCTCCTGAGTGGCTTCGGGTTTCAGCAGCGTGTGGTCGATGACGGCTGCAAGATTGTTCTTCGAGGAGAGGGCCTGGCTTGCGAACGCGTCCGCATCAAAACCCACGACTTCGTGTTCCTCATCTTCTTCGATGAGGTGTGCTGGTGTACTCATCCGGGGTAACTCCTTTCAGCGGGCCGGCGATTCGGGCGCGGCGAGCCCCACGGATTCCTCGGGAGGCATCAGACAGATGTCCGGCAGGTTCCGGTAGCGCTCAGCGAAATCCATTCCATACCCAATAACAAACTGATTGGGAATGGTGAATCCCACATAGTCGGCATCGATTTTTTCCACGCGCCGCGAAGGTTTGTCAAGCAGCGCGGCAATGCGCAGGGTTTTAGGCTGGTGCTGCTCGAACAGGCTGCGCAGAAAATTGAGCGTAAGGCCGGTATCGAGAATGTCTTCGACGATAATGACGTTTTTGCTCTCGATCGGCTGATCGAGATCCTTGATGAGTTTGACGGCGCCGCTGGTGCGCGCCCCTTTGCCATAGCTGGAAACAGCGACGAAATCGAAGGTGTTGTCGACGGAGATGCTGCGCGCGAGGTCGGCCAGGAAAATGGCCGCTCCTTTGAGAACGCCGACAAGGACGATGGTCTCGCCTGCGTAATCCCGATCGATTTGCCGCCCGATTTCGGCGACACGGTTGCCAATGCGCTCGCGGCTGAACAACACCTCAAGCCCTGAGTGAATCGTTGTCGTGCTCACACGTCAGATTAACTCCAAACTCCCCTGTGGAAGGTCAAAGGGGGGTCAACCTTTTCGACCGGAAGTGACCCCTGCAGTTTCACGCGCAATTGGACCCCGGTATCAGACCACTTCTATACTTGAAAGACGCGCGTATGTATCCGTTCATTCATCTTGGCCGCTTCTCGATTGGCACATTTGGCATCCTGTTGTGGCTGGCCGCGGTAGCCGCCTGCTGGATCCTCTACAAGAATTTTCGCCGCTGGCAGATCGATGGCGATGCCATCAGCATCGTGGCGGTTTCAACCGTAGCCGGCGTTATCGGATCGAAGCTGTGGCATGTACTGGAAACGCCGCAAGCGCTGATGACGCACCCGGCCGACCTGCTCTTTGACCGCGCCGGCTTCGCCTGGTACGGCGGACTGATTGTCGGCATTCTGACGCTGCTGTGGCAGGCGCGCGTGTACAAGCTGGGGCCGCTGCAAATGCTGGATCTGGCCTCGCCGGCCGCAGCCATCGGTTATGGCGTGGGGCGGCTGGGCTGCCTCGTTTCAGGGGACGGCGATTACGGCATCCCGACCAGCCTGCCGTGGGGAATGAGCTTTCCGCATGGGCTGGTGCCTACGGATCAGCGGGTGCACCCGACACCGATTTACGAGTTGCTGGGCGCAATTGTGATTACGTGGATTCTTTGGCGGCAGGGCTCACCGGAGCGGCCGAAACCGGTGGGGCAGCTCACCGGGGAATACCTGATCCTGACCGGCATGGCGCGATTTCTGGTGGAGTTTATCCGCATCAACCCGCGGGTTCTCTGGGGCATGTCGAACGCGCAGCTGGCCAGTTTGGGAGCCATGGTGTTTGGCTTTGCTCTGATCCTGGCGGCGCGGGCTCGCGCGGGGTCGATTGCAGCGAAGGGTGAGCGCCGGGCGGCAGCGGCTCATTCCTGACGGTTGTCAGGCTTCCCAGGGATTCACGACACGTATGCCGCAGTCTTCAAAGTCGCGGATATTGCGGGTGGCCAGAGTGGCGTTATGGAGGCGACAAATGGCGGCGATTTGCGCATCAGCGCCTTGCATTTCCCGGCCGCAGGCTTTGCGGAAAGCTGCGATCTGGGCATAATGTCTCGCTGCTTCACCGTCGAATGCAAGAACGCGGTTCGACCACATTCCGATGAAGATCCGTTCAGCAGCGGTTACCCATCGGCTCCGCTTTTTTCCAGGGGGAGAGATTTCGATTCCATAGAGAATCTCTGCCTTCGTAATTGCGGTCGTGAATATCTCAGCTTCCGCTCGCTGGTCGAGCCACGCGGCAACTCGGGGCTCCGGTCGCTCACGCATCGATTCCGAGAGTACGTTCGTGTCGACGACGATCATCGTTTTTCATCGTCGTGGGGTCTGTATTCGGGACCGCTGAAATCCGGTAACTCGCGCATAGGTCCGCGTTGGGGAATCTCCAACTCGATGCCATCAATGCCGGCGTCGGCAAGACTTTGGCGAATCGCCGCATAGGCACTGCGCGGCTTTTTTGGAGGAACCGCAGACCCCAGCCCTTCTTCGAGGAGAGTCCGGGCCTCTTCTTCCATGGAGTGATCATTTAGGGCCGCTCGCATTCGGAGCTTCGCCTTCGTCGAATCACTTAGCTTGCGGATGGTGATGCTGGCCATGACAGAAGGCTACCGCGGTGCAATCATTGCTGTCAATGCTATCAATGATTGCATTGATGGCAATTTGAAACAAACGACTTAGCTGGAGAAACTGCGGATCCACTCCACTACGCTGCGCATGGCGGTCCCGGTTGGTCCGGAGGCCAGCCAGGGCTTGGCGTCGTCGTTCCAGGCGACAGCAGCGATGTCGAGGTGGAGCCACGGCACATCTTCGGCAAATTCCTTGAGGAACATGGCGGCATTAATGGCTCCGCCGTAACGGCCGCCGGTGTTTTTGATGTCGGCGATGCTCGATTTGATGACGTCGCGGTAGTCGTCCTCCGCGGGGAGGCGCCAAAAGCGCTCGCCGGAGATCTGGAGGCCGTCCATGAATCGCTTGTAGCTGTCCTCATCGTTCGCGAAGATGCCGGCGTTGATCTGACCGAGCGCGATGGCCACCGCACCGGTGAGGGTGGCGGCGTCGATGAGGTGGGTGGCGCCAAGCTGCCGAGCGTAGGTGATGCCGTCGGCCAGGACGAGGCGTCCTTCGGCGTCGGTATTGATGATCTCGATGGCCTTGCCGGGCTTGCCGGGGGCGGGCATTGCGATCTGCACGTCACCGGGTTTCTGGGCTTTGCCGGAGGGCATATTTTCCGCGGCGCAGACGATGCCGATTACCTTGACCGAGGGCTGGAGTTGAGCGATGGCGCGCATGGCGCCGATCATGACCGCGCCGCCGGCCATGTCGTACTTCATCTTCTCCATGCTGTCGGCAGGTTTGATGGAGATACCGCCTGTATCGAAGGTGATGCCCTTGCCGACGAGGCCGAGAACCGGACCGGCTGGAGCGCCCTGGGGCTCGTAGGTCATCACGATCAGAGCGGGTGGCTCGTCGGAGCCCTGGGTAACGCTGAGGAAGGCGCCCATCTGGAGCTCGCGCATTTTGTCGGTGCTGTAAACCTCGCAGCGAATGCCGAACTCGCGGCACATGTCCGCGGCGCGCTGGCCCAGGAGGGTGGGCGTAAGACGATTGCCGGGCTCGTTAATGAGGGCGCGGGCAAAGTTCTGCGATTCGCCGACGATCACGCCCTCGCGTAATCCAGCCTCGGCGGCGGCGGGGTCGAGGGCTGGTGCGGCGAGGACCTGAACCGCCTGGAGGCTGCGGTCTTTGCGATCGGAGCGGTAGGTATCGGAGTCGAAATCGCCGATCACCGCTCCTTCCGCGAGGGCGCGAACGGTCAATTGGGGGTCGAGGCCGTCGGAGACAGGGGCGGCCAGCACGATTTCCCGCAGTCCACGAGGCTTGGCAAAACGCACCGCTGTGCCCGCTGCTTTCCGGACCTCATGCGGAGTTAGTTTGGAGGCCTTGCCCAGGCCGACAATTAACAGCCGCTTCGCCTTGAGGCCGGCGGGACTGTGCAGCAGCAGGGTCTCGCAGCATTCGGCTTTAAATTCGCCGCCTTCGAGGACGGCCTGCGCCGTTTTCAGAGCAGCGTCGTCGCCGCTCAGCAGACGAACCTCGGGTTTTGCAGCTTTGGGGGCCGCGGTATCGACGGCAAAGACGGCGAGCAGGTTGGTTTCGACGTCGGAGGCAGGAGCAAAGACAAGATTCGTATTCATTGTGTTGGTAAAGGATCCATCGGGTATTCATTCAAAATGATGTGAATGGTTTGTCGGAGGATTACGACTTCCGTCCTTTGGCGACGGCGGCGCGGGCTTCCTTGTCGGCTTCCCGGCGGCGCTCGGTTTCGCGCTTGTCCCAGTCCTGCTTGCCCCGGGCGATGGCGAGTTCACATTTGACCCGGCCGTTACGAAAATAAAGCCGTGTGGGGATGAGCGTTAGGCCTTTTTGCTGCGTCTTTCCGGTGAGCTTTCGAATTTCCTCCTGGTGCAGCAGCAATTTTCGTGTGCGCAGAGCCTCATGATTGTTGTAGCTGGCATGGGAATACGCTCCAATATGCGCATTCAGCAGGAAGGCCTCCCCATCCTTAATCAGGCCGTAGGCGTCTCTCAGATTGGCTTTACCCTCGCGGATCGACTTGACCTCGCTACCGCGCAGGGCTACGCCCGCCTCGTATTTGTCGAGGAGGAAGTAGTTATGGGAAGCCTGGCGGTTCTGGGCGGCGTCGCGGGTGCCAGAAGCAACCGGATCCCGAGGCCTGGCTTTGGGAGGGTTCGGCTTAACGAGATGGCTGGGTGGACGGGCCATGGCAGGGGTCGCAATCTCTCATCGTATAACGCCGGGCCTTGCGGCAAGCGGGGAGGCTGCCGGGATCGGAACAATCACCGTCTTGTGATGAAGCCAAAGCCGCGATACAGGGCAGGAGTGCGATACTATACCGGGCGCGAAGCGGCGGTGCCCGAATGTCAGATTTCACTCCCGGGCAAGCAGGGATCAGCCGCTCCGGCTTGTACGATTCCCTTCCCCCATTTTGGAGCTGCATGAAGCGAAGTCTCGTTATCTGGGCATTTCTTGCCACAATTTTGGCGGCCCTCCCGGCAGCGCACGCGCAGTCCGCGGCGCACTGGTATAAGCAGGGTCAAACGGCCGAGGCCAAGGACGACATGCAGGCCGCCTACGAGGCCTACTATCAGGCCTACCTGAAGAAACCAACCGAGGAACGGTACAAACTCTCGTGGGAACGTACGCGGTTCCCTGCGGCGGCGATGCATGTTGAGCATGGCGAGAAGTTGCGCGATGACGGCAACTACACGGCGGCGCTGACGGAATTTCTGCGGGCCGTCGAGATCGACCCCAGCAATGAACTGGCATCGCAGGACATCAAAGCGACGCGCGACAAAATGAACTCGCAAACGCCGGCGCCGGAGAGCGCGCCGCGCACCACCGACGAGGCGCTGGAGCTGGCACCGCCGATCCAGCTCAAGCCGATTTCCAGCGACGCCCTGACCCTGCACATGGTGGAGGACAGCCGCGTGGTTTACCAGGCGATCGGCAAAATGGCGGGCATCAATGTGCTCTTCGATCCCGCCTACAGCTCCAAGCGCATCCAGGTGGACCTGAACAATGTGACGCTGGCCGACGGGCTGCGCATTGTGGCCACGGTGTCGAACACCTTTTGGCGCCCCATTACGTCGAACACAATTTTTGTCGCTGAGAATTCGCGCAGCAAGCACACCGAACTCGACCAGCAGGCGGTCGAGACCTTTTATCTGCACAACATCTCGCAGCAGAACGACTTCACCGAGATTCAGACGGTGTTGCGCAACCTGTTTTCGCAGGGCGCACGGATCAACGGAGTCGCCAGCGAGAATGCCATTGTGATGCGCGCGACGCCCGACGAATTATTGCTGGCGCACAAGCTGATTGACGACCTGGACAAGGCCAAGCCGGAAGTGGTGATCGACGTGGCGGTGCTTGAAGTGAGCCGCGATCTGCTGCGCAATATCGGCATCCAGCTGCCGCAGACGGCCAGCATCAACTTTCAGCCGTCGAATGCGAACCTGAACAGCACCGGCACCAGCACGACCAATACCGACGGCACGACGACCCCTGCCGCCTCGACCACGACCAGCAGCATCACTCTTAATAATCTGGCGCATCTGAACTCGACCAACTTCGCGGTCACCATCGGCCAGGCGGCGGTCGATCTGCTGCTGACCGACACGCGCTCCCGCATTATCCAGAATCCGCAGATTCGCGCGACCGACGGCCAGGAAGCAACTCTCAAGATCGGTGAACGAATCCCGATCGCCACCGGTTCGTACCAGACCGGGGCCGCGACGGCGATTGTCAGCTCGCTGGTGAATACGCAGTTCCAGTACATCGACGTGGGCGTGAACATGGATATGAAGCCGACCGTTCACTACGATCGCGACGTCAGCATGAAATTCAAGATTGAAGTTTCGGCCACCAACGGCAACTCGAACATTGGCGGGATCACCGAGCCGATCATCACGCAGCGCGTGATCGACCAGACCATTCGGCTGAAGGACGGTGAGCCGAACCTGCTGGGCGGCATCGTGCAGCACCAGACGACCTATGCGATCAGCGGCACGCCCGGCCTGGCCGAATTGCCGCTGCTGAAGTATTTCTTCAGCACGCAGCAGAAAGAAGTCACCGACGACGAGATTGTCTTCCTGGTCGTTCCTCACGTGGTGCGGGCTCAGGAAATCGATCCGGATAACATTCAGCAGATCGACACCGGCACGACAAACAACATTGAACTGCGCCCGATGAACCTGAGCCAGGTGGTGCCGCAGGTGACGCCGCCGCAGATCGCGCGCAATGCCGCGCCGTCTTTCTCAACGCCACAGACAGTTCCCGGAGTGCCGCAGAATACGGCGGCGCCCGGCGCGGCCCAGGCTGCCCAGCAGGCGATCACGAATATGCAGCAGCAGGAGAATGCGCCTGCACCAGTGAATCTGACGCTGAGCCCGCCGCAGTCGACACAGAAGGCTGGATCGACCTTCAAGATGCTGGTCGATCTTTCCGGGGGGACCGATGTCTTTGGAGTGCCGCTGAATCTGCAGTATGACGCTTCGAAACTAACGCTCATCAATGTCGACTCCGACGATCCGCAGAACCCGAATGTTCTCGGCAAAGATGGGCAATCCGTAGCGCTGGTGCATCGCGACGATGGGAAAGGCAACGTAGCGGTTGCGGTTTCGCGGCCGCCTCAGACGAAAGGCATCAGCGGAGCATCGGGTACATTGTGCGTGCTGACGTTCCAGGCGAATGCCGCGGGAGATGCGTCCGTCGCCATTACCCGACCGGTGGTACGCAACAGCCAGCAACAGCCCATGCCGGCGACGGGCTCGCAGGCAATCGTGCACATCCAGTGAGCGCCTGCTGAAGGCAGAGAATTATGCGGTTGATTTTGTACAACAGACTGAAGGGCAGACCGGACCTGGAAGCCGGTTTGACCCTGGTCGAGCTGATCGTCACCGTTGCGATTCTGGGCATCCTGGCCTCGGCGGCGATCCCCATCGCGCGCTTTCAGGTGAAGCGGACGAAGGAGCGCATGCTGCGCTACGAATTGTGGCAGATGAGGGCGGCGATCGACGCGTACAAGGATGCAGCGGACAAGCACGCCTTCCAGACCAAGGTCGACAGCCAGAATTATCCGCCGGACCTGCAGACGCTGGTGGACGGGGTGGATGTGCAGGGCAAGAAGGTGCGTTTCCTGCGCCACATCCCCGTCGATCCGATGACCGGCAACAACGACTGGGGACTGCGGTCGATGCAGGACGATCCGGACAGCGACTCCTGGGGCGGCCAAAATGTTTTTGACGTGTTTTCGAAATCCGACGGCATTGCTCTCGACGGAACTAAATACTCAGACTGGTAAGCCCTTGCGCCTGAAACATGCAATTCGGAATTCGGAAGCCGGCTTCACGCTGGTAGAGCTGATGATCGTGATGCTGATCATCGGGGTGTTGGCGGCCGTCGCCATTCCCAGCTTTATTGCGTCGATCCGCAATGCGAAGGAAGCTGCGCTGAAAGAAGATCTCCACGTCATGCGTGACGCCATCGATTCGTACACGATGGACAAGAACAAAGCGCCGCAGTCGCTGGATGATCTGGTGCAGAACGGATATCTGAAAGTGATTCCGCAGGACCCCTTCACCCACAGCCGCGAAACGTGGGTAACGGCAAACGACGATACGTATGCCGATCTGGATCAGACGGAACCGGGGATCAACGATGTCCACAGCAGCTCAGAGGAGATCGGCTCGGACGGGTCGGCGTACAACACCTGGTGAAATTTGCCGATGTTTACTGAAGGCGAAGTAGTTCCCGGAAGGATACGAACCTGCCGGGAGGTTTGGCTACTTCAACAGCAGCGTGAGAACGAGGACAGCGACTGCGAGCACGAAGCGCCAATCCAGCGCAATCGTGATGGCAATGCGAGTCCAGGATGGTTTTGATTCATCCTGCGCCATCACCCCCTTTCATTGGAACGGCCCGCAGGTCGTTAGTGGCGGTCTGCGAGCCGTCAGTCCGATTCTCTGGACCGATCTTCTCCAGCTTCCGCATTCGCACTTTGAAAGAGGCACTCCCAGTTTAGGGAGTGCTGTCTGAGCGCACTGTACTTCTGTGCTGAGTCGGGACACGCAGGTAACGTCGCAGCGCTAACGTGGCAGAATGTGTGTGGCCCATGCATCTGCCTCAACTCATCGAGATCCACGATCAGTTTCTTATCCTGAGCCGCATCGGGCAGGAGCGGTTTGCGGGCACGCTCGGTGGCAAGTTGCTGTTGCGCGGTGGTCTGGGACCGGACGGGATCGCGGCGGTGGTAGCGGCCAGTATTGGCGGAGCCGCCTCGCTCTGTGTCGATGAGGATGCTGACCGTCTGCGTGATGGTCTGCGCGCTGGTTTCGTCGATTTTGTGGTGGCCAATCTCGATGAAGCGCTGCGCATTCTCAAGAACGAAATTCGTCTTGGCCGGGCGGTTGCGGTGGGACTGGCCGCTGAGGCGGATCCGAGCTTCGATGCGATGATCGAGCGAGGGTTACAACCGGATCTGCTGTCGGCGATCCCGGAGCGGCAGGCCGGCATTTTTGGGGAGCGAGGCACGGTCGCGCTTCCCGCTGCAACAGCTGGGCTGGAATCTGAACTTTCCCTGCATTCATGGACGATCGCGGAGGATGCGGTGCGGATGATGCCGCGGATAGCGCGGCTTGCTTCTGAATCGCTTGAGACGGCTCACAGGGAAACTGCGGCAAGGCTACGCTGGCTCGATCGCTCCCCTCGGTATCTGGGCCGCGCGTTCGGCGCACAGCAATGTGTACGCATGACCGATGGAGAATCTGCAGCCTTTTTGACTCGGCTGCAGTCCGAACTGCCGTCGGCGAAAGTTACCCGCGACCGCGAGACGACCTGATTCCGCCATCTTCGACGCCGGCTTTACGCATCTTTTCCGTTCCGTTCGGGGTCTGAATCGTTGTACGATCCTCGAACGGAGGTTCGCTTGCATGGGGTCCCAGCCCGAGTATTCAGCCTTCGGTTCCCAACCGGAATCGGTTCCGCAAACTCCCCAGGAACTTCAGGATGAGCAGCGCAAGCTGCGCCGCCTGCAGATTATGGTGAACATGGTGATGTCGGTGATCAGCCAGGATATGTCGCTCACCATCGACGAGGCATCCGAGATGGTGGCCGACACACGCACGGCTGCTCTCGCCATGTTTCCGGGCAGAGAACTCGCCTACGATCTGCTCTACAAGCCGCGGTTGCAGCGCCTGATGCGCGAGCGCTTTCGAATCCAGTAGCGGGCCCGCTTCGCAGCCGACGTTTATTTCTGATCGAGGGCTGTCAGCCGGAAGGTAATGGTTCCCCAAAACAGACGCGCGCGCATCTGCACGGGAAGGTGCCGATCGTCGTCTGTGTACCAGATCCAGATATTGCCTCGTTGCCGGACCACGCCGGCTTCCGCAGTCGGCTGCACGCGCACGGTCTGATAGGTTCCCAACGGGGTGCGAACGGTTTCGCGCGCCTCGGTCTTCATGGTGACCGCGACGGTGTGCATGGCATCGGCAACGGGCACGCGAAAGGTCTGCCCCGGGGTCAATGCAAGCGAGGCCGGATAGAAAATGGCGGAGAGAAGGTCCGTCACACAAGGGCCCACGGGAGCCTCAGAGTGCTTGCTGTTGCCCTTCACCAGATTTTTGTCGTTGAGCAGCGCTTTGCTTTGGGCGTAATCGAACTTGAGATCGGTGCTGACCTGGCGGTGACCCTCCTGAAGCTGTTTTGAAAATCCGGAGGAACAGCCGGTGCGTCGATTGAACGATGACTGGAAGCGATCGCTGACGCGGTAGATGAGGTTGATGGCGCCCAGCGTGTCGCCGCTCGCCGAAACGTGCTCTTCATCGCCCTGCTGCTCGAGATGCATCACGGTGGTTCCCGCGGGAAAGACGCGCCAGTCGACCGCGTAGGTGAGAGTCTCTTTGGCGGGAAATGTGAAGCCGGCACGCGGAGGAATGAGCGGCGGCGCGGACTGCGGCGTTTGCGCATTCGCGGCAACCAAGGTCACAACCACCACCAACAAGAACCAGGGAAAGGCTCCGCATTTCTGTGCGGCGATCCCGGAAAACGTCCGATGCTCTCGCAAACGACTCCTTTATTTCTTCAGCAGCATCAGCTTCAGGATGAGGGCAGCATACATGCCCACAGCCCCCAGCAGAGCGTTATATTCGCGATGCTTGCGGTAGAGTGCCGTCGCAAATACCCCCTGAATAGACGCTCGATCTCCGGCGGCGGTAAGCCTCGGCAACAAGCGGGGCACGGTTGCCGCGTACGCGTCGAAATCAGGAAAGACCGACCGCAGATACTCTTCTTCCGATCGGATCACGGGAATGTAGATCGCGGCAAACAAGACGACCAGCACCGCGGCGATCCAGATACTGCGCGCCGCCAGGGCGAATCCGAAGGCGATAAGAATCGATCCAAGATAGAGCGGATTGCGGGTGTGGGCGTAGGGACCGGTGACGGTGAGCTCGGCATTTTTCTTGACGTAGCCGGACGCGTAGCCACGCAACCAGAGTCCGGGCACGACCAGGATCAGGCCGAGCGCCAGGAACAGCGGTGTCGGCTTCGCGAGCCAGAAAAACAGGACCGCGAACACAAAACCCAATGGCACGCGGATGCGGCGGGCAATGCGATTCCAGGTTGCGGCCACTTAGTGCGCCTCCTGCAGCAGCTCGAATGCCGCCGCAGTCACGGCTTCCGGCGTGATGGTCAGCAGGCCTGCTTCGGGCTGGCTGCGGCGGGCATGGTCGCGAACGCTTTCAGGATGACGCAGCACGCGATGCGGACCATGGAAGGGCCCGTTGCGCGCGGGATCGGTTGGTCCGTAGATACCCACCGTTGGTCTGCCGAGTGCGCTGGCCAGATGCAGCGGACCCGTATCTCCGGCAATCGCGAGAGATGCGCAACGGGTGACGGCGATCAACTCGACCATGTCGAGTACCAGCACGCGTGCGGTTCCTGCGCTGCTTTCCACGATCTCCTGTCCCAGATGCTCTTCGCCAGGTCCATTGTTGATCACGACTGCATAGCCCGCGTTTGCCAACTGCCGCGCCACGGCGCCATAGCGGTCCGCGGGCCAACGCTTGGCTCCCCAACCGGCGCCGGGGCTGAGAAGAACGAACGGCTGCTTCAACTCTGACGCCCGCGCATCGGCCGCCGCATCGCGAGGGAGCAACGGCAACGTCATGGGCAAACTCTCTCCGATGATTGCATTTGCAATCTCAACCGACTGCTCGATGACGTGCACACCGCGGGTCGCGACCTTCTCATTGAAGAGCCATTTCGCCGCAAACTCACGCGGCTGGGCTTCGCCGATGACTCGACCGGTGCGGGCCCAGCGCGCGACCATCGCGGCACGCACGGCTCCCTGCATCTCGACGACGATGTCGTAGTCCATGGCGCGCACCTCGCGCCGCGCGCGAAAAATATCGTTTAGGGTGGAGGGATTCAGCGGAGATTTGGCCCACCGCTTCGCCGGAACCAGATGCAGCCGGTCGACCAACGGCATTTGCGGTGTCTTCGGGTCGCATCCATTCGCACAAAACAGTCCACGCCACTTTGGCTCGATTGCCCAGCCGATCACCCACTCCGGATGCGCCTGACGCAGCGCGGTGACTGCCGGCATGGAATGGAGAATGTCGCCCATCGCGCCGAGACGCACGACCAGCAGACGCAGCTTCTTTGGAATCTCCGGCAATCCTTTATTTTCTCACGGGGGCGGCCGCGGTTTTGTTCATCGTGCGCGGCCAGCCTGCCGGTAGTAACGCGACGAGCTGGTCGATCGCCAGGGCCTCGTCGTGCAGACGAACCACGAGCGGAACCGCGTGCACGGGCACCGCGGTCTCGAGCAAACGGCGCAGCCCGGGCTGCAACCGGACGAGGTCCTTCTCGGTAGTCAGGAAGGCTTCCGCTCCATGCTGACGGCGTAGCTCCATCAATTCGGCAATGTTGGCCTGGGTGTAGGTGTGATGATCGCGCCAGGCGCGCACGGCTGCCACGGAGATGCCAGCTGAACGCAATCCTGAAAAGAATTCGTCGGCGCGGGCAATTGCGCAAAAGGCCACTGCTTGGCCTACCGGAGGAACGATCAATTTGCGTTCGATCCACCAGACCGGCCCCGCGAAACCTCGCGTGCGCAACTCCGGTTCGAGATCCTGATCCTCCTGACGCAGGACCACAACGTGGGCGCGAGAGAGGGCTGAGAATGGTTCGCGCAGCCGGCCGGCGGGTAAGAGCCGATCCGCAAAATCACTGCGATGCAGGACGACGATGTCGACGTCCCGCGTCAGGTCGCGATGCTGAAACCCGTCGTCGAGCAGGTGCAGCGCGGGCCCCGCGGCCGCAGACTCGGCGAGCAACCCCGCCCGGTAGCGGCTGGCGCCGACGAAGACGGGAACGCCGGCCGACTGCGCGATAAGCAACGGCTCGTCACCAAATTGTTCCGCTGATCCTTTTGGGGTCACGCGCTCCACCGTCTTTGATCGGCGCCCATATCCGCGCGAGAGCACGTCCACGGGGATCTCGCGCTCGCGCAGCAATTGCGCCAGGTGGATGGTCAGAGGGGTTTTGCCGGATCCGCCAAGGGAGAGATTGCCGATGCTCACGACCGGCGCTTGCAGCCGGTGTTGCCGCCGGAGGCCTTTGGCATAGGCAAGATTCTTTGTGCCGATGGCGGCGCCATAGAGCGGAACCAGCGGCGTTAAGGCACGGCTCAAGCGCGGGCCTCCTGACGGTCCCGAAGTTGCGCGGCGGGATCGGGCCCGGGTGACTGCAGCAATTGCATCAGTGCGTCGGCGGCTCGCTGTGTAGCGCCAGCTTTGTTTTCAAAGACCGCTCGGCCTCGTTCACCCATGGCAACCGTATCCGACGAGCGAACCAGGATGGACGACAATGCGGCTTTGAGATCGGAGGGCTGGACGATGCGAATCGCGTCGTGCGCGCGCAGCGCATCGACGATGCCGCGAAAGTTTTCGTAGCTCGGCCCCATCAGCACCGGGACAGCGAATTGCGCGGCCTCCAGAGGATTATGGCCGCCCGCGGGGACCAGGCTGCCGCCGACGAACGCCGCAGTCGCCAGGGAATAGACCGATGCCAGCTCGCCAATCGAATCCAGAAGAAACACTGTTCCCGCGTCGAGCCTGGCTGGAGATTGAGCCCATTGTGAACGCCGCGCAGAAGAGACTCCGCGCCGCTTCAGAATCGCAGCCACCTCGTCGAATCGCTCCGGGCGGCGAGGCGCCAGCACCGTGACGATGCCAGGCGGCAATGCATCGAGAAGCAATTCTTCTTCGCCCGCGAGCGTCGAGCCGCATACCAGCACCGGCACATCCGGAGCAATGGATGCGCGCAGTGCGGACGCGATGTGCGACGACTCAGGAACCCGAACATCGTATTTCAAATTGCCGATGACTCGAACATGCGCGGCGCCCAGGGCTCGCAGCCGATCCGCATCCAGTTCGGTTTGCGCCAGAACTGCGGCCAGGTGGCGCAGCAAACGCTTCCAGATCCATGAGAGCCGGCGATAACGCGGCCACGAACGATCTGAGATGCGCGCATTGACCACGGCCACCGGAATATCGCGGCGGCGGCATTCCGCCAGCATGCGGGGCCAGAACTCCGTTTCGACCAGCACGACAAGCCGGGGCTGCAGAGCCCGCAGCCAGGCCCGCACCGCCCAGGCGAAGTCCAGCGGGAAATAGAAGACGCGATCTTCGCCGAAGCGTTCGCGCGCCAGCGTCTGACCAGTTCGGGTGGTGGTGGAAATAACCACGCGCCACGGATCGGCAGCGCGGCGCCCGGAAGACTGCGCCAACCTCGCCTGCAATTCCTGAATGAGACGGCTGGCTGCCAGGACTTCACCGACGGAAACGGCATGGACCCAGACGACATTGCAGCGGTCCAATGCGGAGTGAATACGCCGCGGCAAAATGCCGAGTCTCTCCGTCAAACCTTCACGATATTTTCCGCTGGTAGCCATACGCAGGAACCACCAGGGAGCACCCAGCACCAGAACCAGGACCAGGGCGAGGCTATAGAGAATCAACATCCGCTTACCAATCTCAACTTCCTAAGGTCATAAGGCAAGATGATAATGGTGGCCATGCGCTCGTGCTCGCTCCGCGTTGTTCTTCGACGCCGGCAGCTGTTATGGCTCCTGCTGGGGATCGTTGTTCCTCTCTCGATTGCTGCCTCCGACCCTCCTCCGGCGAAAGACGCCACGGCCTATCCCGATGTCGATTTCCATGCCAAAGAACAGGTTGCCATCGCCGCCGAGCCATTCGATACAGCGGAGAAATGCAAGATCTTTCAGGTCGACTATCTGAAGTATCACTTCCTCCCTATCCGCATCATCGTTACCAACAACGGCGACCATCCCATTTCGCTAAAAGACGCGCGAATCTTCTTCATCAGCTCCCAGGGCGACAAGGTGCCGGCGGCGGAACCGGAAGATGTTGAGCGCCGCGTGAAGCCAAAGGACAGCCGCGGCCGCGATATTCCTGTGGGGCCGATCAAGCTACACACCAAGGGGAGCGCTTCCGACGAAAAGATTGACGCCGATTTCGATCATTTCGAATACGCCGCCCTGGCCGTCGAACCGCACACCACCCGGGCAGGATTTCTCCTTTACGACATGCAGGGCCTCGGCGACGCGCCGCTGCACGGTGGCAAACTGGTTTTGCGTGAACTGCGCGACTCAAGCGGAAACGAGCTCTTTTTTTTCGAGATTCCTTTCGAAAAGTATCTTGAAGCAAAGCGCTGAAGCACCTCGCGGCGAACGCTATGATCGCGAGCATGGAGCTACGACCTGCTCGAGTGGACGATCTTCCAGCCATCATGGCGATGGAGCGGCTTCCGGCGTATCGCGCCTTTGTGGGGAACTGGAGCGAGGAGGAGCATCACTCAAAATTGGCCAGCACCGACTGCCGGTATCTTGTGGCGGACGGGAGGGCCGGCGCGATGGCCGGATTCGCCATTCTGCGCGGACTGACGTCTCCCCATCGTTCCATTCGGCTGCAGCGAATTGCCGTCGCGAAACCAGGCAAAGGACTCGGCCGGTTGATGCTGGCAGGCGTTCTCGAATGCGTTTTTCTCGAACTGAAAGCACATCGGTTGTGGCTGGATGTGTTCGAGGCCAATACTCGCGCGCAGCATGTGTATGAGAGCCTCGGCTTTCAGCGCGAGGGCACTCTGCGCGAAGCAATCTTCCGCGACGGCGAATATCACACGCAGATTCTGATGTCGATTCTCAATCGCGAATATGCGACTAAGGAAGCTGGGGCGGACCGAGCACGGGAGTTTTGACCGGGGTGGCCGCGCCCACGAACTGTGTGATCGTGCTCGCGCCCTGGATGGAGCCCTGATTGGAGACCCACACGTTGCCGCTGGCATCGACGGCAACGCCGAAGGGCGCGCTCAACGATGCATCTGTGCCGAAACCCACACCAGGAGAGAGGAGCGTGCCGGGCTGGCTCGCATTGGCTCCCTGCAATTCTGAGATCGATGCGCCGCGGAAATTCGTCACCCAGACATTCCCAGCTCCGTCGACGGCAATTCCGCTCGGGTGCAGGATGCCGCCTCCCACGTAGCTGGAAACGACTGCTGCCGAGCCATCGTTGTGCAGAGCCAGCTCGCTGACGGAGTCGGAGTAGTAGTTGGCCGTCCATACATGGCCGATCGCAGCGCTCGACGACACTGCGATGGAATCGGTTGCCACGCCGGAAGGGGCATCCCCTCCGCAGGCGATGGAATTGACCAGGGTTCCGTCGGAAGAGATGGAAGTGACCGAGCCTGCCGCAGCAGATTGATTCGCGAACCAGGCATTGTGATTCGCATCGATCGCCACGGCGACAGGACCTTCCAGTTGCGCCGAGCCGAATCCCGCGGCTGGAGAGGTAGGTGTGCCCGCGAG
Organism: Acidobacteriaceae bacterium; assembly: GCA_036272255.1. Classification (GTDB taxonomy): domain Bacteria; phylum Acidobacteriota; class Terriglobia; order Terriglobales; family Acidobacteriaceae; genus Palsa-343. The sequence goes on along the minus strand of DATAZC010000242.1, from coordinate 20,043 downwards.
AGAGAATTTTGAGGCGTTCGAATCGCCGTAGTCCGCGACCCAAACGCTGCCATCGGTATCCACAGCTGCCGCGATGGGGAAGAACATGCCTCCCCCGACATATCCGCCTGTTCCGGAAATAACCGCGCCGGAGGAATTGAGCACGGTCAGACTTCCCTGTCCGCCGTTCACGCTGCCGGCACTCTGTTCGTTCGTCACCCAGACACTGCCGTCCTCGTTGACGGCCAGCCCGAAGCTCTCCGTCAGACCGCCGCCGGTAAAGCCGCCGGCGGGAGAAATTGCCGCGCCCGCACTGGAGAACTCGGAGACGGATGCAAAGTAATTCGCAACCCACACATTGCCGCCGGCATCGAGCGCGACGGCGCCGGGTGTGCTCAGACCACCTCCACTGAAGCTGATCGCCAGCGTCCAGTCGGAGGGCGCCGCGGTAAGAGCCGGCTGAAAGGGCGCACCGGTCGCGGCAAGAGCAAAGAGACCGGCAGCATTGGTGGCGGGATTGCGCGCGATATTCAAAGCTGCGTCCAGGGTATTGGCTGGCGCTGCGCCACCCGCGGGCATCGCAGCGGCAAACAAGCTGCTGCAGGCTCCGGCAGTGGTTTGCTGCACACAGGCTGTAAGAATGTTGGCCAGCGTATCGATTTTCGCAGTCGGAATTTTTGCATTGGCGGGCGCGGCTTTTCCGGGCGCGAGGCCGCTGGAGAAATCCACCAGACTGTTCACGTTGGCGAAGGCATTCGTGAGTCCCTGCGCATTGCCGGAGCTGGTGCCCACCACGCCGCCGCTTTTGAGGAACGGCGCCAGGGTCCAAACCGCAGCCACGGTGGTGACTTCGTTAATCGTGAGCGATGACACGGAAGTGAGACTGCTGCAGGTGCCGAGAGCGGCCATGAGGCCGAGACCGGAGTTGTCCGTTGCCGAACCGGTGTGGCCTCCCGCGGCTGTGATGTAAGTGAGTGCGCCGGATGAGGGGCAGGTGACGTTGCCCTCGATGGTGAAGTTGCCGGTCTGATCGGTGACTGCAGCGGGAGCGAGCAGCGTGGCGCCTGTGCCATAGCCCCCCGAGCCGGCAGCGTAAAGCTGAACCTCAGCACCGATGACGGGTTGCTGGCCTCCGGCCACTTTACCTGACAGCTCGAAGTTGGGAGGAGGAGGAGGGGTGGTGGTGCCGGTTGAACTGTGGCCCGAGCCGCAGCCTGCCAGTGACGTCAGCACGACGGCGGAGCAGAGAATGCTTAAAGCTCCCTTACGGTTCATCGTGCTGGTAGCAGCTGAATTGGGCACTCGACGAATCGATTCGCAGTCTACTTATCGTTCCTGGTGTTACGGGTGTTCAGGTATCTGCGAACCTGAACAAAGCCTACGCTGGCGGCGCTGACGATGGCGCCGAGAATGAGGGTGGGATTCTCCGGCGAGTCGCCACAACCATTAAAGCCGTCCTGGGCGTGAAGCCGTACAGACGCGGCAAGAAAGAGCAGAGCGACGGGCAAAAGAGCTCTGAACCTGAACAAAGTTAACCTCCTGAAAATCCGGTTTCATTCGCTGACCACTCGACTTTTTGCGCGCAAAATGGAACCCGGCGCGATCATGATAGCGAGCAGCCGTTCATGCATCAATGCAAATCAGACCGGGTTAACGATACCGTTAATTGGCACGCCGGAACCTCCTCCAAAGGTGCACACTCTTACACTAGTTGGTCATTGTAGGGGCTTGCCCGCGCCCGATAAAATGATGGGGCTCTCTCCAGCACAATCGATATGAAAAGCAGTGTTCTGCAATCTCCGGCTGGTGCTGTTCAGGATGTTTCTGCTTCCAGTCAGGAGCTCGCTGCGGCTTTTGATCTCCGCGTCGATGCTGGCCGCAATCGTTTGATTTGGTCTTGCGTGGCCGCGCTGGCGCTGCTCGGCGCTGCTGGATTGTCGTCGGATCTCCTTAAGCTCTGGGATCTCTGGACGGACGATCCGCTGCGATCCATCGGGATGCTGATCGTAGCCGCGGGCATCGTGTTAGCGGTAGGTGTGTGGCGACAGAGTGGCTGGGAGCTGAAGGGCACCTGGTGGGGTCTGGCGCCGGCAACGGTGGCTCTTGCCATGAGCGCATATCGGCACAGTTTTGGGTGGACGATGACTCTGGGACTGCGGAGGTTCGATTTGTTCGCCCCCAGAATTGCCCTCTATGTATTTGCGAGCGGCTTCGTCCTTTTGTTTGCCGGGCCGCGTATCTGGCGGCGAGCCTGGTTTCCGCTGGCGCTGCTGCTTTGCGCGCAGCCGGTGCCGGATTTCGCAATGGTTTATGGAGACCTGCCGCTGCAGAACATCTCGGCGCATATTGCACGTTCTTTTGCTGTTCTCATCGGCTTTCCGCCGACCAGCAAAGAACTGCTGCGGCTGATGTTCACTCCGGACTTCGGCATGTTTATTGCGCCGGGGTGCGATGGCGTCCGCGGTGCACTGACCCTGGGTTATCTGGCTTTGATTACGGGGTATCTGAAGCGTGTTTCGGTGCTCCGATGGATTTGCTACGTCGCCGGCGGCGTGCTGCTGGGCTATCTCTTCAATCTCATACGGCTGTGTGCCCTCGTTGTTTATTACCGCGTTGCGAGCGGCCATCCCAGGCTCGAGGCATTTGCAACGAATGCTGACTACATTATTGGGGGCTGCCTGTTCCTGATCGCTTCACTGCTGTTTCTCTGGGTCGCGACCAGAAAAAGCGAAACCACAAACACCGAGGAGGACGATCCGCAAGCCGAGCTCACCGCCCAACAGAAGAGGCTCGTGTATTGGCGCGCCGCTGTGTTCGCTGCTCCGGTTCTGTTCTTTATCGTTCCGGGTGTGAACGCGCTGCGCACCCACCGGAAAAGTTTTGCTGCTGAAGTGCGCGACGGCATCGTCACGCGGGCACAACTGGACGGGATGATGCCAAAGCAATTCGGCGGTTATTTGCTGAATCGCAGCTGGCAGGAAATCAAAGACGGCCGCATCCTGGTGGAGAGTGGCGCCTACGACGGCACGGCGAGCGACGAAGCAGTCATCGGCGTGTGGTTGCCATCGCACCCGCACAACATGCATAGCAGCTGGATTGGTCGCGGCGAGGATCCGTTGTTGCGCGGCGACAGGACTTTTGCCACTGCGGAGGGAAGCGCGACCACGTTCGATGTTGCGTTCTACAGCGATGGCATCAGCGACAGCATCGCCGGCAACGCGTTCTGCACTCCGGCCAGTTGTTTTCCGTCGCAGCCGGGCCCGCGGCTGGGCATGCATTTCATGGTGGATCCACCAGATTTTGAGAGCGCAGGAAAGCGGGCAGTTCCCATATTTTTCAGGATTGACCGGCCCCGCCGGTCAGGCGACCGATCGGCCATCTACCAGGAACTGACGGTAGAAGCGCGGCAGTTTCTTGCGGGCGTTGATCTGGGCGAGGTCAGCAGGAGATTTCAGTAACAGTGAAAGGCCGCAGCCAGGGTTCACGAAGCGTGGTCCTGTCAGCGCCGGCTGTGGTTCGTCGCCCTCTCGACCCACGCGGTTTTAAATGCGTAGTTCCTGTCGCCTGCCATTCTGAATCTGCTATCCTCATCGGAATCTTTACCCGAGCTGCGGCGGCAGGCAGGAGCGCAGCTCAACGAATGGTGGTCCCCTCAAGACGGCTTTCTCTCTCGGCGCGCAGGCGCCTGCCGTACTTCCCGAATCTGTGAAAACCATGCGATCGTTCGTCCACGATTGCAGCGGAGTCTGCCATGTTCGAGTCGGCCATTGTCGATACCGCCATTGGGTTGATTTTCGTTTTCCTGCTGATGAGCCTGATCGCCTCCGTCGCGCAGGAATTGTTCTCCACGTTTTTGCAGTTGCGAGCAGCCAACCTGCAGCGCGGGCTGCAGAGTCTGTTCTCCGGCGACTCCATCTGGGGACACGACCTGGTAGAGATGATTTACAACCACGGCCTGGTGCGCGGCCTGTACTCGGACCCGGCGAAGGATTCGGCTGGAGCGGGGCAAGTCAGGACAATCGATCGATTTCGAATGTACCTGCGCGAGCTCATTTCGATGCCCAGCAAACTGGGGAACCGATCGGCAACCCAGGTCACGCTGCTGCCCGCCTACATACCGTCGCGCACCTTCGCGCTGGCGATGATCGATTTCCTCAACAAATACAAGGCTTCCGGCAACGAGGCGATGAAGGGCATCCACGAGACGCTGGCCGAACATAACTGGATTTACCGGGACAACAAGGCGGTGCAGGCACTTCTGACCCTCGCCAACGATGCGAAAGGCGATCTCGACGCGTTCCAGAAGAAGCTCGAAGACTGGTACGACGACGCCATGGATCGCGTCTCCGGCTGGTACAAGCGCTACACACAGCGCGTGCTGCTTTACATCGGCATCGCGCTGGCCATTGGGTTCAATGTGGATTCGATCCGGATCGCACGCACGCTGTGGATCGATCGCGATGTTCGGTCCGCCATGGTGAGCGAAGCCTCTTCTTACGTCCAGAACAATCCGCCCGGCCCCCAGGCTCCGGCAACGGGAAGCGCACCGCAAGCCAGCCAGGAACTGGTCAACATGCGTAACACGGTGCACGACTTCAATGACGTCATGAACACTTCGATGCTGCCCATCGGGTGGAGCGGCACGTGGACGCGCTTACACACGAATCTGAAAGCGGACTCGCGGCGCACGATTGGTTGGCTGGCTGCTACCAAGCTGCCCGGATGGCTGATTACCGCATTCGCCATTTCCCTCGGTGCGCCCTTCTGGTTCGATCTGCTGAACAAATTCATGGTGGTGCGCAGCACGATCAAGCCTCAGGAGAAGAGCCAGATCGAGGCGACGAAAGATTAGGTTCGCGGAATCCGCCTGTGAGCTAGCGGCCGGCGCGTTCACTCGACGCGAACTGGGTCCACGGGCCAGCTTTCATATCGCGCAGGATCGGCGCCTGCCAGGCGAACTCGGGGTGAGCCGCGAGAAACGGCGTGGCGAGGAAATCTTCCCCACAGGGATGGCCGGCGTGCGCGATCATTGTCATCTTTGCCGCCAGATCGCTGCTGGTCACCTTGCCCTGCGTGGCGCCGAAGGGATCGTAGGGGCCCATGTCCCATTGGGGAACACCTTCTTTCGCCGTATCCACATGACCGCAGAGGGTACGCTGGTCGGCGTTTTGCTGGTGCGTAAAGACGTCTTCGTGATCGGCGAGGAATTTTTCCGCCATGTCGACGTCGATCTGTCCTTTGTTGGCCTTCATGGCCTGCTCCCAGCGGGCGTGGCGCGCGTTGGCGGAGGCAGAAAGGTCCTTGGCATCCCAGCCGTCGGTCTCGTCTTTGATGAGAGAGGCGTCGCGCGGGAAATTGGAGCTGACGTAGTAGCCGTCTTTGGTTCGCCACATGGGAGTGTGCTTCAGGCCCAGCTCGAGATAGGCAATCTCGCCGGTCTTGCGATCGCCCACCAGCCAGTCGTTGGCATAGCCGCCGTTGTCGCCTTCGATCATGGTCGCCGCGTAATCATCGATGGAGTTGGCGTACTGCAGCGCCTTGCGCGAGCGAACAAACTCGGGAATCCCTTTCTCATTCCAGCCCTCGAAGCGACTGATGGTGGTTTCCGTAATCATGATGCCGGCGTCGTTCAGGCCAAAGTCGTCGTTGCTGGTGATCATGCCCGGCACGCCGTCCTGCAGGATCTGATGGCCGTGCGCGGGCTTGATGTCGAACATGATGGTCCAGCGTGAACCTTCAGCGTACGAGCTCCAGTTGTTGTGGGCGATGACGATCTTGCCGTCTTTGGTATAGCTGCCGGTGGCGATGAACGCGCTGCAGTTGCCGGGGGCGTGGATGCTGGGCGCATTCAGCGCATGCTGGCGCTTGTCGAGCCACGGCACGTAATACTCGCTCAGTTCCATCGTTCCATTCAGCGCCACGATGTCCCATACGTCGACCTTGATGCCGCGCGCCTGCGCGCCGGCTGCGATCCCCTTCAGCTCGGCCTGATATTCATCACTGATGTGCGGCCAGAACATTTTCTGCGAGGCGTCGCGGAAAAATTGCCAGTCACGTTTCGTGCTGTGTTCGTCTTCGAGCCTGAAGACGTGAAGAGCATCGGCGATCTGCGGTCCGAGGAGGTAGCCGTGCTGGAATCCGATCTGCTCCGGGGAGCCTTCAAGATGCACATAGGTCCACCCGCCGCGCTGGAAGGTGTAAGCACCGGCGAGACGCGGGTCTTTTGGGGCTGCAGCGGATGCAGGGCGAGCCGCCAGAGCTGCCTGGCTTGCAATGAGCACCGTAACGGCTACAAGAATTCGGATCGGAATCCGCATGCGCTGGGCCTCCAGAGGAATATGAAGGAACGATAGCATGCGGTACAAAAAGATGGTCCTCGTCTTCAGGACGAGGCCCTCTGGTTACTGCGCACGGCTGCGGGGTGTCTTAGAACTCCACGCGAGCCGCGAACTGAAAGGCACGCGGACCGCCGGACCCGAAGAATCCGCCCGCGGTGCTGAAGGGCTCGTAGAAATTCGACTGTACAGCCTGAGCCGGTTGTCCGTTCTGCGCCGGCTGATACGGGCCGATCGAAATGTTGCGACCTGAGTAGTTGGTGTTGGCGGCGCCACGAATGTTGGTTTCATTGAAGAGGTTGAAGGACTCGCCCATCAGGCTCACGGTGGTGCGTTCTCCGATACGAATGTCTTTCCTCAGACGCATATCGAACGAGCTGAAGGGGCTGGAGAAATCGATCCCGGATGGCACGTTCTGCAACTGTCCACCGGCGAGGCACGGAAACGCGGCGGGGCAGGCGGGCAGCGCATTCCAGCGGTTGATGATGGTATTGAGCTGATCGCTGTTCTTCACTTCGCGCGCCAGAGCATCGCGAGGAATCAAAGGCAGACGCGACCCGCTGGCGCCGTTCATGGCGGTGCCGGGAAGGAAAGTATCGGCGGGCACGCCCGAGCCGAAGGTATAGAGAGGCGCGATGGAGAATCGCCACGGCAGGTCGACGTTACCGTAGACGGTGAGGCGATGGCGTTCGTCGGTGACGGCGTAGCCCTTTTCCAGTCGCAGATTGTTGACGCCTTCCACCAGATCGACCTGCTCGTCGGCATTGCTGTTGGTCAGCTGATCGTCGTCGGAGTAGTCGAAGGTCTTCGACAATGTGTAACTGACGTTGTACTGATAGCTGACAGGTCCGCGCCTGGCCGTGCGCCGCGCGAGGCTGACGATGAGCCCGTCGTACCAGGACTTTGCCTGGGATTGGATGAGGGTGATGTTGTCGGAGATGCCGGTGAGCGGATCGCTGATGGTGCAGGGGACGTTGTTGCCGGGGCACGCGATATCGGGCGAGGTGGAGTTGGTGCCGCGCAGCAGATGCCCGATCAGCTGCCGATCTGCAAACACGTGGAGGCCATCTGCCGTGAGCAGGAAGTTACTGCCGAACTGCTGCTGGACGCCTGCCGAGAATTGCTGGAAGAGCGGGTGATGCGAATCCGGACCCATGGCCAGGACGCCGACACCGCCGACCTGGTGGGGGCCGCTGAAGGGGCTGGCCAGCGTGGGCGAGCCGGAAGCGAACGCTCCGCCGGGAGCAAAGCAGGCGCCCAGTGAGGGGGGCCCAGGCACGAAGGGCGAGGTGCAGGCCGATCCGGCGTACTGCGTCACCGTGAGCGCGCGGTCATTCTGCACCAATTCTTCGGCGCCTGACTCGAGGATGATGCGGTCGTAATAGATGCCGTAGCCGCCGCGCAGTACCGTTTTGCCGCGGCCGAAGGGATCAAAGACCAATCCGACGCGCGGGCCGAAATCTTTCTTGTCAGGAACCTTTTTCAGGTCGATGACGTTTGCCATCCACGTGCATGGATGGGTGGGTTGCTGTGTGAGATTGGGGCAGGGATCGTGTTCGCTGGAATTGCCGGTGAGATTCGAATCGTACTCCCAGCGCAAACCGAGGTTGAGCGTGAGCCGGGGCTTCACGCGCCAGTCATCCTGGACGTAGCCGGCCACGTAGCTGTCGAACACCGTCGGAATAGGAACCGGAACGACCGGTGCGCTGCTCTTGAGCGCAACAGCGATGGGGATATCGAGATCGTTGACCTGGCCGTCGCCATTCAGATCGGCGAAGCCGAAATCAGAGGTGAGGATTGCGGTGCCGGTTCCGAAAACGTTGATGAGACCGGAGGCGGTGTAGTGCTGGAATTCACCACCCACGTGAAGAGTGTGCTTGCCAGGCGTCCATGAAAACTCGTCGCGGAGCTGATACCTGTTGAGGTGCGTGGCTTGTGGAAGGTTGAAATTCTCGCCGTCGGCCAGGTCGGGAAAGATGAGCTCGTTGGTGAGATTGAGAGCGGGGTCGGTGGTGGGCGCATCCTGCGGAAAGGGTGGGATGTCGTTATAGAAATTGTCGAAGTGAAAGGTGAGGGCGTTGACGCGTGTAGGTGTAAAGAGGGTCGTGAGTCCGGCCACGACAGAGTTGAAGCGGTTGAGGGAATTCTGGCGCTCGGCGGCGGTGAAGGCCGGAGTGGTCTGGGAGGGCGTCGCTTCCGCCGTATCGGTAGCGTGATTGAAGGAGTAGCGGCCGGTGAGCGTGTTGCGCTGGGTCAACTGCGAGTCAAAGCGGGTAGACCAAAGGGCCTCGCGCAAGGGCGCCGCCGCCGAAGTATGCAGGATGGTGTCGTTGGTGAAGTCGCGGGAACCGGTTTGAATCGCGGCGTTTTGGTCGCGGAATTCGAACGACGTAAACCACCAGGCTTTGTCCGTGGCGAGAGGACCGCCGACGGAGCCACCGGTCTGTTCGCGATCGAAGCGCGGAGTGGGAAGGCCGCGGTCGAAGGTCGCGGGCAGGGCCTGCAGGTTGCGGTTACGTTCAAACAGGAAGGCCGAGCCATGCCAGTTGTTAGTGCCGGATTTGGTAACGATATTAACGATGCTGTTGCCTGATCGCCCAACCTCGGCGGTAAAGCGGCCGGTGGCGATCTGGAATTCCTGAATCGAGTCTTCGGGGAAGTTCGAGAGTGTGCCGCCCACCACTTCGTCGTTGTTGTCGCCGCCGTCGACGGTGATGTTGCCGCCGCGCCCGAAGCCTCCGGCGGAGCTGACTTCGAGGGTGTTGGTTTTGGTGGGATCGAACGTGGGAGCGGGACGATTACCGGGGACCAGGTACGCCAGCTCAAGAAAATTGCGGCCGTTGAGAGGAATGCTCTCGATGGTGCGCGAGGTAATCTGCCCCTGGATCATCGACTGGGTCAGGTCGACGCTGGCCGTTGCGGCATTGACCTCGACGGTGGAGCCGCCGGTGGCAATCTGCAGGCGAGCATCGAGGGTGACGCTGTTCCCTGCCTCGACGCTGACGTTCCTGAACTCGCTGGCGGCGAAACCGGGCTGCTCGATGCGAACGTTATAGGTCCCGGCTGGAAGGTCAGCGACCGAGTAGAGGCCGCTGCCGTTGGTCGCGGTCTCGCGCGAAACTCCCTGCGCAAGGCTGACGGCGGTGATGTGTGCGTTGGGAACGACCGCATCTTTGGGATCGGTGACGATGCCGTTGATGCTGCCCACCGGAACCTGGGCATGGCCAAGAGCAACAGCTGTCAGGAACAATACGGCTCGAACCGCCAGCCGCGCGCAACGGTGCTGAGTCATCGATGGAACTCCGCTGTCGTGGATTCGCTGGCGGGGAGACCAGCGGCAGAGGCCGCCGGAAAAGCTACCTGAAGGCGGGCCGCACGAACGAACACTATCGTCCGGGGACCCATGGTGTCTTCGGCCCAGGGATAGAGCCTGGAACCCATCGAGAGGTGGAGATGGAAGGTTCTACTTCTTCTCGGTCTGCTGGAGAAGCTGGACGAGGTAGTCCTTCCACACCGACGCGACGGTGTGGGTGCCGTGGCCGCGGGTGGCGTCGGAGATGGGGATCACGATGAACTTTGCGTGGGGCATCCGTCCGACGAGCTTCTCACCGAATCCCAGCTCGGGCGGATTGATGAAGTCGTCCGCGGAGTTGATCCAGAGCAGTGGTGTGGTGATGGACTCGAGGTGCGGTTCGGGGTTGTAGTTGCGCGATGCGTCCACGTAGTAGAGGAAGTCGTCGGCGTCGATATGGGCGATGGCGGCGTCGAGGGACTTGTCGACGAAGGCTTCGGTCTGGGCGCGCGTGGGGTAACTCTTCTGCCAGTACAGAGGCGCTGAACCGGCGATGAGGAGCAGGTCAGCAGCGCCGCGGATGCCTTCCAGGGGCTCCGTTGTGTAGTTGCCGTTGTCCCATGCCGGATCTTTGCGGATGATCTGCATGGCCATATAGCGCCAGGCGCGATTGCGGCCGGCCAGCTCCACGGGCTGACAGGCAAACGGAGCCAGCGCGTCAGAGAAGGTGGTATACGTCTCGCCCCAGACGAAGGACTGCATGCAGCCCATCGAGGTGCCAAGGATCAGGCGGAGGTGGTCGACGTGCAGGCCGTCGACGAGCATCTGGTGCTGCGACCGGACCATGTCGTCGTAGTCGTAGTGGGGAAATTTCATCTTCAGCCCGTCGGAGGGTTTGGAGGATTCGCCGTGGCCGATGTCGTCGGGGAGGATGATGAAGTACTTCGTGATGTCGAGCGGCTGGCCGGGTCCGAAGAGGACGTCGGAGAAGACGGGATTGAGCAGCGAGTGCGCGTTGCCGCCGGTGCCATGCAGCAACAGGACCGCGTTGTCGGTGCGGCCGTCGGATCCGCGATGCGGGCTGCCCAGGGTGACGTAATGAAGCTTGAGCTCGGGTAGCGACTCCCCGGATCCAAACCTGAAGTCGTGGGCGACGTAGACGCCGTTCTGGATGGGCCAGTGGGTTGGCGGATACGAAGGCTGCGGCGCTTGTGCCGCGGCGGCGAGGGTCAGGATGAGAAGCGCTGAGAGCGGGAACGAGCGACGGCCCATGGGTCCTCCAGAGATGAAGAACCATCTTAGCGGGCGATGGGGAGGCGGCGCGTTGGCGATGGGCTTCAAGAGCCGGCTTTACGGGTCGATAACCTCAGGCTGCTGAACCCTCCTGGAAAATTGTTTTTTTGAGGGGGTAAGCCCCCGCTAAGTTGAAGAATCGAGGCCCGACTTCTGTGCCGAGAGCCGGGGGGATTGTCACAAGGGTTAACGGTCAGCGGCCGTATGCGGCGGCCAGCTGCTCAGGGGTGGGAGCGGTGAAGGCGACGCCGCGCGGGATGGTGAAGGGGTCGAGCGCTTTGTCGCGATCGGGAAGACACCACGCCGACAGATCCTTTTCGATGATACGGAGACCCTCGTCCCACTCTTTTTTGAGATTGGGGAAGCGAAGGGTTGGGTTGGAGGTTACAGGTTGCGGGTTGGAGGTTACAGGTTGTGAGTCGGAGGTTACAGGTTGTGGGTTACAGGTTACAGGTTTTGAGTTAGAGGTTACAGGTTGCGGGTGCGATGGGACGGGCGCGGGGTCGGCCTCGGTCTCAGTGGGGGGCAGGCGGTCGAGTAGTTCGCCTTCGGCATCGGTCATACCAAGGCGGGCGAGCCTGACGTGGAACTTCGCAGTGTCGAGGCGGTGGGTGAGGATGCCCTGCATGATGCGGCAGCCGGCGAGGATGGCGCGGCCGTTGGCGGTGGGGAGGGTTCCCCAGGCGAGGGCGCGCAGGGTTTGGGAGAGGAGGGAGGCGAGGGAGTCTTCGTCTTCGAGGAGCGGGACGTCGATGGGGTTCTCGGGATGGGAGTGCAGAAACTGGTGGTGACGGAAGCAGTGCTGGTGGCCGCGGACGGCCCAGTCGCGGCAACGGAAGCCGTCGGATTTGGTGAACTGGCACTGACGGTCGGCGGGCGCGGCGCCGCCGTGAGGGGCGGGAGAGTCGGTGGACTGCATGAGGGTTGCCTCCTTGGTTTGTACAGAGCGCAGGGCGCAGAGCACAGGGCTCAGGGCTCAGGGCTCAGGGCACAGGGCGCAGGGCTGGTGCGGTGCAAAAGAAAAGCCCCGCCGGGAAGGCGAGGCTTTTTCTTTTTCTACTCTAAGTTCAGAATACCAGATTGGTGGAATAAACGTGCCAAATTTGTTTGGGTAAGTTGGGGTGTAAGTGGTGAGTTATCAAGGCTCATTACTTCGGTTTTTTCCACAGAAGCTTGACAAATTTGAGATAGGCGGGACCAGGAGCGAAATGTTGAGGAGCGCGGAGCCGGTAGCCGGTAGCCGGTAGCGAAAATCCCCCGGTGGGGCCCCGGTTCGATCCCGCGAGTGTCCCTCTCGGGGCGGGCGCATCGCGCGGGATCGAACATGGAGGGCGCTGCGCGCCGACTGTTTTTTGGCACGGCTTAAGCCGTGCGGGGCTCTGCGAATCAGGAGCGCCGGGGTTTCGACTGAGCTTCTGTCTGATGGAGCGCCTGGTGGATGAGCATTTTTAGATAGGTTTGGTAGGGGAGCCCGCGGTTCGCGGCTTGAGAACGGGCCTTTGCGATGTCCTCGGGATCGAGGCGAATCGTCGTCGTCGGGGTGCTTCCTTTGCGCGCTGCTGTCCCGCGCCCGAGCGTGCCTGCGGCTGCCGCCTTTTCGAACTCGCTGGCGAGAGCATTCTGGTGCTCGTCCCACCACCTGGATTCTTCAGCTTCATTGCTGAAGGTCTTTTTCTTTAGTTCCGCTCTCATTGGAACTTCCCTTCTGGGCGAGATACAGTTTCCGTAGTTTTCTGTTTGCCGGAATGGCTGTGACTACCCGGATGTTGTTACTGCGCATGGTGGTGATAACAACAAGAATTCTGCCCGCGTCGGTTTCGCCGATTTGTGCGATGCGCTCCTCTTCGTTGCGGAGTTCGAATTTGAGATCGATCGGGTCATTGAGGACTACCTGTTCGGCCTCCGCGGGGGTTATGCCGTGATTGGCGACGTGATCGACATTGCCGCTGTCCCAGTCGAACTGCGGGTTTGGTTTTCCCTGGAGGTTCACTTCATCCAGTGGAAAGCATCGACTCGCGATTCAGACGCTGGCCAGGCGACGATTCCGGCTGTTGGTACCGTGCCAGCTCTTTTAATTGTAGCTGCATTGTAGCTACAGAGCAACTTGTAAAAGCTGGGCCGTGATTCTTCACTTTTCGTGCCGGAGGTCGGAGTAAGGCCGGTTGGGAAATGCGCAGGGGCTAAAGCCCGGTCATTTTGGCGCCTTTTCGGCACGACTGAAGTCGTGCCCTGTTACAAAAGCGGCCGGTTTGGGATTCGTGCTTTCCCCCATCTGCCAAAGCCGGGCAGATATGGCCACCCATTCATTTCGGCCAGACCTGGCCACCCGCGCCCGCAAAGGAGATGGTTAGGGTTTGTGCCCTCTCACATCTGCGAAGATCACGCAGATAGGGAGCCCTGGTGAGCTCTCCGAGACTGACTTGCTTACGATGCGGTAAAAAAAACGACCACCAGCCCTGTAACAAGTCTGACGATTCCCTCGATGCATCTTGCCGCCAATCTGGACGAACTGACCTTTAACTTTTAGACGATTCGGAAAATTCCGTATCTGTTTCGTGACACCCTAATAAAACAGCTCTCAGCTCCCGTTCCGGAGTACAAAGAACTTACGGCTATTTCGCTGGCTGGGTGACATCCGACATTTGTCCCGGAACTGAAAGCGGGCTACTTCCACCCGATATTCTTATCGGGACTTCCTGCTTTGCCTTGTGATCGTCAGAGTTAATCCATCCTTCCGATGGCAGCCTCACATCAAATCCGCGGTTCGAAGAATAACTGCCGATATAGAAAGAGAACTGGTCGGTCCCCTGCGGACCGAGCGGTTGCGGAGTGCTTATCGTCACCTCTCGCACTTCTAATTTTTCTCCATACCCCCATGTTCCATGAGCATCCTGTACCCATTCGAAGGAAGAGATCGTTAGAGGCATCGTGGTATTAAAGGCGGTCTCCGGGCCGTAATTCTTTAGCGTGCATTTATAGCCCAAGCCTCTTGCGCCCTCCTCTGGCCAAAAGGCATTCTTCAGCGGAGGGGCCGTCATCTTCCCTAAGCCTCCGAGAACTGGACTCAACATCCAAAGCTCATTTTGATAAACCACTGGCAGGCTAACGATGTCGCAGGCAATTGACAGTTGCACCGCCGCGGGTGAATTTCGCGCTTGCCGAAATTCCGGAGAACGCTTATAGCCGATGTCGATCACCCATGCGAAGAATCCACCCACAACAGCTGAGCCAATAGCGATCACCACAACGAACCAAAACGTAGACTCAATCCGCAAGGCCTTATGTATGGCCTCCACAATGTCAAACACGAACCCACCTCTGCGCCTTAAGGTTCTCATTTGAGCAACCCTGCGTAAAGGTGATTATCCTGATATCAGTTATCGGAAAAATGAAACGGGCCTTGTCGCGAGACAAGGCCCGTTGTTTTGCGCGAAGCGCGTGTGCCGAGCGGCCAGCTCAGTACATGCCTTCCATGCCGCCGCCGTGGCCGCCTGCTGGGGCTGCGGACTTGGGCTCGGGGATTTCCGAGACCATGGCTTCGGTGGTGAGCATGAGGCCGGCGATCGACGCGGCGTTCTGCAGTGCCGTGCGGGTCACCTTGGTGGGATCGATGACGCCGGCTTTCACCAGGTCTTCGAACTCGTTGGTCTGGGCGTTGTAGCCGTAGTGCGCATCCTTGCTCTCGAGGATTTTGCCGACGACCACTGCACCTTCTTCGCCGGCGTTGCCGACGATCTGGCGAAGAGGCTCTTCGAGGGCGCGGCGAACGATCTGGGCGCCGATCTTCTCGTCCCCGTGGAGGGTGCCGATGAGATCGAGAACGTCTTTCTCGCAGCGAACCAGGGCCACGCCGCCGCCGGGGACAATGCCTTCCTCGACTGCTGCGCGGGTTGCGTGCATGGCATCTTCGACGCGAGCTTTCTTCTCTTTCATCTCGGTCTCGGTGGCCGCACCGACCTTGATGACCGCGACGCCGCCGACCAGTTTGGCCAGCCGCTCCTGCAGTTTCTCGCGGTCGTAGTCGGAGGTGGTCTTCTCGACCTGGCTGCGAATTTCCTTCACGCGGCCTTCGATGGCCTTGGACTCGCCTTTACCTTCGACGATGGTGGTGTTGTCCTTGTCGATGGTGATGCGCTTGGCCCGGCCGAGGTCCTCGAGCTTGATGTTCTCCAGCTTGATGCCGAGGTCTTCGGTGATGGCCTTGCCGCCGGTGAGGATGGCAATGTCGCCGAGCATCGCCTTGCGGCGATCGCCGAAGCCAGGAGCCTTAACAGCCGCGACGTTCAGCGTGCCGCGCAGCTTGTTGACCACGAGGGTGGCGAGCGCTTCGCCGTCGACGTCTTCCGCGATGATCACGAGCGGCTTGCCGTTGCGGGCAACCTGCTCGAGCAGGGGAAGCATGTCCTTCATGGCGCTGATTTTCTTCTCGTAGATCAGGATGTAGGGATCTTCGAGAGCGGCTTCCATGCGGTCGGGATCGGTGACGAAGTAGGGCGAGAGGTAGCCGCGGTCGAACTGCATGCCTTCGACGACTTCGAGCTGGGTTTCGAGGGTCTTGGACTCTTCGACGGTGATGACGCCGTCTTTGCCGACCTTCTTCATGGCTTCGGCAATGATGGTGCCGATGGTGTGATCGGAGTTGGCGGAGATGGTGCCGACCTGGGCGATCATGTCGCCGGTGACGGGCTTGGAGAACTTCGCGAGCGCTCCACCGGTGACGGTGCCGTCTTCTGCGCGCTTGCCGACCACGGCTTCAACAGCCTTGTCGATGCCGCGCTTGAGGGCCATGGGGTTTGCGCCGGCGGCAACGGTCTTGACGCCTTCGCGATAGATGGCCTGGGCGAGGACGGTGGCGGTGGTGGTGCCGTCGCCGGCGACGTCGGAGGTTTTGGAGGCGACTTCGCGCACCATCTGCGCGCCCATGTTCTCGAGTGAATCCTTCAGCTCGATTTCTTTGGCCACCGTGACACCGTCTTTGGTGATGGTGGGGGAACCGAATTTCTTTTCGATGACGACGTTGCGGCCCTTGGGACCGAGCGTGACTTTCACCGCATCCGCCAGAATATTCACGCCACGCAGGATTGCCTGGCGGGAATCTTCTCCGTGCAGAATTTGCTTAGCCATTGCTGAAATCTCCTTGATTGCTGTGCGGAGCCGTTGCTCCGTTCAAACTTGTTGTCAGGCTTTTGCGCCGTCGGCGCGTCCGCCCGTGCGGGCAGCACTATTTTTTGAGGATGCCGAGGACTTCTTCTTCGCGCATGATGAGGAATTCCTCTCCATCGATGCGGATCTCGGTGCCGGAATATTTGCCGAAGAGAACGCGGTCGCCCTTCTTCACATCGAGGGGGAAGACTTTGCCTTCGTCGTTGGATTTGCCCTTGCCGACGGAAATGACTTCGCCTTCCTGGGGCTTTTCCTTGGCGCTGTCGGGGATGATGATGCCGCCGCGCACAGTCTCGTTCTCTTCGACCCGGCGGACGAGGATGCGATCGTGCAGCGGAGTGAACGTTGTAGTTGCCGTAGCAGTAGCCATTGCGATGCTTCTCCTTCAGAGTGTTCCTGGGCGCGCGCGAGAGAAAACGCGGCAACCCGCGTGGAGTTTCCCGCAGCCAACAGGCTGCGGCACAGAACGAAACTTGATGGGCCTTCTTATGGGTTGGGCGACCGCCGGACGGTTGTAGCGGGTCCGGAACGGCTTTGCGCCCGATGTTCAGCGCAGAGGCCGTCGTTTAGCACTTTCGCCCTACGACTGCTAAGGTAGCTGGGTTGTGGTGTGGATGTCAAGGGATCGGGGCGTAAAAAGTGAGTGAATTACGCTCACATAAAGTTAGCAGGAGGGGCGTTTTCAGGGCTTTGAAGGGCTGGAGGCGCCGGAAATCGTTGTTTTCAGGCGCCTTCGTCTCGTTTGAGGCGGCCTACTGCTTGACGAAGTCCAGCTCGATGGTGAGCTTGACGTCTTCGCCGAGCATGGCGGCGGGCATGCCGGCGCCGATGCCGAAATCTTCACGATGAATGGTGGTGGTGGCGGAGAAGCCGGTGTGCGGCTTCTTGTTCATGCCGATCACCGGGCCTGTGGGACCGTCGACATCGAGAACGACCGGCTTGGTGACGCCTTTGATGGTGAGGTTGCCGTTCACCGTGAGGCCGGAGCCGCCCTTCGTAACGCCGGTGCTGATGAATGTGGCTTTGGGATTGTTGGCAGCGTCGAAAAACTTCGCGCCCTTGAGGTCGTTGTCGCGCGCGGGCACGCCGGTGTCGACTCCGGTGACGTCGATGGTGGCGTTCACGGTCGATTTGGTGGGGTCCTGCTCGTCCCATACGAGTGTGGCGTCGACGGTGCCGAAGCGGCCGTGAACATTGGAGACGGTCATGTGCTTAATGCTGAAATCGACCTCGCTGTGAGCCGGATCGGTCTTCCATGTCGAGGTTTGCGCGAACGCGAGAGGCGCAGCCAGTAGCAGAACTGCCGAAGTGAGAATGCCACGTTTCATGCTGGGGTTCCTTCCCTGTACCCCGTGAGATTTTGGGGCCTCTTCAGCTTAGCTGGGAATTGGTTTCCCGAAAACTGGCAGCGTGACCGGGCGAAAACCCGCTTTCTCCTTGACAGCTTAGGAGAGTGAGGTTACTCTCCTAATTGTTTTAGGAGTGCCAGCACGTGGAGGGAGTATGCAATTCCCTGCCTGGGTTCGTTCCGTCGCCTCTCTATTTCTGCACCGCGCCGCAACGGCTGAAGAGATGGATGAGGAGCTCCGCTCGCATATCCAGCACCGCGCCGACGATCTTGCTCAATCGGGCGTGAACCGCTCGGAGGCCGAGCGCCGGGCCCGTATCGAGTTCGGCGGATACGAAAAGTTCCGCCAGCAAAGTCATGAAGCTCTGGGCGGCAACCTCCTGGAGAGTTTTGCCCAGGATGTTCGCTTCAGCGTGCGGGTTCTGCTCAAGTCTCCGGGATTTGTGATGGCGACGGTGGTGACGCTGGCGCTGGCCATCGGCGCGAACGCGGTGGTGTTCAGCATGCTCAATGGGCTGGTGCTGCACCCGCTGCATGTGCCCGATGCTCGGAGTCTTTATGCTCTGCAGCGGGGCAACGAGACGTACATCATCCAGTCGTATCCCGACTACGTGGATCTGCGCGATCGCAATCACAGCTTCGACGGCATGGCGGCGTACACCATCGCGCAGGCCGGGCTCGATGCCGGCGAGAACCCATCGCGGTCCTGGCTCTTTGAGGTCAGCGGCAACTACTTCGACGCCCTGCGCATTCAACCGTTCCTGGGGCGTTTCTTCCATAGCGCCGACGAGCATGGGCCCAACAGCGCTCCGTACATCGTGCTGGCCTGGGGATTTTGGCACAGCCGTTTCGAAGACGATCGCGGAGTGATTGGCCGTGTCGTTCAGATCAACAAGCATCCCTTCACCATCGTCGGCGTAGCGCCGCCGGAGTTTCACGGAACGCTGTCGTTCTTTACGCCGGACTTCTTTGTGCCGCTCGTCAACCATGAACAGGTAACCGGGGTGGACGCACTGAACGACCGCGGCAACCGGTGGTTGTTCGAAATCCTTGGCCATCTCAAGGCCGGCGTAACTCCGGGACAAGCCGGGCTCGATCTGAGTGCGATCGGTTCCCAACTCCACCAGGCGTATCCAAAAGAAGACGATCAGCGGACGTTCAGTCTTGTGAGTCCCGGGCTACACGGCAACTTCTTCGCGCCTGCGCTGAAGGCGTTTCTTGCTGGACTGATGCTGCTCGCCGGGTTGATTCTGCTGGCGGCCTGTGCAAACCTGGGCAGTCTGTTTGGCGCGCGAGCTGCGGATCGTTCGCGGGAAGTGGCGTTGCGGCTGGCTCTGGGTTCGAGCCGGGGACGAATTCTGCGCCAGCTCTTCACAGAAGCCGTCCTGATTTCGCTCGTTGGCGGTGCGGCCGGGCTGGGCGGCAGCATTCTGCTGCTGCACAAGCTGAGCGAGTGGCAACCGTTTCCGCAGTTCCCGATGAATATTCCAGTGAACCCGGACATGACTGTATACGGCGTGGCGCTGCTGCTGAGCCTCGTTGCCGGATTCTTCTTTGGCGTTGTGCCGGTGCGCGAGGTGATGCGCACCGATCCGTGGCAGATCGTGAAGTCAGGATCGAGGGGGAGAGCTGGCCGCCGGATCACCGTCCGCGACGTTCTGCTGGTCGTACAGATTGCGATTTGCGCGGTGCTGGTGACGGCTTCGATGGTGGCGGTGCGCGGGTTGGCACGCTCGTTGCACAGCAATTTTGGTTTTGAACCGCGAAACGCGATGCTGGTGGAAACCGACCTGGCGATGGCGGGCTACCGCGACGACAAAGTGGCAGCGATGCAGAAGCGCATGATTGAGGCGACCGAGGCCATTCCTGGCGTGAGCCACATCGGTCTCGTGGACAGTCCGCCGATGCACATGGGCTGGGCAATCTCTTCGATCTTCCACGACAAGGCGCCGGACCTTTTGCCGGCCAACGCGGAAGGAGAGGCGATTACATTCGCCGTGTCTCCTGGATATCTGAGCGCCGCACAAACCACATTGTTGACGGGCAGGAACATCTCCACCCATGACGACAAGAGCGCGCCGCGCGTGGTAGTGGTCAACCAGGAATTTGCACGGAAGTTTTTCGGGTCGGTCAGCGCCGCCATGGGCAGTTATTACAAGCTTGGGAATGGAACTCGTCTGCAGGTGGTGGGTATTGTGGAAGACGGAAAATACACAGCGAACGTCGCCGAATCGCCGCAGGCGGCTATGTTTCTTCCCATGCTCCAGCACCCGGAGAGCGACGTGTGGCTGGTGGTCCGCTCGAGTCGCGATCCACAAGAGACAGCGGCTGCGGTGCGCGGCGTGCTGCACAATCTCGATCCGGGACTTCCCTGCTTTGTCCAGACGTGGAACGAAGAGATGCGTGGAGCGCTTTTCGCGTCGCGCATCGCCACCGCCTCACTCGGCACCCTGGGCATGATGGGCGCGATGCTGTCGATCACCGGCATCTTTGGCATGGCGGCGTATTCGGTGAGCAGGCGGCTGAGGGAGCTGGGCATTCGCATCGCGCTGGGTGCGCAGCGGACCGAAGTGCTGCATGCGGCTTTGGGACGCGCATTCAAGCTTCTGGCCTGGGGTTCGGCGGCGGGACTG
>DATAZC010000241.1:0-13387 GCA_036272255.1 Acidobacteriaceae bacterium | reverse complement strand
GGAAGGCGCGCATGGGCCGCAACCCGCAGACCGGCGAAGCGATCAAGATCAAAGCGAAGACCGTTGTGAAGTTTCGCGTGGCAAAGTCGGCGAAAGATTCCATCGCGCCGCCCAAGAAGTAGCCTCGCACTTCGGTTCATTTCGTCCAGCAAAAAGGAAGCGGTCCCATCCGCTTCCTTTTGCTTTTGCATCCACCCCCGCAACCACAACCTGTAACCTGTAACCCATAACCTGCTCCCTGTACCCTGTCTCTGTGGCGCTGCTTTCGATCGACAATCTCACCATCCGTTTCGGCGCGACCCAGGCGGTCCGCGGTCTCTCGTTCGAGATCGCTCCCGGCGAATCCCTTGGCCTCGTCGGCGAATCGGGCTCCGGAAAATCTGTCACCGCCCTCGCCATCCTCCGCCTCCTCGACCCCGCCGCGTCCATCGAAGGGCGCATGGAGTTCAACGGCCAAAACCTCACCGCCCTCGATCCTGAATCGATGCGCCGCCTCCGCGGCCGCGCCATCGCCATGATCTTTCAGGAGCCGATGACCGCCCTCAATCCCGTCATGCCCGTCGGCGAGCAAATTGCCGAAGCCGTGCGCGTCCATCAAATTCAGCTCTCGCGCAAACAAGTGCGCGAGAACGTCGTCGAGGCCATGCACGCAGTCGCGCTGCCCAATCCCGCAGCGCGCTACAGAGACTATCCCCACCAGTTTTCCGGCGGCCAGCGGCAACGCATCCTCATTGCTATGGCCATTGCCAACCGGCCGCAACTGCTCATCGCCGATGAGCCCACCACCGCGCTTGACGTCACCGTGCAGGCGCAGATCCTCGAGTTGCTCGCCGACCTCCGCCAGCGCTTCGGCCTGGCTATGCTCTTTATCTCGCACGATCTCGCCGTCGTTTCGCAGGTGACGGATCGGGTCGCCGTCATGCGCCACGGCCTGTTGCTGGAGCAGGCCTCGCGCGCCGACCTCTTTCGCGAGCCGCTCCATCCCTATACCCGCAGCCTGCTCGGTGCGGTGCCCACCATGCGCACCGATCGCGATCAGCCCCTGGCGCAGGTCGCGACTGGGAAGCAGCAGACCTCAGAAGCAATTCCCGAGTCTCCGCTGCGGGAAGTAGCGCCAGGACACTGGGTCAGGGAACTCTCGGCTGCCGCCGGCTGGCCCGTCGCCCCGCCGCCGCAGACAAACGCGACAAACGTATTCCCCATCGAATAAAGTGGTAAACGGTCTCCTTACCGGCCGCGCCGCCCCGGGCGTGGAGCAACTCCGGTCCGCAAATTCCACCGATCCGTAGCGCGGTGGCCCGGCGGGCCGGTATTTTCGTTATGCGCGCGCTGCTCATTTCCGATATCCACGCCAACCTCGAGGCTCTCGAAGCGGTGCTGGCCGCCGCCCCACAGCACGACGTGGTGTGGAACCTCGGCGACGTGGTCGGCTATGGCGCGAATCCCAACGAAGTCATCGATGAGACGCGACGGATGGGCAACGTCTTCGTGCGCGGCAATCACGATCGCGTCTGCAGCGGCCTGGGCGGCATCGACGAGTTCAATCCCATCGCGCAGCGTGCTGCGCGGTGGACCGAGTGCGTGCTCACGGGCGAGCATCGCGACTGGCTGCGCGGCATGGCGGTGGGCCCCATCGCGCCCGATGGGCCTTACGTCCGCTGCGTGCACGGCTCTCCCGTGGACGAAGACGATTATGTGCTGACGGTGCGGGACGCGTGGCCGGCGCTCAACGCCACCGACGCGCGCATCACGTTTTTTGGACACACGCACGTGCAGGGCGGTTTTGCCACCAACGGCGAAGACTGGTTCCGTCTGGTGCCGCAATACGCAACGCGTCCGCGCGCGGGCAACGGCCATCCGGCGGGCTCCGCGGTCAGCGACGAGGCCGAGGATTTCGAGCTCGAGCTGCGTCCGGAGGCGCGCTATCTGCTGAATCCCGGATCCGTAGGACAGCCCCGTGACGGCGACTGGCGCGCTGCGTTTGCGCTCTACGACGACGCGCGGATGGTCGTCACCTGGTATCGCGTCCCTTACAACCTGAAAGAAGCGCAGGAGCGCATTGTGCAAGCCGGGCTACCCGACCGGCTGGCGGCTCGGTTGAAAGAAGGACGGTGAAAAGACAGGGAGCAGGGAGCAGGGAGCAGGGAATAGGGAGTCGGGAGTAGAAAGACAGGTTGCAGAGTACAGGGAATAGGGAGTCGGGAGTCGGGAGTAGAAGACTGGGAGCGAGTACAGGGAACAGGGAGTCGGGAGTAGAAGACAGGGAGTCGGTTGCAGAGTACAGGGAATAGGGAGTCGGGAGTGGGCCCCCCCTCCCCCCTGGGGCCTGGGGGTTGGCTTGTGGAATGTGGGGTTTGGTGGAGGTATCGAGCTCGATATCCCCCTGTGCGGCCGCAGCCGGTCGATCTGCCAGGCGATACGCCAACCGATGCGCCAACCGATGTGCCAGGCGATGCGGAAGGCGATGCGCTGAGCGGCGTGGGCGGCGGCGGAGCGGCGGTTCGGCACAGGCCTTGAGGTCGACTGGAGGCGGCTCGACTGGGGAAGGCTCGACTGGGGAAGGCGGGGGATCGTCGGGCTCGAAGGGCGTGGGAGTCTTGCCGCCCCAGTAGATCTCGCGGAGCTCGGCGATGGCGGCGTCGCCTGGATAGCAGGGGTCGGAAGGATTCATGGCGCGCTGGCCCGAGCAATAAATGCAGTGATGTTTGTTATCGGGGCCGCTGCACCAATCGGTGTCGAAGGGGCAGAGGGGATTTTTGCGTTTGAGGCTGGCGTAGGGATCGGGGAGGCCGGCAGCGAGGGCGGCGGCGGTTTCCGCGTCGCGGACTCTGGCGTTGTGTTCCTCGGTTTCCTTGATTTTTTGACGGTAGCGTGCGGCGAAGTGGGCGGGATCCTCTTTCATTTCCTCTTCGGTAAGCCAGCCGGAGGCGGGGAAGTCGGCGGCGCAGGTGGGTTTGGGCATGCCGAGCCGCTCGCACTGCTGTTCGTAGGTGTATTTGGAGACCGACCACTCGGGCTCGAAGGAGCCGGTGGGGCCGCAGTATTTCTGAATGGGGCCGAGAAATTCGCCATCGGGGCCGGTGGAGACTTCGGCGACGGCTTCCTGGATGCGGGTGTTCTGGTCGGTGGGCTGGGGGCGGACGGAGACGGGGCGGGGCAGGGTGTAAGCGGCAACCTGGCAGCTATAGGAGATGGCGCGGGCTTCGGCGGGGTTGAGGGCGCCGGAAAAGAGGCCGTGGACGATCTGGGAGAGGACGAGCTGGATGGAGGAGGGGTCGTCGAGGAGGGGCATGGCGATTTTGGAGCCCTTTTTCGGGCAGACGGGATTGCGGTAGTGCTGATGGGTATGGCAGTGGTCCTGGCCGAGGAGGGCGGTGGAGTTGCACTGGAGACCATTGACGCGGAGCGAGCGGCAGCGGCGGGAGGGTTTGGGCAGGTTGGGATTTTCGGATGCGGGCGCGCTGGCGCTGGATTCGGAGTTCGGCATGAGACTTCCCTCGTAAAGAGCGTTCGGGTGATGTGGCGGGAGGAGCGGGCAAAGAAAAAGCCTCGCTGGCGGCGAGGCTTTTTCGAAGCGGAACTTTCCCTGTTTACATGGTAGGAAGGTTGGGGAGGTTAGGGCAAGGAAAATCGGGAGGGGTGGGGGTACTTAGGTACTGTGTGGTGGGTGCGTTCGTCGAGTTATCGGGACTGATCAGCGGCCGATGAGTGCATCGGCGATTATGTGCTCGTTGAAAGCGGAGGGGGCAAAACCTTCGCGTTTCTCGGGTGAGCGGCCATTGGACATTGCTAATTGGCCTTGAGGCTTCGATCAATTAGCTCGACTGGAGGGATCGGGAATTATTAGATAAAAGCTTGCGGCGGTCGTCGGATCAACCAGCTGCTGATCGTCACCATTGATGCCGATGCGAACTTGATGCCATTGAAGTCCGTTTGCGCTCATCATGCACGGTTGATCACACGCGGGATGAAGCAGTTGATACAAGTCAGGGGGCGCACTCGCAGGAGCCGGCTTCACAGGCTCGATTTCAGCGATGACCACATAGCGGTTGCCTAACGCGCGACGCAGCGTCTCTCCCATGCTTTGCGGAGGCTGCTGCTGGCCGCTGAAGCGGCCGCCGAGAATAGGTGCACTCAGAACATGGCTGGTATGCGCAAAGAGCAGGATGCTCCTGCCCTCAGCATGCGCCAGAGCCGTGAGAGCATTCGCTGCCATGGCCTCGTCCCGTTTACTCAGACAACGCCAGGCATCTGGCGGGATACCGTGCTCGCCTGATAGCGTGGGCAACACGTCAAAGTCCGCGGCGCTTTGCGTCACGATCAGAGCACAATGGTGTGTAGATTCGGGTGCAGCAGGGTCAATCGATGATGTCAGTTGCTCGCTTAGTTTGCGAAAAGTCGTCTTCGCTTCCTCGGAAACTTGTACCTGAGTAAGCCCGGGGATAACTGCTTTCGAGAAGCTCGTGCGCAGGCTCTCCCGCAGTGCGGCGTCATGGACCCCATTCAGCGCACACTCGACGGGTGACATCATCGGCGCGCTTCCCAGAGGACCGCCGAGGCTCAGGTCGATGCCGACGATGCCGATCTGCTTCCCGGCGGGCCTACCCGCATTGAGCGCTCGCAGATCCGCCAGCAAAGCGATGTTTCCCGCCAGGTTTCCGAAGCCCCATGTGAAGCCCTTGGCGGCCACGTCGGAGGCGATACCCGGCCCGCCTTTTACGAAACGATCAAGCAACAGAGCTTCGGCATATCCTGTCTCCAATGCGACCCAGGAGATGCGACCTTTCTCGGCAAGTTCATGGATCAGACGATTGCGCGCGAGGAGCATCGGCTGACCGCCGTGAGATGCTTCACCGACTGCGATGATGGTGGGCTGGCGCAAGGAAGGAATGGAGCGAGAGGCAAAGGGTAGTACAACCGGCTGGCCTTTAGGGCCAACTGCGCTTCCTGCGTCGCTTACCCCGAACAGGGTGAGGAGACAGCTTGCCGCAACCGCGAGCCACCTTCTTCTTAATATTGAAATCTGCGTTTTAGACGGAAATCTGCTTCGGTTTCCGAATGCCATTGTTTCCACCCCGGATGCCTGCACCTGAGCCGAGCTGCTCCATCCTACGAAAATCTTCTGCCGCTGGTTCCCCCATAGGCGGCCAACATTCCAATACCGTTCCGGAATTTACACTGTTGATATCAGGTCAAACCACGTTTCGAGAATGGTTCGGTGCCTGGAATGCAGGAATCGATCTCATGAAACGGTTTTGCAGCCCGGGATGCGGTGACGGATCGCGATCGTGCGGATCGCCGCAGCGCGAGGCGGGCACTGCTTCGATCCGGCTTCCTCGTGAGGACGAGGACGGCGGTTGGCCCAGGTAGAATCCTCGTCATGCGATGGGTGACGGTCGGCGTTTTTCTTCTTGCGTGCGTTCCGGTAGCGCGCGCTCAGTGGATCCTCGAAAGCGCTCCGTCGAACGCCGACCTGCGCGGCATCGCCAACGCCGGCAACGGAGTGGCCTGGGCTTCAGGGAGTGGCGGCACGGTTTTGCGGACGACGGATGGGGGCGAGCGGTGGGAGCGCTGCGCGACGCCGCCCGACGCCGAGCGCCTGGATTTTCGAGGCATCCAGGCCTTCGACGCCTCGACCGCGGTGGTGATGTCCTCGGGCAAAGGCACGCTGTCGCGCCTCTACAAGACGAGAGATGGATGCAGGACGTGGACGCTGGTGGCGACCAATCCTGACGCGGATGGTTTTTGGGACGGGATGGCGGCGCGGGTGCGGGTCGCCACTGCCGGCGATGTCTGCGATGCGGGTTCGCGGATGATCGAGGGCGCAATTCTGGGGGACCCGGTGGTCCGCGGGTCGAGCGGGGGCAAAGCGGGGCGGGCCAGCTTGTATCTCGCGGATTTTGAGGCGGGGATCGATTGCGCGAAGGACAAGCTGGGTCCGAGTGCGGCGGCGATTTTCGCGCAGCCGATCGATGGGGCGTTTGCGGCCAGCAATTCGGGCCTGGCGCTTTTGGATGTGGGAACGTACTGGATCGCGGCGGAGACGAGACTGATCGAATACAGCACCGGCTTTGCGGATCCTGGGCACTATGCCGTTCAGAACTTCTGCGAAGTAGCCTTTCCGGTCAGCCATCACACGGAGTCGTCGGGCATTTTTAGTCTGGCGATTCGGCCGGGGTCGGTGGAGCCGGAGAAAGGTACGCGACTGTTGGAGGAACCAGGCTGGAAAGAACCCACCTGCCGGAAGGCGAACATGGTGGTGGTGGGCGGGGACTACACGGCGCCGGACAATCGGAAAGAGACGGCGGCGTGGACGGGAGGGAAGAACAAGTTTGAGCCGGCGCGGACGATGCCGGGGGGATTCCGGTCGGCGGTGGCGTGGGACGCGGCGGCGAGGGCGTGGATAGCGGTGGGGCCGAACGGCACGGACGTTTCGACGGATGACGGGCGGGACTGGCGGGCGGTGCATCCGGCGGGAGACGATGCGGCGGATGCGGATCGGCGGTGGAATGCGCTGTCGCTGCCGTTTGTGGTGGGGCCGCGGGGGCGGATTGGGAAGCTGCGGGCGGGGGCGCTGGGGCGGTAACGGGGAAGCCTGGCGCGATGACCACGGTGATGCGAGGGCGGTTTCCAGCGTGGCCGGGCGAGCGGAAATGACGGAGAATAGGGCTATGCAGGACGCAAGCATGATGACCGATGTGCCCGGAGCGGTAGCGGAGATTCAGGCCGGCCGGATGATCGTCGTGGTCGACGATGAGGATCGCGAGAATGAGGGCGACCTGACGCTGGCCGCCGAGCACGTGACGCCGGAGGCGATCAACTTTATGGCGCGGCATGGGCGGGGGCTGATTTGCCTGGCGCTGACGGAGGAACGCGCGGACTATCTGCGGCTGGGGCCGATGACGGCGCAGAACTCCTCGCGATTTGGGACGGCGTTTACGGAGACGATTGAGGCGCGGGAGGGCGTGACGACGGGAATTTCGGCGTACGACCGGGCGCACACCATTCGGGTGGCGATCGATCCGCAGTCGACGGCGCAGGATCTGGCGCGGCCCGGGCATGTGTTTCCTCTGCGTGCGCGCAAGGGTGGAGTGCTGGTGCGGGCCGGACAGACGGAGGCGTCGGTGGACCTGGCGCGGCTGGCGGGGCAGATTCCCGCTGGGGTGATCTGCGAAGTGATGAAGGACGACGGCACCATGGCGCGGGTGCCGGACCTGGTGGAATTTTGTAACAAGCACGGTCTCAAAATGCTGACGGTGGCGGAGCTGATCCGCTACCGGCTGCAGCACGAGCGCTACATCGTGCGCGTGGCGGAGAGCCCCATGCCGACGGAGTGGGGCGAGTTCCGGATGATTGCGTACGAAAGCGAAGTGCATGGCGGAGAGAGCCATGTGGCGCTGGTGCGCGGCGATGTATCGGGACCGGAGCCTGTGCTGGTGCGGGTGCACTCGCATTGCCTGGCGGGGGATGTGTTTGGGACGACGTTGTGCGATTGCCAGCGGACCATGCTGCAGTCGTTGCGGATGATCGCGGAGACGGGGCGCGGTGCGCTGATCTATCTGCACAATGCCAGCCGGGGATTTGAGATTGAGCGGCCGGCGCGGCCGGGGGAGCCGGGGCGGATCGTGTTTCATCGCGAGGCGCGGGCGCGGGAGCGGCATGAGGATCGCCACCAGCGAATTTTGCGCGAAGTAGGTCTGGGCGGGCAAATTCTGGCGGACCTGGGGATTCACCGCATCCGTCTGCTGAGCAACACGCCGACGCATGTTCCGGCGCTGCAGGGATTCAGCGTGGAGATTGTCGAGCAGGTTGCGATTCCGAGCGGCCTGTCGATGGGGATTCGCTAAGCGGCCGGCAGCGGGACGTCCTGCAAGAGATTGCGCGCGGCCAGATCGCGGCGCAGCTGCTCGATATTCTTAAACTGGATGGCCACGAGGCCGAGCTGCTCGGCGGCGCGCACGTTCTCAATCTTGTCATCGAGGAAGAGAGCTTCTTCGGGACGGACACCCAGCTTCTCGCAGGTGTGGATATAGATCGCCGGGTCAGGCTTCGCGAGGCGAAGCTCACAGGACCAGGTGAGCTGGTCGAACGGCGCAAGCCAGGCAAATTCCTGGCGCATGTAACGGAGGACCTCAGGTCCCATGTTGGAGAGGATCGCGATGCGAAGGCCGGCGCTCCTGAGCGCTGCGACCCAGGCGAGCATCGCCTCATTCACCTTCACCCACATGAGCACATCGTTTTCGATGAGCAGGTCGATCTGGTCCGTGGTGAATGAGAGGCCGGCGTCGCGACCGAACTTGCTCCAGTAGCCGCGGCCGTCGAGGAGGCCCAGGTCGTAGTCACGGCGATCGCGCCAGTAGAGGCCTTCGAAGGTGGCGTGGTCAAGGCCGGTGAGCGCGAGGAGACGGCGGTGGGCATCGTGGTCCTGAGTGCAGAGAACTTCACCGTAGTCGAAGATGACGGCTTTCATAAGAACAGGGTATAGGGAACAGGGTATAGGGAATAGGGAATAGGGAATGGGGAGCGGGGAGCAGGGAGCGGGGAGCAGGGAGCGGGGAGCAGGGAGCAGGGAGCAGGGAGCGCTGGTGGTTCGTAGCTTGTGATTGCGTCGTGAAAAGATGTTGAGGTGCGATTTTCAGCGAGGACGGCGTGGGATGTGGCGGAGTCGCGGCTGGCGCAGGCGTTGCGCGAGCGGCGCGCGAAAGGCCTTGAAATTCTGGATCTGACGGCGTCGAATCCGACGCGGTGCGGATTTTCTTATGACGAGGCGGGGATTTTGGCGGCGCTGGGGGATCGCGCGGCGCTGGTTTACGATCCGGACCCGCGTGGAATGCGGCGGGCGCGCGAGGCGGTGTGCCGCTACTATGCGGAGCGGGGCGCGGAGGTGGGCGCTGAGCAGATTTTTCTGACGACCAGCACCAGCGAAGCGTACAGCTGGCTGTTTCGATTGCTGTGCGATGCAGGCGATGAGGTGCTGATCGCGCTGCCCAGTTATCCATTGTTCGATTTTCTGGCGCAGATCGAGGATGTGCGCCTGGTGCCCTATCCGCTGGTGTACGACCACGGGTGGCAGATGGATTTTGCGGGGTTGCGGGAGCGGATCACGCCGAGGACGAAGGCCATCGCGATGGTGCACCCGAATAATCCGACGGGGCACTTTACGAAGGCGGAGGAGCGATGGGAGCTGGAGAGGATTTGCGCGGAGAAGGGACTGGCTCTGATGGTCGACGAGGTGTTTCTCGATTATCCGATACGAGGAGAACAATCCCACCCTGCCAACAGCCGGCAGGATGGGGCACCCGGGTTTGCATCCAGCTTTGCTGCGGGTGAGCATCCGGCATTGACGTTTGTGCTGAGCGGGATCAGCAAGATTGCGGCGCTGCCGCAGATGAAGGCGGCGTGGATTGCGGGATTTGGGCCGGAGAGGGAATTGAAAACGGCGCTGGAGCGGCTGGAGGTGGTGGCTGATACGTTTCTGTCGATGAATGCGCCGGTGCAGTGCGCGCTGCCGGCGTGGCTGGCGGGATGCGGACCGATACAGGAGGAGATTCGTTCGCGCACGCAGGCCAATCTGCGGAATTTAGATCAGGCGCTGTTACGAACTCCTGCGATTACGCGGCTGGAAGTGGAAGCGGGATGGTATGCGGTGCTGCGGGTTCCAGTCATGGGCAGTGATGAGGATCTGGCCGTGCGGCTGGTGGAGGAGCGCGGGGTGAGCGTGCATCCGGGAAGCTTTTTTGGGTTTGCGGGAGATGGATGGCTGGTGGTGAGTTTGTTGGGATCGGAGGGGGAATTTCTGCGGGGAATGGAAGCGGTTTGCGAGACTACCGGGAGCGGGGAGTAAGCATCGGGGCGCGTTGCGCGGTTCACGAGAGACAGAGGCTGAAGCCGCACTCGATGTGCTGAGTTTTCGGAACGCTGAAGGCGATGTTTCCTGAGGAGACCATGCTCGTGCAGGTATAGGGTCGGGGCGGATTGCTGTGGGATGAACCTGGGCGTGGGCTGTTGGGGCGGGGCCTGGCATCGGTCCAGCTTCTTGCTGTGAGGTGAAACTTGGGCGTGGGCTAAGGGTTAGGCGCGCTTTTTCCGAAATGGGATGGGAGGGGTACTTCGGAGTTTTGGGAAGGTGATTGATCTGGACGGTGGGATGGCGGGAGGTAGTAGCTTCTTGCTGTGGGTTGAACCTGGCCGTGGGCTGTTGCGGCGGGGTTTGGCATCGGTCCAGCTTCTTGCTGTGGGGTGAACCTGGCCGCGGGCTAAGGGTTGGGCGCGCTTTTTCCGAAATGGGATGGGAGGGGTACTTTGGAGTTTTGGGAAGGTGATTGATCTGGACGGTGAGATGGCGGGAGGTAGAAGCTTCTTGCTGTGGGGTGAACCTGGCCGTCTCGAAGCGGCGGGGAAAGCGACCGCCCTAAGCGACCGCCCGAAGCGACCGCCCGAAGCAACCGCCCGAAGCAACCGCCCGAAGCAACCGCCAAATGCAACCGCGAAATGCAACCGCAGATCCCTCCGCTGCGCGTTCGGGATGACAGCAGTTCGATGAGTTCAGAAACATCACATTAGATCTTTATGGTCTCCATGTCGTGGGCGATATCGAGGCCGACTCCGCTGAAGCTGGCGTTGATGGCGCGCGCGCGAGCAAGGGCAGCCTGGACGTGGGGGAGGATGTTCTCGCGTCCCACCTGATCGAGAACGCCGGGTTGGGCGAGGAGTTCGGCGGGCTGATCGCGCGCACCGCAGAGCAGCAGGGTGCGTCCTGAGGCGTGGAGCCGATCGGCAAACTGCTCGAGGGAGTGGATGCCGGTGGCGTCGAGTGCGGTCATATTGCGCAGGCGGAGGACGACGATGCCGGGAAACGCGCTGAGATTTTCGGTGGCGTCCTCGAGCTTCTGGGTTGCTCCAAAAAGAAACGGGCCGTGGATGCGGAGGATGGCGACGTTGGGCGGGATTTCCTTGTCCTGCAGGATGTGGGCCTGGCCGTCGCGGAGGTACTTCGCGGTGACGGGCTCGACGGTGGTGGTTTCGGCGATGCGATAGATGTAGAGCAGGGCGGCGAGCGCCATGCCGACACCGACGGCAACGGTGAGATCGGCAATGACGGTGAGGGCGAAGGTGACGGCCCAGACGGCAATGTCGGTTTTGGCCATGCGGAGGACGCTGCCGATTTCGCGCCACTCGCCCATGTTCCACGCAACGATGAAGAGGACGGCGGCGAGCGTCGACAGTGGGATGAAGCGGGCCAGCGGGGCAGCGACGAGCAGGATGGCCAGCAATGTGAGCGCATGGACGATGCCGGAGATGGGCGTGAGCGCGCCGGAGCGGATGTTGGTAGCGGTGCGGGCGATGGCGCCGGTGGCGGGAATTCCACCAAAGAGGGGAGAGGCGATGTTGGCGACTCCCTGGGCGACGAGCTCGACATTGGAGTTGTGACGATCGCCGCTCATGCCATCGGCGACGACGGCGGAGAGCAGGCTCTCGATGGCTCCGAGAAGCGCGACGGTGAAAGCGGAAGGCAGGAGCGGAAGAATGTGCTCCGCGTGGAGGTGCGGCAGGGTGAAGGGAGGGAAGCCGCGGGGAATGCCGCCGAAGCGGGTGCCGATGGTATCGACGTGGAGATGGAAGAGGGCGGCGACAGCGGTGCAGGCGAGGACAGCAAGGATGGAGCCTGGAATGCGGCGGCTGAACAGCGGCCAGAGCAGAATGATGGCGAGGGTTGCGCAGGCAAGGGCGACGGTGGGCCAGTGCATGGTTCCGATGGCTTCAGCGAGGACCCTGATCCGTGGGAGAAAGCTGCTGGGGTTGGTGGCGGTGCGGAGTCCGAGGAAGTCCTTGATCTGCGTGGAGGCGATGAGGAGCGCGATGCCGTTGGTGAAGCCGATGATGACGGGGCGGGGGATGAACTTGACGGCGGAACCGAGTCCGGTGAGGCCCATGATGAGGAGCAGGACGCCGGCCATGAGGGTGACGAGGGAGAGGCCGGCAATGCCGAAGCGGGCGACGATGCCGGCAACGATGACGACGAAGGCGCCGGTAGGTCCACCGATCTGGACGCGCGAACCACCGAGGGCGGAGATGAGGAAGCCGGCGACGACAGCGGTGTAGAGTCCGGCCTGCGGGGTGACGCCGGAAGCAATGCCGAAGGCCATGGCCAGGGGCAGGGCGACGAGTCCTACGGTGATGCCGGCGGCGATGTCACGGCCGAATCCCTGCAACGAATAGGAGCGCAGCGAGGTGACCGACCGGGGAAGCCATCGTTCCGGAAGGTTCAACGGCCGTGCTCCTCGGCTCTTCCCATTTCTTCAAGCAGGGCGACGGATTCGCCGACCTGCTTATGGAAGTAGCGGCGCATCAGATCGAGGATGTTGAAGATGAGCCGATCGCGGACCGAGTAGAAGACCTGGTTGCCGACCTTGCGGGTAGAAACGATCTGGCGGGCGCGCAGGACGGCGAGATGCTGCGAGAGGTTGGCCTGTTCGAGACCGAGGAGCTCGACGAAGGAACCGGCTGTTAACTCGCCATGGCGGAGCTGGTCGAGAATGGCGATGCGCGTTGGATGGGCGAGCGCCTGAAAGATTTCAGCCTTAAACTGCCGTAACGAATCTGGCATATAATTATTATATTCGAACATTCGAATATAGTGTCTGATTTCCACGAACGTTGGTACTGTGGCAAGCGGCGTGCGTTAGCTTTTCTGATCCCCGGATTGACAGAAGGTTGGAAAATTTCGCGATGATGCTTCCCCCGGCATTCACGCGCACGCTGGTGCGCACGGATTTCCGTCTAATGATCCAGTCGAGTTGCACGCGGTGCGGCGCATCGAGATTAGTTTCGGAGCACGATGGGTCGCTCGCCGAATGGGAAAACGGACATCGGTGTGGTGAGGAGACGCCGCCGGCGGATGCGGGGCAGTGATGGGGATCTTCAGGAGCAATCCTTGAGAGCACAGGAAAACTGTGACGTCGTGGCTGCGAGCGCATCCTGACCCGGTGATGGCGCAAGTACGATTCCAGCCATAGACCGAATCGAGAAGCAGCATTGCGATCCGATATCGAGCCCGGCGCAGTGTTTCCCGACTTGAGGGAAGAGATCTGCCAGCGGTTCTGTCGTGTTTGCGGCTGGCTAGAGGATGTTGACAGCGCGGGCGGCGAGCAGGGCGATGGTGGCCAGCGAGATGAGGGACTGGACCATCATGAGGCCTTTGGCCCAGCGCGATAAGACGGGCACATCCGTGGGCGAGAACGCCGTGGAAGTGTTGAAGGCGAGGAAAAGGTAGTCGACGAAGCCAGGGTTCCAGCACTGTTCGCCCATGGCGATGCGGGCTTCCTGATTGAGCGTCATTTGCGGGAAGAGGAAGGCGCCATCGGTGTGGACGCCGCGACGCTCACGC
>DATAZC010000240.1:0-8446 GCA_036272255.1 Acidobacteriaceae bacterium | reverse complement strand
CCGACCTCGTCGCAAGCGCGGCCTTCGCTAACTTGCTAACTCGCTCACTCGCTGACTGGCTAACCCCCAACGGGTACCCCAAAAAACACATTACCAGGGAAAATGAACAAAACAAACAAGATCCAGATCCAACACAGGGGGGAGGGGGGAGGTACCTCCAAAAATCCGCTTGCATCCCAACCCATGAACCTGCTCAAAAAGGACCATGAACCTCGCCGTCAATCCGCCGCTTCTGCCCATGCTTGCCAAACGCGTCGACCAGGTTCCCGCCGAAGGCGCCTGGCTCTTCGAGCCCAAGTGGGACGGATTCCGCACCCTCATCTTTAAGGATGGCGACGAGATCCTCATCCAGAGCCGCGACGAAAAACCGCTCAACCGCTATTTTCCCGACATGCTCGACCCGCTCCGCGCGCAACTGCCCGCCCGCTGCGTCCTCGACGGCGAGCTGGTCATCGCGCAAAACGGCCATCTCGACTTTGACGCCCTACAGCTGCGCCTCCATCCCGCGGCCTCGCGCGTCAAGCTGCTCGCCGCGCAAACTCCGGCCTCTGTCGTCTTCTTCGACCTGCTCTGCGAAGGCGAGCGCGACCTGCGCAACGAGCCATTCGAAAAACGCCGCGCCGCCCTGGAATCGCTGCTCGGATCCGCGAAGCCGCCGATCCACATCACGCCCGCGACGCGGGACCGCAATCTCGCCCTGGACTGGTTCAGCCGCTTCGAAGGCGCGGGCCTCGACGGTGTCGTCGCCAAACCGGTCCATGGCGCTTACGAGCCCGATAAGCGCGTGATGCTCAAGATCAAGCACGAGCGCGACTGCGACTGCGTCGTCGCCGGTTTCCGCTGGTACAAGGAGAGCAAAGGCACGGCCGTCGGATCGCTGCTTCTCGGCCTCTACGACGACGAGGGCACTCTCGAGCACGTCGGCGTCTGCGCCAGCTTCACAAAAGAAAAGCGGCGCGAGCTCGTCGACTTCCTCGAGCCCTGGCGCAAAAATGCTCTCGACCATCACCCCTGGAAAAACTGGGCCGGCTCCGATGCGCAATCCGTCGACGGCGAACATCGCCGCCCCGGGGGCCAAAGCCGCTGGAGCCAGGGCAAAGACCTTTCGTGGGAACCGCTGCGCCCGGAGCTCGTCGTCGAAGTCGCCTACGAGCACATGCAGAGCGGCCGCTTCCGCCACATGACGCACTTTCGCCGCTGGCGCAACGACAAGAAGCCAACCGACTGCACCTATGCGCAGCTCGAAGTGGTTCCACCGCACGAGCTGATGTCCATCTTTCCCGGCAATCGCTAGTTGCTAGGAGGGCTTCGCGCGCTTCTTCGCCGGTCCCGTCCACGACGGCGCCTCGTCAGGATCCGGCTTCTCGTCCGCCGGACGAAGCTCCTCGGGCACGTGGCGAAGGTTCACCCGAATCCGCGTCCACGTCGACGAACGCCCGCGCATCGAGTCGACCAGCACATCGTCGACCGCGAGCAACGTCGCCGCCTCCGGATGCCGTGTCTTCCACCGCTCGAGGCCGGCCAAAGCCTCGTCTTTGCTGGCCGAATTAGCGACGACGATCAGCGGCGCCTTCTCCCGCGGCTTCTTCGCCGCTGCTTTTTCGGTTCCTGGCTTCTTCGCTCGCGAAGGAGCCACGCGCGCCCCCTCGCCTTCCATCTTGCGGAAGTGCGGCGGCCACGGCGCATCGCCCAGTCCGTCGGCCTCGTCCTTCGCCGCGAGTTCGAGCAGCCCCTCGAGCGAGCCCGCAGCTGAATCCATTGCCGCGTGCGGATCGCCGATCTTCGCGAAGCGTGCCGGCATGGTCAGCACCGTGAACTCCGCCGGATCGCAGTCCGGCACCTCGCTCCACTCGAGCGGGGCTGAAACCCGCGCGTCCGGCACCGGCCGCACCGAATACGCCGATGCAGTCGTGCGGTCCTTTGCATTCTGGTTGTAGTCGAGGAAAACTCCGTGGCGTTCTTCTTTCCACCATTTCGACGTGGCCAGCTGCGGCACGCGCCGCTCCACCGCGCGCGACAAGGCCAGCGCCGCGCGCCGCACCTCGGTGAAAGACCACCGCGGCTCAATACGCACGTTGATATGCATGCCGCGCGACCCGCTCGTCTTGGGCCAGCCGCGCAATCCCGCCTCTTCAAGCGCCGCCTTCACCTCGACCGCGACGCGCTCGACATCGGCCCAGGTCACGCCCGGCCCAGGATCCAGATCCACGCGCATCTCGTCAGGATGCTCGAGGTCGCCGGACCGCACCGGATGCGGGTGCAGCTCAATGCATCCCAGGTTGACGATCCACGCCAGCCCCGCGGGATCGTCGACGACCAGTTCCTCGGCGGTGCGCCCCGAAGGAAAGGACAAAGTCACCGTCCGCAGCCACGCGGGATGATCGGTGGGCGCGCGCTTCTGGTAGAACGCCTCCGCTTCCGCGCCATTCACGAACCGCTTCAGCACCAGCGGCCGATCGCGAATCCCCTGCAGCGCTCCCGGCGCAACCGCCAGGTAATAGCGCACCAGATCGAGCTTGGTGAGCTCGACCTGGCGCGAGAAACACAGCTTCTCCGGATGCGTGACCCGCACCTCGCGCCCCTCGATGGTCAGCAGTTCAGCAGCGTCCGTTTTAGAGGACTCGCTCATAGGCGTTATGGTTTCCAGCTAAATTTTGGATGCGCCTTAGCGCAGATTCACAAAGCCGCCATCGAGCGGATAATTTGCGCCCGTCACAAACGTAGCCTCGTCCGAACACAGCCACACCGCGAGGCTCGCCACTTCTTCTGGCTCGGCCATTCGTCCAATCGGCTGCGCTTTGCCCAGCTTCTCCATCATCTCCGCTTCGCGGCCTGGATAATTCTTCGCCACAAAGCCGTCGACAAACGGCGTGTGAACGCGGGCCGGAGAAATGGCGTTGCAGCGGATTTTGTCGTCCAGATAGTCGCGCGCAACAGAGTAGGTCATCGCCAAAACCGCGCCTTTGCTGGTCGAATAGGCAAACCGGTCCGGCAATCCAGCGCTCGCCGCGATGGACGCCATGTTCAGAATCACACCGCCGCCCTGTTGCTTCATGTGCTCGATGGTCGCCCGGATCGAGAGGTACATGCCCCGCACGTTGATGCGCATCACGCGGTCAAAGTCGTCTTCGTCGGTGCTGCTGACCGTGCCCACGTGCGCCACCCCCGCACAATTCACCAGCAACTGGACCGGCCCAAGTTTGAAAATCGATTCGAACGCCTTGCGTACGCTCTTCGCCTCGGAAACGTCGCAGCCGCGCGCCTCCGCTTTACCGCCTTCGGCGTTAATTTCTTTCGCTGCCGCCGCTGCACCGTCGTCGTTGCGATCGAGGATGAACACCCGCGCCCCATGCGCAGCGAAGGCCCGTGCTATGGCCAGGCCAATCCCGCTCGCGCCGCCTGTAATAATGGCTGTCTTGCCGTTCAGAAGACGCGAGGCTGGCGCTATGGCGTTGGTCATGGTTTTCAGCGGTCAGGGATGTACAGAAGAATTGTAGTGCGCCCGATGAAAAACGGTGTCCACAATGCGGTACGGCAGACTTATCGACTATCGCCCTCAGCAAAGGAACAAGCTGCTTGACTGATCTTTCCATTACCGGCATTCGCGTCATCGACCTTCGCTTTCCGACCTCGCGAGAGAACATCGGCTCCGACGCGGTCAACAAGGATCCGGACTACTCGGCGGCCTACTGCATTCTCGAGACTGACCAGGGATTGCGCGGCTTTGGCCTCACCTTCACCTGCGGCCACGGTACCGACATCGTATGCGACGCTGTGCGCTATCTTGCCCGCTACGCCACCGGCCGCACGCTGCGCTCGATTACCGACGACTTCAACGCCTTCAACCGGGAGCTGACCTGCGATACGCAGTTTCGCTGGCTTGGCCCCGAAAAGGGCGTCATCCATCTAGCGACCGCCGCGCTCATTAATGCCGTCTGGGACCTTTACGCGCGCGCCGAAGGCAAGCCGCTTTGGAAGCTGCTGGCCGATATGTCTCCAGAGCAAATTGCCGGTCTTGTCGACTTCCATTACATCAACGACGCGCTCAGCCGCGACGAAGCCATCGCGCTGCTCACGGAACGCCGCGCCGGGCAGGAGAAACGTCTTGAGCATCTGCGGACCCAGGGCCTGCCCGCTTACACCACCTCGGTCGGCTGGATCGGCTTCAGCGACGAGAAGATTGCGCGCCTCTGCGATGAAGCTCTGGCAGAGGGGTGGACCCACTTCAAGCTGAAAGTCGGCGGCGACCCGGCCGACGATCATCGCCGCGCCCGCATGGTCCGCGCAAAGATCGGCTCGTCGAATCGCCTGATGATGGATGCCAATCAGAAATGGGACGTCGAGGAAGCGATTCTGCGCACGCGCGAACTCGAACAATACGATCCGTGGTGGATGGAAGAGCCCACCAGCCCCGACGATGTTCTGGGCCACGCGCGCATCCGCCGCGAAGTGCCTGGCGTGCGCATCGCCACCGGCGAACATTGTCAAAATCGCATCCTCTTCAAGCAGTTCATGCAGGCACAGGCCATCGACGTCTGCCAGATCGACAGCTCCCGCCTTGCAGGCGTCAACGAGAACATCGCGGTCATCCTGCTGGCGGCGAAGTTTGGCATTCCAGTCTGCCCCCACGCCGGCGGCGTAGGGCTTTGCGAGTATGTGCAGCATCTGGCTGCGTTCGACTATGTGTGTGTGTCCGCCTCGCTCGAGAATCGTGTCGTCGAATTCGTCGATCATCTGCACGAACACTTTGTCGATCCGGTGCGCGTTCGCAACGGCCACTACCTGCTTCCGGAGAGGGCCGGATACAGTGCCGAAATCTTCCCTGAAACCCTGCGCGACTACAGTTATCCCGATGGGCCTGTCTGGAGAGGCGAATGAAACTGGTTTCCTTCGAATTTTTCACCGACCGCACTCCGCGTCCCGGACTGTTGCTGGACGATGCGATCCTCGACCTCACGCCTCTCGGTGTTCCCGATACCGTTAGCTCGATCGCCGTCGGCATGACCGCTTTGCGTCAGGCTCTCGAAATGCCGACCGCCTCGCTCATCGCACGGGAAGCGGTTCGGCTGCTGGCGCCCGTTCCTCATCCGCAGCGCATCTTCTGCGTCGGGCTCAATTACCGCGACCACGCCATTGAATCCAAAATGGAGATGCCGAAGGTCCCGACCATCTTTCTCAAATTGCCGTCAGCCGTGATTGGTCCTGAAGAGCCAGTCCGCATCCCGTCGCTGACCAGGCAGCCTGATTACGAAGTCGAATTTGCGGTCGTCATTGGCAAGCAGGGCCGCAACATCGCGAAAGAAAACTGGCGCGAGTACGTTTTCGGCTACACCATCCTGAACGATGTGAGCGCACGCGATGTGCAGCTGGCTACATCGCAGTGGACGCTGGGCAAGAGCTTCGATACGTTTTGCCCCATCGGTCCTGCGATTGTCACCGACGACGAGATCGATGATCCGCACAGCCTGAACATCCAGCTCTCGATCGGCGGCGAAGTGCTGCAGCGTTCCAACACCCGCGAGCTCATTTTCAAGGTGCCGGAGCTGATCGCCCATCTCTCTTCCATCACTACACTCGAGCCGGGCGACATCATCAGTACCGGCACACCTGCGGGCGTTGGTCTCGGACGAACTCCGCAGCGGTGGCTCCAGCCAGGCGAAACCATGATTGCGGAAGTCGAAGGCCTGGGCCAGCTCATCAATCCAGTCGTGGCGGGCGAATAATGGAATCGCCGCGTCGCGCTGGGGTGGCGAGCGCAATCTCCGGCCCGGGAAATCTGACCGAGCCGCGCTACCTATGGCCGCTGATTCTGGTCACCAGCCTCTTCTTTCTCTGGGCAGTTGGCGTCAACATCAACGACATTCTCATTCCGCATCTGCGCGGGGCGTTTCACCTCACGGATTTTCAATCGTCGTTTGTTCAGTTCGCTTTCTTCGGAGGCTACTTTCTCGCAGCGTGGCCGGCGGGCTGGATTGTCGAGCGCCTCGGCTATCAGCGCGGCATTGTCTCCGGCCTCGTGATCTGCGCCCTTGGCGCCTTGCTCTTTATCCCCGCTGCCTATATTCACGTCTACTCGGCATTCCTGCTGTGCCTTTTCATCATGGCTTGCGGCCAGGCTTTCCTCGAAGTCTGCGCGAATCCTTACGTCACGTTTCTCGGGCCGCCCGAGACCTCCGAGCGCCGCCTCAATCTTGCGCAGTCGTTCAACGCGCTGGGAGCGGTGGCAACGCCGATCTTCGGCTCAGCGCTGATTCTTGCTCGCGCGCACCAGCTCGCGGACAGCGGCAACACTCCGGCCGCGGAGGCTGCTGTGGTGCGGCTGCCTTATCTCATCATCGTGGCCATTTTTCTCGGCATGGCGGTGCTCATTGGCTTCTCGCACCTGCCCAAAATTGCCGAGGAACCGGCGGACGTCGACCCAACTGCGGCTCGTCACGTTCTTCATTTCCCGCACCTGCTCAAGGGCGTTGCGGCGCAGTTCTTTTATGTCGGCGCCCAGGTCGGCGTCGCCAGCTTTGTGATTCGCTTTGTCGAATTCAGCCGGCCTGGCACGACCGACGTTCAGGCAGCCAACTATCTCAAGCTGCATCTGCTGGCGTTCATGATCGGGCGCTTCGGCGGTTCCGTTCTGATGAAGCGCTTTGCGCCTGCCGCCATGCTCGCGTTCTTTGCGGTTGGGTCACTCGTCTCCGTCGGCCTTGTGCTCACCAGCCGCGGACCTGCGGCGCTTGCGGGCATTGTGCTGCTCGGTTTCTTCCACTCCATTATGTTTCCGACCATCTTCGCGCTCAGCATCCGGCATCTCGGTCCGGCGACGCGCAAGGGCTCGTCGCTGCTGGTCATGTCCATCATCGGCGGCGCGGTTTGCCCGCCCATCATGGGGCGCATCTCCGATGCCACCAACATTCAGATGGCGTTCATCGTTCCGCTCCTCTGCTACTGCTTCGTTCTCTACTTCGGCCTCCGCGGCTACCGGCCGGAAGCAGCTCACGTGCTGGCAGCAAACCCAGGTTAAGGGCGTCAGTCTGCGCGCAGCGCTTCGATGGGATTGACGCGCGCCGCTCGCCGCGCGGGTACATACGCCGCCAGCATGCCGCTTAGAAACAGCAACAAGGCAGCACCGGCCAGCGT
Source organism: Acidobacteriaceae bacterium (assembly GCA_036272255.1). Lineage (GTDB taxonomy): Bacteria > Acidobacteriota > Terriglobia > Terriglobales > Acidobacteriaceae > Palsa-343. Next base: position 1,315 of record DATAZC010000240.1, on the reverse strand, counting down.
CCAGCCGTCATGCGCCTCGACTCCGTAGAGAAAGCCGCGGACCAGCCGCCCCGAAGCCAGCGCCAGACCGAGGCCGACAACCACGCCCACCAGAAGCATCGTTCCGGCCTGACGCATCACCAGCCAAAGCAAGTTGCCACGCTGCGCGCCCAGCGCGATGCGCACGCCCATCTCTCGCGTGCGCTGCGTGACGACATAGGCGAGCAATCCATACAGGCCCCCGACACAGAGCATCAGCGCGGCTCCGCCGAAGACTTCCAGCAGATGCGCCGCGAGGCGCTGGCTGCCGAAAGAATCCTCGACGATCTGGTCCATGGTTGTGAACGTGGAGTTCGCCAGCTCCGGGCTCGCCTGCTTCAGCAAATCACGCAGCTCCGGAATCATGACGGCCGTCGGCTCCTGGGTCCGCACCGCGAGGTCCATGGCAATGGTGGAAGGCTGATAGATCCCGCTGTCCGGGGTGATCTGGCAAAGGCATAACTCGATCTCGGGCTGCGAGGGCTCTGCCACGGTCTTTTGGCGCTCGTTGTCCAGTACCCCGACAATCTTCGCCGGGACGCCCTTGCGGAGGTTCCATACTGTCATTCCCAGCAGGGAATTGGGATTGTGCTTGTTCGGCGCATACTCGGCGGCGAACGCGGGGTTCACCACGACCACCCCCGCCGAGGTGGGTGTGTCCTCGTTGGTGAAGAAGCGTCCGGCGAGCATCTTCATTCCGAAGATCTTCTGCATGTCAGGGCTCGCCGTCTTCATCCCCGCCATGATGCTGTTGCCGTTCATCCGCAGTGTGAACATGATGTTGAAAGTCTGGCCGAGCGGCACCTCGCTCATGAGCCCTGCCGAAGAGACTCCGTGGAGATGTTGCGCGCGCTCCAGCAGTGGCTGGTACAGGCTCGAAACCACGCTTTTGTTCACGTAGCGGTACGACGGAATGGACAGGTTCGCAACCACGATGTGATCGGTTCGGTAGCCGAGCGGGACGTGACGCAGCGTGTAGATGGTGCGCAACAGCAAGCCGCACGCGACAAGAAGGGTGAGGGACATGGCCACTTCGACTGCCACCAGGCCGCTGCGCAGACGGTTATGTTTCCGCCCCGCGCCCGTCTGTTGTCCGCCCTGCTTCAGTGCCGGCTCGATGGGCGCACGCACAGCAATCAGCGCAGGCCATGCCGACGAAACGACTGCTGAAAGCAGCGTTAGCCCGCAGAGAACACCCAGAATGGTGAAGTCGACGTGCGTCGAAAAATCGAGGTTCAGGTGGATGGGGGCGACGGCTCCGGTCAGTCGAATCGCACCCAACGCGAGGCCAATGCCC
>DATAZC010000239.1:0-23651 GCA_036272255.1 Acidobacteriaceae bacterium | reverse complement strand
ATCGTCTTCTTGTGAACATCCAGTCCGATGTAATACATGTCGTCTCTGAGGAGCCTCCGAGGTTGTTCTCTGAATCAGCTTGCCGCTGAGTTCAGCTTATGCAACACCTCGCGCTCCTCCTCGACTTAGCATTCAAACAATCATCGTCGCAGGCAGTCTGCCTCCTCTTCATTGACGCCATGCTGGCGGTTCTGATCTTCACCGACAGACGTCGGCATTCCGCAACGCACCCCTACGTTCAAACGCTGGTTGCGTACGTCGTCATTGAGGCTCTGTGGGTGTTTCTGGGGCGGCCCGTTTAGATCGCGCTCCGCCTTTCGAGGTCGACTTTCGAAAATCAGCAAGAAACATCAAGGCTCCTGAGGGTCCATGGATTAAATTAGCGCCATGGTTCGCGGCGTTCTCTCGCTGCACGGCCATGCGGATTCCTGCACCAGGGAAAGAAAATCCAGTGAACGATTGGAAAAGGATCCAGCCCGCTCTCAGCCTCGCCAGGAAAAATTCTGGCAGGAACGTCGCGCTGGCAGAACTGGCCGCCCACATGGCCCAGTCGCCTTTTCACGCTCATCGCACCCTTCGTGCGGCCCTGGGAGAAACCCCCGGGCAATGGACTCTGCGGCTGCGGATCGATCGCGCCGCCGCCGCTCTGCTCGCTTCGCGTGCGTCGATCCTCCACATCGCACTGGAGTGCGGATTCGAGAGTCATGAAGTTTTCTGCCGCGCATTTCGCCGCCGCTTCGGACAGACACCGAGCGCCTATCGAAAATGTGGACTGACACCATCCACTGCTCTGCGCCACGCAGACTGGGTCAACGAAATCGGGCCGTGTGTCGGCCTCTACCATGTCGGATCAGGAGAAAGGCGTTCCCAAAAATCTATGGACTACACCATCGCAAGACAGGAGCTCTCCCCTCAGCCGGTTCTCGTCGTCCGGCGGCGTGTTCGCCGTGCCGATATCGCGGCCACCATCGGGGCAGCATTGCCCAGCGTGTTCATTGATGCGCAACGGCGCGGCCTCGCCATCGCGGGCTACCCCATCACCCGCTACCTGGAATCAAGTGTTGGATTAGTCACGTTGGAAACGGGTATGCGAGTTACGGCGCCCAACAGCGGCTGGACGGAAGCCAACGGCGAAGGCGAAGTCCTTGCCGAAATGTTGCCTGGCGGTCCTGCTGCGGTGACCATTCACTCCGGCCCCTACGATCAGCTGCAAAATGCCTATGCCGCCGTCGAGGAGTGGATTGCAGAAAACGGATTTCGCCCGAATGGCGTTCCCTGGGAGGCGTACCTGAACGATCCAGCCGATCATCCGAATCCCCAGGACTGGAAGACCGAAGTCCATTGGCCGCTCCAACCCTGATCGATCCGTCCTACCGAACCATGCACGGTTTCTACGACCGCGCGCCTGCTCGTCCCAGCGATCCGGAGCGAGCAGGCTGGGTCCAGGCGCCTGCGTTACAGCTTCTTCTTCAGGTCGTAGGCCATGTTCTTATGCGCGGCGACCATCGTTTTCCCTCTCAGCACCGCCGCACGGAACTTCACGTCCTTGGTATCCTTCGCTTCCTTCGTGAAAGCGTCCAGTGCCTTGGCGTGATCGCTCACCATCTGATCCATGTATTCCTTGTCGAAGTCTTTGCCGGATAGGCCGTTCAGCTTGTCGTATTCCTTCTGATGGTCGTCGTCCAGCCCCGCCGGCGGTGTCAAAGCCCACGCATCTGCGAACGGCTTCATGCTGGTCTCCATCTTGTTGTGTTCCACCACCATTTTGTGCGCGAAGGCCTTCACCGCCGGATCGCTCGCCTTCTCTTCAGCCAGCTGGCTCAGCTTAATCTCGTTCACATCCGACTGGGCTGCAGTCGCAAGGAACTTCTTGTCATCGTCCGTCTGGGCCTGAAGCCTGCTTGCCAAAAGAAATGCTGAACCGGCCAGCAACCCAAAGCACAGTACCTTACTTGTAGTTTTCATTGTGGGTTTTACTCCGTTTGCGGATCACCGCGAGATGCGTGCAGTTACGCTCACTGGGAGGCACAGCATTTCAAGCGGGTTGTCCTGGTTGCGACGTGCGCTCTCTGCCAAAACGCGCATCCGCACAGATGCAAAGCAGCGGCAGCGTCAGATCGCTACGGCCTCGAGGCCCCCGGTCTTCGCCCGCGTCCCCGGCGCGCGTCCCGTCGATCGCCGCAGCACCAGCGATGTGGCCACCGCATACTCCGTCCCCACGCCGCTGTCCTGCCGAGCGCCGTACAGCGCGCGGAACGCCACCCGCGCAATCTCATCCCGCGACAGCCGCACCGTGGTCAGCGCCGGCTGCGTGAAGGCGCTGATCTGTATATCGTCGAACCCCACCACCGAAATATCCTCGGGCACGCGCAACCCGCGCTCGTAGATCGCCCCCAGCGCGCCGATCGCCGTCATGTCGTTCGAGGCCAGCACCGCGGTCGGCCGCATCTTCCGGCTCAGCAGCCGCGCCATCGCCTCATGGCCGCCATCCACCTGATGATTCCCCTCCTCCATCCATCCCGCGCCGATCCCGCGCCGCGCCAGACAAACATGGAACGCCTCTTTCCGCACCCGCGCCGATCGCAGCATCGACGGCCCTGCGATGAACGCAATCTCCGTGTGACCCAAACCGACAATGTGCTCTACCGCCGCGTCCACGCCCGCCGCGTAGTCCACCATAATGTTGCTGGTCAGCTTCTGCGCCGTTCCCGTGTCCAGAAACACCAGCGGAATCGCGCGATTCTGAAATTCCGAAATGAGCCGGCTGTCCATCTCCGACGTCATAATCGCCACGCCATCGACCTTGCGCTGCAGCATGCGGCTCACGCACAACTTCATCCGCACCGGATCGTAATTCGTATTCGCTACCAGCACTTCCTGGCCGTTCTCCACCGCAATGTCTTCAAAGCTCTTCACCAGCTCCGGGAAAAAGGGGTTCGTGATGTCCGAAATGATCAGCCCGTACAGACTGCTCCGCCCCGACCCCAGCGCTCGCGCCCAAGTATTCGGATAGAACCCGAGTTCCTCAATCGCCCGCTGCACGCGCTCCTTCGTCTCGCGTGTCACCTTGTCCGATCCGTTGATCGTCCGCGACACCGTTGCCGTCGAAACCTTCGCCAGGCGCGCAACTTCTCTTATGTTCATAGGGAACCGTGCACCCCGTTATAGTAGATTTGCGACCACAACAAAAGCGCATTGTCGGTAAGCGTTTACGGCTTGCCCCCTCCGGTTTTTTCCTTCCAATTTTTTCCTGCCAGCCTTTCCTGTACGATTACCGCGATGAAAACCGGCCTTCTTCCATCCGTCGCTGTCGCGTTCCTTATCGCTGCATCCCTCTCCGCCGCTGCCAAATCTCCCGAACGCTGGACCGAGGAACAAGCCAAAACCTGGTACGCCCAGCAGCCCTGGCCCGTCGGCAGCGACTACCTGCCTTCCGACGCCATCAATCAGCTCGAAATGTGGCAGGCCGATACCTTCGAACCGCAGCGTATCGACCTCGAGCTCGGCTGGGCCCAGAACATCGGCATGAACACCATGCGCGTCTTCCTCCACGACCTGCTCTGGCAGCAGGATCCCGAGGGCTTCCGCAAGCGCATCGACGTCTTCCTCGGCCTCTGCGCCAAACACCACATCCGCCCGGTTCTCGTCTTCTTCGATTCCTGCTGGGATCCGAATCCAAAACTCGGGCCGCAGCACCAGCCCATCCCCGGCGTTCACAATTCAGGATGGGTGCAGAGCCCCGGCCGCGCCGCCCTCACCGACCCTGCGCAGTATCCGCGCCTCGAAGCCTATGTCAAAGGCGTCGTCGGCGCCTTCGCCAAAGATCCCCGCATCCTCGCCTGGGATCTCTGGAACGAACCCGACAACCTCAACGGCCCTGAATACCGCCCCCTCGAGCCCGCCAACGAGCTTGCCCTCGTCGAAAAATTACTCCCCGAAGTGTACGACTGGGCTCGCTCGCAAGATCCAGTCCAACCCCTCACCAGCGGTATCTGGCAGGGCGACTGGTCCTCCATGAAGACCCTTACGCCCATCCAGCGCATCCAGATCGAAAAGTCCGACATCCTCTCCTTCCACAACTACGGCTGGCCCGAAGATTTCGAGCAGCACGTCCTCTTTCTCGAGCAGTACCACCGCCCCATTTTCTGTACTGAATACATGGCGCGCGGCGCGGGCAGCACCTTCGATACCATCCTCCCGATCGCGCATAAGTATCGCGTCGCTGCCATCAACTGGGGCTTCGTCCAGGGCAAATCGCAAACGTACCTTCCCTGGGATTCCTGGGAGCGCCCCTACACGATTCAACAACCGACGATTTGGTTTCACGACGTCTTTCACCCCGATGGCACCCCTTATCGTCAGCGCGAAATCGACATCATCCGCGCCCTCACCGCCGCCACCAACGGCGGAGAAAAATCCACGCCCGCCCCTTAATCACGAGCCCAATCCTCGGTTCCGGGACGAATTTCGATGATGGATCACCGGACACATTCTGCGTCTTCACCTGTTCCTCTGCTGGACTTCGGCAGCCGTGAGAATTTCTAGCCCCCCCATAACGCGAGGGCAGCCCCGCCCTAAGCATGAGCAAGCACAGCATTCCTCCAACCACCGCATCGACCGCTTGGCCGACTGGCTTCCGCTGCAGGTTTTATGAATCCGCGCCCGGAATCCTTCCCGCTCCAGGGTCATCCAACCTACAAATCTTCCACTCCAGGGTGAATGCATGAAAATCGCCGCTCTGATCTGCCGCATCCTTCTCGGCCTGGTGTTTTTCGCTTCCGGGCTCCTCAAGTTCTTCCCTATGAACCCGGCCAGCATCCCGCCCGGCGACCCCGGCACATGGTCGCTGCTCATGATGCACCATCACTGGATGATGATCGTCGGAGTCTTTGAGATGGTTGGCGGCCTCCTCCTGCTCTCCGGCCGATTCGTTCCCCTCGGACTCACCCTGCTCGCGCCTGTCGCCGTCAATATCTCCCTCTTCGGCGTTCTCTTCCTTCCCAAAACCCTCGGGACAGGCAGCGCCGTCGTGATCCTCGAGCTTTTTCTTCTGTATGCCTACCGCAGCTACTTCGCTCCGCTCTTCACCACGAAGGCTGTAGTCTCCTGATCTCGACCGGCTAAGATGGGCGCGTGACCCGCACGACCTCGCTCCTCACCGTCACCGCCCTCCTCCTTTCCACTGCAGCCTCCGCCCAGCGCCTGCGTTCTCCCTGGGACGGTGCCCCCGTCGCTTCCACCGACGCGCCCTACACCTGCCCCACTCCCCCCGCTTTCAGCAAAACACTCAACGCCGACGGCTACTATACCGACAAGCAGTACTCCGTCATCGACCCGAAAAAACTCGCAGCCTTCAACGAAGCCACCGCCGGCCCCACGCATCTCGGCCAGGAAACCACGCGCGCTGCGGACCAGTACCGTACCACCGGCAGCCGATCCGCCGCCGCCTGCGTGTATTCGTTGCTCAGTGCCGCCGCGGCCGCCGATGCCTGGGATGAAGACATGCCGCAGAACAGCGGCACCTACCTGCAGAACTGGCTGCTCAGCGCCGCGGGCGTCGCGTACCTCAAGGTCCGTAACAGCGGTGCGGGTACACAACAACAGGAGACCGCTATCCAGGAGTGGTTCCGTCGCCTGGCCAAATCGGAGCACGACTACTTCGAGGCTCATACCGCCCGCGCGGGGTCCGACGCCTGGAATAATCACCTCTACTGGGCTGGACTTGCCCTCGCCGCCCAGGGCGTTGCCTCCAACGATCCCGATGCGCTCCTCTGGGGCGTTGCCACTTATCGTCTCGGCATCGACGCTATCCAGCCCGATGGCTCACTTCCCGCCGAAATGGCCCGCGGCCAGATGGCGCTGCACTACCAGCTCTATGCACTCGGCGCTCTCATCATGATTGCGGAGTTGGGCGAGGCCAACGGCGTTGCCATGTATTCCCAACGCAACGGCGCCATCCATCGGCTCGTGCTCTTCGATACCGCGGCCCTCGAAAATCCCGACATCATCGCGATACGCACCGGCCACACGCAGAACATCGCAAAAACCTACTCCGGGCTCGAAATTGGCTGGGCCGTTCCCTATAACCGCCGCTTCCCCAACCCACAGCTCTCCGCTCTCATCGCTCACTCCTCGTGGACAAACTTCTGGCAGTGGGGAGGCGCTCCGCCCAGCATCGAAAACGCACGTGTCGCTTCCACCACCGCAGAAATCGGCCAGCGCCTTACCCAACAACTCGCCGAAGCCTTTCCTTCACCCTCCCTCAGCTCTCCGTTTCTCGGAGCGTGGTGTGTTCAGGGCGATCCGTCCGCCTACGCCTCCATCCACATCGAGCACGACGCCCTTCTCCTCGCCGGTCAGAGTGGCGATCCTTCACTCGCTGAAACCCCAATGCCCACCATGCTCCTCGCACCCGGGTGGCTCGGCGTGGAAGGCAACCTCTCTCCCGACCATTCGCAGATTGACTGGACGAACGGCACATACTGGATGCGCTGCGTTGCGTCTCTCGAGAAGCTGCCCGACCTCAGCGGCCAGTGGATTGCCATGGGCCTCGTCGCGAAACCCGCATCCATCCAGATGAACGGCAAAAACCTTGCGCTCGATAATGGCCTGGGTGCGACCGCCGCGGGTCAGATCGACAACAACGGCAGCATCGACTCAAGCTGGAGCGGCAACCGCATCACCGGCCAGGTCACCGGCGACGGCAATCACATCAACTGGAATAACGGAACCTACTGGACCCGTGCCAAAGTCTACGGAAAGAAGTAGCTCCTGCCGCGGTTCTTCCCTGGCGCCAGGCGCCTCCGCCTGAACAACCTGCTCCGAGCGCGTTCAAGGCGCGAGTCCCTTCCCCTCTTGCACTGTAAAAATCCGATCCACCGCAGGCAGCGTGAGCTTCTGCACCGTCCCGTCCGGCCAGCGAATCTCCACACCATCCACCTTCGCCGCATCCCCCAGGCCAAAATGCACCCGAGGGTCATTCGACGACAAATAGCTTCCTCCGCTCAGCACGTCGCCCCGCTGCCGGATGCCGCCCGCCATCAGATAGACCGTCGCGCCCACAGCATCGCGCGGACCCTTCGGCCCTCCCAACAGTTTCAGTTCCACCCAGTGATGATGATCCGGGTTCACGTTCCGCAGCAGCACCGGCACCCCATCCATGTTGTTCATCACCGCATCTATCTTTCCATCGTTAAATAAATCCCCGAACGCCACACCGCGTCCTACCGTCACCACCGCCAGCCCCGTGCCCTCCACCGCCGGCACCACTTCAAATTTTCCGTTCTTTGTGTTGTGAAACAGCAGTGGCCGCTGCGCGTAGCTGGTTCCCCACTCCGGATGCGCATCCACCTGCGGGTACACATGCCCATTCACGATCAGCAGATCTTTCCATCCATCGTTGTCGTAATCCAGAAACCCATCTCCGAACCCGACAAACGGAATCGACGGCGCCGCCTCGCCCGACTGATAACTCACATCGGTAAAGTTTCCCTTGCCGTCGTTGTTAAACACGATGTTGTAATCGTCGGAAAACGTCGTGCTCACAATCGACTCGTGCCCGTTGTTTTCGTAATCGCCGGCGGCCAGCCCCATATTCGCCGCCTCGCGCCCATCCGCGTTCAGCGCGAACCCGCTCAGATAGCTGTCGTCTTCAAATGTCCCGTTGCCTTTGTTGATAAACAGATAATTCGGCGTCGAGTCGTTGGCGACGATCAGATCCATCTTCCCGTCGTTGTTCACATCCACAAACAGCGCGCCCAGCCCGTAGTACCCGCTCTTGTTATCGACGCCCAGCGTCTCGCTCACATCCGTAAACGTCCCATCGCCGTTGTTGTGGAACAAATGATCCCGCTCCCCCGGCAATCCCCGTGGCCCGCACATCGTCTCCACTCCCCGGAACTGGCAGCTCGCGTAGTTCACCGTCCGCGATCCCGATACCGGCGGATGCACAAAATCGAAATGGATGTACCCCGCCACAAATAAATCCAGCTTGCCATCGCCGTCGTAGTCGCCAAACGTCGCGCCGGTCGACCACGTCCCCAGCGTCACCCCCGCCTTCTCCCCCACGTCGGTAAACGTCCCATCGTGGTTGTTCCGGTACAGCCGATTCTTCCCGTAATTCGTCACGTACAAATCCGGGTAGCCGTCGTTGTCGAAATCCGCCACCGCGCAGCCATACCCCCAGCGCTCGTTCCCTACGCCTGCCTTCTCCGTCACATCGGTAAACGTCCCGTCATGGTTGTTGTGGAACAGCGCCGCCTTCGGAGCCGCTGCCTTTCCATTCATCGCGTCGAGCGTCGACCCATTCACAAAATAAATGTCCAGCCACCCATCGTTGTCGTAGTCAATCAGGCATACGCCCGGTCCCTTCGCCTCCACGATGTACGGCTTGTCCGGTGTGCCCGCCGTGTGATGCCACGTCGTCAGCCCCGCAGCCTTCGCGACATCCTGAAACACGATCGGCCCCGTCTTCACAAATCCGCCTGCCGTGATGGGCCGATGCTGCTCGTCGTACACCGCCTTCGACGGCGTTCCCGTCGCCATCCCGGCATGTTGCGCATCCTGCGCTGCGGCCGCTCCGCCGCAGGCAAGCAGGAGACAGGCCCACACCGCAGGCGCCAAACCTCGAATCGCACGCGAGCATTCAACCCCTGAACGCCGTACGCTGAACGCTGAACGCTGTTTTCCCCTCAATCCCACTCTTTGCTTCCCTTCCCGATCCCGAAAATTCTCCACTTATTGTCGCCGCTCGGCCGCACTCCGCGAAAGTGCCGATTTCCCGCGCCCTCGCGGTACCATTGAATCCCGATGCTACCCCGCCGCCTCGCCTTCTTCATCCTTCTCCTCACGCCCGCCCTCTGCTTCCCCGCGCCCCGCCTCACCCCGCAAAAGGCCGCGGGCGTCCACGTTCCCACCACCACCCTCGATAGCTACGTGGGCCAGTACCGCGAGCAGGACGAGCCCGACATCGTCCTCTCCATCTTTCGCGATGGCGACCGCCTCTATATGGAAGGCGCCCGCTCCCCACGCCTCGACCTCACCGCCGAATCCAACACCTCTTTCACCCCCGACTCCACCTCCCACTACACCTTCGTTACCGATTCCAGCGGCGCCGTCACCTCGGTTAAATTCTCCGCCGGGGGCCAGGAAAGTATCCTCGCCAGAATCTCCTCTCAACCCATCCACAACCACTTCCGCCCTTACTCGCATGACGAGGTCATGATCCCCATGCGCGACGGCGTCAAACTCCACGCCATCATCCTCCGCCCGACCGACACGAAAGAACCGCTGCCCTTCCTCATGCAGCGCACGCCCTACGGCGTCGACGGCTCCGACTCCGACTCCATCAACAGCCGCTACACCGAGCTAGCCCGGAGCGGCTACATCTTCGTCATGGAAGATATCCGTGGCCGTTACAAATCCCAGGGCGCCTTCGTCATGATGCGTCCCCTCGCCGATCATCATGATCCAAAGGCGATCGACGAAAGCACCGACAGCTACGACACCATTGCCTGGCTGCTCAAACATGTCCCCCGCAACAACGGCCGCGTCGGCGCACTCGGCATCTCCTACCCCGGCTTCCTCACCGCTGAAATCGGCATCGACCCGCATCCCGCCGTCCGCGCCATCTCCCCGCAGGCCCCCATGACCGACGTCTGGATCGGCGATGACTTCTTCCACAACGGCGCTTTCCGCCAGACCTACGGCTACGACTACGTCATCGGCATGGAGTCCGGCAAAGAAAATGCATTTGGAAAACTGGACGAGGACGGTTACAAATACTTCCTCGATGCGGGTTCTTTTGCATCAGCCGGAAAATTAGCGGAAAAATCCCCTGGAAGCTCCTCTCTCGACAGCCTTCCCACCTGGCACGCCTTCCTCAAACACCCCGCTTACGACGACTTCTGGCAATCGCGCGCCGTCCAGAACCACCTCACCACCGTCGCCGTTCCCACTCTCGAAGTGGGCGGTTGGTGGGATCAGGAGGACCTCTGGGGTCCCCAGGCCGAATACGCCGCCCTCGAGCCCCACAATCAGCCGAGTGACCCGGCGCACCGCGTCTTCATGGTCCTCGGTCCCTGGCGACATGGCGGCTGGTCTCAAACCACGCGCCGTTTGGGCGACGTCAACTTCGGCGAGCCCGTCGGCGACGAGTACCGCCAGAAAATCGAAGCGCCCTTTTTCGCGTACTACCTTAAAGACCAGCCTGGCTTCGATCTGACCAACACCGCCACGTACCAAACCGGCTCCGAGCGCTGGATGCACTACGACCAGTGGCCGCCCAAAAATGTAACAGCGACGGATCTCTATCTCGGATCCGACGGCGCCCTCAGTTTCACCAGGCCCGCCGACCTCAACGCCTTCAAAGCCTATACCTCCGATCCTGCCGATCCGGTCCCCTATCGCCCCCGCCCGATCGAAGCTACCTACGCCCCTGCCGGCTCCGGCTGGTACACCTGGCTCGTTCAGGATCAAAGCTTCGTCAACAACCGCAAAGATGTCGTGGCATGGGAAACGCCACCCCTCGACCACGACCTCACCATCACCGGCGAGGTTGTCGCCGATCTCATCGCGTCAACCTCTGGCACCGACAGCGACTGGGTCGTCAAACTGATCGATGTTTTTCCCGACAACGCCAACCCTGCGCCGTGTACGTCCCCTTGTGAGGCCATCGATCCCGGTCCCGGCGTCCAACCCGCCGGTTTCGAGCTCATGATCAACGATGAGATTTTTCGCGGACGCTATCGCACCAGCCGCGAACGCCCTGAAGCCATCCCTGCCAACACTCCCGAGGAATACAAATTCTCGCTCCATGCCGCCGACCACGTCTTCCTCAAAGGCCATCGCATCATGGTCCAGGTCCAAAGCTCCTGGTTCCCACTCTACGACCGCAATCCGCAGACCTCCGTGCCCAGCATCATGACCGCCCAGCCCGCGGATTACAAACCCGCCGAGCAGCACATCTACGCTGCTTCCCACATCGAGCTTCCCATCGCGCAATAAAAAGAGCGCCGTCTCCGGCGCTCCCCCATCCCTGTTCCCGATACCGCCTACTCGTCCTGCTCCCGCAGCTTCGCGATCACGCTGAAATCTTCCAGCGTCGTTGTGTCGCCTTTGATCTCCCCATGCGTCGCCATCTCCCGCAGCAACCGCCGCATAATCTTGCCTGACCGCGTCTTCGGCAACTGATCCGTGAAACGAATATCGTCCGGCCGCGCCAGCGATCCAATTTCCTTTGCCACCCACGCGCGCAGCTCATCCTTCGTTTCTTTTGTCGGAGTAAACCCACCTTCGAGCGTCACAAACGCCGCAATCGCCTGCCCCTTCAGTTCGTCCGGACGCCCCACCACCGCGGCCTCCGCCACTTTCGGATGCGCCACCAGCGCCGACTCGATTTCCATCGTCCCCAGCCGGTGCCCGCTCACGTTGATCACATCATCCACGCGGCCCATCAGCCAGAAATAGCCGTCCTCGTCCATACGCGCGCCGTCGCCTGTGAAATAACATCCCGGAACATCCGACCAGTACGCCTTCTCGTACCGCTCCGGATCGTTGAAGATCGTGCGCGCCATTGAAGGCCATGGTTTCCGGATCACCAGCAGTCCGCCCTGCCCCGCCGGCACCGGATTTCCCTCTTTTGTAACAACCTCGGGCACAATTCCGAAAAACGGCCGCGTCGCCGATCCCGGCTTCACCGCTACCGCTCCTGGCACCGGCGAAATCATGATCCCGCCCGTCTCCGTCTGCCACCATGTATCGACAATCGGGCACCGCCCCTTGCCAATCACTTCCCGATACCAGATCCAAGCCTCGGGGTTGATCGGCTCGCCCACTGTCCCCAGCAACCGCAGCGTGCTCAGATCGTGCTTCGCAGGATAATCGTCGCCCCACTTGATGAACGCGCGAATCGCCGTCGGCGCCGTATAAAACACCGTCACCCTGTGATCGTCGATCATCTTCCAGAATCGATCCGGTTGCGGATGATTCGGCGCACCCTCGTACATCACCGTCGTCGTGCCGTTCTGCAAAATTCCGTACACCACATAGGAGTGCCCGGTCACCCAGCCAATATCCGCCGTGCACCAGTACACATCGTCTTCTTTCAGATCGAAGATGTACTTGCTCGTCAGATAGGTCTGCACCGCGTAGCCGCCCGTCGTGTGCACCAGTCCCTTTGGCTTGCCCGTCGTTCCTGACGTGTACAGGATGTACAGCGGATCCTCGGAATCCAGTTCCTCCGCCGGACACACCGCATCCGCCTTCGCCGTCAGGTCGTGCCACCAGTGGTCGCGCCCCTCCTTCATCGTGATCGCCGAACCCGACCGCCGATAGACCACCACGTTCTTCACCGTCGGACACTGCCCGACCGCCTCATCCACCGTCGCCTTCAGCTTTACTTCGTTGCCGCGACGGTACGATGTGTCCTGCGTCAGAATCGCCACGCACTGCGCATCGTTCACCCGATCCACAATCGCGTTCGCCGCAAAGCCGCCGAAAATCACCGAGTGCACTGCGCCAATCCGCGCGCACGCCAGAACCGCAATCGCCAGCTCCGGCGTCATGCCCATATACACCGCAATGCGATCGCCCTTCTTAATCCCCAGGCCCTTCAGCGCATTCGCAAATTTCTGTACCTCAGCCTGCAGTTCGCGGAACGTCAGCTTCCGCACCTCGCCCGGCTCACCCTCCCACACAATCGCGGTCTTCTCCGCGCGCCCGTTCTCCACGTGCCGATCCACGCAGTTGTAGCAAAGGTTTATCCTGCCGCCGACAAACCACTTCACCCACGGCAGATTCCACTCCAGAACCTTCTCCCACGGCTTGAACCAGTGCAGCTCCCGCGCCGCATCCGCCCAAAATCCCTCCGGATCGCTCACCGACCGCTGATACATCTTGCGGTACTCGGCCAGCGTCTTGATGTGGGCCTGTTTCGCGAACTCCTCCGGGGGCGGAAACACCCGGTGCTCGCGCAGAATTGTCTCTAAATTCGGATTGATCGTCGTCTCGGAAGCCATGCGTTCTCCGTCAACCAAACTATCGTCCCGGCCCATCGAGGCGCAACCGCCACCCGGGTCATGAGCCGGAGGCTCGCTCTGCCCATGACAACAGCGTGAATCCTCGTCAGGATGTCCGGCAAAAACACGCCAATGCCCTACGCCAGCTTTGCATCCAGCGATAGCTGCTGCGCCACTTTGCGCAGCGCCTTGTCCCGCGTCCACAGTCTTGAACCGGAGGTCAGCAGCACCGAGGCCAGCAGATGCGCATCGCTATAGCCAATTCCGCAGCCGTACAGTTTCCAGTCCTCGATCAGTTGCAATACCTCCTCATGCTGTGCGACGACAGCCTTCGGTAGGTTCTGCAGGATCCTGAGCGTAGTGGAACGGTCGGCCAGCAGGCCCAGCGACACCTCTCCGATCACGACCACGTGCATCAGGACGCCGCCTGACTGGAGCAGGTGATCCATCGTAGGGTCGATCTGGCGCAGGTGGTCAGCCCAGACAGAAGTATCGGCGAGGATCAAGCGGCTTTCCGCCGACGCGCAGTTGCGGGCGGCCTGCGGCGAGGCGCTGCTTTGAACCCCGGCATCGTGCCACCCAGCCTTGCGGCTCTCCGCGACGCTTCACGCTCAACCAGTGCCTTCAACGCCGCGTTCACCAGTGCACTCTTCTCCCTAATGCCCGTGTAGTCCGCCGCATCCTTTAGCAACTCATCGTCCAGCGTCACCGTAGTCCTCATTTCTCACCTCTCGCATCAATATTAGCATCAAATGATGCGCTATTTGATGCGCCACCGGCGCGCCGATACACTATCCCTCGGAGGATTCCCTTTCTTGCCTTCCACCCTCGGCCACGTGCTCGCCGTTATCCCCGCCCGGCTCGGCTCTACTCGCCTGCCACGCAAAGTCCTTCGCGAAATTGCCGGCGAGCCCATGATCGCCTGGGTCTATCGCGCCGCCCGCGCCTGCCCCCTCCTCGACCAGGTTCTCATCGCCACCGACTCTGATGAGGTCCTCAACTTCGCCCAGCAGCACCTGCTCCCCGCCGTCTTCACACCCGAAGACTGCGCCTCCGGCACCGACCGCGTCTGGGCCGTCGCGCAGTCCATCCCCGCCGACATCTACGTCAACATCCAGGGCGACGAGCCGCTCCTCACCCCTGAACACTTCCAGCCCATGCTCCAGCTCTTTGAGCGCCCCGAAGTTCAGGTCGCCACACTCGCCGTCCGCTGCCCCGCCGCCGACATCCACAATCCCAACGCCGTCAAAGTCGTCACCGCCAGCGACGACCGCGCCCTCTACTTCTCTCGCGCCACCATCCCCCACGACCGCGACAATGCCGGATTCACCGGCTATCGCAAGCACCTCGGCGTTTACGCCTATCGCAAAGCAGCGCTCCAGAAATTCGCGACGCTCCAGCCGTCATGGATCGAGCAGGTCGAGCGCCTCGAGCAGCTCCGCCTCCTCGACAACGGCATCGATATCCACGTCGCCTCGGCGCCGTCAGACACCATTGGCGTCGACACCGAAGAGGATCTCCGCGCCGTCGAAGCCATCCTCGCCGCCCGCACCGCGCCTGTAACCCGCAATCCGTAACCGCGCGGCTGTTCAGGTCGCCCTCAAATCCGCCCCACGCGACTCCCGCCCAAAACTCGCGACCAGCGCCAGATAGCAAGCCACAATCGCCACCGTCACCGCCAGCACCACGCCCAGCCCAAACCGCTCCGCCGCTTTCGTCTGGATCACCGCATTCCACGACGCAATGAAGTTTCCCAGCTGATACGCCAGCCCCGGAAACGTCGCCCGCACCGGACCCGGCGACAGCTCACTCAGCCACGCCGGCACCACGCCCCACGCACCCTGCACCATAAACTGCATCACAAACGCGCCCGCTGCCAGCATCCTCACCGAATGCGACAGCGCATACAGCGGGATCGCCGGCAGCGCCAGCAGCGCTGCAAGAATGATCGCCTTCTTTCGCCCGATGCGCTCTGAAAACGTCCCGAACACCATCCCGCCCGCCAACGCGCCAATGTTGTACAGGATCGCGATCCCGCCCGTCAGCTGCGCTGAGAAACCATGGTCCTTCTGCAAAAACGTCGGATATAAATCCTGCGTCCCGTGCGAAAACGCATTGAACCCCGTCATCAGCAGCACCAGAAACAGAAACGTTCCCGCATACTGCAGCAGCCCCTTCCGCAGTCCCATCTCCGGCAGCGTTCGGGTCTCGAGCGATCGCCCTTCCTTCCATGTCGGCGACTCCTTCACCTTGCCGCCGATATAAAACACCAGCAGCGCCGGAGCCGCACCCACCAGAAACATCCCCCGCCATCCGAAATTGTGCCCGTGCCACGTGAAGTGCGAGAACCACGGAAACAGCACCGCATACGCTGCCGCTGCTACCAGATACCCAACTGCGTATCCCTCCTGCAACAGGCCGGAAAAGAATCCGCGATTCTCCTTTGGCAGCGTTTCAAACACCAGCGCCGCGCCCACTCCCCACTCCCCGCCCATCGCGATCCCAAACAGCGCGCGCAAAATAAACAGCGTGTGCATCGAGCCGGCAAACGCGCACGCCAGTTCCAGCAACGAGTAGCACGCAATGTTGAACATCAGCGTCGGCCGCCGCCCAAAGCGATCCGCCATCACGCCAAACACAAACGCACCCACCGGCCGCAGCGCCAGCGTGATCGAAATCGCCGCTGCCACCTCCGTCCGCGCTACACGAAAGTCTGCCGCTACCGCTGAAACGCAGAAAACCAGAATGAAAAAATCAAACGCGTCGAGTGACCACCCCAGAAAACACGCAGCGAACGCGTGTCGCTGCGCCGAGCTCAGGCTCCGGAAAGGGCTGGGCATTGCGCCAGCTTACCAGAGGCACCCGCCCCGGCTGTTTCCCTCTTCCACCATCAACCTGCACCGCAGTACAGTGGTGGACGGACGCGGACCCGCATGTTCCCGCCGTGGGCCCAGGAGACGACTGTGAAGAATGAAGTGCTGTCACGATTTCTGCCCCTGAAAACTACAGCCAGACTTTTTTCCGCCACCCTCTCCTGCTGCGCACTGTGGATCGCCATCGGGGCGGCATCCGTTGCCGGCTGCAGCGGCAGTTCCAGTGGTGGAGGAACGACGCCGCCCCCCAATCAGGCCACCGCGAAGCCCACCATCGCCACCACCGGCGCACAAAACAGCGCTGTCATCGTCACCCTCAGCGACGCCACTTCCGGCGCCACCCTCTACTACACCACCGATGGCACCACGCCCACCTCGTCATCAACCCAATACTTCGCGCCCTTCCTCGTCGCCTCCAATCTCACCGTCAACGCGCTCGCCACCGCACCACCGTTACTCAACAGCTCCGTCGCCTCCCAAACCTTCGCGCCCAACATCGCCTCCGGCACTCTCGTCTGGAGCGACGAGTTCACCAACACTGGCACCACGAGCGGACAGCCCAACCCCGCCACCTGGGCCTACGACACCGGCACCAACTGCTGCGGCAATAACGAGCTCGAAACCTACTGCGCCTGGGGCTCCGCGACCAGCCCCTGCTCGAGCACCAACCCCAATGCCTATACCGGAACCGACGGCTATCTGCACATCGTTGCGGAAAATCCCAGCGGCACCGCCTACACCTCCGCGCGCCTCAAATCCCAGGGCCTTTTCAGCTTCCAGTACGGCCGCATCGAAGCCAAAATGATGCTGCCGGAATCGCAGGGCATGTGGCCCGCCTTCTGGCTCCTCGGCAATAACATCAACACCATTTCCTGGCCCGCCTGCGGCGAAGCCGACATCATGGAGCACATCGACGGCAGCAATCCGCCGTTTTCCGTCGGAGCAACGCCTCCCGGTTATGACTGGATCGCCGGCTCCGTCCACGGAGGTCCCAGCGGCAGCGCCGAGGTCAACGGCACGCAGCAGTATCATCCCCCATCCTTCTCCGCTGCTGCCTGGCATACCTACGGCATGATCTGGTCCAAAGGTCAGGTGCAGTTTTACGTCGACGACCCCACGAACATCTACGCCACCTTCAACACCAGCAACTTCCAGGGCACCTGGCCTTTCGATCAGGGACCGATGTTCATCCTCCTCAATCTCGCCGTCGGCGGCGACTGGCCCGGCCCACCCAACGCATTCACCACCTTCCCCGGTCCCATGCTCGTCGACTACGTCCGCATCTACACCAACTAATCAGGTGGTGAACCTTTCGCTCTGCGGACGGGTCCTCGACTCGTTCAGTTATCGGCAGGCTTCCGATTGATGTGGTCGATCACCAGAACCGGGCCCGGCGGCGAACCTTCTCGAGGCGCAGGCCCAACTGGCGGCGCACAGCGTCGAAAAGTGAGACAGCTCCGCTCGGATCGCTCGGGCCAGCAGACCCGCTCTGCGACCCGCCGCCGGAATCGTCTCCCGATCCGGCCTCTCCCGAGTCTTCTGAACTGAAGCTGAGCGTTATGTCGTACCGGCCGGAAAGCCCTGTGTCATCGGCCACCGGCGAGTAAATAAAGTCGTACGCATAGTAAGTCAACTCCCGACCGAACTCGGTGAGAGTTACATTCTGGCAGTGGAATACCCGATCCAGGTTCGGCGCAATCGTGCCGAAATGTTTTTCTCCCGGCATTGGACCTTCTCCACATTTCGTGCGCTCTGCAGGATCGGCGACCTTCAGCTTAGGATCGACTTTCAGACCGGCCAATTCCAGGTTGTATGCCGTCACCAGCCGCTCTTCCTCGTGCGCCTCAATGCCGAAGCGCTCCACCAGCAGCGCCCGCAGCATCTGGCGAGCCTGTTCGTATTCGACTTCCCTGCCACCCGTTACTGAGGGGACGAAATCCTCAGCCGCGGCTTTCGCATGAACGTCGTAGCGATCCGAGGCGGCCCACGGAGGAAGCCCGACCATATCCTCATCGCCGTCGAGGCTGAGGTTCCACGCAAACTGGATCAGCTCTTTAACGGAGCTGGCCATGTCCTGAATACCGTCGCGGCCAATGGCGCTGAAAGACTGCTGGCCGGGCTTACTGGGCTTGATGACCGCGACCTCGAACTGACGTGGCGGGAGCGGCGGCAGCGCCTTCTCGATACCGGCCGCGTTCGGCGTAGGCGTCCGGCTGACATGGTCGACGGTAAGAGCCGGACGCGGAGCGGTCTCGAGATCGAGCCTGAGCCCGAGTTTCGCCAGCGCATCGAAAATCGAGAACCGTCGGAACCAGCCCGGGCGAGCTCGGCGCGCGGGCTCCACTGATACTCGAAGTCGTACTTGCCCTTGAGGCCGGTCGAGTCCACCACCGGTGTGTTGTCCAGGTAGCCGGCGGCGAGCAGTTGCAGGATTGGCGCGAATTGGTCCATGGGCATGCTGTGACAGGCCACCGCGTACATCGGAGTGCTGCTGACAGACGGCTTCGCGGGAGCACATTCCGGCGTGCCGCCAGGAACCTCGACCAGTTTCGGCTTCACGGCGGTCAGAATCCAGGCGGGCGTCCATGCCATCCCCTTATGCGTCGCCAGCCCGAAGCGCTCACCGAGCAGCGAACGCAGCATCAGCTTCAGCGTCGCTGCCGGCGTTCCGGCCGGAGCCTGCGCAACGACATCGAAACGATCGAACTCCAGCCACGCCGGCCCTCCATGGATCGTCTTCGGATCGATGGAGTACGCGTTCGCGATCAAATCGATCATCGTCGCCTGGCGCAGGGTGTAGCGATCGCCGTGGAGCGTCCCACCGTTCATGTAGGAGTAATGGATCCAGGGGCTGGGATGGACATCGGCGATGGTAAAAACAGGTGTGGGAGTCGCCGTCTGAGCGAACGCCGGGTCCCCAACAAGAGCCAATGCCACGAGCAGCAGGAGCCGACCAGCCATACGACCCTCTGATGACCAACGTGTCTGGGATTTTATACAACCAGGGTGCTCTCTGCTCCCTGACTTCAGTCCCGCTCCGCCATCCACCGATCCGTGATGGTGTGCACGCATCGCGCCCCGCACAGATGCCGAACCGCCGCCGAGTGCGACAGAAATCCATTCCACGGCGTCACCTTGATCACCGGCTGCTCGCGCTCGCCCTCCGCCGGCGAAAGCGTCTCCGTCCACGCCAGCCACCAGTCCGCCGACTCCTCCCGCTTTTCCTTATTGCATACGTCGCAGTGAAACGTCTCTGCCCACGCCATCGCCTTCGACTCCCCCGGAATTTCTCCGGGCAGGTAACATATTACTGACTGGACCGTCGAATCCCCAATCACCCGCAGGCAAGACAATGTTCTGTGAGGCCCGCGCATGATCTTCTCCTCAAATCGCATCCATCAGCGCCGCCCGGCCGGCATCCTTCTTTCCCTCGCCTCCCACGCCGCCGTCCTCCTCATCGCCTTCCTGTTCACGCTGCACTTCGGAAAAGTCCGCCCCGTCTACCGCGAAAGCCGTTGCTGCACCGCCGCCCTCTACTGGACCGGCAGCTCAGGCATCAGCGACTCCACGCCCGATGCAGCCCGCACCAAACGCTCCATCCCCTCACCCATACCCCTTCCCAAAGAGACGCTGATCGAAAATCCCGTTCGGCTGCGTCAGCCCCGCGTCCCGCAGCGCCCCAAACCGGCGTCTCAAAATAATCTCGCCCAGGCCGGCACCCCTTCGAAGCAGCCGCAGCAGATGATCGGCAACGGCTCCGGCTCCGACGACGCTGAACCCGCCTTCCCCACTTACTTCCCGCGTCCCGCCGTCGCCGACCGCTCCGTCCTCCCCGCCAACGAGCAAAAAATCATCGTCGATGTCACCATCAGCGCCCAGGGCGACGTCACCGACGAAAAGCTCGTCCAGGGCATTGGCAACAGCCTCGACGACCTCGTTATGAAAACCGTGAAGTCCTGGCGATTCCACCCCGCCAGCCTCAACGGCAACAACATCGCCTCCGTCGAGCAGCTCGTCTTCCCCTTCAACCGCGACTACCCCTCCGACCAGGCCTGATCCGCCGAGCGAGTCTGCGGACACGAACCGCGTTTAAGCGCCGTAGTCCACTTTGCAACAGAATCGCTCCGCCACAAATCCCTCCCGACACCAGCATCCCCCAAAAAAATGCCGGACAGCCAGCTACAACACCCGACGGTCTGCCGGGAGATCTCCGCCCCGACGCCAAACTCTCAACCACCCGAAAAATCCCGGACGGCCAGGTTCATCCCACAGCAAGAAGCTAGCGCCTCCCGCGTCGCAACCGTCCAGATAAATAACCTTGCTCCAAATCCGAAGTACCTTCCGAATCCGTTTTGGGAAAATGCCTGGAGTCAATCCCCGCGATACACTGTCCTCGGCGCACAGGGCGCCACCCGTCCGCGGACAGGACCGAGTCCACCTGCGCAGCACCCCAATTCAGGTTCCACGCGAACCTCCTTTCGCCCGCACCGCGGACCACGGGCATCACCATCGAGGAGGCTCGTCATGTCCCACCGCCACTTTCCCGTTCGCCCCAACCTCATTCAGCTCCGCCACCAGGCCAAAGACCTGCTGCACGCCATTCATCGCAGCGATCCCGACGCCGTCGCTGACTTCCACGAACATCATCCGAAGCTCATCGATCCCGCATCGACCCGCCTCGCAGACGCGCAGCTCGTGCTCGCTCGTTGCTATGGCCTTCCCGGCTGGCTGCGCCTCGTCACCGCCTGCCACATGACCGACGCCCTCTGGCGTGGTGACGTCGATGCCGTTCGCGCCCTCGTCCTCCGCGACCCGCGCCTCCTCGTCGAGGACGCGCGCGGCATGAAGGGCAACTGGGGTCCGCCCCTCTCCTACGCCGCTAACCTCGGTCATGATGCCGTCATCGAGATGCTCCATGGCCTCGGCGCCACCGACCTCGAACACGCCTTCGGCCGCGCTTGCCTCCAGGGCCAGATCGAAACCGCCCGCCGCCTCCACGCCATGATGGGCAGCCCTCGCCCTGCCGACGGCTCGCTCGACGGCCCCGCTTATACTCTCAACGTCCCTGGCACGGAACTGCTGCTCGACCTCGGCGCACGCCTCTACGACGATCAGGGCAACCGCATCGCTCCCGTCGACGTCGTCCTTGAAACCGACAGCCGCACGCCAGCGGCCAAACATCGCATCCTCGAGCTCTATGCCGAGCACGGATTCGCATTTCCCGACACCCCCACCATGGCGCTCCACCGCGGCCGCATCGATCTGCTCGAAGTCCACCTCCGCCGTGACCCCGCCCTCCTCCAGCGCACCTTCGCATTCGAGGAAATCTATCCACCTCAACTGGGTTGTCACGATGCAGTGCAGGCCACACACGGCACTCCGCTCGCAGGCGCCACTCTTCTGCACATGGCTGTCGACTACGACGAAATCGAAATCGCGCGTTGGCTTCTCGATCGCGGCATGAACGTCGACCAGCCCGCCGCTATCGACGCGGACGGTTGCGGCGGACATACCGCCCTGTTCTCCACCGTCGTCTCACAACCCAATTTCTGGATGAACCACCGCGGCCACGCGCCGGAAGCACCCTTCACGCGCCTGCTGCTGGATCACGGCGCCAACCCCAACGCCCGCGCGTCCCTGCGCAAACAACTTCATCCCGGTTATCTCGATGATCAAAAATTCGGTTCCGGCCTCGAAGGCCTGCACGAATTTCGCAACGTGACGCCTGTCAGCTGGGGCCGGCAGTTCCACTTCAAAATGCTCGTCAACCCAGCCGCGATTCAAATGATCATCGACAGCGGCGGCCACCCGTAGAGTCGGGATTCACGCGCCGTGAACGATCAGGCCTGCGCGAAGCGCAGCCTGGACGGCTAGTCCCCGCAGCGGCACTCTTCCTGCCCGCAATACGAACAACACTGGCACATTCCGCGTTCTTGCTTTTGTTCCTGGCCGAAGGCCGTGCGCCCGTGCGACCAGCACCCGCCGGCGATCGATGGAATCACCAGGACCTCATCGCCATCCTTGAACGCATACGTCTCGTTTCCCAAAAAACGTATGTCTTCCTCGTTCACATAAAAGTTGATGAACTTCCGCACCTGTCCACTCTCATCGCGCAGATGCGTCTTCAGCGCCGGAAACGTCGTCTCGATCTCCGTAATCAGCGCCGGCAAATTTCCCGCGCTCGACTGAATCTCGCGCGCCCCGTTGGTGTGCTTCTGAAACGCATTCGGCAATAAAACCCTAACTGACATAAGCCCCTCCCCGCTCCAGCTGGTTCTCGCTTTCGTTCCGTTCCGCCAGATACTCCTCAAAGTCGCCCAGCCGCGGACGAATCGCCGCATGCTGCTCGTACGCGCCTTCAAGCACATCCGTCGTCTTCAATCCGTTGCCGGTAATGCAGCTCACCGTCAGCTCGTCCGGACTGATCCGTCCGTGCGCATACAGCCGCGCCGTCACCGCCGTCGTCACGCCGCCCGCCGTCTCCGTAAAGATCCCTTCGGTCTCCGCCAGCTCCTGGATCGCCGACACAATCTCCACGTCCGACACATCCTCGGCCCATCCGCCGCTCTCGCGAATCGCGCGCGTCGCGTAAATCCCGTCCGCCGGATTCCCAATCGCCAGGGAACGCGCGATCGTCGCCGGCCGCTGCGGCTCAATGTGATCCGCGCCCGTCTTCACCGCCGTCGCAATCGGTGAGCACCCCGTCGCCTGCGCCCCAAAGAACCGCACCGGCTTGTCCTCGACCAGACCCAGCGCCACCAGTTCCTTAAACCCCTTGCGAATTTTCGTGATCAGCGACCCACCGGCCATCGGCACCACCACGTTGTCCGGCAGCCGCCAGCCCAGTTGTTCCGCAATTTCGAACCCCACCGTCTTCGATCCTTCCGCGTAATACGGCCGCAGGTTCACATTCACGAACCCCCAGCTGTACCGGTCCGCAATCTGCGAGCACAGCCGATTCACGTGGTCGTAGTTGCCATCGATCCGCACCAGCGTCGCGCCGTACACCTGCGTGTTCAGAATCTTCGCCGCTTCCAGATCTGACGGCACCAGGATGTACGTCTTCAACCCCAACCGCGCCGCCTGCGCCGCAACCGCGTTCGCGAGGTTTCCCGTCGACGAGCAGCCGACGGTGTCGAACCCAAAGGTTTTCGCATTCGCCAGCGCCACCGCCACCACGCGATCCTTAAAGCTCAGCGTGGGCATGCACACCGCGTCGTTTTTGATCCAGAGATTGGTCGCCCCAATGCGCTCGGCCAGCCGCGGCGCGCGCACCAGCGGTGTCCACCCCGCCGGCGTCGTCGGCACGTAGTCTTCAGCGACCGGCAGCAGCGCCTGGTAGCGCCACATGCTCGACGGCCCCTGCGCAATCGTCGCGCGCGTTACCGTCCGCCGCGCCTGGTCCAGATCGACCACGACCTCCAGCGGAGAAAAACATTCGTCACAAATCGACAGCGGAGCGTTCTCGTACCGCTTCCCGCATTCCCGGCAACGCAGTTCGTAAGCAATAGCCATTCAGCCCTCGCAGATGGAGAGCGGCCTGGAGAAAAACAGCTACGGGCACGCGTGACGACTTCGCTACTTCTGGTACTACCCTTGGGATTGCGCGAGATGCGATACTGCCTGCACCCCGAATCTCATGTTCCCCGCCTCACGGCGAGCGAGAGTTGACACCGATGTCCTGAATTGCTCAGGCCGGTTGTCGTGGCGTCACAGGGCCCGTCCCTCAGCCACTCTGCATGAAATTCAGGCTCGCTCTTGT
>DATAZC010000238.1:0-13391 GCA_036272255.1 Acidobacteriaceae bacterium | reverse complement strand
GCCAGCTGCGGCGCCATCAATTCCTGGCACGATTCCTTCACCCCCCTCGGCGGCATGATCCCCCTGCTCAACATCGAGCTTGGCGAAATCATCTTTGGCGGTGTCGGCTCCGGCCTCTACGGCATGATCATCTTCGTCGTCCTCTCCGTATTCATCGCCGGCCTCATGGTCGGCCGCACTCCCGAGTATCTCGGCAAAAAGATCGAAGCCTACGACGTCAAGATGTCCATGCTCTACGTCCTGATCTTTCCGCTGCTGATCCTTACTCTCACCGCCATCTCCGTCATCTACCCCATCGGGCTTGCCGGCATCAGCAATCCCGGTCCTCACGGACTCAGCCAGATCCTCTACGCCTTCTCCTCGGCCGCCGGCAATAATGGCTCGGCTTTCGCGGGCCTCAGCGTCAACACGCGCTGGTACAACACGGCCCTTGGCTTCACCATGCTTGCCGGCCGCTTCCTCATGATGATTCCCATGCTCGCGCTTGCCGGCAATCTGGCCCGCAAGAAGAGCATTCCCCCATCCCCCGGTACATTCCCGGTGAACACAGCTCTGTTCACCGTCTTACTGACCGGAGTCATCCTCATCGTCGGTGCGCTGACATTTTTCCCGGCACTGAGTTTGGGACCCATCCTGGAGCACCTCCTTCTCCAGCACGGAGCCCTCTTTTCGTAACTGGAGCGACTCATTATGTCCAAAAAACAAAATCTCTGGAATTCCGACATTCTGCGCCAGGCGATCATCGATTCCTTCCGCAAGCTCGACCCGCGCATCATGATGAAGAATCCCGTCATGTTCGTCGTCGAAGTCGGCAGCGTCGTTACCACCGCCTTGCTCTTTGAAGAAGCCGCCCGGCACCAGCCCATCCGCTTCGATCTTCAGATCACTCTCTGGCTTTGGTTTACGGTTCTCTTCGCGAACTTCGCCGAAGCCATTGCCGAGGGCCGCGGCAAAGCCCAGGCTGACACCCTCCGCAAGTCCAAGGGCGAAACCATGGCGTATCGCTTCCGTCCCGATGGATCCACTGAAGCCGTCTCCAGTTCCCAGCTTCGCGCCGGCGACATCATCAAAGTTGAGGCCGGCCAGTTCATCGCCGGCGATGGCGAAGTAATCGAAGGCGTCGCGTCCGTCGACGAATCGGCGATTACCGGCGAATCCGCTCCCGTCATCCGCGAAGCCGGTGGCGATCGCTCCGCCGTTACCGGCGGCACTCGCGTCCTTTCTGACTGGATCAGGATTCGCATCACCTCCAATCCCGGCGAAACCTTCCTCGACCGCATGATCGCTCTCGTCGAAGGCGCCACGCGGCAGAAGACACCGAACGAAATCGCGCTCAGCATTCTCCTCGCCGGCCTCACCGTCATCTTCCTGCTGGCCGTCGCTACGCTGCAGCCCTACGCCATCTACTCGCACGCGCCGCAAACCATCTTTGTGCTGGTCTCGCTGCTCGTCTGTCTCATCCCAACCACCATCGGCGCATTGCTCTCCGCCATCGGCATCGCCGGCATGGATCGCCTCGTCCAGTACAACGTCCTCGCCATGTCCGGCCGCGCTGTTGAAGCCGCAGGCGACGTCAACACCCTCCTCCTCGACAAAACCGGCACCATCACCCTCGGCAATCGCCAGGCCACAGAATTCTTCCCCGCACCCGGCATCAGCACCGAGCGCCTCGCCGATGTTGCCCAACTTGCTTCGCTTTCCGACGAAACGCCGGAAGGCCGCTCCATCGTCGTGCTGGCCAAGGACAAGTACAATCTTCGCGGCCGCGACCTCAGCGCCATGCGCGCGGAGTTCGTGCCCTTCAGCGCGCAGACCCGCATGTCCGGCGTCGATCTGGCTGGCAGTAAGATTCGCAAAGGCTCCGCCGACGCCATCGCCCGCTATCTTGAGCAGCAGGGCTCCAGCCTTCCCCGCGAGGTCACCGACCGCGTGGAAGAGATCGCCCGCCAGGGCGGCACGCCGCTCGTCGTCGCGGAAAATTCCACCGCCCTCGGCGTCGTCTATCTCAAAGACATTGTCAAAGGCGGCCTCAAAGATCGTCTTGCCCGCCTGCGCGCCATGGGCATTCGCAGCATCATGATCACCGGCGACAATCCCCTCACCGCCGCGGTCATCGCCCGCGAAGCCGGCGTCGACGATTTCCTCGCCGAGGCCAAGCCCAAAGACAAAATGGACCTCATCAAGCGCGAACAGGGCAAAGGCAAGCTCGTTGCTATGACCGGCGACGGCACCAACGACGCCCCTGCGCTCGCTCAGGCCGACGTGGGCGTCGCGATGAACACCGGCACGCAGGCCGCGAAAGAGGCGGGCAACATGGTCGACCTCGATTCAAACCCGACCAAACTCATCGAGATTGTCGAAATCGGCAAGCAGCTCCTCATGACTCGCGGCGCGCTCACCACTTTTTCCATCGCCAACGATGTCGCGAAGTATTTCGCCATCATTCCCGCGATGTTCGCCGGAGTCTTTCCTGTGCTCAACGCGCTCAACATCATGCATCTTGCCACGCCGCATTCGGCGATTCTCTCCGCCGTCATTTTCAACGCGATCATCATCATCGCGCTCATCCCGCTGGCGCTGCGCGGCGTCAAGTACCAACCCATGTCCGCCCAGGCTTTGCTGCGGCGCAATCTCATCGTCTACGGCATCGGCGGCATCATCGTGCCCTTTATCGGAATCAAGATCATCGACCTGGGCCTGGCCGCCCTGCACCTGGCCTGAGCCGTTCGGAGAATGGAACCATGCGCAGCCCATTCATCATCGCCATCCGCTTCACCATCGTCACCACGATTCTTCTCGGCATCCTGTACCCGCTCGTGGTCACCGGCCTCGCGCAGCTCACCATGAGCAATAAAGCCAACGGCCAGCTCATCACCCGCGACGGCCAGGTCATCGGCTCGGCCATCATCGGCCAGAGCTTCACGAGCGCGAATTACTTCCACGGCCGTCCCTCCGCGGCTGGCAATGGATACGACGCCACCAACTCCGGCGGCTCCAACCTCGCGCAATCGAACAAGGCGCTCGTCACGCGCATCGACGCTGACGTCGCCAACTGGCAGAAGCAGAATCCCGGTCAGCCGGTGCCCATCGGCCTTGTCACCACCTCGGCTTCTGGTCTCGATCCGGACATCGCCCCCGCCGACGCGCTCTACCAGGTCCCGATGGTCGCTGCCGCGCGCCACCTCCCCGAAGCCACGGTGCGCGCGCTCGTCGAGTCGCACATTGAGGGCCGCGACCTCGGCTTCCTCGGCGAGCCGCGGGTGAACGTTCTGGCGCTGAACCTGGCCCTGGATGACGCTGCCAGCGGCCGCGCCACGCTGGACGACAAGCAGGTGAAGCCCTGAAGCAGGGGGGCACCCCTCTGGATATGGCTGATTCTTCACGGTCGCCCTGGCCCCGACCCCGGAACTGTTGTCGAAATAGTTAACCGACTCCTTTTGTCATTTGCACCGTTAGCGAATAGCTCGGAATCAATCGGTGACAGGTAAAAGTTGGAGAGCCACTATAGAGACGCAATGAATTCGGTGACGATTCGTGCCGCTTCTTCCGGGTAACGCTGTAAGAGAAACTGAGGACCGTCGATCACTCGGGTCTGAATATCAGGTCTTAAACGTTGAATTTGGGCGAAGCAGCGGGGCCTCAAGAGACGCTCATGCTGCGCCCGCAAATAGAGAATTGGCACGTTGATCCTTTCCAGTTTCGATCGCACATCGCAGGTCAGTACCGCGCGCAGTCTTCCCGCCAGAACATGAGGTTGTACGGACGCGATCGCCTTCCGCCCTGCAGCCATGAGCTCCTCAGTGGCGTCTTCACCGACCAGGCGTGACCGGATCGTTGAATCCGATAGAGGGATCCGCATCAGGACAGGCGCCAGGATCCATCCCAGCCAACGCGCCGGTCCACGCACCGGACTCTCGGCGAACCCAGCGCACAAAATGAGTGCCTTCAGGTTCTTCGGTCTCTCGGCCGCAACCTGAATCGCGAGAGGCGCCGAGAAAGACCCCGCCAGCAGCACAAACGGTTCGGAATCCTCGGCAAAAAGAGGCGCACCAGCCCGGCCAGGTCTGCGTAGGAAAGGAATCGATCGGCGAGGTAGACGGGAATGACCCGTCGCATCTGTTTCGGCAGAGCATGAGAGAAATCGAGAAGTAGCTTTCCTGTCCCGTCCATGCCCGGCAACAGCAGAATCTTATTTACTGGCATCGGTAGCAGTCATCGGACTCGCGGCTGCGCTGCTGCCTTCGCAATCGCCGCCTCAGCCAGCGGAGCCATCACCGCAAATCCTGCCGCGTTCGGATGCAACCCATCCTGGGTCAGCTCCGCCTTCAGCATCCCGCGCCCGTCCACCATCGCCGAAAAATAGTCCAGATACACCAGCCCCTGCTCCGCGCAGTATTTCTTCAGCCACACATTCAGCGCCAGAATCTTCTCCGGCGATCGCTGCAGAAAAAACAGCAGCGCCCTCGGGTTGTAGTTATTGATGGGCATGACCGACGAAAACACTATCCGGATCCCGTGCGCCTTCGCCAGCTCCGCCATCGTCGCGTAGTCGCCTTCAATCTGCTCCAGCGTCTCATCGCCCGTGTTTCCCGCAATGTCATTGGTCCCCGCCAGAACAACCAGAACCGCCGGCTGCAGGTCGATCACATCTGCACGAAAGCGCACCAGCATCTGCGGCGTCGTCTGCCCGCCAATGCCGCGGTTGATGTAATGTTTTCCCGGAAACGACTCATCCAGCTTCCAGCTGTCCGTAATCGAATCTCCGAAGAACACCACGCGCTGCTCACCCTTGACCGGGGCCGCAAGCTTCGCGTCGTCATCGTGGTAGCGCGCCAGCTGTCCGTAATCGTTCATGAACATCCGCGCGTTGCCTTCGCGATACATCTCGAGGCTCCGTGCCGAAGCGTACCCATCCTGCGCCGTCCCCTCCATCGGCGTACCCGCACTCTGCGCCCATGCCCCAACGGTCATCCCCAACACCACCGCCGTCACGACTGCCAGTTTTTTCATGCCAACACCCTATCACTCCCGGCACCCCCGGGCCCGGTGGCATGACATTCGTCACCCCGCCAGGTTGACAATTGGTACTGGAGCATCCGCCGCCGATCGTGCATCCTGTGTGTGCATTCTCAAGAGGCCCGAACCATGTCGTCTCCAGCCGCGTCAGCCATCCCGGCTCTCCCTGCCGCCACATCAAAGCGCAGCATCGCCGCCTGCGTCACACTTCTCTTCACCGCGCCCCTGGTCGCCGAATATCTCCTGGGCGACCTGCCCATCAAGCTCCTTCCGGCGTTGATCGTCCTCGCCCCCATGTATGGCGGCGGCGCGCTGCTCATTCGCGAAGTTGTCCGGCGCATCCGCCGCGGCTGGCCCTCCATCCTCCTGCTGGGCGCCGCGTATGCCCTCCTCGAAGAGGCGTACACCACGCAGTCTCTCTTCAATCCCGACTATCTCCATCTCCACGGCCATTTCCTCACCCACGCCTGGATCCCCTCCCTCCACATTGGTGGATGGTGGACCCTCTTTATGATCAACCTCCACGCCTTCTGGAGCATTTCCGTCTCCATCGCTCTGGTTGAAGGCTTCTTCCCGTCGCGCCGCGATCAACCATGGCTCGGGCGCCTCGGCGACTCCATCGTCTTCGTGCTCTTCCTCGTCGGCTGCGCGATGAGCATCGGCATCACCCTCAAGCAGGATCGCTGGATCGCTCCACCTTCGCAATTCATCGCGGCCGGCGTGGTAATCCTCGCCCTCATCGTTCTCGCCCTGCGTCTCCGTCCGGCGCAGCGCTCCAGACAGGCGGGAACCGTCCCGTCGCCGTGGATCACCGGCACGTTCGCGTGCGTCCTCGGCTTCCTGGTTCTCATCGATCCACCGACCTGGAACTGGGGCGCCGTCGCCGCCATGTTCGCCATCGACCTCATTTTTCTCGTATTCGTCTTCGCCATGTCCCGCCGCGCCGCCTGGAGTTCCCTCCACATCTTCAGCCTCGCCGCCGGCGGAGCTGTCGCCTATGGCGTCCACGCCTTCATCGGGCATCCCGTGGTCCCGGGTTCCATGCTGGCCGCGCGCATGAGCAACGGCATCTTCCTCGCGGCTGCGATCGTCGTGATCTTCGCAGGGGCCCGGCGCACCGCGCGCTCCGTCTTAACAGCCGACACCACCGAGACCGTCACCAACTGAACGGCAAACCAAAAGGGGAGCAGCAAGCGCCGCTCCCCTTTGCTATTCCGTGTTAGCTACTCCGTGTTCGCTGCTTCTAAGCCACCATCGCCATCGCCCGAATCTCTTCTCTCCGCACCGTCAGCTTTTCCACCAGATCGGTCCTTACTTCGAACCCGCGCCCTGGCTTATCGGGCACCGCAATTTCGCCCGTCTTCGACACCGTTACTTCGGGCTCGATAATATCTTCGCGCCAGTAGCGCTTCGACGCCGAAACGTCGCCCGGCAGCGTGAAGTTATCCAGCGACGACAGCGCGATGTTGTGCGCGCGGCCAATCCCGGTCTCCAGCATCCCGCCGCACCACACCGGTACGCCCCGCTCCTGCGCCGCGTTGTGCACCGCGATCGCCTCGCTGAAGCCGCCCACGCGACCGCACTTGATATTGATAATCCGGCACGACTCCATCTCGATCGCCGCCAGCGCATCCCGCCGGTTCCGAATCGATTCATCCAGACAAATCGGAGTCGCCAGCCGCTTCTGCAGCATGGAATGGAAGTAAAAATCGTCCGCCCACAGCGGCTGCTCGATCATCAGCAGGTTGAATTCGTCGAAGGTTACGATGTGATCGGAATCGTTCAGCCGGTAGGCCGAGTTCGCGTCCACGCTCAGCAAAATCTCCGGCCAGCGGTTGCGCACCGCCTCCAGCATTTCCACATCCCAGCCCGGCTTGCATTTCAGCTTGATCCGCTGATACCCAGCCGCCACTTCCTTCTCCACTTCGGCCAGCTGCTGCTCCATGCTCGCCTGGATCCCGATCGATACGCCGCAGTCAATCGTCTCCCGCGTCCCGCCCAGCAGTTCCGCCAGCGGAATCCGCCTCATCTGCGCTTCGAGATCCCACACTGCATTTTCCAGAGCGGCTTTCGCCATCCGGTGTCCACGCACCTGCCTGAAAATCCCAGGACATTTCCCGCCGTGCTCCGGATCGGCCGCCGCCAGCAGCGGCGCCAGCTCCTGCTGGATCACCAGCCACGCGGTATCCACCGTCTCATCCGAAAAGAATGGATGTTCTCCGGCTACGCACTCTCCCCAGCCGCTCAGCCCTTCGCCGCGCAGCTCTACCAGCAGGATGCGTCGATCCGTTGTGGTCCCAAAACTGGTTTGAAATGGCTTTACGAGCGGAAGGCGCAGTTCGCGCAGGAAGATGGCATCGATTCTCATAGAACTCCGAGTTGTTCCAGTCGTGCGAGGTCGAAAGCGCCGTTCCCTTCACCGTCCACACGGAACCCCACGATCGCCAGCCCGCGAGCAAACGCATCCAGAAAGCGGTGACGATTCTCCGTTTGCACGGCCATGGCCCTGGAGACACCGCTATCCGAAGCTTTCCACTCGCTCACGGCCTTCGGCAACAAAACGGTCTCCTGGATTTCCGGCGGTGTGTTTGGGGACCCGTTCAGAATAGCCTTCACACGTTCCGAATCCATCCACCACTCGGCGTGCAGACGGTCCGTGGGAAGTCCACCCTGTAGACGAGATGAGGATACACCATAAAAATTTGGTGTATAGGACCGGACAATCACCCCGAGCTTGTGGATATTGAGGAAAGCGTTCTTGATCTCCAGCGGGTCAAAGGTCCACTCCATCAGCCGAATCCCCCGCCCCAGCGCCTCATCTCGTTGATATAGCTTGAGCCTGCGCCCGATCCCCGCGTTTCGGTACTCCGGCCGCACCGCCAGCATGTGCGAGTGGATGTACGGCATCGGCCCGGCGCCCTCGTCCGCTTTGACCCCCGGCAATGCCATGGCCATCCCGACTATCCGCGCCCCCGCGAACGCCCCAATGGCCTGGCCGCCAATCCGCTGCGCCACCGTAAACAGCCGCCGCGGAATCACATCGGTCTCGTCATACCCCCACGTATCGGTCTGCAGGCGGACACACGCGTCCAGCTCATCGAACCCCTCACAGCTGCGCAGCACCACCTCTGCCCCCGTCGGGGTCGTCATCGTCCTGGGACTCAAAACCGCGCTCATGCCCGCCGCTCCGCCTCCTTGCTCCTTGCCCACAGCTCTTCCAGCTCCGCGGCCGAAAGCTCTTCGAGCGGCCGCTCCGTCGCTGCTTCCATTCCGGCAAATCTGCGCCGGAATTTCGCGTTCGCATCGCGCAGGGCCAGCTCCGGATCAAACTTCAAGTGTCGCGCGAGGTTAGCAACCGTAAACAGCAGATCCCCAATCTCCTCCGTCGCCGCCATTTTGTCTCCGCGAGCGACTTCCGTTTCCAGTTCCCCACACTCTTCCCTCAGCTTTTCCACAACCCCCTGCACGTCGGGCCAGTCGAACCCAACCTTCGCTGCCTTCGATCCAATCTTCCCCGCCTCGCTCAAAGCCGGCATCGCTCGTGACACCTCATCCAACGTGCCTGCCGGGGTGCCCCATGCAAGCCCGCCTTCGGCTTGCGTGGGGTCTCTCGGCCCATTCTTCTCCAGCTTCTTGATCTCGTCCCAGTTGCGCAGAACCTCCGCCGCGCCCAACCCATCCATCTCCAACCCCTGGGCTCGATTGCCCGCAGCTGCCGAAGCCTCTTCTCCGAAGACGTGAGGATGCCGCCGCACCAGCTTCCGATTCAGCCCCTCAATCACCCCGTCAATTCCAAAGTGTCCCGCCTCGGCCGCCATCTCCGCATAGAACAGCACCTGCAGCAACAGGTCGCCCAGCTCGTCCTCGAGATCGCGCCAGTGCTCGCGCTCAATCGCGTCCAGCACCTCATACGTCTCTTCCAGCGTGTATTTTCGGATTGACGCAAACGTCTGCTCGCGGTCCCAGGGACACCCACCTGGCGCCCGCAGCCGCGCCATAATCGCGACCGCCTCCTGAAACAGCTTCCCGGCCTGCGAATCCGCACGCACATCGGCCTCGCGCCCACCCAGAGTACGGTCCAAAGCTGCGTCCTTTTCAGGGGGCATAACCTTACTGTACAACGGTGCCCGGCCTGCTTCCGCGTATGCTGTGTGAGCAAGGAGAGACTGCAATTCTGCTCACCGCTTCCGGCGTTCCCGTTGTGATCATCTCGATCTTCGTCGTTCTCTTCGGACTCGCCTTCGGCAGCTTCCTCAACGTCTGCATCTCCCGCCTGCCGCGCCACGAATCCCTCCTCAAGCCGCGCTCGCGTTGCCCACGCTGCGGCGCTTCCATCCGCGCTCTCGACAACATCCCCATCCTCAGCTGGATCCTGATCCGCGGCCGCTGCCGCTCCTGCGGCCAGCGCATCGCCTGGCGCTATCCCGCCGTTGAGCTGGCCACCGCCGCCCTTTTCCTGCTCAGCTTTCTTCGCTTCGGACTCACCATCCCCGGTGCCGGCACCGCCACCCTCAGCTTTCTGCTCCTCGGCCTCGCCGTTATGGACGCAGAAACCATGCGCCTGCCCGATGCTTTCACCCTCACCGGCATCGCCCTCGGCATTCTCTACGCGTTTCTCCTGCCCGCCGAAACTCTGAACGACCACCTGCGTCAGGGTGGCCGCGCGATTCTCTGCGCCCTCGCCGCCGCTCTGCTTTTGCTTTTGCTCCGCTGGCTCTACGCCCTGGCCCGACACCAGGAAGGCCTCGGCATGGGCGACGTCAAGCTGCTCGCCATGATTGCTGCCTGGCTCGGGCCTGCGCCCACCATCCTCACTCTGATCATTGGCGCGTTCGCGACGGCGCTCTTCGGACTTCTCGCCGTCGCTCTCTCACGCGGCAAGCGTCGGTTTGCGTCTGCCCGTCTGCCTCTCGGATCGTTCCTCTGCGCCACGGCCATCTACGCGATCTACGCCGGACAGTCCGTCATCCGCTGGTACCTGCACTTCTACGGTCTGCCCTACTAACGGCGCCGCTTTTCTGTTGTCGATCAGGTCCGGCTACTCCCTACTGGCGATTCCCTGCTCTTCCCACAATGCCGCGGCACTCGCCAAAACCGATCCGCGGATAGCCCTCGCGCTCGCACCAACCCTTCAGGGTCACCTCGTCCCCATCTTCAAGAAACTTCCGCTGCTCCCCGTTCGGCAGTATCAGCGGTTCGGCTCCACGCTTCGTGCGCTCCAGTAACGATCCAACCGACTCCGCAGTCGGACCCGACACCGTCCCCGTGGCCAGCAAATCTCCCGCCCGCAGATTGCACCCGTTGCTCGCGTGGTGCGTCACCATTTGTGCCAGTGTCCAGTACACATCCTTCAAGTTCCCCCGGCTCACCCGCACCGCCGCCTCGCCCGCCTCCCGCATCTTCTTCGTCGCAATCCACACTTCGAGATTCACATCGAACCCGCCCCGCTCCCGATCCCACTCCGACGTTAAATACGGCAACGGCTCCGGATCGCCCGCGGATCTGGGCGCCGCCGGCACGCGAAACGGCTCCAGCGCATCGAGTGTGACCACCCACGGGGAGACCGTCGTCCCAAAGCTCTTCCCTAAAAATGGACCCAGCGGCTGATACTCCCACGCCTGGATGTCCCGCGCCGACCAGTCATTCAGCAGGCACAATCCGAAGATGTGCTCCTCGGCGTGCTCCAGCAGGATCGTCTCGCCCAGCTCATTCCCATGGCTGATGTAGAACCCCACCTCCAGTTCGTAGTCGAGCATTTTGCTCGGCCCAAACGCCGGCTCCGCAGCGTCGGGAGCCTTCGCCTGCCCGCTCGGCCTCCTGATCTCCGTCCCGCTCACCACGATCGACGAGGCCCGCCCGTGATACCCAATCGGCACCCACTTGTAATTGGGCAGCAGCGGCTGATCCGGCCTGAACAGCCGCCCCACATTCGTCGCGTGATGAATCGACGCGTAAAAGTCCGTGTAGTCGCCAATGCCGCCCACTCCAAAAGGTGGCAGCATCTTCACGTTCTTCTGCGGAATCAGGTGCGGCTCCACGCGATCCCGAAACGTCGCATCGCTCAGCAGTTCCGCCGCGCGCCGCCGAATCTCCCGCGCCCGCCAGGCCTCAATGTGCCCGAGGCCCCGCGGCCCCAGCCCGATTGCCTGCGATGCATTCAGCAGCCCTGCGCCCGCGCACCCCGGCAGATCCAACACCTGATCGCCAATCGCCACACAGGTATGCCGTCGCAGCCGTTCCTCTTCGTAGAGCCCAAACGGCAAATTCTCCAGCGGAAAATCCGTCTGCGGATCGTTTGCCGATTCCAACCAGCATCGCTTCCGCGCCGGTGGATCACCGCCAGGCCTTAGAGCCATCCCATCGCCTGTAAGTCTTTGATCGGATCATCGAAGGAGCACGACCCAAAGCTGATGGCAAACTCGCTCCGCACCTTTTCCACCTGATCGACGATCAACACATTGTCGTCCTGCCACCGCAGCACATCATCATCTGCGCGAAACATCGATGGATCCTCTTCGTTCAGCGTTCGCACCAGCGCCTTCTCATCGGCTCCGTAAAATGACTGCGCTCCCGCCAAAAACACATTGAGAAAACCATGCATCGCCACCCGCGGACCGTCCGGCGTCACCTCGCGCACGCCGCGCACCGCATGATGCAGCCCGGCTGTTGCCTTCCACGCCACGCGCTCCCGCACGCACTGCAGCAAAAAGCGCGCCACCGCTTCCGACGCCGGCACCGACTCAGCCGTCACGCCGCCCAGCCGAATCTTCGCCCACGCCCCATGATCGGCCAGCACCGGCAGCACTTCGGCCGCTTTTTCGGGAGGAAACTCCACAAACCGCGCTCGCGCCGCCGGCAATCGCTCCAAAACCTCCTTCGCGGCGCGCGCATCCGCGGCCTTTGTTTCGAGACTCCCGATAAACACCGCGCCCTGTTGGAAATCCTGAATCGCCCGCACATCGTCCGCGTTCTCACCCGCACAAACAATGTTCAGCGTCCACGGCGCCTCGCGTTCCCCGCAGCACGCCTTCTCAAACGCTGTTACAAATTCTCCCAGCCGGGACGCCGGCACCACAAAACCGTTCAGCATCCACCCAAAGTCTCCGCCGAGATACCGCCGGTAATTCTCGACCGCGCTCTCCATGGAAAGCGACGCCGGCGGAAACAAACCGGCGTAGTCGACCATTCTCCCGAGTAGTGTTTCGGCAGCACTCATATCGAAATTCCCTGGCCCTTTCGCTGGCCGCTTTCTTCGCCGGCTCTTCTATTTCCCCTTGAAATTCTTCTTCAACCCCTGCCAGCACTCGAAGTATTCATGCTGCAGAATTTTCGTCTCCAGCGCAAATCGGGTCGGCCTTACCGGCAGCCCCGTTTCAAACATGAACGCCAGCGTGTTCTCCAGCTTCACCGGCTTCAGCTCCGCTTTGCTCGCCTTCTCAAACGTCTCCGCATCGGGCCCGTGCCCGCTCATGCAGTTGTGCAGGCTCGCACCGCCGGGCAAAAAGCCTTCAGCCTTGGCATCGTATTCGCCAAACACCAGCCCCATAAACTCATTCATCATGTTGCGATGAAACCACGGCGGCCGGAACGTGTGCTCCGCCACCAGCCAGCGCGGCGGAAAAATCGCGAAGTCCACATTCGCCGTTCCCGGCATCACCGATGGCGACGTCATCACCGTATAAATCGACGGATCCGGGTGATCGAAGCTCACCGTGTTGATGCAGTTGAACCGCGCCAGATCGTATTTGTACGGGGCATAGTTTCCATGCCAGGCCACCACGTCCAGCGGCGAGTGATCGATCTCCGCCTCCCACATCCGCCCTAAAAACTTCCCAACAATCCTGAAGTCCGCATCCTTGTCTTCATACGCCGCCACTGGCGTCAGAAAGTCCCGCGCATTCGCCAGCCCGTTCGCGCCGATCGCGCCCAGTTCCGGCAGCCGGAATGGCAGCCCGTAGTTTTCGCAGATGTATCCCCGCGACGCGCCCTCCAGATCCACGCGTATCTTCATGCCGCGCGGCACCACGCCAATTTCTCCAGGCGCGAGGCCCAAAATCCCCAGCTCGGTGTGGACCCGAATCCTGCCCTGCTGCGGCACGATCATCATCTCGCCATCCGCGTTATAGAAATACCGTCCGCGCATCGGCACATTCGCCGCATACACGTGCAGCCCCACGCCCGTCTGCATCGCCGGATCGCCGCTGCCGCCCAGCGTCACAATGCCATCGACAAAATCCGTCTTCTTCTCCGGCATCGGCACCGGATTCCACCGCATCTGGTTGGGCGGAGTCGGCAGCTCCGTGAACGGCCCGCTGCGAAACAGCCCGAGACCCAGCTCCGTCCCAATTTCCCTGAACGGCTTGTGCGTCACCGAC
>DATAZC010000237.1:0-53176 GCA_036272255.1 Acidobacteriaceae bacterium | reverse complement strand
TGGCA
Organism: Acidobacteriaceae bacterium; assembly: GCA_036272255.1. Taxonomy (GTDB): domain Bacteria; phylum Acidobacteriota; class Terriglobia; order Terriglobales; family Acidobacteriaceae; genus Palsa-343. The sequence goes on along the minus strand of DATAZC010000237.1, from coordinate 53,171 downwards.
TTCGCCAGAGCCTTCTGCAGACCCCGTGGGAGACCAGCGGTCAGCAGGTCGCTCCAACCATCGACACCCATACCTGGGCCCAGCAGCGCGAGACCGCCGCTCTCCAGAGCCAGATCTACGAGCCCAGCCTGTCCTTTGCTCCTTCCGGTCCCTTCTACAACAGGCCGGGCTTTTGGGCGAAGGCGAAAAACAATATCGCTCCGCGCTTCGCTCTCGCCTATTCACTCAACGACAAAACTTCCATCCGCCTCGGCGCCGGTATCTATTACGACCACTACGGCGAAGCCCTCGTCAATTCCTTCGACCAGCACGGCGCCTACGGCATCAGCAGCTCCATCGGCAATCCAGCCGGCCTTACCAACTCTGAAACTGCGCCCCGCTTTACCAGCCGCTCCACGCTTCCGTTCTCCGCTGGTACCGTTGCTTCGACGGCTACCTTCCCCTATGCTCCACCCACCGGAGCGGACTCCGGCTTTGCCATTACCTGGGGACTCGACAGCAAGCTGAAGACTCCGTACACCGAGGCCTTCAACCTTTCCGTCCAGCATCAATTCTCCAAAGGCTGGACCCTCGAAGTCGACTATGTCGGCAATATGGGTCGCCATCTGATCCAGAGTCTTGACCTTGCCGAGCCGGTTGACTATGTCGATCCGTCCGGAGGGGGTGACTATTACCATGCCGGTGCCCAGCTTTCTCATTTGACGGACGAAAATAACCAGGATCCCTCTGCTTCCGTACCCGCCATTAAGTATTTCGAAGATGTGTTTCCCTGGATGGCTGGCTTTGACTATCCCGGAGAAAGCGCCACCCAGGCCATCTACACCAACGAATGGGCGCCCAGCCGCACCAGCGAGGGCGAAACCACAGCACTGGCCGACATCGATTTCTATGGTCCGCTGCTCGGCTTCTACCCCGCGCCTGCGAACTGGCAGCCTCACTTCTGGCAGGGTCAGTTCTCATCCCTCTACGCCTTATCGTCCGTCGGCATGAGCTACTACAACGCTGGTCAGCTTGTGCTGCGTCATCCAAGTGCGCACGGGCTGCAGCTGGATCTTGCCTACACGCTGTCCAAATCCATCGATTTCGGGTCTGACGCCGAGCGCAGCACCGAATTCACCACCAGCGGTTCCGGGGATGCCTTCAGCGACATCCTCAATACCTGGAAGCCTTACCTCAACCGGGCGGTCTCCGACTTCGATACCCATCAATTGCTCACGGTCGATACCGTATACCAGCTTCCCTTCGGCAGAGGCCAGCGCATGCTGAGTGGCGCCAGCAGAATTACCAATGCATTCATCGGAGGATGGATGTTGTCCGGGATCAATCGGACCACCAGTGGCCTCCCCTTCTCTCTCTTTGAGCCAGGCTGGGCGACAGACTGGCAGCAGGAGAGTTACGGCGTGGTCACTTCGCCGGTGAAGTTGCATCGCCATTTCGATGCGAATGGCAACCCGCAGTTCTTCGCCGATAATGCTGCGATCAATTCCGGAATCAATACAGGGGGTCCGGTGCGTCTGCCCTATCCGGGTGAAGCCGGCGAACGGAATAACTTCCGCGGCGATGGCTACTTCGATATCGACACCGGCGTTGCGAAAAGCTGGAGGGTTCGCGAGGAGGGAACGCTGAAGTTCGCGTGGGAAACCTACAACGCCACCAACACCGTCCGCTTCGATCCGGCCGCGATCGGTGATCAGTTGGGAGGCGGCAACCTGGGAATTGCCAGCCCTGGCGCCACCGACCCTGGCCTGCTGGTAGCGCCGCGCCGCATGCAGTTCTCCCTGCGGTTCGACTTCTAACTTCACCCATCCATCAGCGCCGGAGATTTCATCTCCGGCGCTTCTTTTTGAGCGCCGATCGAAGGGTAGATCGAGCTTCTTCGCAGCCGGAATTGTGATTACACTACTCCTTCACCTCAAAACCCAGTCCCGGCGAGCGCACTCATTGCGCTCATGAAAGCGAAGAAAGGGATCCTCATGCGCTGGCTTGCCCTGATCTCTCCCACCATCCTCACCGTCGCCCTTGCCGTGCAGGCACAAGCGCCCACGCCCGCCTCAGTCCTGGGACACACACCCGGCGATGACTACTACCTCGCCAATTACGAAGAAGAGATTCACTACTTCCACGAGCTCGCCGCCCATTCCGACCGTGTGAAGATGTTCACCGTCGGCAAGTCGACCGAGGGCCGCGACATCGAGATTGCCGTGATCTCCTCCCCGCAGAATCTCGCGCATCTCGACGAGTACAAAGACACTGCCAAAAAGCTCGCGACCGCACAAAACCTCACCGATGCGCAGGCCCATGAGCTCGCCCACTCCTCGAAGGTGATCGTGCACATTGACGGCGGTCTGCATGCCAGCGAAGTGGCCGGTCCGCAGCACTCCATCGCGCTCGCGTACAAGCTCGCATCGGCCCAGGGCGATCCCGAAGTCGACACCATTCTCGACAACGTCATCCTGGTCCTGTGGCCAACCCTCAATCCCGACGGCCAGGACATGGTCATCTCCTGGTATCGGAAAAATCTCGGCACGCGATTCGAAGTTAGCCCCATGCCGTGGCTCTTCCAGGATTACGTTGGCCACGACAACAACCGCGACGGCTACATGCTCAACATGAAGGAGTCGCAGGTCGTCGCGCATACTGAGATCGCCTGGGCCCCGGTCATCTTCTACTGTCAGCATCAGACCGCGCCCTTTCCCGCCCGTATCTGGATCCCGCCGTTCTCCGATCCCATCTCGTCGAACATCAGCCCCTACGTGCGCAGCTGGTTCAACGTCATCGGCACCAACATGGCTGCCTACCTCGACGAGCACCAGATGCCCGGCGCTATCAGCGAATCGCAGTTCGATAACTGGTATCCGGGCTTCGTCGACTACGCCGGTTCCTTCCGCAACGAAATTTCCTTCTTCACGGAGACGGCGCTCTACCGCTACGCCACGCCTCGCTTCTACACCGTCGACGAATTTCCCAAAGACATGCAGGACCTGAAGGCGCTCACCATGTACACCACCCCCTGGCAGGGCGGCTGGTGGCATTTGAAAGATGCCGTGGATTACATGGTCGCCGGATCGATGTCCGTGCTCGACACAGCCGCGCGTTATCGCGAACAGCTCCTCTTCAATCGCTACCAGGCCGCGCGCGATAACATTCAGCGCTTCGCGCACGAGCCCCCCTTCGCCTACGTGATCCCCAGCGTACAAGCGGATGCGCCTGAAGCAGAGCAGCTGGCGCACATCATCCAGGAAAACGGCATTGAGATTCGTGAATCGCAGACCGGCTTCCACGCCAACGATCGCGATTATCCTGCCGGCTCCTGGGTCATCCTGATGAACCAGCCGTACTCTTCGATGGCCAAAGAGCTGTTCGAAATACAGCGCTATCCCGCTGCCCTGTTCACCGAGAGCCAGAAGCCGCTCGATCTGCCCTATGACGTGACCGGATGGACTCTGCCCATGCAGATGGGCGTCCGCGTCGATCCTGTCACCGACCCCATCACGGACGAGCAGCTCGCGCATCTCAAAACTGTTACAGATCTGGATCCGCCCGCGGCGGAAGTGCAGGGAAGCGGCGGCAGCTTCATTCTGAGCCATCAGACCAACGCCAGCTTCCGCGTCATCAATGACGTTCTGGCCGCGGGAGGGTCGGTCGGTTTTGCGCAGGATGAACTGAAAACGCCGCAGGGAATGGAGAAGGGCGCTATCGTGGTCGGCGGGATCAGCCGCGCCGGCATCGGCGACCTCTCAAAAAAATATGCTGTCTCGCTCCTCGCTGCCGATAAAGCGCCAGAGCATGTGATCGCGCTGCACAAAGCCCGCGTCGGTCTCTATCGCCCCTGGGATCCTTCGATCGACGAAGGCTGGACGCGCTGGATCCTCGAACAATATGGTTACGCGCCCATCAGCCTGTATAACGCCGATCTGCGTTCCGGTGGACTGCGCGATCGCGTCGACGTGCTGATCATGCCCGACATGCGTAAGCAGCAGCTGATGGATGGCTTCCGCGAGGGCATCGTGCCTGGCCAATATGCCGGAGGTTTGGGCGAAGAAGGCCTCGATAATCTACGTGAGTTTGTTCGGCGCGGCGGAACCCTCGTGGCTTTCAACCAGACCGCTGCAGCGCTCGTGCCCATGCTCTCTTTGCCGGTGACGAATGTCCTCGAAAACCTGAAAAGCGATAAGTTTTTCTGCTCCGGTGCGCTGCTGCGCGTCGAGCTTCCCTCCGACCGCCCCGTGACGTGGGGGTTGCCTGGCGAACCGATCGTGATGTTCGAGCAGGGTCCCGCCTTCACCACCCAACCCGGATTCCACGGCGCAATCCTGGCCCGTTATCCCAAAGACAGCAATCCGCTGGAGAGCGGCCTGCTTCTCCATCCGGAAGCCATTGAGGACAAGGTTGCCGCACTCGAAGTCCCCTACGGCAGCGGCCGCATTTTCCTTTACGGATTTAAGCCGCAGTGGCGCGGGCAATCGCACGGGACCTACAAATTTTTCTTCAACGCGCTCTACAAATATGATCAGCCGCCGTTCCCCCGGCCGGAACCGGCAGAGTCGAAAGAACAAAAAGACAAAGCTGCGGAATAGAAACGCGCCGAGTTGCTTCACGCGCGCGAAGCATTGAGAATGGCCTGTTCGAGAGGACTCCTGCATGAATCAGCATGAATCGATTCGCGCTCCGCGCGGCAATACCCGAACCGCGCGCGGCTGGATCCAGGAAGCGGCGAAGCGGATGCTGATGAACAATCTCGATCCTGAAGTCGCCGAGAAGCCTGCCGAGCTCATCGTCTACGGTGGCCGCGGCAAGGCCGCGCGCAACTGGGAGTGTTTCCACCGCATCGTCGAAACGCTGGACCGCCTCGAAGACAATCAAACACTGCTCATCCAGTCCGGCAAACCGGTGGCCGTGCTCGAAACCCAGCGCCTCGCGCCCCGCGTCCTCATCGCCAACTCCAACCTCGTGCCGCACTGGGCCACGTGGGAACAGTTCGACAAGCTCGACCAGGCCGGACTGATGATGTACGGCCAGATGACCGCGGGCTCCTGGATCTACATCGGCACCCAGGGCATTCTGCAGGGGACCTACGAAACTTTTCAGGGCGCCGCCGAACGGCACTTCAACAACACGCTGGCCGGCACCATCACCGTCACCGCCGGGCTCGGCGGCATGGGCGGCGCGCAGCCCCTGGCCGTCAAGCTCGCGGGCGGCGTCAGCATCTGCGTTGAAGTCGATGCGACCCGCATCCAGCGCCGTCTCGAGACACGCTATCTCGACAAAGCAACCGCTTCGCTCGACGAAGCGATCTCCAGGGCGCAGGAAGCAAAAGCCGCGCGGCAGGCTGTCTCCATCGGTCTGCTCGGCAACGCCGCCGAAGTCCTTCTGAAGATGGTCGAGATCGGTTTCACCCCCGACCTCGTGACCGATCAGACCAGCGCGCACGATCCGCTCTGGGGATATCTGCCCATCGCCCGCCCCGATGAGGATCTGAACACCGTCCGCGCAAAACAGCCGGATCTCTACATGCAGCGCGTGCATGCGGCAATCGCTACCCACGTCCAGGCCATCCTCACCATGCAGAAGCGCGGTGCTGTCGCCTTCGACTACGGCAACAATCTGCGCACCCAGGCGCAAATCGCCGGCGTCACCGATGCATTCGCGTATCCGGGATTCGTTCCCGCCTTCATCCGCGATTCATTCTGCGAGGGGCGCGGACCTTTTCGCTGGGTCGCCTTGTCCGGCGATCCAGCCGACATTGCGAAGACAGACCAGGCACTGCTCGAGCTGTTCCCTGAAGACCAACGCCTGACGCAATGGCTCACCTACGCCGCCGATCAAATCGCATTTCAGGGATTGCCCGCGCGCATCTGCTGGCTTGGCTACCGGCAGCGCGATCGCGCCGGGCTGCTGTTCAATCAGATGGTGCGCGACGGCCGGCTCAGCGCGCCCATCGTCATCGGGCGCGATCATCTCGACGCTGGCTCGGTCGCCAGCCCCTTTCGCGAAACAGAAGCCATGCTCGATGGATCCGATGCCGTGTCGGACTGGCCGCTGCTCAACTTCGCAACCGGCATCGCCAGCGGCGCTTCGTGGATGAGTTTCCACCACGGCGGCGGCGTCGGCATGGGATATAGCCAGCACGCCGGACTGGTCGTCGTGGCCGACGGCAGCGACGAAGCCGACGAAAGGCTCCGCCTCTGCCTGACCAACGATCCCGCGCTCGGTGTAATCCGCCACGCGGACGCCGGATACGAACGGGCGATCGATGTCGCGCGCAAACGCGGCGTCGATATGCCGAGCCTCCCATGAAAGCCGATCTGCTGATTCGCGGCATTGCACAGCTCGTCACCGCCCACGGCCCAGGTCCGAAGCGTGGAGCCGAGATGCGACACCTCACCATCGTCGAGCAGGCCGCGCTCGCCATTGCCGATGGCAACACGCTGTGGGTCGGGCCCGAAGCCGACTGGAGTGGTGAATCGGCCGTCACAGTGGACGTCGGCAATCGTGCCGTGGTGCCCGGCCTCGTCGATCCTCACACACACTCTGTCTGGGCGGGCGATCGCCTCGCCGATTTCGACGCGCGCATCTCCGGCGTGCCCTATGAAAAAATTCTGGCCTCCGGCGGCGGTATCTGGAGCACGATTCACGCCACCGCAGCCGCCTCCAGCGATGTGCTCCTTGCGCTGGCCAAGCCCCGCATCGAGGCGCTGCTGCGCTCCGGCGCAACCACGATCGAAGTCAAATCCGGTTACGGATTTTCGCTCTATGCCGAGCTCGCCATGCTGCGCGTCGTCCGCGCCCTGTCCAGCACCACCCCCGCCCGTATCGTTGCAACCCTTCTGATTCACGTCCCGCCAAAGGACTCGTCCAGGCGAACCGGCTATCTCTCAGAAGTCTGTCAGACGCTGATCCCCGAAGTCGCGCGACAAAAGCTCGCCGACGCCGTCGACGTCTTTGTCGAGAAAGAAGCCTGGTCCGCTGCGGAGGCACAGCAGATTTTCGTGAGCGCCCGTCAACATGGCCTCCCCATCAAACTGCACACTGAGCAATTCAATCGCGTGGGCGGACTCGAACTCGGCTTGCGCATCGGCGCCCTCAGCGTCGATCATCTGGAGGCATGCTCTGCGGAGCAAGTCGCCACCATGACCGGTAGCTCAACCATCGCCACCATTCTTCCCGGGGTCTCTCTGCATCTTGGATTGCCGCCCGCTCCGGGGCGCGCTCTGATTGACGCGGGAGCAGCCGTTGCCGTTGGCACCGATCTCAATCCTGGCTCGAGCCCGCTCTTCTCCCCTGCGGCAGCCCTGGCTCTCGCCGTTCGTCTCAACGGACTGACCGCACAGGAGGCGCTTGTCGCCGGGACGGTGAATGCCGCAAGCGCACTTGGCCTGCACGATGCTGGACGCATCGAGCCCGGATTGCCGGCAAACTTTCTGGTGCTGAACGGCTCCGACTGGCGCGACCTGGTCTATACGCTCGGCAACAATCCCGTGCGCGAGGTCTGGATTCGCGGCGAAAAGGTGGCGGCATGACCACGCTCTATCGCCCCGATTTGCTGTTCCTCGATGGCCGCTTCGTTCAGAACGCCGGCCTTCTCGTCAGCGACACCGGAAGAGTCCAGGCCACCACGACATCCGACACGGCCTCAAACACCATCGTCGATCTCCCCGGCAAGGCGCTGCTTCCAGGTTTCGTCAACGTCCACTCCCACGCCTTTCAACGACTCATTCGAGGCAAGTCGGAATCGCGTGCCGTGGCCGGCAAAGATTTCTGGTCGTGGCGCGGCACCATGTACCACGCTGCCGCGAGTCTCGATCCGCAACAGGTCTACGACGTCGCGCGGATGGCGTTTTTGGAGATGGCGCTCGCCGGCACAACAACGGTAGGCGAATTCCACTACCTGCATACCGCGCCCAGCGGCATGCCCTACGACGATCCGAATCTGCTCAGCAAGCAGGTCATCGCCGCCGCACAATCCGTTGGCATTCGCATCGTGCTGTTGCGCTGCGCCTATCTGCGCTCCGGCTACCAAATGCCGCGTGATCCCGGTCAGACGCGCTTCTTCGAAACCACGGCAGGCTTTTTAGCCAACATGGACGCACTGGTCCGTGAAGTCCCCCCAGACTTGTCAGACGTCCGGCTAGGCGTGGCGCCGCACAGCCTTCGCGCTGTGCCGCTCGACGATCTTCGGGAAATCGCCGCATGGGGACGCGACAAAAAGCTGCCGCTGCACATGCATATGGCCGAGCAGGTGGCCGAGAACCTGGCCTGCCTGCGCGAATACCGCGCAACCCCTGTCGCTCTGGTCGCCAGGGCTGAGCTGCTGGGGCCGGACTGGACTGCGGTTCACGCGATCCATATCACGGTCGATGAAACGGCGATGCTGGCTGGCGCGGGTGCGACCATTTGCTCCTGTCCCACAACGGAGCGCAACCTCGGCGATGGCATCCTGGCCGCGAACGAGATCATGCGCGCGGGCGTTCACGTGGCCCTCGGGTCCGACAGCCAGGCACAAATCGATCCCCTTGAAGATGCGCGCGAGCTCGACTATCACCTGCGTCTGGCGCATCAGCAGCGCGCCATCCTCGATCAGATCGGCAATCAGGGTCTCGCGGCCAGGCTCTTCGACTGCGCTACCGCAAACGGAGCCCGCGCTCTTGCCGTTTCTTCGGGAACCCTCACCAACGAAAACTACGCCGACTTCTTCACCGTCGACCTGCACGACGTTTCGATTGCCGGTCACTCGGCCGACGATCTGCTGCCGCTGATCGTCTTTGGCATGGATCGCACCGCCATCCGCGATGTTGCCGTGAACGGCAAGCTCATCGTGCGCGACGGCCGGCACTCCCTCCAGAATGAAATCATCGAGCGCTACGAAGAAGTGCACGCGAAGGTGTGGCACGACACGAACGGCGCGGCGCCATGAAAACTGTGATCGAGCTTCTGTCCGACCTGATTCGCATTCCTTCCAACTCCGCCGTCTCCAATCGGCCTTTGGTCGACTACGCGAGCGATGTGCTGCGCGCATCCGGCTGGTCCACGCGCGAGCTGCCCTATCGCGATTCGGCTGGCATGGAGAAGGTGAACCTGATTGCCGCGCCGCCTGGTCAGGATGCGGCGCAACGCGATGTGGACCTCGTCTTTATGTGCCACACCGACACCGTCCCCTACGCCGCGGATTGGCCGCAAGCTCTGCATCCCGTCCTGAAAAATGGCAACCTGCACGGGTGCGGCAGTTGCGATGTAAAAGGTTTTCTGGCGTGCCTTCTGTGCGTGATTTCCAGCAAGGCTTCGCGCAAATTACCAGATGGGCTCCGTCTCGTCCTCACCGCCGAGGAAGAAATTGGCTGCATCGGTGCGGCGCATCTCAAAGCCAGCGATGCACTCCGGCCCCGCAGAATCGTCATCGGCGAGCCCACCATGCTCCAGCCTGCCCGCGCCGGCAAAGGCTATTGCCTCGCCGAAGTCGCTGTCCACGGAAAAGAAGCGCACAGCGCCCATCCGCAGCAGGGCGTTTCGGCGATCGCTAACGCCGCGCGGCTTGTCAACGCTATCGAGGAGTTTGCCACGCAACTCGCTGCGAAGACCAACAGCTTTTTCGATCCTGGCTTTACGACCATCAACATTGGCACCATCCAGGGTGGAACCGCCAAAAACGTCGTCCCCGGCTTGTGCCGTTTTGAGCTGGAGTGGAGACCGATTCCCGGAGAGCCTGCCAACAGCGTTCTCGAATCCGTTACCGCCATCATCGAACGCCTGCATCGCTCCGATCCTGTGTTTCACGCCGAAATTAAACCCGTCCGCCAACAGCCCGGGTTCGAGACAGCGGCCACCGCGTCGCTGGTCCAGTCGGTTGAGGCGCTCTCCGGGAATCCCGCGACATCCATCCCCTTTGGTTCCGAGGCCAGCATCTTCGCCCCGATCGCCGACGAGGTAATCGTCTTCGGTCCCGGGGATATGCGTACCGCGCACAGCAGCCGCGAGTGTGTACCCGTGGCAGAACTCGATCGCGCCGTCGCCTGCATCGCCACGCTCATGGGCGTTGCCGAATAGCGCGCGACGCCCTGAAAGGGAACTGCTAATCCCCTAATTGTCCGTATTGATCGTTGGGCCCGGCATGGTCCGGATCCGCGAGCCAGTGCTCGGTTGAGGACGCACCTCGAAGCTCACGCAATTGCGCCCGGAATTCTTGGCAACATAGAGCGCGGTATCGGCGCGGCTCAGCACTTCGCGGATCGAAGGCGAATCGGTCTCCGGCCGGAACGTAGCGACGCCAATGCTGCACGTGAGGCGGATGCTGCTGTCGCCAATCTCGAAAGGTCGCGAACGAATCGACTCCAGAAGATCGTCGACCCGGCCCGGTGCCAGCATCAAATCCCAGCCCGGGAAAAGAATCAGGAATTCCTCTCCGCCGTAACGGCCCACAATGTCGTACCCACGCATGGAGGAACGGAAGCGTTCTGCCGACTCCCGAATGACATCGTCTCCGCAAAGGTGACCGTAGTTGTCGTTCAGGCTTTTGAAATGGTCGAGGTCCGCAATCAGCACGCCAAGCGGACTGTGATCGCGCGTCGCGCGGGAAATTTCGCGCTGCAGGTGCTCCAGCATGGCCGCGCGGTTGAAGATCCCGGTCAGTGAATCGTGCGTCGCCTGAATATGCAGCTCGCGCCGTGTCGCTTCAAGTGCTGCCTTCTCCGCTTCCAGTTGTGCGGTCCGTTCTGCAACAATGCGGGTCAGTTCCTGCTGGCGCAGCGTAAGCGAGCGCGTGCGGAACGCAATCACTGCCCAGGCCAGCAGCAGCGCGAGCATCACGTAGCACGCGTAGGCCTCCGGGGTGCGGCTCAGTGGCGGCCGCAAGGTGAAGCTGAACGACGCGCCGGTTTCATTCCACAAGCCGTCGTTGTTTTCCGCCTGTACGGTAAAGGTGTAATTGCCGGCCGGCAGATTGGTGTACCACGCGCTGCGTCGCCCACCGGAATAATTCCAGTCCGGATCGAACCCAATCAGCTTGTAGCGGAACCGTTCCCGCTGCGGTGCCACAAAGCTTGGAGCGCTGAACGCTACTTCAAGATTCCCCGACCCCGGCCCAAGGTGAATGTGATCCTGCAACGGGATGTTGTGCGAATCGAGCTTCACGCGCTCGATCCACACCGGAGGCACGATATTGTTCACCGGAATACGTGTGGGATCGATGACCGCAACCCCTTCAATGGTTCCAAACCACAGGCGGCCATCGCGGCTCTTCCATGCGCAGGGCATGCTGCCGTACAGCGTCTCGCGCGAGCGCAGACCGTCGGCAGTGCCGTACACAACCGGATGAACTGCAGCCGGCTGGCCCGCGGCCTGACTCAGTTCGCTCTTCGCAATGCGGAAGATCCCGGTGTCGCCCCCAAACCAGAAGTTCCCATTGTCATCAGCGAGGATGGAGCCGATCGTGGTGTCGGGCATCTCCTGATCCGGCGTCCAGGTCATCACTTTGTCGTTGCGGATGTGGCTCAGCCCGCCGCTTTGCGTCCCCACCCACATGCTGCCATCGGCGTCTGCATACAGGCTCATCACGTGATCGCTGTGCAGGCCGTTCGCCGTGGTGAAGTTCGTCGTCACTCCGTTGGCAACGCGCTGAACTCCGTCCCCGTCGAAGCCGATCCACAGCGCGCCATCGGTCGATTGCGCGAGCGCGGCAATCCTTCCCGTGTCGGTCACGTGCTGGATCTTGCTCTGTTCAAACCGCGCCAGCCCTTTGCCTTCAAAGCCAATCCAGAGCGTGCCATCGCGATCCTCGAGCAGCGAGTTGACTGAGAACTCGCCGGCCTGCGCATCGTGATACGTTGTCACCTGTTTATTGTGGATGCGCGCAAGCGTGCCGCGACGATAGCCGACCCACAAATCGCCGTCGCGCGTCTGCACCATCGAATAAACGGCCTGGTTCGGCAGCCCATTCCTCGGGCCCCACACCTCAACCCGCCCATCGGGCAGCAGATGATCGAGCCCCTTATCGTCGGCGCCAATCCACATCGTTCCGTCCTGCGCCTGGAGCACGTTGCCCGTGTAATTGCCGGAGAGCCCTTCCGGAGTTCCGAACACAGAGAATTTTCCATTGCGCAGCTGAGCCACGCCGCCATCCAGCGAGCCGATCCACAGGCTGCCTTCCCGATCCTCAAAAAGTGCACGCGAACAGCGATCGCTCGGCAATCCGCGAGAAGCATCATAGAAATCCAGCTTCCCGTGATCGAGCCGCGCAATCCCGTGCCGGTCAAACGAAATCCACAGCGCGCCATCATGGTCAATCAGCAACGCTGCAATTTCGTTCCAGGGCAAGCGCTCCGGAAATGCAGTGACGTGTCCGTCGCGAATCTCCGCCAGTCCGTTGCCCTGCGTCCCCACCCACACAGAACCATCGGGAGCCGCGGCCAGCGCAACAATCCCGTCTCCAGGCAAACCATCATGGGTGGTCAGGGTTGTGAAGCGGCCGTGTTCGAAGCGTGCCAGTCCTCCAGCCGTTCCCACCCACACCGTTCCCCCGCGATCCATTGCAATCGCACTGATGGAAAGGTCTGCCAGTCCGTCGCTGGTCGTCCAGTTCTGAACGTGACCGTTAAAGATTCGATCCAGCCCCCGGCTCGTGCCCACCCACAGACCGCCCTCGCGATCTTCACAAAGCGCCTCAATCAAATTTCCGGAGAGCCCATCGTTCGTGGTGAGCGTCGTGAATACGCCTTCGGGACCCCCCAGGGTTGGGGGCTGATAATGCGTCAGGCCGCTATCCGTTCCAATCCACAGGCTTCCATCGCGGCCCGCCGTCATCGTCTGAATAAAGCTCGATGCCAGTTTGGGCGCGTTGTGGCGCGTATAAGTCGTGAAGTGCATCCCGTCAAAACGGGTCAGGCCTTCCTGCGTTCCAAACCACAGATAGCCATCCTCCGTCTGCGCCATCGCCTGCACTGAATTCTGCGGCAAACCGGACTCGCTGGTCCATGAAGTCTGCATGTATTGCGTGATGGCTTTCCCAGGATCGAGCGCCAGCGCCGTCTGTGTCGCCAGCATGATCATCGCCAGTACCGGCGTGGCGATCCAGCCAGTGCGCCGCGACACACAACTCCTCCTCCGCGTATCAGACGTCGCGGTAACCGCAATCCGTCCGTTCCGCTGATCTCGAGTTGGAGTAGTCGGGTCCATGTCGCGCTCGGATTACGAGACAGCCTCCAGGTCCTCGGCGCTCCTCGGAATATCCGCGCCCCAGGCGAGTTGCTCCAGAGGGTTCGGTGTGGGCCGGCCGAGCAGATACCCCTGCGCCTCGTTCGTGCCCAGTGCCCTCATCAGTTCCAGCTGCTCCTTGGTTTCGATTCCTTCGACAATCACCTTCATGTGCAGGTTGTGGGCCATCAGCAAAATGGACTGAACAAAGGCCCGAGTCTCCGGACGAACAATCAGTTCATTCACGAACGAGCGATCCAGCTTCAGCGCGTCGAATGCCAGCTTCGGCAGATAACTCAGACACGAGTACCCCGTCCCAAAATCGTCCATGGCCACGCTGATCCCCCGGCTTTTCAGCCGCCGCATCATTTCAGCCGCGCGCTCCACCCCAGAGAGCGTTGCCGATTCGGTCAGCTCCAGCTGCAACAGCGTCGGATTCAGCCCGGTGCGCTGCAGAATCTCTTCGACTTCTTCGAGGAACGTATCGCGGGCAAACTGAACGCTGGAGACGTTCACCGCCACCTGAATCGGTCGTTTGGCCCTGCGCTGCCAGGTCACCGCATCTGCGCAGGCCCGCTCCATCACGTGCGCCCCCAGCGGAACAATCAGCCCGCTCTCTTCGGCGATGGGAATAAAGTTCAGCGGCGGTATCGCACCCAGCGTGGGGTGAGTCCATCGCGCCAGCGCTTCAAATCGGACAATCGTGTTGGTCGCCAGATCGAATTCCGGCTGGTAATAAACGTTGATCTCGCCCGCCTCAATCGCGTGACGAAGTTCCCCCTCCAGCGTCATGCGCTCGCGCGCCGCATTCCCAAGATCTTCACCAAACTGGACGACCCGGTTTTTCCCATTCTTCTTTGCTGCCGACATGGCGCAGTCCGCCTGCTGCAGCAACTGGTCGCCCTCATGGCCGTGATCGGGAAAGAGACTGATGCCGATGCTGGCCGTGATCCGGATCGAGCGGCCTCCGATTTCAAACGGCGCCTTCAGAACATCCAGCACGCTCTCCGCCGCCCTGTCCGCTTCTTCTTTGCCCTGCACGTGATCCAGAATCACCGTGAACTCGTCGCCGCCAATCCGTGCCAGCGTGTCTCCCTGCCGGAAGCGCGACTTCAGCCGATCCGCGACCCGCCCGAGCAGCATGTCCCCGATCCCATGGCCGAGACTGTCGTTCACCAGCTTGAATCCATCAAGATTGATGTAGAGCAGCGCGACCATCCGGTTTTCCCGCCGCGCCTTCGCCAGATTCTGCGAGAGGCGATCCGACAGAAGCCTGCGATTCGGCAAGCCCGTCAGATCGTCGATCAGCGCCATGTGCTGCAGCCTGGCTTCGGCATCGCGCTTGGCGCGATCACGCTGCCGCAATTCCGACAGCATGGTGTTGAATCCCACCACCAGATGCGCAATCTCCTCGCTGCCGCGTACGGAAACCTGCGTGTCAAACTGTTGCTCGCTCGAAACCTGCTCCATCGCGCCGGAAAGATCCCGGATCGCCTGTGCCGTCTCTGAAGCCCTTGTCAGAGCCGCCGTCTGCGTGCGCACTCTTCTGCGCAGCGCGTTGACCCATATCAGAATCCCGAACAGCGTCACAAACAGAACTGCCAGCAGCGCCAGGGTTGCGCGCGCTGTCCAGTACGGCGCCGGACGGAGTACCGTTAGATCCCGCGGCGAGCGCAGCAGAATCTGGAAACTTGCCGGATCCTCCTCGAGGATGCGATACAGCTTTTCCGGATTGACCTGCGCCGTCGAAACCCCCGTGAGCCGCAGCACGCTTCCTGCCTGCGGCTGCCATCGGTCGATGCCCAGATCTGCGTTTTCCAGTTGTGCCGTGAACGTCCGTACGCCCGACTGCAGCACCAGGTTCTTGCGGCCCGGTCCATCGAGCGCAGCCAGCACCTTGCCATCGACTGTCACCAGCATGGAATCTTCGTGTCCCTGCAGCAGAGGTTCTGCGGTGAGGATTTTCGGCGCCACCGTTGCGGCGCGTCCCGTCGCACGAAACGTCGCGTCCGTCATCACCGGCGAGTATCGACCCACCAGCGTCGGATAACCGACAGCGTCCACTACGTCGCCCACATGGATCGAGCGCGTGTCGCCACGAACGTCAACGCCATCGCCTGCATCCTGCAGGTAAAGATAGTCGGGCCCAACCAGCGTCACCGTGCCTTCCACCTTCACGCGATGGCCGAACCGGCCGTTCGGGGAATACCGCAACAGCGATCCAATACTGGTGGTCTCCATCCCAAACGGGTTCAGTACCGCAGGCTCGATGACGTCGATGTCAGAGCGCGTCTCCACCACCATCTGGTATCCGATCAGCTGACGCCGGGAGTTGAACACCGTCCCGAAAACGCCGCGAACCCGCACCGTGGCATCTTCCAGACTGCGTGCATGTTCAAGATCCGGAAAAACCGGCGATGTGCTCACGTGTACCGGCCCAAGGGCCGTCAGCAGATTGAAGGTGAGCGACGTGTGGTTCCAGTCCTCGCCCATCCGCATCGGATGCACGACACCCTCGATGCTCACGTAGTGCGAATCCAGCGCGCCCGCTGCTGCTTCGCTCAGCGTCACAGGGACAGCCGCTGGCAAAGCGGCCGTCCCTTCTACGTGAAATTTTGGAGCCAGAACCACTGGCGCAAAATCGCCGGCATTCGTAATTCCCGTCAGCGTCACCCGCGTCCCAACATTCAGCTCAGGATGATCGCCGGAATACTTCAGATAAATGCCGCCAGTGCCGTCCTGGAAGAAGATCTGCCCCCACTGCGAGTCGATATACGTGATCACGCCCGTGATCTTTGCCGGCAACGCCCGAGCGGCTTCTGATGCTCGAAGATCGCGGACCGCACGCACACTGGTCAGAGGCGGGGGAATCGGAGCGTTGCCGTCCTCAAGCTGATCCGCGGAAATCTGCGTCGCGCGAGCATGAGCGAGGTCGAAGCGCAGGCCGGAGCGGGTGGAGAATCCCACAACCTCTACAGCCGATCCTGTTTTCAACCCGTTTTGCTCGGCGAGCCGGCATTCGGTCGCACCCCATCGATCCTCGAGCAGAAGGGAATCGTTCGTCGACGCCCCCACCCGCCCGCGAATCCTTACGCGATGCCCATTGCCTCCGTAACTGGTGTAGAGCGTTCGCACCGAGACCAGAGGCACTCGCTCCGGCGCTCCTTCTTCGATCCCCAGATCGTGCCCCGACGACACCCATAGCTGGTTGAGCGCAACGGCGCCCTGCGGCGTCCGCACCTGCTCGGGGAGCCCCACAATGCGAATGCGGCTGTCGACAAGTTTCGTGTAATCGCTGGTCGGCTTCGCCACCACCACGTCCACTTCAGGCCCGCTCTCGCCGATCGATAAGTGTGCCCGCCCATTGCCGTCCAGGCGGGCCTCGCGCACCACCGCGGTTACCTGCACCCGCACCCCGTTTTTCTCAGGGGTAGGAAAGTTGGCCAGGGTCACCGGAAAAGGTTGCGGCAAATGCACGTGGGCTGCCGTGGGATGAATTGCGATTTTCTGCAACCGCATGCTGATGGGTCCCTGCAGCCGGTCGTAGTGAGCAGACTTGGTGGCATCGATGGAGAGGCTTTCCCCAACGTGCGTGGCCGCCTGTCCTGGCTGGATCGCGACCGGCATCGCCCCCGTCTCATCCTCAATCCAGAAACGCCGCCCCACGTCATCGACGTAGGTGACCACGCCGACAAGATGGACAGCGGAGTTCACAGGAAGGTCCTGCAACTCCTGAATCGTATTGTGCCTGGATAAGACGGACCCTTGCCAAAGCGCGGTCGAGACAATCCCCGCGCCCAGCACTGGTCCCAGGATCGCCGCGATCCTGATTCCCGTGAGGCCACTGCGGCTCATCAGAGCATAATGAGTTGCCAACCCCCCCACGATCTATACAACTTTGGCTTTGGTCCCTACCCTAATGGAATTAGAAGACTTAGCATCGGCTCGCCAGGTGCCGATGAGGTTACTATCGGGGTAATTCCAACGGCGCGAAAACCGTCTGCTCGTTGCTGTCAAACCAGGCGCTTCGCGATCAGCTTCACCCCGCAAGTGCCTCACCGCCAATTTCCCATGGGCCTCGCGCGGTTGATTGCGGCACCCAGAGACGTCACTCCGTCACCCAACTCGAGCCTGTCCCATGCAGCGGGACATGCCTCCCCCTTGTTCGTTGACACCCCTCTCCCGCGGTTTCGAGAATACTCGGCGGCACCTCCTCGTTTTTAGCCGCTCCTCGTCGAGGGCCGGCTCGATCGCAGAGGCCCACTCATCACGGAAATCAGACTTCGTGGTCGCGTCGTACCTGGGGGCCGCCACGAAATGGACTCGAAACAAAAAACCGGGCATGTCCCGGATGGACCGCACGAACCAAAGAAAAGGAGCGGCGAATGAGCAGCATCATGGGGAGGACGGAGCGCAGTTTGAGGGGTCACGCCTGGCCGGCATGCCTGGCTGCCGTGGCGAGTGGGTTGTTCGTCCTGGCGTGGGCCTCGTTGCCCGCTGTCGCGCAGCAGATTACCGGCTCGATCGCCGGTACGGTCAAGGACGCGCAGGGGGCGCTCGTTCCCTCGGCCACCATCGTTGCCACCAACAACGAAACCGGGTTCTCCCGAACCGGTCCCACCAATGGATACGGCGAGTATCGCCTCGACTATCTTCCCGTTGGTTCCTACTCGGTTGAGATCAAGGCCCCCGGGTTCAAGACCTTTGATCAGCGCAACCTCACCCTCACCGTCGACCAGGTACAGGTCCTCGATGTTTCGCTCGAAGTCGGCGCACAAACGCAAACCGTCACCATCACCGAAGCTCCGCCGCTGGTGAACACCACCACCGCCGAGCTGGGACGAACCATCCAGCCGGCCGAGATCATCGGCCTGCCCCTCGTCAACCGCAACGCCTATGCGCAGCTCTCGCTCACGCCCGGCGTCATGGCCAATAGCGCAAGCCCCAGTTCCAACCCCAACGGAACTCCGAACTTTGTCATCGGTCTGCCCTCCGCCGACGTGCAGATCAATGGCTCCATCGATGGCGGCAATCCCGAGGTCGCCTTCTACCTCGACGGTGGCAGCAACATCACCGGCATCCGCAACTACGGCAACCAGCTGCCCAATCCTGACGCGCTCGAAGAGTTTCGCGTTGAGACCAGCAACTTCGCCGCCCAGTACGGCCACATGTCCTCCGCTGTGGTCACGGCGGTCACCAGGTCGGGAACGAATCAGTTCCACGGATCGCTGTTTGAGTTCAACCGCAATACCGACTTCAATGCCACGCCGTGGAACTCGACCTCGAAAGCACCCTACCACCGCAATAATTTTGGCGGCGTCCTCGGTGGCCCCGTTCTCCGCGACAAAGCCTTCTTCCTGTTCAGCTATGCCGGACTGCGCCAGGTTGTCGGTCAGCAGCTGACTGGCGGCGTGGTTCCTACCGCTGCTGAGCGCCTCGGCGACTTCACCGCGGACACCTTCAAGGTCTACATGCCCGGCACCAAAACCCAGGTCATGGGCACTAACAGCGGTCCCAATTGCGGCACACCCACGCTGAACTGCGTTCCCACTGCGCTGCTCGATGCGACGGCGGGCAACATCATGAACACCGCCACGTTGATTCCGCTTCCTAACAGCGCGGGCAACACCTGGGTCGGCTATTTCACCGGGCCCACCGCCGACAACGAATACCTCGGCAAATACGACCAGATGCTCGGCGGCAAAGATCACGTCGCAGTGACCTACTTCTTCGTCAAGACCACCCAGAACGCGTTCGGCAACGGCAATTTCATCTGGGATGTCAACCAGTCCTACACCAACCAGACCAACGCCAACATCAGCGACGTGCACACCTTTGGCCCCACCACTGCCAACCAGGCGTGGATCACCTTTACCCGCGCGGCCGGCGGGCGCGTGAATTTGCCCACGACCAACCTCGGCCAGCTTGGTTCCAGCTTCACTATCCAGGGTCCATCGGCGCTGCCTCAACTCACCGTCTCCGGCTACTTCGGAGTCGGCGGAGCCCTCGCCGGTCCAGTCACAACGTCAGACTTCTACTCGCTCCGCGACATGGTCAGCATGACCAAGGGCAAACACACCCTGGTATTCGGCGGCGAGTTCGCGCTCGACAAGGGAATGTTCGCCGGCAATCTGTATAACTTCGGCGTCTTCACCTTCCAAAGCTCCGCACCCACCACCACCGGCAACGCACTGTCCGACTTCGTCACCGGACAGGTCAACACCATGGAACAGGACACGCCCTACCACACGCTCACCAGCGCCTGGCATACCGCGGTCTTCCTCCAGGATAACTACCGCATCACCCCCCGCTTTACAGCAAACCTCGGTCTTCGTTGGGATATCGACACACCACCCGTCGAATCCTCGAATTTCACCGCAGGCTTCGTTCCCAACCAGCAATCCACCGTAGTTCCCAGCGCACCACTCGGCATGGTCTTCCCAGGCGATGCCGGCATCGGCCGCGGCATCGTCGCCATGCGCTGGCATCATATTTCGCCGCGTCTCGGCTTTGCCTGGGATCCCTTCGGAGACGGCAAGACCGCGGTCCGCGCCGGTGCCGGCGTCTTCTACGGCGCCACCAGTGGCAACGAGTGGAATCAGCCCGGCAACGCGCAGCCCTACGCCATCCGCCAAACCTTCAACTCCATCGCCTCGTTCTCCAACGTCTACGGCAACCCGGCTTCGTTCCCCAATGGAGACCCGTTCCCCTACGTCTACAATCCCAGGAGCCCGCGCTTCCTGGTACCGGCCAGCATCGAATCCATCGGTCCAACCGTGCAGTGGCCTTTCAGCTATCAGTTCAACCTCGCCGTGCAGCGGCAATTGCCCGGCCAGATCAGCCTCACCACCGCCTATGTCGGTACGCTCTCGCGCGATGTGCCGACGATGATCGATGACAACTACGCGCCCTACGCACCCGGCGCCAGCACTTCGCAAACCAGCATCAACAACCGGCGACCCTATGATCCCGGCGTTCTCGGCCAGAACATCTTCCTCACTTCCAATCAGACCGCGTCGTACCATGCCCTTCAGATCTCTGCGGGACGGCCTCTTACCCACAACCTCATGGTCAACGGCTTCTATGTCTGGAGCCACGCCCTGCAGAGTTCCAACGAGTCAGCCATTGGTCAGATGACCGCCCAGGATTTCGCCAACCTCAGCGAAGAGCGCGGCCCCATGGACGATGATCGCCGCAACGTCGCCAGCATCTCCGGGATCTGGAACATCGACTACTACAAGGGCGGCAATTCCTTCATGAAAAAGGTTGCGAACGGCTGGACCATCTCGCCTATCTACTCCCTGCAGAGCGGTCCTCCGTTTGAAATCACCACCGGCTCCAATAAAAACTTCGACAGCGCGAACCACAACCGCCCCGACATGGTTGCCGGTGTCGACCCCTTCCTCGATCCCCACCGCGATCGCAGCGTCTCGCGCAACGCATGGTTCAACACCAAAGCCTTCATTGCCAACGGACCCGGCGTAGCAGGCGGTATCGGTCCCTATGGAGCCGATGGCAATACGCCGCGCGACTCGCTCCGTGGACCGGGCTACCGCGATGTCGACCTCGGAATCTTCCGCAACGTGCACTTCGAGAGATTCAACTTCCAGTTGCGCGGAGAAGCCACCAACGTATTCAACATGGTGAGTCTCAACAACCCCACCGCCAGCCTGGCCTCCTCGCTCGACGGAAAAATTACCGCGGCGGCCAGCCCTCGCATCATTCAGGTAGGTGCCCGGTTTACCTTCTGACGATGCGGTAGTTTCGCTCGATCAGCGTGGCTGTCCTGCAACCAACAGCTACGCCCGGTCGGCATCATCGTCAGAACCTCGCTCGTCGAAGGCCCATCCCATCGTGAAACGACTCCTGCTCTTCCTGTCGATTGCCGCTCTTCTGCCCGCTTATGTCGTGCTCGTCGCGCAGAACAAACCTGACCCCGCTGCCGCTGAGCGTGACGCGGCCGGTGACCAGCCTGACGACCCCGGCCCTCTGGCCGCGAACCTCTCTCCCGCGATGAATCGCGGCGCCATTCTCCACGCCGTCAAGCTCGTTGCTGACTGGCAGCTCGCCCACGCTGAGGGCCGCTACAACATCCAGTGGACCTATGCAGCGCTCTATGACGGAATGCTGGCTGCCTCGCGTGCAACCGGCGACCCGCGTTATCGTGACCGCGTCCGCCAGGTTGCGGAGGAGAATCACTGGCAACTGGGACCGCGATTCGCGCACGCAGACGACGAGGCCATTGGCCTCTCGTACCTCAGCCTTTATGCCGACGATCGCAACCCCGATCACCTCGCGCCCACTCGCGACACCATCGACAAGCTTCTCGCGCGTCCTGACGACCCGCGGACCAATCTGTGGTGGTGGTGTGATGCGCTCTACATGGCGCCGCCCGTCCTTGCGCAGCTGTCCGTCGCAACCGGCGATGCGCGCTACCTGGATTTCATGGATCATGAGTGGTCCCTCACCACCGCCGCACTCTACGATCCTCAGGAGCAGCTCTACTTTCGCGACAATCGCTTCCTCACCATGCATGAGGCCAACGGCCAGAAGATCTTCTGGTCCAGAGGCAATGGCTGGGTCCTGGCCGGCCTCGCAATGCTGATCGAGCGCATCCCGCAACACGATCCCAGGCGCAGCAAATACCTCGCCCAATATCAGACGATGGCCGCCCGCATCGCCGCCCTCCAGCCGCCCGATGGTTTGTGGCGTGCCAGCCTCCTCGACCCCGGCGCGTATCACTCTCCGGAAATCTCCGGCTCGGCCTTTTTTACCTATGCCATGGCGTGGGGCATCCATCACCACCGGCTCGATCGAAAAAAATATCAGCCGGTTGTCACCCGCGCATGGACCGGCATGCTCACGCACATCTACCAGGATGGACGCCTCGGATCGATTCAACCCATCGGCGGCGAGCCCGACCGGTTCAAACCCTCTTCAAGCTATGTCTACGGCGTGGGTGCGTTCCTCCTGGCCGGATCGGAGCTCGCAGAAATGGCGAAGTAATCGCCAAACCTCTGTCAACAAAATCTCAAAACGCCGTGCCGCCAGATGGGACGACCTCAGTTTTCCAGCGAGATTTTTCGCCCCCTCGCGTGCCCATCTCCGCATGCGGTACGCTCCGCCCATCTCGTCCCTCCTTTTGTTGACAACCCAGTCACGGGGCGGCAAGAATCCATCATTGTTCGTGCCGCGGCGAGATGCGTCTTCAACCAATCGCGAGCAATCGCAGACCGTATGAGCGAAGAATTCAAAGGCCCGATCAGCCCCAAAAATGTCGCGCCGACCCATCCCGAACAGGGATTGACGCGCCAGGTCCTCGCCTGGAATCCAGGCATGATGCTCGTGCGCCACGAAATGAAACCTGGTTGGCGCGGCGCGCGACACTCCCATCCCCATGAGCAGATGGTCTACGTCGTCCGCGGGCACATCCACTTCGTGTGCGGCGCAGAGAGCTTCGACGCCGCCGCCGGCGACAGCTTCATCGTCCCGGGCGGCGTGGAGCACGAAGCCAGCGCGCTTGCCGACTCTGAAGTCCTCGACTTCCTCGTCCCCTGTCGAGAGGACTATGCGCGTTAGCGATCGAGCCATCTTCGCTGCCGCCGCCACCCTATGCGCGTTGCTGTTCGTCTCTTCAAACCTCAGGGCCGCCTCCGCGCTCCGTTCTCCGTGGGATGGCCATCCCGTCACAGCGACCGCCGCGCCCTACGATTGCCCCGCCGTTGTCCACCTCTCGCCCGACCTCACCACCGATGGCTTCTACTCCGACAGCAAATCGTCGGTCATCGATCCGGCAAAATGGAAGGCGTACAGCGAAAGCTCTGGCCCCTACAAAAATCTGGGCCAGGTGATCGTCGATGCCGCCGACGCATGGCGCTCCACTGGCAGCCGCGATGCAGCCGCCTGCGCGCTGCGTCACATGGAAGCTGCGGCGCGCGACCGCGTTTTCACCGGAAAAATGTCGTCGCATCAGGCTTACTACGTTCAGGGATGGGTCATCGGCGCCATCGCCATCGTCTGGCTCAAAGTTCGCGACAGTGGCCTCGAGACTCCCGCCCTCCACGATCTCGTCGTCCCCTGGCTCGTTGCCGTCACGCGGCAAACCACCGGCTTCTACGACCAAAGCCGCGCGCGCAATAACCATCTTGACTGGGCCGGTGTGGAAGCCGCCGCTGCAGGCGTTGCCGCCAATGACCAAAAGCTTTTTGACTGGGCCGTCGCCGCCTATCGTGGCGGCGTCGAAGAAATTCAGCCCGATGGCTCCATGCCGCTCGAGATGGCACGAGGCCAGCGCGCCCTTCACTACCACCTGTATGCGCTCTCGCCCCTCGTCTACATCGCCGAATTCGGCGAGGTCAATGGCCTTCACTTGTATGCGGAGCGCGACCATGCTCTCGCCAAACTCGAGCGCCTTTCCGTCGACGGCATGAACAACAATCAGTTTTTCCAGAAAGCAACCGGCATCGCTCAGGACACGCCCAACGGTGCCCCTGCCGCCGAACAAATCAGTTGGGGAGTCATCTGGGAAGCTCGCTTTCCCGATCCCGCTCTCGCTTCACTGCTCTCCCAGGCAAGCTCCCTGAGCTATATGTACCTGGGAGGCCTGCCTCCTGGCGCAAACTCCGCTGTCGCCGGAAAGAAAGAATAACGATGCAAAGAGCACAGAAAATCCCCGCTTCTCAACGCACTTCCCTGGTCGAGCCGCGAGATCCCTATCGCCTGCAAAGCCTCGACCGCGCCCTCGCCGTGCTTGAATTCATCGGCGAAAGCGATGTCCCCTGCAGCCTCGCCGAAATCTGCCGCTGCATGAACCTGCACAAGAGCACCGCACACCGCGCGCTCATGGTGCTCGAACGCGGCCGCCTTCTCGAGCGAACCCCCGACGACCGCTTTCGCCTGGGCCTTAAGCTCTACGCGCTCGGCAACCGCGCTGTCGAGCAAATCGATCTGCGCGCGCAGATTCAGCCATCGCTTCGGGCCCTTGCAAAACGGCTCGGCGAAAAAGTGCATCTCGGCGTTCTGCAGAATACGTCCGTGGTCTATCTCGATAAGGCCGGCCCCACCAACCGCGCCTGCATGGGATCGAAAACCGGCAGCTCCAACCCCGTGCATTGCACTGCCATGGGCAAGGCCATGCTCGCGTGGCTGCCGCAGGCTCAGGTCCACGAGCTCATCGATCAGATCAATTTCGTCCAGGTTACTGAAAAAACCATCTGCTCGCGCGAGCAACTCATGCAGTCCCTCGAGCGCGTTCGCCGCCGCGGTTACAGCATCGACGACGAAGAAGCGGAAATGGGAGTTCGCTGTGTCGGCGCTCCCATCTTCGACCACGCGCATAACCCCATCGCCGCCCTCAGCGTCTCCTGCATCTCTTCGCGGATCCAGCCGCACCAAGTCCCGGTCCTGGCCGAGCATCTGCGCCGCTGCTGCTCTCAGATTTCCGCCTCGCTGCAGCTTCACCGCGATTTCCGCGCTCACAGCATCGGCGGGCTCACCCCAACCAAAAACTGAGGTCCACTGTAGCTATTTCGTCTCCGTCTTGATCTCCTTCGAGATGGCCTTCGGCGACTCAGCCGGCTTCGCCGCCAGCTTCTCGATCAGGTCCAGACGTTGCTTCAGCGGATCGGCCTGCGGCACCGGTCCATCGTTCGTAAAATTCAGCAGCTCGTCGCCCGCCGCCGTGTACGCGGGCCAGTGCGGCAATCCTCCTCCGTTGGGATCGCCTGTCTTGACAAAGTTGATCCAGTAAGCGTTCGTTTGCTTTGCAGCCGCCTCGTCTGCCGGTGTCAGCGCGTCTCCGTAAGCCGCCTTCACCGTATCGAAGACAAACGGAATCTCCGTGGCGTGCAGCGCGCCCGGCAACTGCTTCCGCTTCGACTCCGCGACATACGAGAATCGATATTCATACGCAGGCAATCCGGCCGCGGAGATGGTGTGTGCCACAAAGCGCGCCGGCTCGATCATCATCATGTCGGCGCCGATCTTCCAGCCCACCATCATCACGTTGCCTGACTTCCCCGGATCGTAGAGACTGGCAGCTTCCGTGCCATCCGGCCCGAACGCAGCCCACGTTTCGTCCAGTGTCTTCCAGCGCGGGAATCCGATGTCCGCGGAGTTGGCTCCGATCATCACCGGCACTCGGGCGTAGTGACCTGCAAGCAGCGCCGCCTGCGGAGTTTCCACCATAATCTTTCCGTCGAGAATCGGTCCTCCGTAAGTCGCAGACTGCCGGCCCATGCTGGCCATGTTCAGGCCGCTGACAACTTTCTCGGTGGGCAACGCGCGCAGCGCCGCCAGTGCAGCCGCGTCCCTGCCATCGATGCCCACGCTTTTCGCAAAGCCGACGCCGATGTCTTCCAGCGAAGGCAGCCCCGCCGGGGAAGGCTGATCGAGATAACGAACGCCCAGCAGGGAATCGCGCCCGCCGCCGGATTCAACCACCACTTTGTTGAAGAGCCCCTTCGTCAGCGGAGAGGTGAGCAGCGTAAGCACCGATCCTCCACCGGCCGATTCGCCGAAAATCGTCACGTTGCCGGGATCGCCGCCAAAGGCGCGCACATTCCGCTGTACCCAATGCAGCGCCGCGATTTGATCCATATAGGCGTAGTTGCCCAGCTCTCCGTTCGCTCCCTCTTTTGACAGCGCCGGAAAACCAAAGAATCCGAAGCGGCCCACGCGGTAATTGAAGCTGACAAAAACCACGCCGCCTTCAGCAAAGTGATTGCCCGCGTACACCAGCGGCGAGCTGCCGCCGTTCACGAAGCCTCCCCCATAGATCCAAACCACGACGGGAAGCTTTTCACCGGCCTTGTGCGCCGGAGTCCACACGTTCATGTACAGGCAGTCTTCGCTGGTGCTCGTCCCCAGCGGCGCAGCGTCGGAAGGGAAGGGAAGCTGCGCGCAGTCGGAAGCATACTGCGTGGCCGGGCGCACGCCCGTCCACTTCGCCACCGGTTCCGGCGGCCGCCAGCGCAGATCGCCAATCGGTGGCGCCGCAAACGGAATGCCCTTGAAGGCGCTGATTCCCTGATCCGCCGAACCCTGCACGATACCGCTGTCGAGTTTTGCCTGCTGAATGGGGCCTTGATCTTGTGCCGCCAGAAACGGCGCGAGCAGAAAAACGATGGAGCCGGTGAACCTGAAAACTTTCATCGATGATGGCCTCGTACTTTGTTGGAAAGCTGCATGGGATTGGGGCAAAACGGATCCGTTCTCCGGACTCGCGGGCTCCGCCGTCGCTACCGCGATTCGGCTGCTAAATATAAGGCAGGCTTACCGGTTTGTACAACGGAATGTTGAGCCGTTTTGCGGGCGTCGAAGTCCGCAGGCGAAATCCTGAGCGAGCCAAAGGCGAGTCGACGGACCTAAGCCTCACATGGCTTCAAACAAAAGCTGGAGCACCGGGCGGGAATTGAACTTGAGCCGTTATGCGGGCGTCGAAGTCCGCAGGCGAAATCCTGAGCGAGCCAAAGGCGAGTCGAAGGACCTAAGCCTCACATTGCTTCAAATAAAAGCTGGAGCACCGGGCGGGAATTGAACCCGCGAATACTGGTTTTGCAGACCAGCGCGTTAGCCACTTCGCCACCGGTGCTCATCATCCGCCGCGCCTGGCGACGCGGCGGCTGTTCCTCTCCCTGCTCGCTACTTCGGCTGCGCCGTCGTCCGCAGATACGGCTTCACCGTCTTGTACCCGGGGAAAATCTTGTCCGCATCTTCATTCGAAACCGCTCCCGTGATGATGACGTCTTCGCCCTGCTTCCAGTTCGCAGGCGTCGCCACCTTATGCTTCGCGGTCAGCTGCATCGAATCCAGCACGCGCAGAATCTCGTCGAAGTTGCGCCCCGTCGTCATCGGATACGCCAAGTGCAGCTTGATCCGCTTGTCGGGCCCGATTACGAACACCGTGCGAACGCACGCATTGTGCGCCGGCGTACGACCTTCCGAAGTTTCGCCCGCATCTCCCGGCAGCATGTCGTACAGCTTCGCCACCTTCAGCTCCGGATCGCCAATCATCGGGTACGTCACCTGATGCCCGGTCACCTCATGAATATCCGGCTCCCACTTGTGGTGGCTCGCCACCGGATCGACGCTCAGGCCGATCACCTTGGCCCCGCGCCTGGCGAATTCCTTCTCCAGACCGGCCACCGCGCCCAGTTCCGTCGTGCACACAGGCGTAAAGTCCTTGGGGTGCGAAAACAGAACAGCCCAGTTGTCGCCGATCCATTCGTGAAAATGGATTACCCCCTGGGTTGTGTCCGCGGTGAAGTCAGGAGCAACGTCGTTGATGCGAAGTGTCATGTATTTCCTTTCTGAAATTTTCCAGATTGCACGCGCACGCAAAATCAAAACCCACCCTGTCATCGGGTGGGTTCTGAGTCGATTACAAACCTATCGCTTCTCTCAGAGGCACACCCGCAAGGTGCAGCTGCGACAGCAGCAGCACAAACACAGGCAGGTTGCAGAAAGAACGCTCATCCTGAAAACAGCCTAGGGCCTGGCGCAGCCGGCTGTCAAACCACAGACGCTACAGGCACCCGGCTCAGGACTCGGGCAGCGTAGCCGTCCGCGCAAAATTTCTCTGCGCAGTGGAGGCGAGCGGCCTCACCCACTCTCCCGCGGAAGGAAGCGCCTGAGGCAACGCCCGGGCCTGATCGGTGCGCCCTCGCCCCGCCAATCCCACCGTCCAGCGCAGCCACCGGCATGACAACAGCAACCGCACCAGCAGCAGGCACCCGCCGTAGACGCATCCGAATAT
This sequence comes from Acidobacteriaceae bacterium, assembly GCA_036272255.1. Classification (GTDB taxonomy): domain Bacteria; phylum Acidobacteriota; class Terriglobia; order Terriglobales; family Acidobacteriaceae; genus Palsa-343. Next base: position 25,234 of record DATAZC010000237.1, on the reverse strand, counting down.
CGTCACCAGCAGCACCAGCATCCCTGGCGCCCTCGACCAGAAGTGGGCAGGACCCCCGGGCGGCACAAGCCGCACTAGGATGGCTCCGCAGAGCGCCAGCGCCGCCGTATGGGTCAGATACAGGCCGAAGGTGTGTGCCCGCACATCCACAAACCGCGGCCACACCGCATGCCGTAGTTTCATAATGGCCAGCACCACCACGACAGAAAAAAGCTGATTCGTGATCCGCAGCGAATTCGTCGGATCGCTCGAGTGCAGCGAGAGGAGCAGCTTGGCTTCCCCCAGCGCCAGGGCAGTCGTCAGCAGTACCAGCCCCATCATCACCGCGGGGGAAATCCGCGACAGCCATTTCTCCACCGTGGAAAAATGCCACGAGCCCCACGCTCCCAGCCAGAGATAAAAAACGAAGCCGAAGACCGCCCGCGGGTGCTGCTCCGCAATCCAGTGACCGTAGATGTTAATGGCATAAAAGAGGCTCAACAGCAGGAAAACCCCTCCCATGCGGATGTCTTTGAGCACGCGCCGAAAGATCAGAAGAACGGCAAGCGCAACCAACAGATTGGGCACGAACCAATAAGCAGTGTTCAGCAAACCAAATGAGAAAATCGGTCCCACCTGATGCAGCAGGTTTCCCGAGTGAAGCGAAATCCGCCCATGCCACACAGCCGCGGCCACAAGAAAACCGCAATAAACCAGATACCAGAAACTCCATGGCAGAAATACGTTCTTCAGGCGCCGCCCATAGTACCGTAGCGAGCTGTCCCGGTCGATGCGCTCGCCAAAAAGAAATCCGGCTACCAGGAAGAAGGCGATCGTCCCAAACTTCAACGGCTGAATCAGGTAGATCTGTGGCAGATGAAAACACGGATACGTTTCCAGGCAGTGTATGCCGACAATTGCCACCATCGACAGAAAGCGCACATTGTTGGCGAACAGATGGTTGCCGTCCGTCGCAGCCTGCCTCGAAGCTACAGGGATGGGTGATGCGGATCTGGCGGGTACGCCGCGCAACGAAATAGCGGCGGTGAAAAGTCCCATGGGAGCAAACCCCGAGCAATACTATTGCGGAGCATAGGCTGCCCATGTGCTGAAACAGGACAAAAAGCTCAGCCCGGCTCGGCTCAGGTAATCTGACCAACGTAAGCGGGGACCAATATTTTCCCGAAATGGGAAAGCCTCAGGCTTCGTGGTGGCCTCTTCCCCCACCATCAACCTGAGGCTTGCGAAGGTAGTGATCCAGTCTCCAGGGATACGGAGCCCTGACTCGCGGCCCGTCAGCCCGTTCAACACCAGCCGCCCGCCTACTTTCCTGGAACCGTCCCCAGCGTCTGGTAGTTGTGCGCGACCTGGAACGACATCACGCCCACATACACGTATTGCGAGGCTCGCGCCAGCGACCGCATATTGTGGCGCACCAGCACTCGATAAGCCATGTAATTCACGCCCACCGTGCCCGCCTCAAACGCCGCAAACGCAGGCTTGTTCTTCACCAGACCCTGCGGCAGCATCGCCTCGTGGTAGTACTGCGGCTCACTCAGGGCTTTTTCCGTCGTTGTGTAATCCAGCACCCGCAGCGCCGCCGCCGCGCCCAGCATGCTCCAGTCCAGCACCCTCAAACTCGGTTTCTTTTCCACCGGCTGAGGCGCGCGCACCGGATACACTCCCATCGCCGAGCTGCTGAAGGCTTCTTCAGGCTGTGTAGCCACGGTCGCCACCGTAGGCAGGGGGGCGTCCATCAGCATGGCGGTGGTCTGCGCAGAGCACGCCGCGACAGATACCAACGAGAGAACTGGCAGCAGCAAAACAGCAGAAAGAGCCTTCATAGAGACCTCATCGGCTTGAACGATGAGCAGTGTTTTGTCGAAATTCGAGAGAGGCAAAAACACTGCAAGTCGTGCAATGAGTTCGGCTCGTGGTATGCGGCCGGGGATTCCGTGACGTCGAGCCTGTGCGTCACCACCGCAGTTCGTCTTTATGATGGTGTAGTGTGGCACGGAAACGCTTCATGACGACACTTATCTTGCGTCACTGCAACAAGTTACGGGAGGGGGAGGGTCCTATGGCCCTTCGGTGAAAAGCAGAAGTGACTGCTCTCAATCAATCCGATTACTGGTGCGTTCTTTGACGTCGCCCAAAATGGTTACCAGTGGGATCCTCGCCGGCTCTATCCAGAGCGCTAATCGCCTCTGAATCATTCCGATACTGCCAGGGACAGGGTAACCATGAATCCTCGGCTCCAGGCTGGATCGGCCGGTATCAAGAGTGTCAACCCAGGATGGCCCTATATAGGGATTGGTAATCACACTTGAGTCCGGCTGCAAGGTAATCAAACCGCCGTCGCGGATTTCCACATCACGGCCTGCCTCCAGAAGGCTGGCCGACGCGCTGCCCCCGGCTAAACTCACTGCGATGCCGGCTGTACAGAACGTAAATGACCAGCCCAATGGCGAGCCAGATGAAGAAGGCCAGCCAGGTCAGGACTTCAAGACCCACCATTAGCACCAAACAGAAAATGATGCTCAGTACCGGAAACACCGGCCCCAACGGCACCCAGAACGCCCGCTTTCGCTCCGGCTCGCGATAGCGCAGGATGAGCACCGCAATCGAGACCAGCACAAACGCGAACAGCGTTCCGATATTCGACAGATTCGAAACCGTGCCGATATCCAGCAGCCCCGCTGGAATGCCCACTACAAATCCTGCCACCCACGTCGCCACGGCGGGGGTCCGAAACTGCGGGTGAATGTGGCTGAAGATGTCGGGCAGCAGCCGGTCGCGCGACATGGCGAACCACACCCGCGCCTGGCCCAGCTGAAAGACCAGGATCGAGGAGATCATGCCCAGCATCGCGCCGATCAACACGATTAATTCGATCCAGTGCAGCGGATGGCCACCCGGCGCGGTCGAGAGCCGCTTCAACGCGTTCACAACCGGAGCCGCATCGCCCATAATCGACTGCCACGGCACAATGCCGCTCAGCACAATGGCGACTCCCCCGTAGAGCAGCGTGCAGGCAACCAGCGTCGCCAGAATCCCGACCGGCAAATCCCTCTGCGGATTGCGGCACTCTTCAGCTGCGGTCGAAACCGAGTCGAATCCAATGTAGGTGAAGAAGATGATCGAGCCGCCGGAGAGCATGCCCGTCCAGCCATTCGGCGCAAACGGGTGCCAGTAGTGAGGCTTAACAAAGCTCGCGGCCGCGATGATGAACGCGAGGATCGCGACGATCTTCACCAGCACCAAAATGTTGTTGGTCCGCGCGGATTCCCGAATGCCCCGTACCAGAACCACCGTGAGAATCATCACGATCAGGAACGCCGGAATGTTGAATCCGAAATGCCACCCTGGATCGTAGAGATTGTTGCCCGCTAAGTCCTGCAGGCCCGTGGGCAGATAGGCCGGCGAAATCCATCGCAGCCCTGGATGGATCCCGAACCATTCCACCAGCGCTTCGATATGCGCGGCAAATCCCACGCTCACGCTCATGTTTGAGAAGGCGTACTCGAGGATCAGGTCCCAGCCGATGATCCACGCGATCAGCTCTCCCATGGTCGCGTATGTGTAGGTGTACGCCGATCCCGCAATCGGTATCATCGACGCCAGCTCTGCATAGCAGAGCCCCGTAAAGACGCACACAATGGCGACCAGTACCAGCGAAATGGCCAGCGCCGGTCCCGCACCGGGGCGGCCGGCCATGGCGCTGTGCGTCACCAGGTAGTGAATCAGGGGTGTGTTGCTGATCTGCGGCGTGTCAAACTTCTGGCCCGCCATCGCCGTGCCAATCACTGTGAAGATGCCCGAGCCAATGACCGCGCCAATACCCAGCGCCGTCAGCGAAACCGGCCCCAGCGTCTTCTTCAGCGCGTGATCGGGATGCTCGGAGTCCGCGATGAGCTTGTCGATGGATTTGCGTGCGAAGATCTGGGACTTCGGTTGCGTCCCTTCGGGCCGAGATGGCAGCGCGGGTGGATCCGGCAACGACAGCTCCTGCGGGGAGGAGTAGATGTTGAGTGAGTGTACCCTGGTTCCCCGGGACCAGCGAACGTGATCCGCCGTCCCAGGGAAATCCAATGCGGCTTATGCCGCGGCCTTACCGCTTGCTCTGGCCGCGAACCAGCTTCCTCACCTTCTTCTTTTGCGAGCCGCGCGGTGTCGTGCGCTTCGCTTTTGGAGCGGCCTTCTTGCGGGCCGCGCGTTTCAGCTTCTTGCGTGCTTCCTTGTCTTCCGTCTTCTTTGTGTTGGCCATTCAATTCCCTGGCCGCAAAATTCAGCGGCGTCGTTGTGTGAGTGAGCTTCTCTGCAAGGATAGATGAAACACAGGCGATCCGCACCCTGCCTGCCTGCCCCAGCCTGCACGAACGGCCGATTTCCTCAGCTATAATCCTGCCCACCATGAAAGTTTCAGCGTTTCTTCTGGTACTCGCAGCCTCTCTCCCTGCCGCCGCTCAGTCCTCTATGTCCATGCCGATGAGCCCAACCCCCATCCCCGGCGAACGGCTCGGCACAGTTTCCTTCTCCGTATCCTGCGCGCCCGCCATCCAGCCATCCTTCAACCGCGGCGTCGCCCTCCTGCACGACTTCTGGTACGAAGAAGCGCGGCCCCAGTTCGAGCGCATCGCGCACGCCGATCCCACCTGTGCCATGGCCCACTGGGGTATCGCCATGAGCAGCTTCCACCAGATCTGGGATCGCCCCGATCCCACCACCATGAAGCTTGGATGGGAGGAGATGCAGAAGGCCCAGGCCTCTCCGCCCGCCACCGCGCGCGAGCGCGCATACATCGCAGCACTCGCCACCTTCTTCACGCCCGGTCCCCAGGATTACCCCACGCGCATTGCCGCCTACTCATCGGCCATGGGCGCTCTCTATGCTCACGACCCGCAGGATATCGATGCAGGCGCTTTCTATGCGCTCTCGCTGCTCGCCGCCAGGCCCGTCGCCGATACCACCCAGACTCAGCAGCACAAAGCCATGGCCGTCCTCGTGCCGCTCTACCGAGCCCATCCCGACAATCCTGGCCTCGTCCACTACGTCATCCACTCCTGCGACAATCCCGCCATGGCCAAAGATGGCCTTGCCGCCGCTCGCCATTACGGTGAGATCGCTCAATCGGGCCCGCACGCCGTTCACATGTCCGGCCATATCTTCGCCCGCCTCGGCATGTGGCCTGATGACATCACCTCCCAAACCGTCTCCATCCAGGCCTCGGAAAATGCCGAAGCCCATCGGATGAGCGGCGTCATGGACGAGCCGCATTCCTTCGATTTCCTGATGTATGCCGATCTCCAGAGCGGCCAGGATGCCGCCGCGAAGCACATCCTCGACACCGTTCCCTCCGTCCTCGATCGCCTCGACGCCATGCCCGGCATGGGCAACTCCTATATGGCGGGCATGATCGACTACTACCGCATCAAGTTCCCCGTCTTCTACTCGCTCGAGCTCCGCGACTGGCAAACCGCCGCGGCTCTTCAATCTCCCAAAGGCGCCCGCGCTGAAGAGCAGGCCATGGTCTGGTGGGCGCGCTCGGTTGCCGACGGCCATCTCCATCACGGTGCCGAGGCGCAGCACGACCTCGCCCGCTTCGACGCCCTCGTGGCCGAAATCAGGAAGGGTCCCAATGCTTTTGTGGCCGATTCCACCTCGACGAAAATCTGGCGCTCCGAGATCGCCGCGTGGAGCGGCTATGCCGCCGATCATCCGGACGATGCTCTCCGCCAGATGCGCGCCGCTGCCGATCTGCAGGACAAAGTCGGTCAGGCCGAAGTCGACATTCCTGCGCGCGAAATGCTCGGCGATATGCTCCTCGAGCTGCACCAGCCGCAACAGGCCCTCGCCGAATATCGCGTCGCGCTCCAGCTCAGTCCCAACCGCTTCAACGGCCTTTACCACGCCGGCATGGCCGCACAGGACGCTGGCGACAAGGCTGCCGCTGCGGACTACTTCGCCGCGCTGCTCAAATCCACCGGCAATGGCGAACACTCCTCACGGCCCGAACTGGCCAACGCGAAAAAATTTGTCTCCTCGGCCCAGCTAGCGGCAAAGCAAGGAGCGGAATAGAAGCTCGGGTGCCTCATGCAAGCTTGGGTGGCCCATGCAAGCCCTCGTTTGGCTTAAGTGGGGTTCCACTTCACAGCCGCTCCAGCTGCGCGAATTTCTCCACCAGCTTTTTCACGCCGAATCCAGAAAACTGCACCGTAATCTTCGCGTCCTCGCCGTCTCCCTCGCGCCGAAATACAATCCCCTCGCCATACTTCGGATGACGAACCCGCTGCCCGCTCCTGAATCCCTTCGCCCCCGTCGGCTCCGGAATATCCAGCTTCGGCCGCGCCGACTTTGCCGGCACATTGCGCCCCGGCACGTTGCGCCCTGAGAAAAAGCGCGCGATGCTGTCCGACGAATTGCTGGGTGGACTCGCAGGCCGCCCGCCACGCCCCGGTTGTCCCGGCCGATGCGTCGCACTCTGGTCCTCATCCTCGTAGCTGTAGTGCCGCGAGCTGTAATCGTCTCCACCGCTCTGACCGTAGCGCGATGGCCTCTCCGTATAGCCCGCCGCATACCCGCCCCAGCTTGTCGCCCGGTTGCGCCCGCCGCTCAGGTCCTCCAGCAAATGCTGCGGAATCTCCTCAAGGAACCGCGACGGAATCGACGCCTCCGGCATATCGTTGCCATACCGCCGCCGATACCGCGCCCGCGTCAGCACCAGCGAATCCATCGCCCGCGTCAGCCCCACGTAGCACAGCCGCCGCTCCTCTTCCATCTGCGGCGGATCGTTCAGCGTCCGCGAGTGCGGGAACAATCCCTCTTCCATCCCCGCCAGCACCACCAGAGGGAACTCCAGTCCCTTGGCCGCATGCAGCGTCATCAGCGTCACCCGCGCCTCAGGATCGTACTGGTCCACATCGCTCACCAGCGCTGCATGATCCAGAAATTCCGCCAGTGTCTCGCCGCGCTCCTGCGCATCCTGCGCCGCGTTGGCCAGTTCCTTCAGGTTCTCAATCCGCGAGAACGCCTCCGGCGTGCCTTCCTCTTCGAGCGATCGAATATACCCGGTCCGGTCGATGATGAACTTGATCAGCTCTGGCAGCGTAGCCGCATCGCCCGGCTTTCTGAATCCCGGAACAGCGTCAGCCGCGGCGCCATCGTCGCCTGCGCTCTGAGCTCTGCGCTCTGCGCTCTGCCGCGCAGCCGCATGCGGCACCTCCGGCTCCTCGTCGAAAATCCGAAACTTCGCCGGCTCAAAATCCTCCGCGCCGTCCGAGATAAAGTCATCGCCCGCGGAGTCCTCATCGCCTGGGTGGGTCAGCGCCAGCATCCCCTGTGCCGCCGCGCCAAAATCGAAGCTCGTGTCCAGATCCGCGAGCGCTGCTGGATCCGGCGCGACCAACGCAACCACCGGCGCAATGTCTTCGCTCAGCTTCTCCGCAAATCCCGGGCTCATCATCGCTCGCGCGTCGAAGATGATCCGCTGAAATCCATCCAGCGCCGACAATGTCCGCGACGGCAGCAGCTTCTGTTCGAGTGCGCGATCCACCGCCGTCCACACACTCGATCCCGTCTCCAGCGCAATCCGCTCCAGCGTCTCCATCGTCGTCTTGCCGATCCCGCGCGCCGGCGTGTTCACCACCCGCTGCAGCGCAATCGAGTCGTGCGGATTCTGCACCAGCTTCAGATAGCTCAGCAGGTCCTTGATCTCCGCGCGCTCGTAAAACGAGAAGCCTCCGACCATCGTGTACGCAATCCCGTACCGCCGCATCGCCTCTTCCACCAGCCGCGACTGCGAGTTCGTCCGATACAGCACCGCGCACTTGCCGCCGTCCGCTTCCTCGCCCGCCTTCCGCAAATATTTCTGGATCGAATCCGCGATGAACAACGCCTCATTCTCTCCATCCGGCGCCTCGTAGTACCCGATCATCGCGCCGCCCTCGCGCGCCGTCCACAGCTTCTTGCCCTTGCGCTCCGTGTTGCGCGCCACCACCGCCGACGCGGCTTCCAGAATGATCTGCGTCGACCGGTAATTCTGCTCCAGCCGCACCGTCTTCGCGCCCGGAAAATCCTTCTCAAACTCCAGGATGTTGCGAATGTCCGCGCCGCGCCACGAATAAATGCTCTGATCCTCGTCGCCCACCACGCAGACGTTCTTCTCCTCGCCGGCCATCAGCTTCATCAGCTCGTACTGCGGCCGGTTCGTGTCCTGGTACTCATCGATCAGCAAATACCGGTAGCGCTGGTTGTACCGCTCCCGCGTCTCTCCGGAAACCTTCAGCACCCGCACCGCTTCCAGCAGCAAATCGTCGAAGTCCATCGCATTCGCTTTGCGCAATTCCTTTCGGTAGCCCTCGAAAATGTGTGCCACCTTCTCGCTGTTGGGGTCCGCCGACTGCAGATAGAACTCCTGCGGATCGATCATGTGGTTCTTCGCCCACGAAATCTTCGACAGCACAACCCGCGGCGTCAGCTGCTTATCGTCCAGCCCCATCCGCCGCATCACGGCCTTCACCACCGCCTGCTGATCCGTTTCATCGTAGATCGCGAACGTCTTCGTCAGGCCCTCGTTGTTGATCCGCAGCGCTTCAATGTCGCGCCGCAACAGCCGCACGCAAAAAGAATGAAACGTCGAGATCAGCGGCCTGGCCAACGACCCGTGGCCCATCAGCTTCTCCACGCGCTCGCCCATCTCCGCCGCGGCCTTGTTCGTGAACGTCACCGCCAGAATCGAATCCGGCGCCGCCCCGCGCTGCTCCACCAGATACGCAATCCGATGCGTGATCACGCGCGTCTTCCCCGACCCCGCGCCGGCCAGAATCAACACCGGCCCATCGACGGCTTCGACGCCTTCACGCTGCTGCGGATTGAGTTTGTCCAGGAGGTGCTGCAAGGGATCGGCTCTCCTCTATTTTAATCGCTCACCGCGCCTGTTAATTTCTCTGCATGCCCTTGTTGGTCGCGCGCGGCCTGACCAAAAGTTACGCAAAACACGCCGCCCCCGTCGTCGATGGCGTCTCCTTCTCCCTCGAGCGCGGCGAAACCCTCGGCTTGGTCGGCGAATCCGGCTCCGGCAAGAGCACCATCGCCCGCATCGTCCTCGGCCTGCTCGAGCCATCCTCCGGCGCAGTCACCTTCGACGGCCATCCCATCACCGGTGTCCCACAAAACCATCTCCGCCCCCTGCGCCGCCGCATGCAGCCCGTCTTTCAGGATCCCTACGCCGCCCTCAATCCCCGCATGCGCGTCGAGCAGATCGTCGCCGAGCCGCTCGTGATCCACGAAAAGCACAGCCGTGCCGAACGCCGCCGCCGTTGTCAGGAACTGCTCCGCCAGGTCGGCCTCGACGATTCGGCCCTGCCGCGCTACCCGCACGAATTCTCCGGAGGCCAGCGGCAACGCATCAACATCGCCCGCGCCCTGGCTCTCCGCCCCGAGCTCCTCGTCCTCGATGAGCCCGTCTCCGCCCTCGATGTCTCCGTCGGCGCGCAAATCGTCAACCTGCTCCGCACCCTGCAGCGCGATTTCTCCCTGACCTACCTCTTCATCTCGCATTCCATGCCGCTCGTCCGCTACCTCTCGACCAACATCGCGGTTCTCCGCGGAGGCAAGCTCGTCGAATACGGCAGCCGCGATCAGGTCTGCGAATCCCCCCGCGAAGCCTACACACGCCAACTGGTAGCCGCCACACCGGAAATACAGTCATGATCCGGTGACAATGGCCGACTCTACGCAACCTGTCCCCCCGCAACCTGTAACCTGCTCCCCGCTCCCTGTACCCTGTAAACAGTGCACCCCACGGTCTTCCACTACATTTTCTTAGCCTTCGCTGCCGGCCTCGGTGGCCTCATCAACTCCGTCGCCGGAGGCGGCGGTTTCCTCGTCTTCCCCTCGCTGCTCAAAGCGGGGCTGCTGCCCATTGAGGCCAATGCCACCGGCACCGTCGCACTCTGGCCCGGTCAGTTCACCGCGATCGCCGGCTATCGCGAAGATCTCCGCAGAAATTATCGTCTCGTCATCCCGGTTGTCCTCGTAGCCTTCGTTGGCGGCCTCGCCGGCGCGCTCACGCTCCTTAAAGGCAGTCAGAATTCCTTCCTCCGCCTCGTGCCTTACCTCTTCCTGCTGGGTTCGGTCAGCTTCGCCCTCAGCGGCCCCATCTCAAAGATGGTCCGCCGCCGCATGGAAGATCACGCGGCGCATCCCGAGCACCGCCATCCCGTCGCACTCGTCCCTCTCCTCCTCGCCCTGCTCGCCATCACGTACTACATTGGCTATTTTGGAGCGGGCGCCGGCCTCCTCACCATGACCGCGCTCGCCCTCTGCGGCGTCGAGCGCATTGCCGAAATCAATGCCCTCAAAACCGTCATCACCTCAACCGCCAACGCCGTCGCTGCCATCACCTTCATCATCGGCGGCGCCGTCGAGTGGCGCTTCTGCTGGCTTATGATGATCGCCTGTGCCATTGGCGGCTATACCGGCGCGCGCAATTCCCGCCGCATCAGCGACCGCATCCTCCGCCCCATCATCATCGCCCTCGGCTTCACCATCGCGATCTACTTCTTCCTGCACCGGACGGCGTTATGATCCCTTTCTCCCCCGCAGTGAACACCATCGGACTCGTGGCCGCGTTCTGTACCACCCTCTCCTTCGTTCCTCAGCTCATTCGCGTCTGGCGCCTGCGCAGTGCCCGCGAAATCTCTCTCATCATGTTCCTGGTCTACGCGCTGGGCGTCTTTCTCTGGCTGCTTTATGGAATTCTCATTCATTCCATGCCCGTCATCCTCGCCAACGCCGTCAGCCTCGTGCTCACCTTCGCCATGCTCGGGCTCAAACTGCGCTTCGATCGAAAGTAAAAAGGGACACTCCCCGCTCCCGACAAGCTGAGCACGAAGTGTCCCTCAGTGGATTACTGCCTATTGCCTATTGGCCATTGGCTATTGCCTATTCTCTACTCGCCTACTTGCAGCAGTCGCCCGGGCAGCACGACGACTGACCCTGGCAGCAGCTCGCACCGCAGCAGGCGCCCGGGCAGCACTTCGCACCCGGCTTGCAACACGCGGCGCCAGTCAGCGCCAAAGCGGATAGAGAAAACAACGACGTTGCGATCAGAGCAATCATTTTAGCTTTCATGGGAATCTTCCTCTCAGTGTGAAAAGGGAACCGCTGTGCCCGTCTGCGAATCACGACGCGCAAAGACACGGCGACACACAGAGAGCCCTAGATGCGCAGATCGTCTTTGAGACGGAATACCGAGGCGTGATGGCAAAGTCCAGTGGTCAGCTCCTCCACCGATTGCCCCGCGGGAGCCGTCGCAGTCGCGACCCGGGCCGGCAAAACAGCGATAGCCTCGCCCTCGCTTGCCCTGGTGACCTGTGCCTCTGCTTTTTCCGGAATCTGCTCCGCACATCGAGCGGTCGAGCAGCTTTCGCTGCTGCCTCGCGGGCAACACGGCATGCGGCTGCCCTGGCAGTGCATGGCCGGCGTGATCGCCGTCTCTGCGGACGCCAGCGTCGCTACCCAAACTAAGGTGAGCGCCAGCGCCAGCACCCGGCCCATCCGCCGATGGAGTGATCCCATCACGGCCTTAGTCTAGGCGGGCCCCGCAAACTAAAAAGTGATCGCCGTCACGGCTTCGTCTGCAGCAGGATCATCTTTTCAGACGCCTCCCGCCGTACCGACCGCACGATGTGCGGCGTCACCACGATCGCCAGCTCCGCGATGTCCAGATTCGAGTTCTTGTTCGTCGTGCTCTGGAATCCGGGCAGCTCGCTGACCCCGGGAATTCCCGAGATCGCGTCCGATTCCTGCCGCGACAGCGAGCTCACCAGCAGCGCGCTCTCCCCAATCCCTACCGCCGTAATCGCCGTGTACTGCCGATTGTTCAGCACCGGAATGCTGTTCAGTGACGACCCCGCCAGCGACGAAAGCGTCAGGTCGAACTTCATCGACACCCGCTTCGTCCCCTCGATGTTCGGCGTCACCTTCAGCGTCAGGCCAATGTCCTCGTACTGTACCTGCGGGATGTTCAGCGACTGAGACGCTTCCAGCTGCGAAGCGCTGATGCCCAAATTCTGCAGCGTGCTCGAAAGCCCCGCGTTCGACAGCCCAGGAATGTTCAGATTCGACGATGCCCCCAGGCTCGAATAGCTCGAGGTCTCGATCGGATACCGCTCGCCCGCCTTGATCGTCGACTCCTCGCGATCCAGCACCCGAATCTGCAGCTGATCGAGCGCCCGCACGTCGGACGAGTTCAGCTGCATGTTCATCGAACCGCCCTGGTAGATCACTCCCGTCATCGTCAGTCCGCCGCCGAAAACGCCAAACGGTGACGTCAGAATGCTGTTGCTGAGCTGCCCGGACGCGATCAGGATCGCCAGGATCGCCTCCCAGTCCCCGGGCGCCGCCAGGCCGCTCGAAATAATCTCCTGCACCAGGCTCGAATTGCTGTTCAGAATATTCCGCGCCTCGGAATAAACGTTGAACAACGTGGTCTGGTTCGGAAGAATCACGCCCAGATTCACCGCCTTGGTGCGGTCCACCTCGTACATGCGCACGTCCAGCTGCAGCTCGCTGCGCCCATCGAGCAGCGTCTTCACCGTCGTGTTCAGTGCGTTCAGGTCTTCACTGCGGCCGCGAAACGTCATCGCGCTCTGCGCCGCGCTGGTCGTTGCCGTCTTCAGCGCAAAAACGTTCTTCGCCGTGTTCGCAATTTCCGTCAGCTGCGCCGCCGCCATGCCCGGCAGATAGACCGTCTCCACCGCCATGCGCTCAAATTTGTCCCGATTCGCCTGCGTGTCTCTGGCCACCAGCGCGCGCCCCGGATCGAGCGGCACGATAAACGTCCCCGTCGCCAGCTGCAGCGCTCGCTCGGCTTCGGTAAAACTCACATCGTCCACGTCAAAGCGAATCGCCTGCGCGCCCACCGTGTCGTCCAGCGTCGGTTGAATGCCAAACGCCGGCAACACCTGCGAAAGAATGTTCCGCTCGCTTCCCTTCAGGTGAAAACTCAGCCGCCCCGCCTTCGGATGCAGCTCAATCGGCGGCGCGGCCTCAATTGACTCCGATCGCGTCGCCGGCTCCCCCGCCACGACCGCTGAGGCCAGCTCGTCCATGTGCTGCGCCACCACCGGGCTGCCCGGATCGACGCTGTACGCCTCGGCAATCTTTGCGCGTGCGTCCGCATAGTGGCCCAGAATCTTGTCCTTGTCCGATTGCTGGATCAGGCTGGCCACCATGTGCTGCTTCGCAATCTGATCCGCCATTGCATACTTCCGCTCGTCCGGGTCCAGCTCCGCGGCCCGCGTAAATTCATCCATGGCCGCGCGAACATTGTTCCGGTCCACGTCCTTCGCGCCCTGCACAAAAAGCTTCTGCGCCTCAACGCGATCGCGCTTCGATGCATGATGCGCCGCCCTTTCAGGCGCACTCGTGTCCGTTCCCGCGGCCGGCGTCGCTGCCGGCTGCTGCGCCGATCCTGCGGGTTGCTGCCCATCGGGCGCAGCTTGTCCCTGCCCGCCCGCAGCCAGCGCCAGCGCAACTCCCGCCAAAAGGGCGCTACGAAACATGCTCCACGGCTTTCATCGTGATGTTCGATGCCTCCAGCAGCGCCTCCAGCGTCGTCGTGCACGCCGCCGGCTTGTGCTCCATCAGCTCATCAAAGCTGTACCGACCCGTTGCCACCGCAATCGTCGGCAAACCATTCTCGCGCGCCGCATCAATGTCCCGCGGCGTATCCCCAATCACGCACACCGTCGCCTCCGCAGCCGCGCCGCTTCCATTCAGCGACCCCACCATCGTCCGCGCCTGTTCCGCGGCGTGCGCAATCATCTCCGCTCGCACCTCAAAGCGATCGCAAAATCCGCCAAACCGGAACCACCGCCGCAGCCCCGCATTTTCAATCTTGATCCAGCCAATCTCCTCCAGATTTCCCGTTGCCACGCCCAGCAGCGCGCCCTTGCTTTCCAGATGCGCCAGCGTTGCCTCTACCCCCGGCATAATCGACCACAGCATCTCCGCGCGCCGCGTGCTCACATGCCGGCTCATCGCCTTCAGAACATCCTCGCGATGCGGCCTCCACGCCGTGTCTTCGATGCGCGCCAGCTCGAAAGCATCCCGCAAAATCCCAGGATCGGTATTGCCCGCCAGGTTCACTCCATCCAGAACCAGCTCGCGCCCCAGTACCGAGCGCACGCCTTCGAAAAACGCATCGATGTGGACCCGGTCCCGGTGCCGCAGCAGCGTCCCATCAATGTCAAACAGATAGGCCCGCTGTTCATCCCAGCGGAACCCTTCGTCAACGTAGACGCGGGGCTCGGGCGAAGTGCTCATAAATACAGGGTATAGGCTCAGGGCCTCGCAACGCGAGATGCCTCAGTTCGACGGTTTGGATGGAGACCCGAACAGGGAAGGGAAGCCGCAGGTTAGCCTGCCACCTGTAACCTGCCAACTGTAACCCGCAACCTGATCTCTGTCCTTCAGGCGCGCTCGTTGCGTTTGCCGTCATAGGGTCCGCGCTCGCGCTGCGGCGGGCGCCGCTGCGCTGTTCTTACCTGGCCCGGATCAATCTTCAGTTCGGTCAAAATGCGGCTCAGCGTATTCCGGTGCACACCCAGTTCCTTCGCCGCCTTGCACTGGTTGCCCCTGTGGCTGGACAGAACCTCGAGGATGAAGCGCCGCTTGAATTCGCGCACCGCTTCGTCGTAGGTGATACCCCCCGCGTGCATCTGGGTAACCAGGTTGTCCAGCTCGCGTTTCAATCCGAACCTCTTTCCCGAATCCCGGTCCGTGCCGGGCCGTCGATCAGCGTCTTGCACCAGCCAGCTACGCAGCAGGCCTCATCCACTCCGGCTGCGCTTTCCTCAGGACAGTCACACCGCTCCGAATCCGATCTCCCAGTTCGGCAGGAGCCACAACCGCGGCAGCGTGCGCCATCGACAAAAACTGCGGAGCGAAACGCGACTGCCGGAACCACGTCGCGCTGGGCCAGAATGCGGCAATTACCATCACCGCAATCGTCACCAGCGCGCATCCCTTAACCAGACCGAAGGCCGCACCTGCCAGCCGATCCGCCCAGCCTAACCCAACCGACTTCACCGACCAGCGGACCAGTCTTCCCGCTATCCCGGCCACAATCATTACCCCCAACGCAATCGCGATAAACGCCAGCGCCTGGCTTGCCGACGCCGAATGTACCCACTGCCCCATCCATGGCGTCAGCTTCTCGTAATCCCAGCTCGCTACCAGCAACCCCAGAATCAATCCCGCCAGCGTACAAACTTCCAGCACCAACCCAGCCTTCGCCGCCGATATCACCGACAGGATCACAACGATCAGGATCACCCAGTCGACGATTGCCATAGCCATCTCCCACTACACCGCCAGCGGCCTGCCCGAAAGCAGACGGTACGCATCCAGATATTTCTGCTGCGTGCGGTTCACAACATTTTCGGGGAGGGCCGGCGCAGGTGCCAGTTTATTCCAGTGAATGCTTTCCAGATAGTCCCGAACATACTGTTTGTCGAATGAAGGCTGCGACCGCCCCGGCGAATACAGCTCCCTTACCCAGAAACGTGACGAATCAGGCGTCAGCGCTTCATCGGCCAGAACAATTCCCATCGACGTCAACCCAAACTCGAATTTCGTGTCTGCCAGCAGAATACCGCGTGATTCGGCGTGGATGGCAGCTTTGTTGTAAATCGCCAAACTCAGCTCGCGCAGCTTCTCCGCCGCGTCTCCGCCAATCAGCGTCACCATCTGATCGAAGCTCACGTTCTCATCGTGCGTGCCCCGGAAGCTCTTCGTCGCCGGCGTAAAAATCGGCCGGCTCAGCCGGTCGCCCTCCCGCAATCCCGGCTCAATTTTGATCCCGCATACCGTCCCCGTCGCCACGTAATCCTTCCACCCGGACCCCGCCAGATACCCGCGCACCACGCATTCCACCGGATACATCTGCGCCCTCGTCACCAGCATGGAGCGATCCTTCAGGTCCTTGCGGTACTTCCAGACTTCCTCTGGAAATTCCTTTACGTTGGAGGCGACCAGATGGTTCGGAACAATATCGCGCAGAAAATCGAACCAGAATAACGAAAGCTGCGTCAGGATCTTTCCCTTGCCCGGGATGCCGGTCGCCAGCACGTGATCGAATGCGGAGATCCGATCCGTCGCCACCATCAGCAGGTATTCACCCAGCGCATAAATGTCGCGAACTTTGCCGCGCGCAACGAGAGTCAGGTTGCGGAAATCTGTTTCAAGCAGCGCTTTCAATTCGACGAACCCTTCCTGCGGCTTCACTCCGTATGCTCAGCCGTTTCCATTTCGCAGGACGCCATTCGTCGAGGCTTGTGCCGCATGGAGCAATAGGATCGTTGCGACGTGTCTCGGAGGAGACGATGGAATCAAGCTGAAATCCGATTGTGCGATTGACTCTGCGCTTTGTCAACGCTGTGTGAACCGCCATTTTACGCAGCGTCCGCGCGGATTAACTCCGCTCATTACGCCTGTCAAGAAGATTTTTTCTAGCGCCGCTCTCCGGTGTCCACAGCAGACACAACAAATTCCCACTCGCTGCCCGTCCAACAACTGAACGCTGACAACTGACAACTGAACGCTGACAACTGACAACTGACAACTGACCTACTGCCGGTACGCTGTCGGCTTCGATGCCGTCGGCCGCACGCCCATCCCGTTCAGCCGGCTCCGCGCCTGCGAAGCTTCCGGCGTCTGCGGATACCGCGAGATCAGCGCGCGCAGATCCCGAATCCCGTTGTCCCGCTGATCCAGCGATAACTCTGCCTCGCCTTTGCGCAGCGCCGCTGCCGGTGCCTTCGGATTCCCCGCGAACTGCTGCAGCACCACGTTGTACGCCTTGATCGCGTCCGCATATTTTCCCTGACGATAAGCAATCTCGCCAATGTAGAACTGCGCATTGCCCGCCAGATCGTCCTGCGGATAGTTCTTCAGCACGTCGGCAAACTCGCTCGCCGCCAGGTCGTAGCGCGCCGAGTTGTAATCGCGCAACCCGCCCTGGTAAAGATCGTTCACCGGCGGTGCCTGCTGTTGCGGCGCCTGCTGTTGCTGCGGCTGTCCCTGGTCCCCGCCCTGCGGCTGCCCCGGCTGGCCGCCCTGCTGCTGCACCGCCGACTGCGTCGTGATGTTCTGCAGCTGCGACTGCACGGCCTGTACCTCGGCGCTCAGCTTGTCGATCCGCGTCCGCAGCGCGTCCATCGAGTCGTTGACGCCCTGCATCTGCGTCGAAACCTGGTCGATCTTGCCGCCGCCCGCCTCGTTCTGCGACTGCACCTGCTGCTGCAGCGTCGTCACCGTCGCGTTGATCCGCCCCAGGCTGTCCGACATCTGCGTCACCACATGCTGCAGCACGCTGAGCTGCTGGTCCTGCGTCTCCTGCAGGTGCTGCAACGCGTCCTGCAGCTGCTGGACCTGCGTCTGCAGCTGCACCATCTCTTTATTCACGGCATGCGCCGGGGGAGCCGAACAGAGAAGAACAAACAGGAAAACCGAAGAGAGCGAAGCCACAATCTTTCGCATAAACACAATCCCCGCTGAGCGCAGGAAGCGCTCTTCTCATTATGACAGTTTGCCCATCACCAAAGTCGCGCGAACGCAGCGGCGGCAAGCCACCTGTAACCCATCCCCTGTGACCTCTGACTCGTAGCCAGCAACTGCAACTGCAACCTGCAACCTGAAAAAGGTCCCGGATCACGGCAGCGATGCCATGACCCGAGACCTCTATTGGCTACTCCCTATTCCCTGCTCCCTGCCTTTACTGATCCAGCGTGAACTGCGCGCGCCGGTTCTGCTGCCAGCACTGCTCGTTATTGTCAGAGCAGAACTGCTTCTCCTTGCCGTAGCTCACCGTGCGCAGCCGGTCCGGGCTCACCCCGGCGCTCGTCAACGCCTGCTTGGCTGCGTTCGCGCGATTCTCGCCCAGCGCCAGGTTGTACTCGGTCGATCCGCGATTGTCGCAGTATCCCCCGATTACCACCTTCAGGTTCGGGTGCTGATTCAGGAAGTTTGCATCCGCCTGAATCGTCGTCTGCGCGTCCGGACGAACATCGTAGCTGTCGTAATCGAAGAACACCGGCTTCACCGACTGCTCAAAGGCGTTCTCATCGATGTTCCCCTCGTTGATGTTCGACGGCGGAGCCGGCGCGGCTCCCGCCACGGACACCGTCGCCGTCGCATCCGCCGTTCCACCGTCGCCTTGCGCTACCAGGTGATAGCTCGTGGTCTGCGTCGGCGACACCGTCTGCGTTCCAGACGACGCTACCTGTCCCAGTCCCACAATCGATACGTTCGACGCGTCCGTCGTCTTCCACGTCAGCGTCGCGCTTCCGCCAGGAGTGATCGTGCTCGGGGTGGCCGTGATCGTCGCCATCGGCGCTGGAGCGGTTGCCGGCGGCGCCGGCGGTGGCGGCGGTGCCGGGTTCTTCTTGTGGCATCCCGCTACGGCGAGCATTGCCGCTAAACTTGCGACTACCACCACGGACGTGCGATTCGAATATTTCACGTGTCTCTCCTCCTTTAAGGAGCGTTTTGGGTTTGGTTTGTACCAGGGCAAAAAGAATTGCAGCTTCCCGCTGCCAGCTTCCCGCTTCACTTCCAACTCCAGTTCGGCATCGTGTTGCTGCCGCCACCGTGGGTTAACTGCTGCTGATCTGTTCCATCCGCCAGCATCATCCAGATCTCTGTATGTCCATTCTGCTCGCGCTGAAACACAATGTGGCGGCTGTCGGGTGACCAGGATGGGAAATCGTTCGCACCAGAGTCATGTGTCAGCTGCGTCCAGCGCTTGCTCGCGATGTCCATGACGTAAATGTCGTACCCCCCCGGCGCTCCCGGACCGTATTTCCGGTCCCACGCAAACGTCAGAAACTGCCCGCTCGGCGACCACGATGGCGAAATCGCATACCCGCCATCCGTCATCCGCGATATGTTCGCCCCATCCGAATCCATGATGTAAATCTGCGGCAGCCTCGTCCGCCCGCTCACCCACGCCAGCTGCGAATTCGTCTTCGGGTTCCACACCGGCGAAACATCCGGCCCGCGAAATGCCGTCAGCCGCCGTGCTCCGTTCCCCGAAGCATCGCTCATGTAAATTTCCGGATCGCCCGACCGCGCCGACGAATACGCCAGCTTCGTTCCATCGCTCGACCATGCCGGCGACAACGACATTCCGCCCCACTCCGGAAACGCCGTCAGCCGTCCCAGATCCAGCGAATACATCCGGATCGACCATCCGTTCCTGCCCAGCGAGCTGAACGCTACTCGCGAATTGTCAGGAGAAACATGCGGCGACAGCGAAACCGTTCCCAGATGAGTCAGCTGCCGCGCGTTCATCCCGTCATAATCCATCACCCAGATCTCTTTGCTGCCCGTCCGCGACGAAACGTAATAGATCTTTGTCTCCGCGATTCCCGGAATCCCGCCCAGCTGCTGGATAATCTCGTCCGCGAACCGGTGCGCGATCTGCCGCGCTGAATCCGCTGTGGCCTCTCCGCCATACTGCTTGCCCAGCACCTGCGGATTCTGCTGGCCCTGCGCCGTGTTGTACAGGAATCCCTGCACCGCCAGGTGGCCGCCATTCGCAGCCAGCGCGCCAAACGCCACGTAGCCCGCGCTTACCGGCGTCGCCGACCATTGCGCCATCTGGATCTCCTGCGGCGATCCCGGCGTCGCCGTCGGAATCATGCTCTTCGACACCACGTCGAAAATGCCCGCATAGCGCAGATCGTTATACAGCGTCTGGTCAAAGGCCGACTTCAGCCCGCCCGTCTGCGCATCGGCCGACCCAGCCTTGAAATCTGCCGCCGCGATGCGAATCTTTGCGACGCCCAGGTTCGTTCCCGTTTTCACCCAGTCCTGCGCCCGCAGACCGGAAGTGCCGATTGCCACGCATGCAAGAACTAGAAAAATTCGCAAAGAAACAGTCTTCCGTGGGGGACTCAGGATCATGCTTTATCCGTCTCCATCATTTCCGTAATGTGAATCTGAAGCGGGGGCCGGACGGCTCGGCGGTCGGGCTCACGCCCCGCACTGTCTGAAGCGCATAGGCCCAGGAAGGATGGCGCTGCCGGTTTGGGAAATCGATGAATCGACACGTCAAAAACGAGCCGCGCGCTCCTAGTGAGCCGGCTGATCGTAGGTAAAAGTGTACTCCACAGAAACGCTCCGCCCTGTGTACTGATCAGGCAACGGGCCGAAATTTCCAACCCTTTGTACCGCCTCCCGCGCCGTCTTGTTCAGCGTGGAAGAAGGACTCGGCTGGGGCAGCGTGATGCTGGTGAAACTCACACTGCCGTCACGCTCAATCGTGAACGTCACCGAAACCTGGCTGCCGTACCGCGTGCTCGAGTCAATTTGATACGTGTACCAGTTCTGGCTCACCAGCCGCGTGATCTTGTCCACGTACCACGGGAATCGTGACGCGAAATCCCCACCCTGCACCTGCACCGGCGCATTGTTCCGGTTCTGCGAGGTGTTCATCGCGTGCGTCAGGTTCGGCGACGCCTGCTCCCCATACGTCGCCCGGTTGGTCTGCGTCTGCGGCTGCGAACGCTGCGGCGACGGCGGCTGCGCCTTCTCCGCCGGCTTCAGCTTCGGCTTGTGCGAGGCCAGCGGAATCGCATCCGGCGGCGTGACCGGAATCGTCTCTTTGGTCGGCGGCGCCGGGGCCGGACTCGGCGTCTGCGTCGCCAGCACATTCGGTGTCGGTGGCGTGATCGAGGGCAGTGGAATCGACGGCGCCGAGTTCACCAGATTCGCCTGAATCGCCCCCTGCGGCCCGTTCACCCCCCACTCGTTGGAGTGGAAATGCGCGTTTGCGAACATCAGCAGTGCTACCGCCCCCACCAGCCCCACATGCAGGAACAAAGACCCGGTCATCGCGCCGCCAAACGGCTCCCGCTGCTCCGCGATCGACATAATACTGTCCCGCATCCGCTTCTTTTTCGCCTTCCCTGGTCCCGCTCTGGTCCCGCTCTATCTATTCGTTACCCGCGACAGCTCCCGACTCCCGATCCCGACTCCCGATCCCGACTCCCTACTCCCTACTCCCTACTCCCGACTCCCTACTCCCGACTCCCGATCCCCGACTCCCGACTCCCTATTCCCGACTCCCTATCCCCGACTCCCTATTCCCTACTCCCGACTCCCTATCCCCGACTCCCGATCCCCGACTCCCTACTGGCTACTCCCGACTCCCTACTCCCTACTGGCTACTCCCTATTCCCTGTCTTTAGATTCCCTGTCTTTAGTGTGCCCCGCCCAGGCCCGCAACACAACCCACGCCGCCGGATTGGAGCAATCGCGGGTACCTTTGGTTGTATCGCCTCCAACCCCCACAACGCCGCAACCTGAAACCTGTAACCTGCACCCCCCCCGCGTTGACTCCCTCCCCAAATTCTCGTATCCTGAAGTCCTTGCGCAGTGTGCGTCCTCGCGTCTGTGCGTTTCAGCCGCAGCCGGGGATGGTCGAATCCGGATAATCTGGTCGTTTTAGAGCACCCGGAACCTCCACAATCTCTGCGCCAACTCACGCGTTCAGCATTCGGTTCCGCGGAAGAGTTCTGATCCGTGGCTGGGCTTTGCGTGGGCAATTTCAGGTTTCAACGGTTATGCCGGGAGAAGAGAGTTAGAGATGTCGACATTTATTCCCAGCGGGAAAGATATCCCCCGCAAGTGGTTCGTGGTAGACGCCAGCGGCAAAACCCTGGGCCGCCTCGCCACCGAAGCTGCCAGCGTTCTCAGCGGCAAGCGCAATCCCCAGTACACGCCCTTCATCGATATGGGCGATCACGTCATCGTCATCAATGCCGCCAAGGTCCGCCTCACCGGCCTCAAGGCCCAGAGCAAGCAGTACCGCCGCTACACCGGCTTTCCCGGCGGCCTGCGCGAAGAGTCCTTCGTGCGCCTCATCGAGCGCCGTCCCGAGAAGGTCATTGAAGAGGCCATCAAGGGCATGCTCCCCAAGACCAAACTCGGCCGCAAAATGGCCGGCAAGCTCAACGTTTATCGCGACGAGAAGCACCCGCACGCGGCCCAGAAACCTCAGCCGCTCGAAGTCAACGCGTAAGTTTTTTGAACGGGCACGACTTGAGTCGTGCCCCTTCAGGCACCAAAAAATCCGGGGCTTGAGCCCCTGCGGCACGAAAAAGAAGTTTAAGGATAAAGAATGGCAGATCTGGTTCAGTACTACGGCACGGGACGGCGCAAGTCGGCCATCGCGCGCGTCTTCCTCCGCCCCGGCTCGGGCGAGTTCAAGGTCAACGGCAAAGCGTTCGACACCTACTTCGTCACCGAACAGCAGCGTGTCTCCGCCAAAAAGTCCCTCGTCGTCAGCGATACCGTCGCGACCTTCGACGTCGTCACCACGGTTTCCGGCGGCGGCGTTGCCGCTCAGGCCGACGCAGTCAAGATGGGCATCGCCCGCGCTCTGCTCCAGTTCAATGTCGAGCTGCGCAAGACCCTCAAGCCCGAAGGCCTGCTTACCCGCGACGCCCGCGTCAAGGAACGCAAGAAGTACGGCCAGAAGGGCGCCAGAAAGCGGTTCCAGTTCTCGAAGCGCTAATCGCTTCTGGATGGCCCATGTTTTTCAGTGGTCAGTCTTCTGAACGCTGACCACTGAACGCTGAGTTTGTTGTTCAATCCGCTCGCCTCGGCGAGCAATCAATTCCGGCCCGAAGAACCACCCCCGGAATGCAGTCCAATAAGGAGGTCGTTTGGCCACTATCACCATGAAGGAGCTGCTCGAAGCAGGAGTCCACTTCGGGCACCAAACCAAGCGCTGGGATCCTCGCATGAAGGAGTACATCTTCGGCGAGCGCAACGGTATTTACATCATCGATCTGCAGAAGACCCTCAAGATGTTCAAGGAAGCCTCCCGGTTCGTTACCGAACTCGCCGCTTCCGGCAAAGTCATTCTGTTCGTCGGCACCAAGCGCCAGGCGCAGGACGCCATCGCTGAAGAAGCCACTCGCTGCGGCATGTTCTACATCAACCAGCGCTGGCTCGGCGGCCTCCTCACCAACTGGGTGACCGTGCAGAAATCGGTGAAGCGCCTTCAGGAACTCGACGATATGGCTGGCGACGGCCGCTACGACCTGCTTACCAAGAAAGAAGTCATTAAGCTCGAACGCGAGCGCAAACATCTCCAGGCGAACCTGGCCGGCATTAAGAACATGCGCCGCCTGCCCGATGCCATCTTCGTCGTCGACTCGTCGAACGAAGCCATTGCCGTCAAGGAAGCCCGCAAGCTCGGCATCCCGGTCGTCGCCGTCGTCGATACCAACTGCGACCCCACCGTGGTCGACTACGTCATCCCCGGCAACGACGACGCCCTCCGCGCCATCCGGCTCTTCACGTCGAAGATCGCCGACTCGGTCGCTGAAGGCGCAGCCGCGGCCAACGACAAGCAATTCACTCCTGAAGCCGCCGGCGTTACCGGCGACATGCAGGCCGTGGCCGAAGGCGAGCCCGAAGTCGCAGCAGCCGCACCGGAAGCCGAAGCCGAGCCCACCGAAGTCGTCGACCTCGAAGCGGCTCTGGGCGGCGGAATCCGCAAAGCTCCCGCCATCGTTGCTGCCCTCGACGAAGCCGAGGCCGCGGAGAGCGGTTACTAGATCCAGGCAGTTCTGCGTTTTTAAAGAAGCGTGGCTGCCGTCAATCGGCCGCCACGCTTTTTCTGTGCGTGAGAAATACATCGGGTGCCGAAGCGGCACGGTGCACATCATGTGCAGCGATAGCTGCACCGCGGTAGAAGCTCCATTACGTGCAGCGATAGCTGCACTGCGTAGAAGCCTCATTACGTGCCGCGGGAGCTGCGCTGCGTAGAAGCCTCATTACGTGCCGCGGGAGCGGCACTGCTGTAGAAGCTCCATTACGTGCAGCGATAGCTGCACTCCGGTAGAAGCCCCGGCCTTTAGGCCGGGGACCAAAGCCGTAAGAACTTTCGGGCCTTCAGGCCCGGCACGCCTTGGATCAGGGCCCGACTTGAAGACCCTGCCCTGAGCGAGCCCGCGAAAGCGGGCGAGTCGAATGGGGGCCGTAACCAGGGAAAATAAACCGGGGCTTCAGCCCCTGCGGTTTTTTGAATCTTTGAAGAACAAACACCCCCCGAGACCCCGCGCATTGCGCGCCGTCCCGAGGGATGAAAAGATAAAGGAAAAGGTGAAACAACCATGTCTACGGTGACTGAAAAGATCGACGCAAAACTCGTCAAAGAACTGCGCGAAAAGTCCGGCGCGCCCATGGGCGACTGCCTCAAGGCCCTCCAGGAAACTAAAGGCGACATGGAAGAAGCCTTCGTCGTCCTGCGCAAGCGCGGCATGGCCTCCGCTCAGAAAAAGGCTGCCCGCTCCACCAACGAGGGCGCGGTCGGCCACTACATCCATGCCGGCGGAAAAATCGGCGTCATCGTCGAAGTCAACTGCGAGTCCGACTTCGTCGCCCGCACCGAAGATTTCCAGGAGCTGCTCAAGGACATCGCCATGCACATCGCCGCCACCGATCCGCGCTATATCCGCCGCGAAGACGTGACGCCGGAAGACCTCGCCCGCGAGAAGGACATCTATCGCTCCCAGGCCGCCGCCACCGGCAAGCCCGCGCCCGTGATCGAGAAGATCGTCGAAGGCAAGATGAGCAAGTTCTATGAGGAGGTCTGCCTGCTCGAGCAGCCCTTCATCAAGGAACAAACCCAGTCCATCAAGGACCTCATCGCCACCAAGGTCGGCAAGTTAGGCGAGAACATAACAGTCCGGCGCTTCGCAAGATTCAAAGTAGGCGACCCCACCTGGACCGTATCTCAAACCAAAGCAGCCGACGAATCCCCCGCCGCCGAATAAGGCAGCCCGCACGGGCAGCCCGCTTCTTGTCATCTGGACCCAACAACAAAGCCCGGCCAAAAGGCCGGGCTTTTCTTTGGTGCCGCACCAGCGGCACGACGGTAGAAGAGCGGGGCTTCAGCCCCGCGTTACGCGCCTTCCACCGGTCGAGCCTTCAGGCCCGGCAGGGATGGCGGCTTTTGCATTTGCTAAACTACGTTCCTCTCGCGCAGAAGGCACACGTGAAACTCGTTTCTTTATGTCTGTTAACACTTCTAGGTGTGGAGGCTCAACAGGTTGTTCCGGTCGAGAGCTGATCGGCTGACGGGTGGCAACGAACCGAGACTAGCATGGGGTCGATGCCAGTTGTACTGGTGCAGCCAGGGGCGAAGCTGCTGGCTGCGTTCGTCGGAGTT
>DATAZC010000236.1:0-9013 GCA_036272255.1 Acidobacteriaceae bacterium | reverse complement strand
GGCGACAGGAATCCCGCCATCGCGTTCAGCAGCGTCGACTTTCCGCAACCCGACGGCCCCAGCAGGCACACAAATTCGCCATCACCTACTTCCAGGTCGATGTTATTCAGAACTTCGGTGCGCTTGCCGTCGCGCTCAAAGACCATGCTGACGTGGTCCACCGACAGCTTCGTCTTAAGCCCCGCTCCGGCCAACACCGCTTGCGTTTGCGACACTAGTCCTCCGAATAACCCCAGCGAAACGACTTCACTTTCTCCAGCGACTGCATGCCAACGTCCAACAACAATCCGATGATCCCGATGATCAGCATCCCTGCTACCACCAGATCGTAGCGATTGCCCGCGTTGCGAGCATCCACAATCAAAAATCCCAGGCCCGAGCTCACCGCAATCATCTCGGCTGCCACGACCACCAGCCACGCGATCCCCAGCGTAATCCGCAGTCCGACAATCAGATTTGGAACCACCGCCGGATACAACACGCGGTAAACCAGGCTGGCGGAACCCAACCCGAAATTACGCCCCGCGTTAACGTACACCGCCGGGATGCTCTGCACCGCGTTGATCGCCGTCAGCATCAGCGGAAAAAAACAACCGACAAAGATCAGAAAAACCGCAGCAAGATCGCCCACGCCAAACCACAAAATCGCAATCGGTATCCAGGCCAGCGGAGAAATCGGCCGCAGGATCTGAAGAATCGGATTCAGCGCCATCTCAGCGCGGCGATTCCACCCGATTGCCAGGCCCAGCGGAATCGCAAGGACCACCGCCAGCGCGAATCCCCACGTGACGCGGAACAGCGATGCAACGACATACTTCAGCAGCAGCCCGTGCTGCACCAGATCGACCAGCCCCCCAACCACGCCCCACGGCCCCGGCAACAAATGGCTGGCTTGCCTTTGAACCCCAATCTGCCAGAGCAGCAGCAATACAGCAATGAACGCCAGCGGACGCCACAGAAGGCGCAGGTTCATTCTCGCCGCGTGTTCACCCTGCATGGATACGCCCTTATCGCGCGCAAGCGGTTGGCAGCCGCCCGGGCGCTAATTCAAAAACTCAAAATGAATTGCGAGCTGGAGAGCTCAGGGATTGCCTTT
Source organism: Acidobacteriaceae bacterium (assembly GCA_036272255.1). Lineage (GTDB taxonomy): Bacteria > Acidobacteriota > Terriglobia > Terriglobales > Acidobacteriaceae > Palsa-343. The sequence goes on along the minus strand of DATAZC010000236.1, from coordinate 7,917 downwards.
GCGCGTTGATATTACCGGCATACCAACCCAGTATGCCTCCACCGAAAGGTGGAACCTTTCGCCCATCCTAATGCCGTTGTGGCATCTCCCATGCTTCGGCGACCATTCCTCACGCGACTTTGCTCTCGCCCGCGCCATTCGTTGTCTCTTCTCCAGATGCAGGACGACCTGATTCGGACCGATGTGACGGTGATTGGCGGCGGACTGGCCGGCATGGCTTCGTCCATCCACCTCGCCCGCGCAGGCTTGCAGGTCGCCTGCATCGAGCCGGCAATGTACGACGACACCATCGTCGGAGAATCGCTCGACTGGTCCGCGCCGGAGCTGCTGCGAGGCCTCGGACTTCCTATGGACCGTTTGTTGGCCGACGAAATCGCTACCTGGAAACGCCACGTCATCGTGCGTCTGCACGGCGGTACTACCTTCCACTATGTTCCGGGGCCCTGGCTCGCGCGTTCACCGTGGAAAGTCGAGTTGCGTACTCTCCACGTGGACCGGATTCGCCTGCGCGAGGCGCTCCGCCAAATCTTCTTCGACACCAATGCGGCCCTCGTCAACGATCGCGTCTCCAATGTAGAGCGAACTGGCCATCGCGTCACCGCGCTTACCACGCAGAGCGGAAAACGCGTCGCATCACGATGGTTCATCGACGCCTCCGGCTCTGCCGCCAGCCTCTTCCCTCGCCGCTTCAAGCTGCCCGCGTTCACCTTCGGCCCACGCAAGGTCGCGCTGTGGAGTTACTTCGACGCCCCTGACTCCGTTGAAGGAACCACTCTTCACACCGAAGGCAAACAACCGCCCTATATGGACTGGGTCTGGGAGATTCCCATTCATCCCCGACGCATCAGCGTTGGATACGTTGCGGCCGCCGAATCGATCCGCGAGTGGCGTCAGCGAGGGATGACCATTGAACAGATCTATCAGGAGCAGGTGAGCCGCATTCCGCGATTCAAATCTCTATTCGAGTCCGCTACTCCTGCCGCCGTTCATGTCACTTCATTCCAATGCCGTGCCCATCGCGGCGTCGCAGGCCCCAACTGGCTCGTGGTCGGCGAAGCGGCCGCCATGATCGACCCGATGACCTCGAATGGCGTCACCGCAGCCCTTCGCACCGCTGAGGAAGCCTCCCATATCATCCTTCGTTCCCATAGCCGGTCGCAGCTTCCTCGCGTCGCCTCTGCCCTCTACTCGCGGCGCGCCTTCGAAATGGCCTGCTTCTTCAACAGCGGCATCGAGGCCATCGTGTACAACCGACCCGTCAGGAACACCCTCGGCATCGGTAAAGCGGGTCGCGTCTATATCGTCCCCGCATGGCTCATGAACCTGCTGTATACCCGTCTCCGCCCGCGCGGCCCCGTCTCGACTCTCTCCTTCTGCCTGGTTCTTTCGTCGTTCCGAACTGCCGCTCGCTTCTTCCACTGGTTGTGTCAACGCTTCCAGGCTCCCTCACCCCGCCCCGCCGGACTGGTGTCCACATGAAATCCAACGGAGTTGCACGATGCATCTGGTGAGCTGCGGATCGGGCGACCCGATCCTCTTCATTCATGGAATGCCGACCAACAGCCGCTTATGGGGCGGCATCATCGAGCGGCTACGCGGGCGCTATTCGTGCTTTGCCGTCGACCTGCCCGGCCTCGGAAGAACGCCGCGCGCGCGCTACGGCCCTGGCTATCTTCGCCGCCTCGCCGAACAGCTCGACGCCCTTCGTGAAGAGAATGGCATCGAAAAATGGCACGTTGTCGGTCACGACGCCGGATCGGCCGTCGCCGTTCACTACGCGCACTACTTTCCCCAGCATGTCGATCACATGGCGCTGCTCTCGCCGTCACTTTTTCCTGAACTCCGGCCCTTCTACCTCCTCCAGCCGCTGCGGAAGCCGATCCTCGGCGAGGTCCTCGCGCCCTTCATCCAGGCCATCTTCTGGAAAATTGCCATGCACCGTGCGCTCGATGGCGAAGCCGACTCCGACTCCATCGTCGACGACTTTCACGCCCCATTTTCAGGCTTCACTGGACCATGGCGGTTCATGCGCGTTATGCGCTGGGGTAAGCCGGAGCAACTCCTCGCCGAAGTCCCTACCTTCCTGCCGGAACTTCTCATGCCCACGCTCATTTTTCATGGCTCGCGCGATATTGCGATTCCGGAAGCCTTCGCGCGCCGTGCCTCAGCCCTGCTGCCCAATGCCGCCGTGGTCACCCTGGACTCGGGCCACTTCATTCCCCTGCATCAACCTGACTCGGTAGCCACAAGCCTCGCAGGATTCTTTGAGGCCCGCGCTTGATCAGCCGATCGTCAGATAGATCGACCCGTTCTCCACCGCAAGCTCCATCCCCGCCGCCTTCGCCGCCTCCTCGAGCGCGGCATCCAGCATGACCACGGGATCCCTGCTCACATCCAGCCGGCGCATCAGTCCCTCACCCTTCTTCGTGCCCGCTGACAACGTGATCTTCAGGCCGCGGCGTTTGCATCGCACCGCCGTTCCGTCCTCCAGCTTAACGTTCATCGGCTTGATGTATGCGTCGACATAGTGAACACCGATGCCTGACTTATCGTCGGTGTGCTGCGGAAGCTTGCCCTGTACATCCGGATTCACATCGCAGAGTTTTACTCTCACGCTCGGCTCCGCTCCAGTTCGTTTCCCTTCAATTCCAGAAATGCGTCCATCGTCTTCCTGAACGCGCGGATATGGTCCGGAGTGCTCCCGCAACACGCGCCGATGATATTCGCCCCTGCCTCCAGAATGGGAACCAACCCCTTCCCCATCTGGTCAGGCGTTTCATCGTAGACCACCTTCATATTCACGAGGCTGGGCTGGCCCGCATTCGGCTGGACCATCACCGGCAGGCTCGTCACGCTCTTGTATCGCTCCACCGCGGTCAGCGCTCGCACCATATCCATTCTCGTGCCGCAGTTCAAAGCCACGATATGCGCACCATGCTCCTCCATAAAGGTGGCCGCCTGCTCCGGCTCAATCCCCATCATGGTGCGAAACGTCGAGCCATCCAGCGTCACGTCATACGCCATCGATCCAATAATGCACGGCGCGCCCGCCTTCCGCGCGGACTCAATTCCGATCAGCAGCTCCTCCAGGGAAGTCTGCGTCTCGATAATCACGGCGTCCGCTCCTCCTTCCACCAGAGCGCGCGCCTGCTCCTCGAATGCGCTGCGCACCTGCGCCTCTGTAAAGTCGCCATAGGGTTCCAGCAGGCCGCCAAACGGCCCCATGTCGCCGATTACATAACCGTCGCTGTCACCAAATGCCCTGCGCGCGATCTCCACGCCCGCTTTGTTGATCTCCGGCACGTGGTCCGCCTGCGAATGACGGTTCAGCATGATCCGCGACCCGCCAAAAGTATTCGTCAGGATGCATTCCGATCCCGCCTCCACGTAGCGCTGCTGGATCGCCAGCACCCGTTCCGGATACATCAGGTTCCAGGCCTCCCCGCAATTGCCCTGCTCCAGTCCCGCAAACATCAGCTGCGTACCCATCGCGCCATCGCAAAGCAGCGGCCGCTCCAGAATCGCTTCCTGCAAAAGTTTCTTCATCATGATTCCATTTCCCGCGCCAGTTCTCTTTGTGCCAGCGCATAGTGGATCGTCTCCAGCACCAATCCCCACTTATGATTTCTGCTCGCTGCCTCGCAAAAACATCCTGCACCGCTCGCTTCCCGCCGCCACGATAAAACCGCGTTCAGCTTTTCCCCATTCAGCGGTTTCTCCCGATCCACCGCCCCCATCAACCCCTCCGGGCTCTCGATGTATCGGCACATGAACGTGTGCCCCCTGTCTCCCTCCACCGGAGCGCACTGCTGTTCGCGAATCGGATAGCCCTCATTCCGCGGCCCGAGCTTCAGCCGGTAATGAAATGTCATCGGCCGCCCCATGTTCGTGCAGGTCGTCCCGTCGTACCGGAACACCACTTCCAGCGACCCGTCCTTCCCTTCGTCGATCGAGAGCCGCTCCTGCGCCCAGCGCTGCAATGCCTTCCGATTCACGCTGTACGCGGCGTTTACGTCCAGCACAGGCGGACGCACCGCAACCAGTTCCCCCAATCCACGCGGTGGCTTGCGATACGGTGCCCGCCGGTACTGGCACGGCCCAAACGAACAGTTCTCGCACGGCACCGGGTCGATCATCCTGTCCAATCGCTCGGTGTGCTGCGTCACACCAAAAACCGCCAGCTGCGATTTCCTCGGCCGCAGCATCCCCGATTCCAGCACCTCCAGCCGCGAAGGAAACCGCTCCCTCCGCGTTCGCAGCATCAGCTCCAGCAAACGCGGCTGCTCTGCAATATCCCACTCCGGGTAACCCGGACTGTATTGCGGCAACACCGCCATCCCATGCTGCTCCGCCCAGTCGCACAGCCGTGCTCCCGTGGTCGTCGTCAAGTGCTCGACTACTGCCGCGGCATACATCTCCAGAAAAAAATACTCATCCGGTTTATCGTCCGCCCAGCGCCGCTGGGCTACCTCTTCCGCCTCGGGGCCCGCACCCACCGCCACCAGAATCACGCTGTGCGCTCCGGCCTGCTGCAGCGTGTTTTCCAGCCGCTTGCTCCGGAACCGCACTCCATCAATGCAGAGGGATTGGCTGTCGACGGCGAAAGTCTCCGCCTGCCGCGCATACATCCACGGCCGCCCATTCTCCGCGTACCAGCCCCGCGCCTGCTCCGCCAGTTCCTGCGCTCGGCCCTCCAGATCCCAGCCTCGCGGATACCCGAGCAGCCGCACGTACTCTTCCGGCCGCACATCGACCTCGACCCGCGCGCCCGCCAGCTCGAAGCTCTCCACTACTGCGCGCACGGCGTCGGCTCCACTGGCTTGAACTGGCAACCCTCTACAAAAAAATCAAAGAAGCTCGGGTGCGTCTCCAGCCGGCAATGCTCCACCCGCTTCACCAGCTCTTCCATCTCCTGCCGCTTCGCTTTCGACAGCAGCGCAATCGTCGCGCCTTCAATCGCCGTATTGCCTGCCTGCACAATCTTCGCCGCATCGATCGAAGGCACCAGCCCGATCCGCCGGGAAGCCTCGACGTTCAGGTGCCGCCCAAACCCTCCTGCCAGATAAAAGATATCGACGTCCTCGAATTCAATCCCGTAGGTTGAGAAAACAACGTGCAGCCCCGCGACGTTCGCGCCCTTCGCCTGCGCCAGCTCGTTCACATCGCTTTCCAGCAGAAAAACGTCTTGATCTTCCGCCTCCCCGCGCCACAGCACGATCCTCCGGGCATCCTCTTCGAAACGGCCTTTGTCATTCATCCGATCCGTCCGCAGCAGCTCGCTCAGCACATCCACCAGTCCGGAACCACAGATCCCCTCGGGCCGCACATCGCCGATCACGCGCAGCCGAAAACTCCCGGCTTCCGCGATCGCTACTTCCTCAATCGCCCCATCCAGCGCCGGCATCCCGCAGGCAATCGCACCGCCTTCAAACGCCGGACCCGCCGGACAGGAAGTCGCCAGGATCCGATTTTTGTTGCCGACAATCAGCTCCGTGTTCGTCCCGATGTCCATGATCGCAATCAGCCGCTCTTCATGCGCCAGATCGACCGCCAGCATCGCCGCCGCCGCATCGGCTCCCACGTGGCCACTGATAATCGGAGCACCATACACCCGCGCCTTCGGATGAATCGGCAGCAAACTCCGCAGCCCGCTCTGCTCCAGACTCGTCGTTGCCCGTTTCCCGTCGGCCATCTCGATTTCGGTCACCGACCGATACGGCGTCTGCCCAATCGAATACACGTTCTGCCGGAAGAACAAATCCCGCATCGTCGAATTGCCCACCACCACCATCTCGTAGATGGTTCGCGGATCGACCGGGAACTTCTCAATGGCATGCGTCAGATATCCCGCCAGCGTCCGCATCAGCAGCTTGCCCGGATGATCGGTGTCGTACGAGATGCGCGACATCACCTCGGCGCCGCCAAACCGCTGCGGATTCTCAAACGATGTGTCCGCGATCAACTCGCCGCTTTCAAGATCCAGCAGCCGCAGCACCACCGTCGTCGTTCCCAGATCCATCGCCAGCCCATGGATCGGCCCTCCGCAGTGATCCACTTCAACGCCGTCAATCAGGATGCGATCCCCGTCCCGTGTCACCGCCGGATCGAGCCGAATCGCGCCATCGCCCGCCGGAAGCCCGAAAGCATGCCGCTCAATGCGCATGTGCCCGCGGCGCATCGTGTGGCAGCGCACCTGTCCGTTCTCCGCCTTCACATGCGCCTGGCACGACAGGCGAAACTTTCCCTTCAGATGCTGCTCTGCCTCGGTCTGAGGGGAGAGCAGCCCCATTCCCTCCACAACTTCGACCATGCACTCTTTGCATTTGCCCTGTTTGCGGCAAGACGTCGGCACGTCGATTCCCAACGCTTCCGCCTGATCGAACAGGGATAGCCCGGCCCTTGCCTCGATGGATTGTCCGTTGATGGTGAGGTGAACCGCCATAGCCCTGGGGTTTCTGTCAGCCTTCCTGTCAGCCTTCCTGTCAGTCTTCCTCAGCTCTCCCGCAGGCCCTTCGCCTCGAACTCTGCCTTCAGCGCCTCGGCAACATCGCGCGCAGAACCCGCCAGCTCCTCTTCCTCGCTCCACTTCCACTGCGCGAGATAGTCATCGGCGGCCTGCAGTCCCCGCTTCGCCGCGAGAATATCCACCTGCAGCATGAACTTCCCGTCCAGCATCACGGTTACGTCTTCGTCGCCGTCCTCGGCCCTGATCTGAGTCGGGATTTCCTGCCAGTAGAGAACCTTGTACGTCGCCATGCTTGTACCAGCGCTGCCCGTCAACCCTGTGCCGTTAGCCTCAGAAACAAATCCACTGCAGCCGATGCGTTCGCCCCATACCCGTCGGCGCCAATCTCATCGGCAAACATCTGGCTGATGGGCGCCCCGCCCACCGCCATCTTGATGCCCGTCCGCCCCGCCGCGTTAAATCCATCGATCACGGTCTTCATGTACATCATCGTGGTCGTCAGCAGCGCGCTCATCCCGATGATGGTCGGTTGGCATTTGTCCGCAGCCGCCATAAATTTCTCCACGCTCTGATCCACGCCGATGTCGTGCACTTCGAATCCCGCACCCTCCGCCATCATCGCCACCAGATTCTTGCCGATGTCGTGCAAATCGCCGCGCACCGTCCCCATCAGCAAAATTCCCTTCGGTCTCGTGGTGCTGTCCTTCGATGTCAGCAGCGGTTTCAGCACGCTCATCCCCGCCTTCATCGCCCGAGCCGCAATCAGAACCTCCGGCACATACAGCACGTTGTGCTTAAAGTCCTCACCTACCACGCTCATTCCCGCGATCAGCCCCTCGTTCAGTACTTCCTGCGCGGTCCGCCCCTCGGCAAGCGCCTCTCTGGTCATCTCTTCGACCCTGGCGGCGTTCCCCTCGTACAGATACTGGTTCATCAGGGCGTAATCGGGCATCAGTCCAGATCCTTAACCAGCGCTCGCAACCGCATTCGCGCCGCGCTTCGCGTTGAATTCTTCCAGCGCCTCGAGCATCGCAAGGATATTCTCCCGCGGCATCCCCGGGCTCGTTCCCCCACCCACCGACAGAATGATCCCTTCGCCGCCCGATCCCTCCAGTACCTCGAGCGTCTCGCCCTTCACTTCTTCCGGCGTTCCTCGCACCGCTATCTCCAGCGGATTCACATTCCCCATCAGGCACATCCTGTCGCCCACGCGCCGTTTCACTTCGGTGATGTGCCGCTGCTTACCCCAGTTCAGCGCGTTGAATCCTGTGTCCGGCAGGTGATCGAGGCATGCATCCACTTCCGCATCGTTGTGGTACAGCTTCACCCAGTCCTTCGGAAACGCATCGCAGATGCGCTTCAAATAGGGGTGCGCGAACTCGAGGTAATGCTCTTCGTTGATGAACCCAACAATGTCGTCGAGAATGAAAATGCTTTCGACCGAATCCCCC
>DATAZC010000235.1:0-1886 GCA_036272255.1 Acidobacteriaceae bacterium | reverse complement strand
CAAGCTGATGAGCGATCAGCTCTTCGGAGTCAGGCCGTGGGATCCGGTCATGCTGGCATCGGCCACGCTTCTGCTCAGCCTCGCAGCACTGCTCGCATCGCTGATCCCAGCGCGCCGCGCCGCCGGCGTAGAACCGATGGTAGCCCTGCGCAACGAGTGAGGATCGGGTGGGAATAGTCGGCATGTGTATCACACGGAGATACAAATGCTGAACCATCAGCGCGGAAGATTCCTATGCCAACTGCACCGCGCCGGGATATTGCGCCACCGTTGTGTCATCGGTGAGCAGAGTGATCCCTTCGACTGTCGCCTGCGCGATCAGCAGGCGGTCAAACGGATCTTTGTGAATCGGCGGCAAAGCGTCAATGGCAACCGCGTGCTCACTGAGGATTGGCAGCTCCTGGTATCCGTTATCGATCAGCCCCCGGCGCAGCACGCGCGCATCGACCTGAAAGTCGGGCCGCTTCAGACTGCTCTTGATGGCGATCTCCCACAGGCTCGCAACGCTGAAAAGCAACTCGTTCTTCGGGTCGGCCATCGATACACGGACGCCGGGCGGCACGCGCTCAATGCTCTCCGCCGCCCTAAGCAGCAAATGGGTATCCAGCAGCAGCTTCACGCGTCAGCCCTCGAACAGCTTTTGGATCTCTTCCGCGCCCAGAGCGTTGAAGTCCGCGGGTACCTTGATCTGGCCGGCCATGAACCCGAACCGCTTCATTTGCGACGGTTCCGGCGCATCCAGAGCGATCACCTTCACCATCGGCTTGCCCGCCTTGGCGATCACAAACGATTCGCCTTTCGCCGCCTGCTCCACCAGCCGGGAGAGCTGGGTCTTGGCTTCATGGATGTTATAGCTTTGCATGTCGCTTTTCTTCAACTTAGTCCACTGGACTAAGTCTACCATGGACCTTAAATCTGCAGCCTGCCCTATTCCCCCGGAAACCGCTCGTCGTCCTTGCCCACATCGGCCGCCTTCATAAAATCCATCCAGACCGGCAGCGCCGCCCGTGCTCCCGTTTCCTTATCGCCCAGCGACTGCCGCGTGTCATAGCCCATCCAGACACCGCAGGTCACCGACGGCGAAAATCCCAGAAACCACGCGTCCGTAAAGTCGCTGGTGGTGCCGGTCTTCCCGCCCAGCGGATGATTCAGTGTCTTCGCCACCGCCGCCGTCCCGCTGGTCGTCACTTGCCGCAGCAACATCATCATCGTCCGCGCCGTCTTCGCGCTGGTGGACTCATTCACCTGCGCCTGGTCCTCATACATCGACATTCCATCGCCGCTCGTCACCCGCCGCAACAGGTGTGGCGTCACGCGTACGCCATCGTTGGGAAAGCTGCTGTAGGCCGCCACCTGCTGCGCCAGCGTTACCTCCACCGAGCCCAGCGCCACCGGCAGGTACGGAGGAATGTCGCGAGTGATGCCGAAACGATGCGCCACCTCGATCACCTTCCGCATCCCCACATGCTCCGCCAGCCGTAGCGCCGGGATATTCCGCGACTCCGCAAAGGCCTTCTCCAGCGTGATATTGCCCAGATAGTTCGGCTCGTAATCGTGCGGGGTATACGGACCGCCTGGCGTCTGGAAGGTCACCGGTGTATCGGCGATCATCTCCTGCGGCGTCGCGCCGTTTTCGATCGCCGCCGTATACACGTAAGGCTTGAACGACGAGCCCGTCTGCCGCTCCGCCTGCGTCGCGCGGTTGAACTGCGACAGGTTGAAGTCCCGCCCGCCTACCATGGCCAGGACCTCGCCCGTGGAGTTATCCACCGCCATCAGCGCCGCCTGCGCGCCGGAGTCCTGCTCCAGCGTTCCCTGCAGTACCGGATCGCTGGGTGAGCTGGTGATGTGCACGTAGACGATATCGCCCACCTTGCAGAGCTTCG
>DATAZC010000234.1:0-1789 GCA_036272255.1 Acidobacteriaceae bacterium | reverse complement strand
AAGAGGACCTCCAATGTCTCAACCGATTCTGATTACAGGCGCAGCCGGCGGTCAGCAGGGATCAACCGGAAGGCTCGTCGCCAGTCTGCTGCTCGCGCAGGGCCTTCCCGTTCGCGCCTTCGTCCATAAACTCGATGCCCGGTCCGACCAACTCCGCCAACAAGGTGCGGAAATCGTTGAGGGCGATCTTCTCGACCCTGCCTCGGTCCAGGCGGCAATGGATAATGTGAAGCGCGCTTTCTTCACCTACCCGGTGGCCGACGGCCTGCCGGAGGCAACCGCCATCTTCGCTGCGACAGCTCGTGATGCAGGCCTGGAATTGGTGGTGAACAATTCCCAGTTTCAGAGCGTGCCCGATGATCCCGAATTTCGAGACCTCCGGCGCGCTCCCTCTTTCCGGAATTTGCAGCATCGGCTGGCCGATCGTATCTTCGACTGGGCCCAGGTTGGGGCCGTCCACATTCAGGCGCCCCCCTATTTTGAAAACGTCCGCGCTCTGGTTGGCCGTAGCGTCGCCGAGCAGAGCGCCGCCTTCCTGCCGTGGGGCGATGAAACGACCGTCATCCCGCTCGCCGGGGCTGAAGACGTGTCCCGCGTGGCCGCAACGCTCCTGGTCGACCGCCGCCTGCCATTCCAGAAGGTCTACCCTTTGGTGACCGAAGCGCTAACCGTGGGACAAATTGTCGAAACCCTGGGCAGGGCGGTCGGGCGATCGATTCGTTATGTACCCATCACCGACCAGCAGTGGGCTGAGGCAGTGAGGGCCCGAATCAATCCTCATGCGCTCGATCATCTGACTCATCTTTGGCAGTACTTTCGTAAGAATGAGCAACGCCACCAGCCTACCGATACGGTGCGTGCGGTCACCGGCCGAAATCCGCAAACCCTGGAGGAGTTTTTCCGGGCGAATGCCGCATCCTTCGGCGCCGCGGCCTGATGAAGGCATTCCTTCCGCCGTTCAAGCAAAATCTGAATCCATGGGATGATTAGCATAATCCTAAGACAAAACAGGAGGGCCGTATGCCGCCGCAACTCATCTTCCTCATCCACCTCGTCCTGGGTTATGCAGCGTGCCTGCTTTTCTTCGCCACCTGGCTGCTGCCGCGGCTACGGTCAGTGGAGCCAGCCGTCGCCCAGCGCGCCATCGCCACTCTGCACAGCTTCCGCTTCTTTGGACTGGTCTTTATCCTCCCCGGCGTCGTCGGACCCAACCTCCCCGCGAGTTTCGCCTCTTTCGCCGCTTATGCTGACTTCGCTACCGGCGTCCTCGCCCTCCTCGCGCTCCTCACGTTTCGCATCCGCCCGGTCTTCTGGCTCTTCGTCGCCGCCTACAATCTCACCGGCCTGGCCGATCTCCTCGTCGACTACTACCACGCCATCCGCGCCGGGCTACCGGCCGTGGCCGGCCAGTTGGGCGCAGCCTACGTCATCCCCATCCTCTTCGTGCCCCTGCTCATGATCACCCACCTCGTCGCTCTCTATTGGCTCGCGCGCCCCCACTCCGCCGCGGCTCCTGCCCTCGCCCGTGAGGCAGCGTAGACCCGTTCCCCCGGAGGTTCGCGCGATCGGGTTTGTGGCCATCAGCCCGTCCCTTACAGATAGAATAAGTTTCGCCGTGACCTCCCCATTCCTCGGCTCCGATAGCGTCGGGCGCGTCATCGACCGCCGATTCACCCTTCTCCGTTGGTTAGGCGGAAGTGACCAGAGCAGCGTCTTCCTGACGGAGCTCCCAGGCGATCCCCCGCGGAACGCCGCCATCAAAGTGCTTCCCGATGCCGGCACGGCTTCA
>DATAZC010000233.1:0-33143 GCA_036272255.1 Acidobacteriaceae bacterium | reverse complement strand
GACCGGATCGCGGCCATGGAGATCGAGGCAGCCGGAGACGCTGGTCCGTCGGCGGCCTTCGCCCATGAAGTCGAATGAACCCAACCGCACTGCGCTGATGATCGCGACAACGCGTGGCGCATCGGTTCCTTGCGGCTGCAGACTGCTTTAGCGGTGAGGGCAGCCCGGCCAGCAGCACGGCCGGCGTGATCCTTCTTTCAGCTGTCGGCACACCCTCTCGACATGTTGCTGTCGGGTCTCCGGCTTCTTCACGGAGATGGTCCAGCAGATCCACTCGTTGCGCGCGAGCGGTGTAATGTCCTCCCACCTGGCCCGAGCGTCCGGGTCGGAAACGAGGGCCTGGCGCAAATCTGCAGGCACGTCGTGGACCACGCCAGAGGAGAGCTTCGCCGCCATGCCTCGACTCTACACGCGGGCGATGGGGTAGTCGCGAACCAGCCCGAGGTTGGCGTTGCAGAAGTACTCGAAACGAATGCCAAAGGTGCGATGGGCTCTGCTCCACACCTCGCGGAAGCGCGGACTGCGCGCCCAGCGCATGAAGAGGATGGCCCAGCCGCGGTAGTCGGGGTGCTCCCAATAGTCGTCGAGTCTCAGGTCGAGGAAAACGTCTTCCATTAGCTGAATGAGCTGGAGGCCGGTGCTGAACTCCTCATCGGTCAGGGCGACGGGGATACCGCGCACCAGTTGCTGGGTGGCCGCCCTGACTTCATTGAAGGAGTGCGCCATGAGCTCGTTCATGAACGACCAGAGGCGAGCGTTACCGCCGAAGCTCTTCCACATACCGTTGAGGGCCTGGGCATGGCGAACGAATTTATCGCTCGAAAGGGCGTCGGGGGTGAGCACATCGAACATGCGTTCGCCGATAAGGATGGGATCGTCGCCGGGCAGATTGCCTTTGAAGGAGGCGCGGACCATTTCAAGGCCGAGGCGGCGGTAACTTTCAAACTGGTCTTCGGAATAGAACTGCTTGGCGGTGGATTCGTGAGGAAAGGACGGATGCTGACTGCGGTACTGAGCGATGCTGACGTCTTCGTCGCCGGTCATCGAGGCTTTGAGGTAGATGAGGCGGCCGATTTCGCCGGTGCAGTATTTGATGGTTCCCACCGCGCAGTGGGCGAGGCTGAGCCCATCGGCCTGAGGGCGGAGTGAATTGACGTTGAGATCGATCTCGGCGCCGAAGTCGGTTTCGCAATTGCGGATCATTTTGCCGAGGCTGCCGAACTGGAGGTCTGGGTCGCACTCTGCGTCGCAGGCCACGATGAGGCGGCAGCGGCGGCGGACGAGTTCGTAGATGCCGAGATTCTCGAAGTGTCCGCCGTCGGAGACGTTGATGAAGTCGCGTTTCTCATCGGCCGAGCCCATCAGCTCGGCGAACAGGAAAGGAAGGCTGGAGTTGAGGCCGCGACTCTTCCAGTTGCTTCTGCCGGGGTTGGGGAACCACCAGCCGAGGCGCACGTTGAACATGGTGAGCAGAAATGCGACCAGCGAAGAAGTGTTGTAGCCCATGTTGGAGCTGACGGCAGCGCCGGAGATGGCAACCGCCTGACCGAGCTGCACGCCGTCGGCGAATTTGGCGTTGCGCTTCCCATCAGCTGCGCGACTGTAGGTAGGAGCGTAGCCCACACGGGGTCGATCGCAGCCGCAGCGCAGCGGCGTCAGGGTGAAGGAGGCTCCGTGGCGGGTATTGAGGCCGAGGTCGGAACTGCCGGCAAGATTGAGCGAGCAATTGAAGAGCGGGAACGGACCGCGGTATGGGTCGCATTCATGTTCGTCTCTGCGGTCCGGATCTTCACCGGGTGAGTCGGTGCGGAAGCGCCAGAGTTTCATGTCGTCGCGAAAATCGAATTTCATGAAGGGATTCGGATTGCGCGCGCCGTGCATCCAGCGAGTGGCGCCGAGATAGCAGCGCACCAAACGATTGCGATAGAACTGGCTGAATCCGAAAATATTGATTTCGAAACGTTTAGAGAAGAGCCAGACCAGGAACAGAGTCGCGATCCACGTTGCCACGATGGACCACCAGCGAAACTGGCAGAACACCTGCAGAGGGTGCTCGATCGCCGCTCCGCCGGGCTGGAAGATTTCAAACAACAGAACATAGAGCACCGTGGAGCCGAGCAGAAAACTGCCGAGGATAAAGACCACGCCACCCACCCTGGCGACGCCTTCGAGCACCTGTTCTTTGGAACTGCCTCCCTGGCCGGCTGTCTTGCTGCTTTTGCCGGCGAAGAGGCCGCCCACCACGGTACCGATGGAGCCGAGCAGCGCAGTCCACGGAATCAGCGGATGATGCATGGCGCGCATCCAGGTGATCGACCGGACTAAGGTGGCTGGGCCGAAGAGCGCAACGCCGCAGACGAAGAGAAAGCTTCCGCCATAGAGAAAGAGCCAGGTTCCGTAGCGGGTCCACCACTCACGCTGTGCCTCGTTCGTATCTTTACTGCTGAAGCCGATGAGGAGCAGCACGCACGCGGAGAAAGCGAGGAGAGCCAGCGGCGGGCCGAAGACAAAAGCAAAGCTGTTGGCTTTGTCACCGTAGGCGACCCAGCTGCGGAATATCGTGAAAATCCCGGCCAGCTCGAGGTAAAGGACGCCGGTGCAGATGGTCGCGATGCCCGCAGTCCATCCCCCTTTGTTTCGCTGCAGAGTTTGCATGGCGAGCAGGGCAAATCCGATGGCCGAAAACAGCAACAGGGGCCACCAGGGATACCATGCGTGCCGCAGCACATCGCCGAACGAATGCGCGCTTTGAAGGCAGGGCCAGGCCGCAGCCGTTTTGGAGTTGGCCGCGCCCGCCCAGAAGCGCGAAGTGAGTGCGGTGGCGCCGATCCACGCGGGAAGGACAGCGGAATAGCCCACCGAAAACGTGCGGGTAATCCAGTTGTCTTTCGTTTGGGAGTGGATCGGCAATCTTCCCAGATAGACCCACAGCCTGGCCACGACGCAGACTGCCGCAGCGCCAAGCACGGCAAAATCGAGTCCGGGAACTCCGCCCGCCAGGAGGAAGATGCGCATTGTGGCCAGGGCGGAGGTGAGGAGGAAAAAGAGCGCAACAAGGCTGCTGAGCTGAATGAGAAGAGTATTGCGAAGCCAGGTGATCGCGATGGTCAGGGTGTCCGGGCTGAGCATGCCGGTGCGGGGAGCGAGGTAGTTGGAATATTTGCGGAGGTGGTCGATGGAGCCGCTCCAGTCCGTGAGCCGGCCGAGCCAGTGAGCGCTGCGGCGGACATTGCCGACCAGCCAGGAGCCGATGAATCCGCCACCGGAGACGGTGGAGATGTAGTCGAAGTGCCGGAGCAGGTCCAGTTCCTGCAGGCCTTCGAGGACACCGAGGTTCAGAGTCGCGCTGCGGATTCCTCCGCCGGAGAAGGCGAGGCCAATGAGATTGGCGGGGCGGGGCGAGCCCAGGAGCCGGCGGCTCCAGCGATGGTCGCGATCGACCTGGTCGGCGACGTCGGAGGCCAGCTTGTTGAGGTGGGCAGACTGTTTGCGGGTGGCCTCTGCCGCGGCGGGATTGATTGCGGTCGCGCCTTCGGCCGGGGAGGCCTCTGCGACGGGGGCGATGTCGCCGGTGGTGGGCTGGGGCGCCAGCGTGGGATCGCGATAGTGCCGGACGCCGCGCTCGAGATCAATCTCCGTGAGTTCTTCGTCGAATGCAGCGCGCCAGGAAACCGTGGTTGCCGGACGATCTTCTCTGCGCCGGACTGCCGGCCTGAGCTGCGCGCGGCGCGCTTCGAGGAAGTTTTCGATGTCCTCTTCTGTCACTTCAACAGAGTTCTGAATGAGGTCGCAAACGTAGTCGAAGACGGAGCGAAGCACATCTTCTGCGCGATGCAGGGCCTGAACCTTCGCGTCGTCCTGAACGAAGGTGGCCCGGAAGCGCAGCAGGTGGAGCCAGTTGTTTTTCTGATAGGCAACGGTGGCGTTGGAGGAGATGTCGGCGCGGAATATTTTGGCAATCCAGTAGATGTCGGCCAGCGCGAGACGCGCAGCGGCAGGGTGGCTGACGATTCTCTCTCCTGCAGGGAGTTCGCCCTCTGTTTCGGCCCCGGGGGCTCTGGTTGTTCTCACCTGAACCGTTGGGTGAGGGGTGAGCCCGAGATAGAAATCGGTTCGACCCTTGGCCCACTGGGCGATGCCATTGGCGAGCTGCACAAAGTGGCGCTCGAGAACCTCGGTGGTTTCGGGCCGGAGTCCGCGCAGCCACAGCTCGAAGACGGTGGGTTCTTTCAGGTCGACGAGGAGAGGTTGAGCGACCGGCGATTCGAAGCCATCGAGAAAACGAAGTGCGGTGTCCACGTCGCCGGTGCGGTCGGAGCGCACCAGCGCCTCGAATCGTTGAAAAATGTCCGCTGCGTTGGGGATGGTGGTGAGAGCCGGCGGCGCGACCAGGGCGGAGTTGGGCACATTGGAGTCCACACAGACCGGGGGCTGGAGAGTGAGTGGGTTACCACCGAGGCGGTGCACGAAGTCCGGCCAGAACGGAACAAAACGAATGCCGAAATAGTGGTAGGCGTTGAGATAGCGCAGGAACGCCTCGGACTGGAAGAGCGACAGCAGCCTCTCCACAACCTCGGCCGGAAGTTGGGTGTAGGGGAGACCCAGCTCGCGGCGAATCTCACGCAGGTTGATTCTGCCGAGGGCAATATCGAGCGCGTCGCGCCACTGGATCATGATGGCTTCGTCAGGGCCGGTAAAACCGGCTTCGTCGTGGGGACGCAGCACGCGACGGAGACAGGCTTCGCGATCGGATTCTTCTCCCCTGGGGACCGGCTGGCCCTGGATCTGACCGCTGGTCAGGTCCGTGAGAGTAAAAAAAATGCTCCAGTCTTCAGGAGTATCGGTCGCAGTCATGATGTGGCCTTTCGCTTACTGACTCAGGGGGAATGGCGTGGATTGAGTTAAGTGCCGTACGGCCTTTTCTGTCAACCTCAGAATTGCGTGGGGCGACCCTGGGCTGGTCATCGCGCAGAGAGGGGGAGCTTCCGGAGCCGCGAGGCGAGATCCAGTTTGTTGCGCCTTTCAGAAGCGGCGGGATATTTTCAACAGCTTCGATCGGGATTCCCGGTATGCTTTGGGAGCAGAGGTTAAGAGATCGAATTCCTGCGCCTCGATTCTTTCCGGACTCCCCTACTCGATGGATCTCGGCCTTAAAGACAGTGTGATTGTGGTGACCGGCGGCGGCGCAGGGATTGGCCAGGCCATCTCGCGCGCATGCCTCGACGAGGGCGCGACGGTGGTGGTGGTCAGCCGCGCCTCAGACAACGTGAAGAACTTTCTCGCCGAGATGCTGAATACGCGGCGCAAGTGCGACTTTTTTGAAGCGCACCTTGCCGACACGCAGCAGTGCGAGCGGGCCATCGACTACGTCCGCAACCGGTATGGCAGCTGCGCGGGCCTGGTGAACAATGCCGGCGCTAACGATGGCGTGGGACTGGAATCGGGTTCGCCGGAAAAATTTGTCGAAAGCCTGCAGCAGAATCTGGTGCACTACTACGCGATGGCGCACTACGCGCTGCCCATGCTGAAGGCGTCGCGGGGATCGATCGTCAACATCAGCTCCAAGGTGGCGCTGACCGGCCAGGGTGGAACGTCGGCCTACGCCGCCGCGAAAGGCGCGCAGCTGGCGCTGACTCGGGAATGGGCTGCTGAACTGGCGGCGCATGGAGTCCGCGCCAATGCGGTGCTGCCTGCCGAAGTGATGACGCCGCTCTACCAGCGGTGGATTTCGACGCGTCCCGATCCGCAACAGGCGCTCGACGAAATCCGGCAACGCATTCCGCTCGGACATCGTTTTACCGAAGCGTCGGAGATTGCCGCGATGACGGTGTTCCTGCTGTCGCCGACGCAGAGCGCGCACACGACCGGGCAAATCATTGTGGTCGACGGCGGCTACACGCACCTGGATCGCGCGCTGACGTAAGCTTCGAGCTTCCCAAAGTAACCCGCAGGATGGGCCGTGCACACGATTCGGCGGCTTCGCCTGGCGCAGCCCATATTAAAGTGGGTTTTGATCCCATCTGTTCCCAACCCGCGCTCCGCGAGCCACGATTGAGCGCGCCGGCCGCAGCTCTTCCTGCCAGTGCAGCGCCGTGGACCCCGTCCGCCAATCGTTGGATGATCGCCGTTTCGGTGATGACGGCGACGTTCATGGTGGTGCTTGACTCCTCGGTGGCTAACGTAGCGCTGCCGCACATTGCCGGCAATTTGTCCGCGTCGACGGACGAAGCCACCTGGGTGCTGACCAGCTATCTGGTCTCGAACGCCATCATGCTCCCGGCCACCAGCTGGATCACCGGCCGCATCGGCCGCAAGCGTCTGCTGCTGCTCTCGATCGTGCTGTTCACGGCGGCTTCCCTGCTCTGCGGGCTTGCGATCAATATGCCGATGCTGATCCTGGCGCGGATTCTGCAGGGCGTGGGCGGGGGCGGCATGCAACCGCTCGCGCAGGCCATTCTGCTCGAAAGCTTTCCGCCGCGCGAACACGGGACGGCGATGGCGGTCTACGGCATCGGCATTGTGGTGGCTCCGGTCATCGGTCCTACTCTGGGCGGATGGATTACGGACAGCTACTCGTGGCGGTGGATTTTCTATATCAATTTGCCGGTTGGGATTCTGGCGGTTTTTCTGGCGAGCATGTTCATCGAAGATCCGCCTTACATTCGCCGCTCGCTGGGCGGGGCTATCGACTACATGGGCTTTACGTTCATGGCGCTGTGGCTGGGCTCGCTGCAACTGGTCCTCGACAAGGGCCAGGAGTCCGACTGGTTCGGAGCGGTGTGGATCCGCTGGGGGCTCTTCCTCTCCGTTGTGGCGTTCCTCAGCTTCATCGTGCGCGAACTGCGTTGCCGCGATCCTATTGTTCAGCTCCACGTATTGAAGAATCGCAATTTTGTGGTCGGCACGCTCATCACGGCGATTTACGGATTTGTGTTGTACGGAGTGACCGCCCTGCTGCCGCTGTTTCTCCAGACCCTGCTGGGCTATCCGGCACTGGACAGCGGTCTGGCGGTGAGCCCTCGCGGCATCGGCTCCATGCTTTCGATGATGGTCGCAGGGAGCCTTGCGGTGTGGCTGGACGGCCGGCTGCTGCTCGCGGGAGGGCTCGGCATCTTCGGCGTCTCCACGCTGATGCTCAGCCACTTGAACCTCGGCATTTCCATGTCGTCGGTCGCGGTGCCGAACGTCATCAACGGATTTGCCGGCGGCTTCGTGTTCGTTCCTCTCACCACCATGGCGATGGGCCGGCTGCGGCGCGAGGAAATCGGCAATGCGTCAGGGATTTATAACCTGATGCGCAATATCGGCGGCAGCATTGGCATCGCAACGGTGACGACGTTGCTGGTGCGGCGTTCGCAGGTCCACCAGAATTATCTTGTTGCCCATCTGACAGCGGGCGGACACGCGGCCAGCGATGCGATCGCGGGGATCGAAACCAAACTGGCGGCTGCAGGATTTGATGGATGGACCGCGCATCACATGGCGGTGGGCGCGGTTTACCGCATGGCGCAACAACAGGCATCGCTGCTGGCGTATGTGGACAACTTCAGCCTGCTGGGATATCTCGCGCTGATTGCCATGCCGCTGGTGTTCTTCTTCCAGCGCGTCAGGAAAAGCTGAAAGGCGCAGGTGGATTCTCCCGCGCCTCGTGCTGCTTCTTACTGAATCATGCCCCCCATGCGGTCCAGTTCTTCACGAACGTGGGTGAGCCCATGCATGCAGCGTTCAAAGTCGTGGGAGAGCCGGGAGAACAGCGGCGCCTCGTTTTTGTACTCGAACAAATCGAACTGCGAGACGATGTAGTAGCTTTCTTTGCCGGTCTTGACCATTTCGACGAAGCTCGATTCTCCGCTGTGCTTCCACAACTGCATCGACTCCGGATACATGCCGGTAGCGAACAGCGCATAGTCGCCAATGTGGCGGCGGACCTGGCGTTCCTCGTCGAAGGATGCGGCCGCGCCAAAGACGGGGTCCGAGGCCGCGATCATCTCGCGGACATCTTTCACGGGCCTGCCCTCGGGATCACGAATGCGGTACAGGTTCTCCGAAGCCGTAAACTCGGTCAGCAGATCTCCCACGTAGGAAGTCAGTTCCGGATCGTCGAGGCCGCTATGGCGGTGGTAGCAGCCGGCAACCACTTCATGGAACAGCTGGCGTAAAGGATGGCGTTCGGGGATCATACGTTCCTCCGCGCTTCTTCGCCCGCCGGCCGGAGGAGAATCGTCGATCGCTTCTCCGGCTCCCGGCTGAAGAAGCATGCTGACTCTATGGATCGTCACTCTACGGCATTTGTTGCGCCAAACAAGACGCTAACGTGGTACATCCTGCTAACTTTTTGGCAGTCGGCGGGTGCAACTGCGAAGCGCAGGAATCATCTGCGGTTTACACCAGCGGGGCAGGAATCGCCTATGCTTCTGTGAGGAGAGCATCATGCCGAAGGCCACTCCCGCAAAGAAGAAACCCACACAACATCCACAGAAGCCCAGTCGCAGCGCACCTTCGGTCGCAGGCGATCCGGTTTTCGCGCAGCCGTCGCCTTCGCCCGACCCAACCAGCTTCCGCGATCCGGTGACGGACCAGAGCGACAAGGAGATCGCCTCGGTCGAGCCGGTTCCGCAACCGGCGGGCGGCGCGGTAGAACCCACGCTGACGCTCGCGCAGGTTTACGGCAGTCAGGGAGCGGCGAAGACAAAGGCGATTACGGCGTCCGGCCAGGTGGTCTTCCATTGCGTGGGTGATACCGGCAGCGTGAAGGGTCCGAACACGCAAAGCCTGGTGGCCGACAAGATGGTGAGCGACTTCAGCGAGGCGAACGCCGCCGATGTGCCTTCGTTCTTCTTCCACCTGGGCGATGTGGTGTATTACTTCGGCGAAGCGACCTATTACTACGACCAGTTCTACGAACCGTTTCGCAACTATCCCGCGCCCATCATCGCCATCCCGGGCAATCACGACGGCGTAGTTTGGCAGGGCGATCCGGAGACGACGCTGGAGGCGTTCGTGCGGAACTTCTGCGCGCCGTCGTTCGGGGCCTCCCCTGATTCGGGCGGACTCGATCGCACCGCGATGATCGAGCCGGGCGTTTATTTCACCTTCGACGCGCCGTTCGTGCGTATTTTGGGCCTCTACAGCAATGTGCTGGAGGATCCGGGAGTGATCTCCGATCAGAACGGAACCTACAAGACCCTGGACCAGCGCCAGGTGGCGTTTTTGACCGCTGCGCTGAAGCGTGTGAAGAGCGACAAGTTCACCGGCGCCGTGATCATCGCGGTGCATCACCCGCCCTTTACCGGAGGCACCACGCACGGCGGCAGCCCCGCGATGCTGACCGACATCGACAACGCCTGCACCGCGGCAGGGGTTTGGCCGCACGCGGTCTTCGCCGGCCACTCGCACAACTACCAGCGCTACACGCGCACCGTGAACGGTTTGTCGATTCCCTATGTGGTGGCAGGGTGCGGCGGCCACTCCCCGCTCGAAGCGATGCGTGGGACGTTGCGGACGCCGTACCCGATCGACAGCACCCTGACGCTCGAAAGCTACGACGGCACCGACTACGGCTATCTGCGGGTCATCGTCAACGCGACCACGCTGACGATTGAGTTTCATCCGCAGAGCGACGGCACGACGACGAAAACGCCGAACGATGTGGTGACGGTGACGCTGGCGACGCACGCGGTGAGCTGAAGCGGGACGATTGCATGGGAGCTGGAGGTTGCTGCAAGCTGTAACCTGGAACCTGTTCCCTGCTCTTAAGGGTGCAGGTCGGTCCTCGACAGCATCATGAGGAACTGCCTCTGGGTGCGCTGGTCGATGGCTTCCCCGATCAGCTTGCCATCGCGATTGAAGAGAAATGTCCGCGGGATTCCCTGAATGTGAAACTGCTCCGAGACCTTGCCGCCCTGATCGATGAGGATGGGCGGATGATACTTCCACGACGCGGTGTAGCTACCTACCTTGAATCCGTCTTCACTGGTGATCGATAAGACCACCAGTCCCTGCGGCTCAAATCGGGTGTAGATCCAGTCGAGGTTGGGCATCTCCAGCTTGCAGGGGCCGCACCAGGTCGCCCAGAAATTGACCATCACAATCTTGCCGCGCAGCTCCGACAGGGTCCATTTCTTTCCATGGAGATCTTTCAGGGTGAAATCGGATTTGGCGATCTGGGCATCGTCGTCGATCAGCGTCTGCTGGGCTTTTGCGTAAAGGGGATCGTTGAATTCTTCCTTTGCGCCCTCGTAGCGAACGAGATTGGCCAGGTCCATATAGGGCATGGGCGGTTCGCTCTTCTTCGGTGGGACAGGCGTCTCCGCCAACGACTGGCGCAGAGTGTCGGCCACGGCCTGCAGCGTATCCTGGCCCTGATCGCCTTCCGTCACCAGATGAGCCAGGGTGTCGGCCAGCTTCACCTTGTCCATGCTGGGCGGGAGCGCGCGGATATCCGTCGCTAACTGTACGGTGGCGGCGGGACGCTGCGCGTCAGACAGAGAGCGCAAGTTGCGCAGGCGGTCTTCAAGTTTGGAGAGGTTGTCGGCGTGGAGAAAAACAGGGGTGGTGAGCAGAACTGCGGCGAACAGCATCGCCCGCTGAGCAAGGGACATGAAGGGCCTCAATGGAAATTTGACCCATGATACTACCGGTGGATCGTCCTGCTCCGTAACTAGCGATAACCTTTGGTTCTGAAGCGCGACACCGCCACATAGAAGGTGTTCGCGTCGGTACCAGGGTTGTGCTGGCTGATGTTCGCGTTGGAAAGGTGCTGATAGCGGTAGCCGAGGCTCCAGTCCTGGCGGGCCTTGCGGAAGATGTGGATGCCGGTGCCGAAGTCGATGCTGTACATCCACTGCGATCCCTGCGGAGAGAGCACGCGATCGCCGAAGTAAAGGAATCCACCGTTGGTGCTGAAGAAGGGCTGCACGCGTTTGTCAGGAAGGAGGTCGGTTTCAAATCCCACGGGACTGACACCGCTGCCATAAACGCGCTCGCGGAGATTCATGGAATAGGGAGGAGTTGGGACCGCACCCTTGACGGGCTGGTCGAGCATGGCCAGCGCGGTCATCTCCGGTGCGTAGCGCAGAGTCCAGAACTGGTGCGGGCTGATGAGATAGGTGTACCGCACATCGATGGGCATGTACTTAACGTCGCCCGCGAAGCCCCAGATATGTCCGCTGATGAGGGAAAGTCCCCACCACGCGCCGAATTCGTGTACGCCACCCGGATGCGCCCACACCGGCTCGAGGCTGGATGTGCCGGGCGTGCGGATCACGGCAGCGGGAAGCGCCGAAGACGACTCTTCGCTCCTCTCGCTGTCGGCGGACGCAGTCGCGACCTTCTCGAAGCGGACCTCGTCTTCGCCGGCAGGATCGCTCCAGAAAGATTTTGCCTTCACGACGCGATCGTCGCGGTACCACGGTGGACGGAAGCGGAGGATATTGGCGGTGGCATGCGCGGGTTCGAGAAAACTAAGGCCGAGGAGCGCGAAGGGATTGCGCCCCGGCGCTTCCACGGGAGCGACGACATGCTGATCGAGCGCGTCTTCGGCCATGGTCCAGAGGGCTCCACCCACCGGAGTCGTCACCAGCTCGACCCATCCCGTCTCGGTGGTTGGGCCGCCACCGTTGGCCTGGTCGATGATGTGATCGCCATTGTGACCGATGCCGGCTTCGCCGGCTGGTCCGAGTTTCCACTCGAAACTGTAGGCGGTGGAAAACGCGCCGGCCCGCAGCATGCGCCGCCAATAGGGCCAGCTGTTCGACTGCCGCACCATCATGCTCTTCGGATCGTTCTGGATCCAGAGATCGTTGGTGATGGCGCCCATCATGGGATGACCGACGTAGTCATCGAGAAAAGGATTCTGGTCGGCCCACGAGTTCCAGTGCCATCCCTCCACCGAGCCGACATAACGATCCCACCAGTTGCCGTGGGTCGTCTCCCATCGATACCAATAGCCGGTGTACAGGTTTCCGGCGTTTTGGAAGGCATTGAACACGGCGGACGAGAGGAAGAGCTGATGCCAGTGAACGCGGCAATTGCGCGCACGGGTGGTATCGAGAGAACAGTCTTCGGTGGGGACGTGATCGGGTACGGTGGCCGCGACGATGACGCTTGAGGAATCGGGACCTGCGCTGTCCGTGGCTGAAGCTGCGGGCGTAGGGGCATCGGGAAGGAACGCGCTCGCGTGGACCGGCGGTGGGGCGGGGTCCTGCGCAAACGCAAAAGCCGCAAACGCGAGCGGAGCCACGAACAGGGCACGACAGGCGAAGCGCTTTTTTGTGCCGAATCCGCCGCGAGCGCGGATCAACGAAGCCAGGATTCGTGCCGAGCGACCTGATTTGTGCTTGTGCAAGATGAAGGAACCACGGATCAATCGGGCTTGGGGAATAGCAGCGGACGACCCCGGAAATCCGATCATGCCGGGTCGATAACTCTTTAGTCAAGCCCTGAAAGCGGGCATGGCGTAACCCGACGTATGGAGGGCGAATGGGTTCGGGGCTGGTTCGACCGGTCAAAGAAAAACAGGCAGCCTTTACGGCTGCCTGCTGTGTCCCGTGCCGGGAACGGAATTAGTGGGCGCCTACCGGTTTGGGCGACTGGGCTTCCAGTTCGCTGAGCCGCTTCGCCAGCAACTGCTCCAGTTGTTCGAGCGCCTTGCTGAAGCCCTCGATGCCTTCCTTCAGTTTGTCGTGGGCCATGCGGTCGTCTGCATGCATTTTCTCGAAGGTCGCTTCGTCGATGTGCATCTTCTCGATCTGCATGGTCTTCGCCTTTTCCGGATCGAGTTTCCGCTCCAGAGTGCCTTCGGTCGCGTCCAGTTCTTCGAGCAGTTTCGGGGAAATGGTCAGCAGATCGCACCCGGCGAGCTCGATAATCTCACCGGTGCTGCGGAAGCTTGCCCCCATGACCTGAGTCTTATAGCCGAACTTCTTAAAGTAGTTGTAGATCTTTGTCACCGAGTGCACGCCGGGGTCGTCGGCACCCTGATAGTCCTTGCCGGTGTCCTTCTTGTACCAGTCGAGGATGCGCCCGACGAACGGCGAAATCAGGGTCACGCCGGCCTCCGCGCACGCCACGGCCTGGTGAACGCCGAAGAGCAGGGTCAGGTTGCAGTGGATTCCTTCCTTCTCGAGCTTTTCCGCGGCCTTGATTCCCGGCCACGTCGACGCAATCTTGATGAGAATCCGCTGCTTCGAGACTCCGGCGCTTTCATATTTCCTGATGATTGACCGCGCCTGCTCCATGGTCTTGTCGGTGTCGTACGAAAGGCGCGCGTCCACTTCGGTGGAGACGCGACCGGGGACGATCTGCAGAATCTTCTTTCCGAAGGCAACGGCAAGGTTCTCGAACGCCAGCTTCGCAATCTTCGCGTCTTCGGCGTTGTCACCGAGTTCCTTTTTCGCGTCCAGCAACACGTCGTCGACGATCTTGCTGTAGACGGGCATCTGTGCCGCCGTCGTCAGAAGCGACGGGTTCGTCGTTGCATCCTGGGGTTTCACTTTCTCAATCGCATCAATATCCCCGGTATCGCCGACCACGGTGGTCATTTCACGGAGTTGCGCCAGCAATGTTTTTGCCATTCATCCCCTCCTGCCTGTTCCTCGATTATCCGGCATTTCGCGGCCGGCTCGCTGTTGGTGCGCTGAATTCCCAGGAAAATCGCGAGAATATCCTGCTTCCTTCTATTAGATGCCCGGCGCTGGGTCTCTGTCGCAGCGGTTATGGTTGTCCATCGACCGGATTGCTGAGGGTTCCGATGCCTTCGACGGAAATCTCCACACGGTCGCCGGGTTTCATGGCCGCAACGCCGGCTGGCGTGCCTGTCGGAATCACATCCCCGGGGAGCAGCGTCATGGCCGCGGTGATGTGCCGCAGCAGCGTGGCGATGTCGAAAATCAGATCGCTGGTGGTTCCATGCTGCCTGCGTTCGCCGTTCAGGCGGGTTTCGACCGTCAGGCCCTTTCCGGGATCGATTTCATCGGTGACGAGCGGGCCCATGGGGCAAAACGTGTCGAAGCCTTTGCCACGGGACCACTGGCCGTCGGATTTCTGCAGATCGCGTGCCGTGACATCGTTCACGATGGTGTATCCGCGAATATAGGCCCGCACGTCTTCGGTGGCCCCGATCTTTGTCGCTCTCCTGCCGATCACCACTGCCAGCTCGCCTTCGAAGTCGACGCGCTGCGAGAGCGAGGGAATGCGAATCAACTCGCCGGCTGCGATCACCGCGGACGGCGCTTTCAGGAAGAGGAGCGGTTCTTTAGGGACCTCATTGCCGAGTTCGGCGGCGTGATCGCGATAATTGCGGCCAACGCAGACGATCTTTGAGGGCACAACCGGGGCCAGGAGTTTTACCTTCGCGAAGGGCACGGGCTCGAAGGCGGCGACCGAAAGCCTAATCCAGGGATCTTCTTCAAAGGGCGGTAGCAGGCGCTCGATCCACAACGTGCCCGCGCGGTCGACGACTTCTCCATACTGCGGACCTGCCTCGGTTTGAAAACGGCAATATTTCATCGGCGAACCTTTCTCACTGCGGCAATTCCTCCTCGGCTTCGGTCGAATGCGCACTCTCGTTTCCATCCTGATCGACGGCGGTGACCGTGTAAGCATAGCGGTGCCCGGGAACCACGCCCGTATCGGTGAAGGAGGGCGCAACCAGCGGCGTCTTAGGCGAGACGCGCTCCACGGCGGTTCCGGCGGTTTCATCGCGACGGAAAACAACATATCCGGCCAGGTCAGCGTTGGTATCGGGCGACCAGGAACAATCGATGGCGTGCGCCTGGGCGTCGGCCACGGCCACCAGGCCCGATGGAACCGCAGGCGGAAACACGTCTTTCGCGTCGATGGTCACCGTCTCGGACGGAGCGCTCGTAATTTCGAGCGCTTGCTTATCGATTTCCAGACGAAGCACTCGCTCCACTGAATATTTCCACACATGATCGAGCGGGGCATCGCGATCGAGGGCCTCGCCGGGATCGGTTTTGTCCAGATCGACTTCCAGAATCTGCTGATCGGGTGGAGGAAGCCCGGGTTCCTGCTTTTGTTTCGGACCCTTCGGCTTCGGCACCAGCTCGCGACGAATGCGCAGCACCATGTGCGGTTGCGAGGGAGCTGGGCCCCAGTGCAGAACGGTTCCCTCCGGGCGCGCTTCAACCTGAAGACCGGTCGCTGCCGGCGGCGCCGCTCCCGCTGCTACCCATCCGATATTGGAGGGTCCCGCGGTTTTACCGACGTGGTTCTGCAACTCGACGAAGTACGCTACGGCGCGCGGCGATCCGGCGGTCAACTCCGCGGGCATATGCGCCGTGGCTTCTGCGGGTTTACCCGGCGGGAACATGCCGTCGCCGGCGGGCTTACAGGATTTCGGATCAAAGGGCAGCGTGGGTTTCGATTCGCCCACCCAGCAGAAATGCGCGCGCTGATCGCCTTTCAGAGCCACTTTGTCGGTGGTGTTCTTCGGCATCGTCCAGTGCAGATGGACGTCGTCCCCGACCCGGTTTGCGGTGAGGTCCTTCGGCGGGGTCGGCAGCCACAACGTGGGGGGCTGCGGATTCGCCGCCAGGCCGCATCCAGCGACAAGAAGCAACCCGCCGGCGAGAAGGACGGCACAGGTGCTTCGAAAACGGGAGCGGGCGGCGGTTGCGCCAGGCGAATTTGTCGTCCCAAACCCCTGACGCGCCGTGCCTGGGCGGAATGGGGTTGGAGGAGCCATCTTCATGCAATTTCAGCCTATAGCATTTCCGGAAACGACCCGGATCGAGCGCCATTCGCATCCCAAACGAGGTTTCGGCGCGGAATCGCTTCCCTGTCGAAGCCCGGAATCGCGCATCTCAGGGCGGCTCCCTATTCACCGCATCAAAAGTTCTTGTGATTTGGAAAACACTCTGTTAGCTTCACACATCGCAACAAGGTCAGGGGCCCGCTACTGGGCAAATCCATGGATCGCAAGCTCGAACCAACTGCGCCCCATTTTGAATCCGTTCCCGCCGACCCGCATTCGGCCGAGACTTTTATAGCGGAAAAGCGTATCGGCGAGAGAATTCGCCGGCTGCGCCTGAAACGTTCCATGGGACTGGTGGAGCTGGGCCGGCATACAGGCCTCTCCGCGAGTTTTCTTTCGCAGCTTGAAACCGGGCGCGTTGTGCCGACGCTGCGCAACCTGGCGCGGATTGCGATGGTCTTTGGCCGGGACCTTTCTTATTTTTTCGAGCCGGAGCCGCATCCGTTGTTCCGCGTGCATCGTCGCTCGGAGCGTGTGCGCATGCCGCAGTCCGGCGTGGATGACCCGACTTACTACTTCGAAAGCCTGGCGTATATGGTGCCCGACCGCCAGCTTGATCCTTATTTCGCGGAGTTTGTGCCGGTCAAGAAGACGATGGAGGTCCGCCCCCATGTGCATCCGGGCTACGAGTTCCTCTATCTGCTGCAGGGCGATCTGGAGATTCGCCACGGAGACAGGGCCCATACGCTGGAAGCGGGCGACAGCGTTTATTTTGACGCCGCGACGCCGCACGCGTACCGCTGCTCGGGTTCAGTTCCCGCCGTTGCTCTGATTGTGACGATGCACCAGATGACGCCACAGGGAGCGGCCGGGGTGCGGCCGCTAACGCCGATTCGACCTCCTACAGTAGTCGTGCCCCAGCCACCGGAGGCTGAACCGTAGGCTCGGGAAGTTCCTGACGGACGGAAGTTCGGGGCAGCGTGAAATAAAAGACGCTTCCCTTTCCAACCACGCTTTCCGCCCAGATGCGCCCGCCATGCTGGCGCACGATGTTGCGGCAGATGGCCAGGCCGAGACCGGTTCCACCCATATCGCGCGAGTCGGACGCATCGACCTGCTGGAATCGCTCGAAGATAATGTCGAGCTTCTCCGGCGGAATGCCTCGGCCGCGATCTTCAACCGAAATGATGGCCTCGGTCGCGCTCTGCACGCGTGCGCGCAGGGTAATCTCGCTGCCGGCCGGCGAAAACTTAATCGCGTTGCTGATGAGATTGCCGAGGGTCTGCAGGATGCGGTCTTCGTCGATCCACAGCGTGAGGGGTCCGGAGTCGATCAGGAATCCGATGCCCGCCTTTTGCGCGCTGGGATGCTGGAGATCGGTGGCGCGGCGCAGCAGATCTTTTGCTTCGACTTCCTGGAACCGCATGGGCAGGCGGCCGGCGCCCATACGCTCGAAATCGAGAATGTCGTTGACCAGGCGCACGAGGCGATCGCAGTTGCCGATGGCAACGTCCATCATCTGCGATCGCTTCTCGGGGCGCTTCTCGAGCGCACCACCGGCGATCAAGCCGAGGGCCGCGCGCAGAGCGGTGAGGGGCGTACGCAGCTCGTGGCTCACCGTCGAGATAAATTCGTCTTTCATGCGATCGAGGCGACGCCGTTCAGTGACGTCCTGGAACGCGACGACCACGCCGGTGACGCGGCCATTGGAAAGCATGGGGCAGGCGACGTATTCCACGGGGATGGGGTGCCCGTCCTTGTGGCGGAACACTTCATCGCGTGCGCGGATCGGAGAGCTGGAGCGACGCGCGGCATAGATAGGACTGTCTTCGATGCGATAGACGGAGCCATCGGCGCGAGCGTGGCCGAGCATCGAGAGCAGATCTTCCCCTTCCATCTCCTCCTGGGTGTAGCCCATCATGCGCGCCCCCACTTCGTTGACGAAGATGATGCGCCCCTGCATGTCGACGCCGTAGATGCCATCGCCGACGGATTCAAGGATCGATTCGCGCTGCCGCATGACGGAATGCAGTTTGTTCTCAGCGTCGGTTTTCTCGGTAACGTCGATGCCGTGGCCCAGCACGAAGGGCGGCATGTCGGGCAAATCGAGCAGACGGTTGCGCCACGCGATGACGCGAACGCCGCCGGTGCGATGGCGCAGGCTGATCATGCCCTGCTCCTCGCCGGTGGTTGCGATCCGCTGCAGATAGCCGTCGAATGCCAGCTTCTGATCGTCGGGAACATATTCGATCAGGCGCTTGCCTACCATCTCCTCAGAGCGATAGCCCAGGCTCTCGGCCGCGTTGGTGTTGATGGAGAGGATGCGGCCTTCCAGATCGTGCGTACACACTACGCCCAGCGAGCTTTCCACCAGCTGGCGATAGCGCGCTTCGCTGGCATGTAACGCCGCAGTCGCTTCGCGCTGGTCGGTAACGTCGACGCCGGTCATGATGATGAAGTTGATGTCGCCCAGACCGTCGGTGAGGGTGGTTGTGGTCCAGGCAATGCGGCGGCGGCGGCCATCGCGGGAGAGCCAATGTAATTCAGTTGGGTCGCGCCGGGAGTTGCCGCGCGACTGGTCCAGCAGATTGAAGGCGTGGCCTCGCTCTTCGGTCAGGAACAGCTCCTGGGGAAAGGAGCGGCCTGCGAGCTCGGCAAAGGTGTAGCCGGAAATTTCTTCGCACGCGCGATTGAAGCGCACGATGCGTCCGGCGGTATCGACGACCAGCACCAGGGCGCTCATGGTATCGAGCACGGCGGAGACGAAGTTGCGCTCGACGGTGAGGGCGCGCTCGATCCGCTGGCGCGCGCGGAGGGAATGATCCTGCCCCTTCGAGTGAATGGAATACTCGAGGCGCATCATGACCTGGCGCGCGAGCACACTGAGGATGGAAGCTTGCTGTTCGGTGAACTGATTCGGCTTGGGCGAGAGCACGGCCAGCGTGCCGATGCTGCCTTCAGGCCCGACCAGCGGCGCGGCTAAATAGGAGCGGCAGTGAACCGCGCGGGTGAGTGGAATGCCGCGCACGGGAAAGCGGGGCTCCATGGCGGCGTCGGCCACCAGCAACGGCTCGGGCTCAAGAATGGTGTACTGGCATGCGGTGGCGAGGCGCGGAATTTCGGTGCCCTGAAATCCGAAGCGCGACTTGAACCACAGGCGCTGCGCGTCGAGGAATCCGAGATACGCATAGGGCGCGCCCGTGACCTGGGCCGCGACGCGAACGATCTCGTCAAACGACGGATCGGCGGGCGTGTCGAGAATTTCATATTCGTGCAGGGACTTCAGCCTTTCGGCTTCACTCCACTGCGCGGTTGTGGCCAGATAACTCATGCCCATCCACGAACTGCGGCGAGTGCCGGAACCTTCGTTGGGCGGTTGGACCGCTACGAAAGTGCACGGCGCCGACGCAGGACGCCAAGCAGCATTGTGGCAGAGTATTTTCCTCGCCGCTCTGCCCCGTTCGGGTGATGCCAAGTCCTGCTATACGTATGGCTTACAGTACTTTCCGGTAGTAACTGGCCTCTCGGTCCCGCTGATGCACTAAGGTAACATGACCCCTCATTTTTGCCCTGAAAATCGGTCATTTTACCCGGCAGCAGTCTTCGGGGGGACCTTGGTTGCTGGCATCGAGTACCACCTTCCACGAGCCGTCGGACTGCTTTTTCCACACCGTCATGTAGCGGCCGGTTTCTTTCACGGCGTTTCCCTGCGCGTCCTTCGAATTGCTTTCGTAGTGTCCCCAGGTAAAGCCCATGTCCCCCTGGGGACTCATGCGCGCGCCTTCGGGTGTCCACGTCAGCTGATAGGACTCCGGGGTCCACGTTGCGCGGCCCGCGATGGCGTCGTGACCAACAACCGGCGCGCCGCCGTTTTCAAGCGTCACGGCGTCGGGGGCGAAATATTCGCCGAAGGCTTTACCGCCACCCTTCGCTGTGTCGGCGGCAAACTTCGCTTCCAGTTGATAGAGGAACTCGATCTCCGGAGTCAGCCCGGGGTTGGTGAGCGCATTGCCGCTGGGATTAGCCGATGGATTGGGCGGCCGCGGCTCGAGCGTTTGCGCTGCCGCAGCACCGGCGAGCAGGAGTGAGGAGGCCAACAGGAAGGCACAGGCGAGACTACGCATGGTTGCAGGATAGAACAGCCGCGCAGCCCATTGCTTCTCGTGCTGGATCGGCATCGCTCCGCTCCCTGTGCTCTCTTCCCTGCTTCAGATATGCTTGCTTTCTTATGAAGGCAGGCGGACGAAAGCCGAACGTCTCGGCGACGGTGATCGCGGGACTTGTGCTCTACACGGCTGCGGCCGCTGCGCAACACGCGTGGCCTGGCTCACGGCCGGCGGCGATTGCGATCCGCATCGTTGCGCTGGTGCTGTTGGGCTGGGCTGCATCGCGACGCCGCTCGCTGACCGGGTGGATCTTTGCCGGGATGCTGGCCGGCATTGAGCTGGGCGTGGACGCGCCGCATGTAGCGCTGGCCGGCCGCGTCTTCAGCGACATTTTCCTGCGCCTGATCCGCGTTATCGTTGCGCCGTTGATCTTTGGGACGCTGGTCACCGGCATTGCCAGCCATGCTGAGGCGAAAACGGTGGGACGGCTGGGGCTGAAGTCGCTGCTCTACTTTGAAGTGCTGACCACGATCGCGCTTGTGATTGGGCTGGTAGCGATTGATCTATCGAAAGCCGGCGTGGGTCTGAACCTCCAGTCGGTTACGACGAGCGCCGCCGCGAGCGCGCCGCTTCCGCAGGCGACACTTTCGTGGCAGCAGTTTTTGATCCACGTTTTTCCGGAAAACATTGCCAGCGCCGTGGCCGACAATCAGATTCTGCAGGTTGCGGTGTTCGCTATTTTCTTCGGACTGGCTCTGGCGCGTGTTGGCGAAGCGAAGCGCGCGCCGATGCTGCGGTGGTGCGAATCGCTCACCGAAGTGATGTTCGCGTTCACGAATTACGTGATGCTCTACGCGCCGATCGGCGTGGCATTTGCGCTGGCTTACACGGTGGCGCAGTCGGGCCTGGGCGTGATGCTGAACCTTGGCAAACTGGCGCTGACGCTCTACGTTGCGATCCTTGTCTTCGCGCTGATCGCCATGTTGCCGGCGCTGCTGCTGGCGCGATTGCCGCTGCGCGAATTTATGCGCGCTGTCGCGGAACCGGCGACCATTGCGTTTGCCACCAGCACGAGCGAGGCGGCACTGCCGCGCGCGATTGAAGCGATGGAAGGCTTCGGCGTTCCACGCAAAATTGTCGCGTTTGTCATCCCGACGGGTTACACGTTCAACCTGGCGGGCTCCGCGCTCTATCTTTCGATCGGCGCCATCTTCACGGCACAGGCTGCGGGCATTCACATGAGTCTCGGGCGGCAGATCGCGATGCTCGGCGTGCTGATGCTTACCAGCAAAGGCGTGGCCGGCGTGGCACGCGCGGTGCTTGTGGTGCTGCTGGCGACGGCTTCGATTCTCAACTTGCCGGTGGAGCCGATTCTGGTGATCCTCGGAGTCGACGCGCTGATGGATATGGGCCGCACGGTGGTGAATGTGGTCGGCAACTGCCTGGCCTCGGCGGTCGTGGCCAAGTGGGAAGGCGAGTTTCGGAGCGAGAAGGCATCGCCGGAGGCGGTTGCGGCTTTGGAAAGCTGAGACGTTTTTGCCCTGCTGCCTATCCCCCTCCCGGGGGGGTCGGGGCGGTGGCAACCTGGTCGTTCGAAAGGGCTTGCAGCGATCCTGTTTTGGGGTGTGGCATGTCGTTGATCTATCGCCGGTTTACGATGGGCTTTTGTCATGGGTTCTGCGCGCAGAGCTTGCTGAGGGTGGGCGAGGCCCTCGTTCAGCCGCATGCGGAAGCCAGGCATTCGATCTCCTTCCAATAAAACAGGCCGCGCGCGGGCGGCCTGTTTTTTAATTTATCTCTCTATTATCAGAATACTCAGTTAGAGGAAATAACCTGCCAAATTTATTTGGCTAAGTTGGCGCGTAAGTGGGTTGTAAGTCATGGGTCATTACTTTTTTTGAGTTTGCCTCTTGACAGATTTTCCACATTTGGCCGTTTTGGCGAAATGCGGGCGGTCATGGCTCGTAAAGAACACCGTCGATGCGGAGTTTCGAGCACCAGAAGCAGTGGCTGACGTCCTTGCCGGGGGCTATTTCGCTCAGATCGAGTTGCGCCAGCGATGGAGGCCGGCGCGGCACAGCATGGATTTGAGGGCATTCGATTCGTGCTCGCGATGGGGCCAGAGTTTGGCCAGGGATGTGGCGAGGGCGGCATCGGACGGTGTTGAATCGGGGCGTTGCAGCAAGGCTTAACTCGCAGAAGTATTTTCTCTCAACCGGTCGTCGGGCTCCGTTTGGATCCGCAACGAGAGACGGAAGGGCGAGGGGAAGGGGAACGGAGCAGGAGTGGAACCGTACTATTTCCAAAAAGGGACGGCAGGCGGTACTTGGGGGAACGCGCTGGATGCATCCTTGTCGCTATTTGCGCGGCAGAAGAGTCTTCTGCTTGCTGTGGGGTGAACCTGGCGCGCTCTGCTTTTGTTGTTGGTTTTGTTTTTTTAGCAAAGGTTTGTGGCTGCGTTCGCGGTGTTTGCTGCGTTAGCGATGACGGCGGTGTTAGCCGCGTTTGCGGTGTCGACGGTGTTCGCGGTGTTGGCGGTTTTAGCGCGCGCTTTTTGTTAGGCCCTGGATTTGGCAGGCCGAGGGGTGGGGCGCGGTTGCGTACTTCGACAGCGTGGTGTGGAAGCGATGGAGGCGCATGTAGACCACGCGGAGTCCGCCGATGGTTTGCGGCATGGCGTGGGGATTGCGGCCGATATCGACGAGGACGAGCAGCGCGGGCTCGGCTGGATTGTCGCGGCTCTGCGTGACGCCCACGCCGAAGATGGCGGGGTCGGTCATTAATTGGGGTGCGACGGTACGCTCGACCGCAGTAGCACCGGCAAGAACTTCAGTCGACAAATGAATACCGGGCTCGAGCGCCGGCATGGCGGTAGCGGCGCCGCGCGCGATCGATCCTGCATCGGTGACGATGACCTGGGTGCGCAAGCCGCTGATGGTTGCCGGCACGCTGGCGGTGGCGCGATCCACATAGACGGAGATGGCCGGATCGCCGGGACTGTCGAGGCTGTGCCCAGCCGCTGTGCCCAGCAGGCCGTTGCCGCGCAGCGTATCCGCAGCGTTTTCGGCGAGGGTCTCGGCGCGAGCGAGGGCGGTGGGACCGACGTAGGGAAGCTCAGTGGGAACGGAGGGATCGTAGCGGAGGCAGGCAACGGCATGCGCGGCGTTGGTGCCGACCAGATTGAGTTGGCTTCCGGATTCTGTGCTGAGCGCGTGCAGCACGTCTCCAATGGGATTGACGACGCTGAGCCCGTTGCCGTCGCCGTCGGTGCCGCCGGCGAAGTAGAGGCCGACGGCCTGGGCGTTGCCGGCGTCGAGGACCAGCGCGCCGGAGTCGCCGCTGTCCGTAAAGTGCGTGCCGCCAATTCCGATTTGATCGGTGAAGGTCTTGGTGTAGTAGGGCTGGGTTTCGGCGCAGTCTTTGTAGTAGTCGACTTTGACGGTGAGCGCGACGGCGTCGATGCTGGAGCAGGTAAGGCCGGTGGTGCGGCCGCTCTTGGCGACGTTCATGCCGAGGTTCGCTGCGGTCAGCGTTTCGCCGCGGCCGGCCATGGGCGGAGCAGCGCTCAGGGTTTGATCGTGGCCAGGTGTGCCCAGGCCCAGGATGCTGCCGGAGGCGTCAACCGCGCCGGGTGTAGCGAGAGCAAGGGCCGCATCGACATTGGTTTGTGTCGACGCGAGCGGCACAAAGTATTCGAGGGTGCCGACGGGGCGCAGTGTCGATCCGGGGCGGCTGAGTGGCGTGCATGCGCCATCGATGAGACCCGGCTGATCGATGGTGTCGCCGACGTGTCCCTGGTCAGACTCGGCGAGCACATGGTTGTTGCTCAGGATGTACTGATTGTTCTGCTCGTCTTCAACCAGCGCGCCCAGGGTGCCTCCGCAGCAGTCGGCGACATAGGATTCGCCTTTGTGATCCTCGAAGGTGTCGAAGTCGCCGTCGTTGCCGCCCGATGCTCCGAAGAGCGCGGGGCCGGCCTGTGTGGCCTGGTTTGCGACGGGATTGCTGACGATGCCCTGGCTGTTGAGCAGCACGCGCAGCGGCGATGTGACGGTGCTGCCGTTGACTGCGGCGACGACGTACACCGGCTGCGTGGGGATGGAAGCGGGAGCGGTGTAGGTGACGGTGCAGGTGGTGTAGTGTTCGGCGTTGTGCTGACACTCAGAACTGCTCAGCATGCCGAGCGATGCTGATGCTGAAGCTTCGTCGCCGGTGGCTGCGCTGGCCAGCGACCACTTCACGCTGCCGGCGTTGACTTCAGCAATCTGCGCGGTGACGTCGGCGGTTGCGCCCGCGGTGAGCGCCATATTTTGCGGCAGCAGGGGCTGGACGAATCCAGGATGCACGGTGAGGGTGACGACCGCGGTGCTTTGCGGAACGGACTGCAGCGCGGCCTGGATGCGCACGTCAACGCTGTCAGCAGAGAGCGAGCCAGGGGCGGTGAAAATTCCGCTGGCATCGACGTGGCCCTGGCCCAGCGTGGGGGCATTGGTGCCCGAGATGATTTTCCAGGTGACAGGAGCGGCATCGCCCGAAGGAAGAATGGCGTGGAGAGCGATCTGGCCATTGGTGCCGAGGGACAAACTGGCCGCGCTCAGGGCAAAGCTGCCATCGCCGGCCTGCGCGGCGTAGTTGATGCTGCCGCAACCGGCAACGCCGAGGGCGAGCGAGGCGAGCAGCAAGCGGCTTGTCAGACGGCATGTAAAGAAGCTACGCATGGGGGACTGCTGATGCCTATTTTATCGCCCAGGCAGGATTAACCGCCGTCCCACAAAAGTGAAGAGGGAGCGCCGAAACGCTCCCTCGAAAGAACAGCAGCAAGGAGAAAGAAACTTTTTAAGCCGCAACGTTGGGCTTCTGATCTCGCGGGATGAGGTGAGGGAGCGGCGCGTTGATGGGAACGACTTTGACTTCGCCGGCGCGTGCAGCCTTCATACGGCGAATTTCCCATGGAGTGAGCGGCCGCATTTCGGTTGCGGAATAGTAAATCTGTTTTCCGCAATCAAGGCAGACCTCGTAGGTCTCCTGACCAAGGGTGAACGGTCGCGTCACACGAGTGTGGGTGCATCCGAAAAGAATCTCTGAGAAGAAGCTGAAAACCGATTGCAGGCAGGACATCAGGAAGTTCATGGGGAGCGCTCCTTTCTGTTTATGGGTCCCTTGTGAGCACTACTTCAGATGCATCTTGAGGCAAAATGTCGCCTTTTGAACAGACATTTCTAGTGCGTCACGGAAGTAACTAGCTTCCCAAAATGGGACCCGGACTGCATGCACTGCAAGGCGGCGGGAGCGTTTGAGAAGCTAAACACTTCATCCACCTGGGGTTTCAAATTCTGCTGGGAAATTGCTCGGATCATCATCTCAAAGTCAGCGCGTGATCCAACGTAAATACCACAGAGACGAACCTGCCTGTGCAACAGTAACCCGACAGGGAAGCTTTGGTGGGATTCACTGAGCACGCCAATCTGTGCCACGACGCCGCCAACGCGAACGGCACCCAGCGACTGGGCCAGAGTACCGGCGCCGCCCACTTCGACGATGAGGTCGGCGCCACGTCCGCCGGTTTGCTCGATGACCCACTTATCCCATTCAGGATGCTGGCGATAGTTGACGCCGGCGTCGAGGCCGAGAGACTTTGCGCGCTCCAGTTTGGCGTCGCTGCTGGAGGTACCGAGGACGCGGGCGCCCAGCATCTTTGCAAACTGCAGCGCGAAGAGCGATACGCCGCCGGTGCCGAGGATGACGACGGTATCGCCGGCTTTGGTTTTTCCTGCCCGGACGAGCGCGTTCCACGCAGTGACGGCGGCACAGGGCAACGTCGCGGCTTCTTCATACGACAGGTGCGAAGGAAAATGCACGAGACCTTCTTCGCGCAGAACGATGAGCTCGGCGAGCATACCGTCGACGTCGCCGCCGAGGGCGCCGCGTGATTTTTCCGCGGAGGGCGCGGCGTCAATCCAGTTCTGCATGAAGATGCCGGCGACGCGATCGCCGACTTTGACACGCGTAACGCCTGCGCCGATGGCGACGACTTCGCCGGCACCGTCGGAACATGGAATGCGCGGCAGATGCATTTTCGGGTTGTATTTTCCAGTGACGACGAGGAGGTCGCGATAATTCCAGGAGACGGCGTGGACGCGCACGAGGACCTGGCCGGATTGTGGCGCGGGATCGGCGAGGTCGACCATTTTGAAGTTCTCGATTCCAAATGCGGGAACTTGCCACGCTTTCATCGGTTCCGCTTTTCTCTCACACGATTCGGTGAAGGGTTAGACCTTAAGATGAAGATGATGCACCAGGTGGGATTGATTCCGCCACCGTTAGAACCGAACGAAGGTTGTTGCTGTGTATAGGGCCTTTGGTCACATCTGTTTCAATGAAGAAGATCGATTCTTTACAGGAATAAGCGAACCGTTTGCCGAAATTCTCAAAAATTGTCCATGCTCTCCGCTCTGCCCGACTGACGCGCGCGCTGGCGCAGCATCGTGTGCTGGCGGGATCGGAGCATCGATGCGTGCTGTCGCCGGCGCTGGCCACGGTGGTGGACGTGGGCGCGAATCGCGGGCAATTTGCGCTGGCGGTTCGGCAATGGGCGCCGCAGGCGCGGGTAATTTCGTTTGAGCCGCTGCCGGGACCGGCGGCAATTTTTCGTGCGGTGTTCGCGGGCGATGCCCAGGTGACACTGCACCCGGTCGCGCTGAGTCCCAGGCCGGAGCGGCGCGCGATGCATGTGTCCGGCAGAGATGATTCCTCTTCGCTGCTGCCGATTTCAGAAGCACAGACTGCGCTGTTTCCGGGAACGGGCGAGGTCGCTTCGCTTGAAGTGACGACTGGGCCACTGGGAGATTTTGTAGAGCCGAGTGAATTGGTTGCGCCGGCGATGCTGAAGCTGGATGTGCAGGGATTTGAATACGACGCGCTGCTGGGATGCCGGGCGATGCTGCCGCTCTTTGCGTGGGTGTACTGCGAGTGCTCGTTTGTGGAACTGTATACCGGGCAGAAGCTGGCGGCGGATGTTGTTGATCTACTGGCGGAGAACGGATTCGCGCTGGCCGGCGTTCACAATGCTTCCTACGACGATGCGGGGCGTTGTATTCAGGCGGATCTGCTGTTCACGGCTGCGGGGGCACAGAGCAGCGCGGCACGAAAGTCGTCACAACAGTAATGGGCGGTCAACGGGAGTGGCGGCGAAAAGTGCGATGGCGCGGGTGCAGGCGCGCTACCATGGATCATGGCCAGAGGATGGGAAAGCAAATCCGTGGAAGAGCAAGTGGAGCAGCGTTCTTCCGAGCCATTACGCAGAGCCAAACCCGCCGAAGACGGCGCGGCTGCCAGGACCGCGCGGGCGCTGGAGAAGCAGGCGCTGGAACTGCAGCGCGAGCGCATTCTGGACGAGCGGACATCGAACCCAATTCGCCGCAAGGCGCTCGAAGCCGCCCTCACGGAAATCGAAGCCAGGCTGAAGAATCTCTAAGCGCGATGCCGGTCCGCGAAGCGCGCGAGGCTGGGAATCGTCTAACCCTGCAGAATTCTATTCCTGAGTGCCGGGAACGAACCCGTTCCGAGGCGCGCAGAAGATGGGATATGCGCGAAATCTTCTTTTATTTTTTGATTGCTGGGTTGGCCGCCATCGGCAGCGGCGCTGAGGCGCGGGGACAGACGGCAGCGCATGGCAACGACGCACCGCTGCCCAACGCGACCGAGTTGCTGCAGCGGGCCATTGCCAACGAAGCGAAGCTGTCGGCTCAGCAAGAGAAGTACGAGTGCCGCGTGACGGATGAGGGCACGGAGACGGACAGCAAGGGCAACGTGAAGAAGACAGACACAGAGGTCAAGGAGCAGTTCTACGTAAACGGGGTCGAAGTGGACCGCACGCTGGCGAAGAACGGCAAAGATTTGACGCCGGAGCAGACGCAAAAGGAAGACGAGCGCGTGATGAAGAAGACGGTGAAGTACAGCGATCAAACCACGGCGAAGAAGGAGACCGACAAAGAGAACAGGCAATTGCAGGAGATGATGGCGGCGATGAGCCTGGCGAACGGGCGACGCGAGATCGACGGTGGGCGGAGCGTGCTGAACTACGACATTGTGCCGAATCCGAAGTTTCAGGCGAAGAATCTGAATCAGCGCTTTGCGCAGGTGATGGCGGGCAGGATATCGATCGATGAGGAGACGGGAGAACCGATCGATGTGAACATCCGCTCAACGCAGGACCTGAAGATCGCCGGCGGGATGCTGGCGAATCTGCACAAAGGGTTCTGGATCCACATGCACGATCATGCGCAGCCGGATGGGGTGTGGCTGACCGACCTGGTGGAGGGGTCGGGGGATGCGCGGGCGGCGTTGTTCCTGCACCCGTATTTCCGATTCAGGGAGACGACGGGGGACTGCCATTTGTACTCGGCGACGGCGAACCAGGTGGGGCCGGCGAAGGCAGTGAAGCCTTGATCCATCAATGCCGCAAGCCCTCAGGGATTCCGGGGCGGCTGATCCTGGCGCTGATGAACTCGCGCCACGGACGGGTAACGGATTGGGGCCTGGCGCATATCGCGGTTGGGGTTGAAGACACGATCCTCGATGTGGGTTGCGGCGGAGGGCGAACGCTGAACAAGCTGGCGGCAATGGCGCCGGCAGGCAAGCTGTACGGGATCGACCATTCGCGAGCAAGCGTCCTTGCTGCGAGGAAAGCAAATGCAAAGCTGATGCAGGAAGGACGCGTCGAGATTGAGCAGGCTTCGGTGTCGGAGCTTCCCTTCCCGGACGGGTTCTTCGATCTGGTGAGCGCGGTTGAGACGCATTTCTGGTGGCCAGATCTGCAGAATGACATGCGCGAGGTGCAGCGGGTGGTGCGGCCTGGCGGAACGCTGATCGTGATCGCGGAAATCTACAAGCAATCGAAAGTGGCGTCGGGCAAGCTCGCGGACGAGGCCCTGACGAAGGCGGGCATGAAGCTGTTGACTGTGGAACAGCATCGCGAGCTGCTGGCGGAGGCGGGCTTCGGCGAGATTCAAGTCATGACGGAGGCGCGCAAAAACTGGATTTGCGTCGTTGGGAAAAAACTCGCTCAGGCATGATGCGTGGTGATCGGGACCTGAGAAGCCTCCCGATCACCACGCAGTTTCTTACTTGTTGGGCTGGAAGAGGGTGAGCCGCACGTGCCACTCGACTGACGCGCCCGGCTTGAGCGTGACCATCCCGGTGTTCATGTTGCCCCACTCTTTGCCGAACGGGTCGCCAAAGTTGAACTGCTCTTCGATGGCGGCGAGGGCCCTGGGATTTCCGGCTGGGGGAGTGGTAGGCGCGTAGACCTGGACGGTGCGGATCTCCGGCGATAGGCCGAGGATGTGGACGCCGTAGTTGCTGGCCGGATCGGCAAAGGTGACGTCGACCGCGCCGTTGGTGCGCTGGAGCGAAGACCAATTGTCGTCGAGCATGATGTCGTCGAGCGCCTTGCCCTTCGGGTCGGTGAAGTCGTACTTCTTGCCTTTGACGGACATCAGGTCGCCGGTGGGAAAGACGTCGGCGTAGTTATTGATGGCGGCAACTTTGGTGGCGGGCACGTGCAGGAGCGCCTGCTTGCGATCACCGCTGGGCACGACGAAATAGGGGTGCCAGCCGATCGCCATGGGCTCATCTTCTTTGCCGACGTTCTTTGCGACGATGGTGGCGTCCACCGCAGGACCCGTGAGGGAGATGGTGAAGGTCAGATCCGTTTGCGAGAGCCAGTGGCCGCCGAAATCGCCGGCGTGAATGACGCCGGTGACGCTCTGGCCATCGGCAACGGGCTGGGTCTGCACGTCCTGGGTTTGTGAGGCGAGGATGAGGCCGTGCATCGCGTGCTTATCTTTGTTGGGATCGGCGGAGCTGTGCCAGTTGGCGGGGAGGGTGATGGTTTTGCCGTGCCATTTGGTAGTAACGGTGGTGCCATCCGCCGAGACGGGGCCGACGATGCGGTTGGGATAGGGCGCAAGGAAGGCGCCGCCAAAACTGAAGCTGGCGTTACCGTTCTGATCGTTCGGGCCGCCGTTAAGTTTGGCTGCTGCGTCTTCAAGAGTGGGTGAGGCGAAGATAGGGATTTCGCCTTTGCCGGGGACGTTGGCGGTGATCTGAAAGACGTTCATGCCGCGACCGGGCAGGACGGTGGCGGAGAGGAATTCCATCTGCTGGCCGCTGCTGGTAGCAGCGCGAGTGAGCTTGACTACGGGCTGGCCGCCGATTTGCGGGATGGGCGGCGTGGCGGGCTGGCTGGCTTGCGGAGCGGGTTGGTCCTGCTTTGCGCAGCCTGCCATAAGGACGATGGCCAAAGCGACGGGCGAGGCAAAAATCTTGTTTCGAATCGACATGGAATCTCCCAGGAATAGCTGGTAAACGCTTTCTAAGCGCACCCATTCTACGCCAGCCATGGCGGGTTCGGGGCTCTTACAATCGCGTTGTGGCCAGCATCGCGACCGAGGTATCGAAAGGATCAAAAACGGCGGGACTCGCGGTGTTGAACGGCCGCGTGGTGGCGTGCGAGCGCTGTGTGCGGCTGCGCGAACACTGCACGACGGTGGCGGAGACGAAGCGCCGCGCCTATCTGGAGTGGGAGTACTGGGGCAAACCGGTTCCCTCTTTCGGCGATCCTTCAGCGCGGGTTTTGTTCGTGGGGCTGGCACCGGGTGCACATGGTTCAGACCGCACCGGGCGGCCGTTCACCGGCGATGGGTCAGGAGATTTTCTGTATCCGCTGCTGCATCAGGCCGGCTTCGCCTCGCAGCCGTCTTCGAGGAGTCGCGACGATGGGATGATCCTGCATGACGCCTGGATCACAGCAGTCGTGCGTTGCGCTCCGCCGGGAAATAAACCGCTGCCGGAAGAAATTGCGAACTGCGCGCCGTTTCTGGATGAGGAGATAGCAGCGCTGGGGAATCCGGGAGTGATCGTATGTTTGGGGAAGATTGCGTTTGATGGCGTAGTCGCGCATCTGGTGCGCACGGGACAAATTGAACGGCGCGGCGAGCTGGTGTTTGGGCACGGGGTGGAGTATCGGATTCCGGGAGATCGCTGGTTGCTTGCGAGCTACCATCCATCGCTGCAGAACACGAATACGGGGAAGCTGACGGCCGCGATGATGCTGCGCGTATTCGAGCGGGCACGAAAACTGGCTGGGTTGCCCGGATCATAATTACCACCACGGACATCTTCCTCGGGACCGACGCGCATCTTGGTTGAAAGCCAGGGGGGGCGGTGAAGACTCCCGCGCGAGAGGACCTACTGAATGATCACGATTCTGCTTATCATTTTGATCCTGATGTTGATTGGAGCGTTCCCGGCGTGGCCTTACAGCCGCGGCTGGGGCTACTATCCGAGCGGAGGCCTGGGCCTGATTCTGCTCATTATCGTTGTGCTGATGCTGATGCGGGTTTTTTGAAACGGAAATTTCGGTGTGCAACTGGAGCGGGAGACCGGGATCGAACCGGCGACATCCAGCTTGGGATGCTGGCGTTCTACCACTGAACTACTCCCGCTATTTAGAATCAATCACTTAAGTGATTGATTGTCGCTTACTATCCGACTTACTATCCATTTTGCTACACTTGAACACGGAAGCAGGGCTCTCCGACGATCCCCAATTTGCCCTTCCGACGCCAGCGCGAATGCGTGATGGATAGTAAACATGGATAGTAAACCCGGCCGAAAAACTCACCTTAAGAAGTATCTCTCGCACAACGGGAAATGGCAATTCTTCCCCGTCGTCAACGTCAATGGAAGGCCAAAGCCGGAGCTCGTCATCATCGACGGCAAGCCGCGGCGCGGGACCGGCGGCACCTTCTACCTCGACTGGCGGGAGAACGGTAAACGCCGCACCCGCTCAGTGGGAATATCGCCGCGCGAGGCGCTCGATGCGTGGCAGCTCCAGTCCGGCATCTTCGCCGGCGAAATCGAGGCACCCGAAGAAGAGCCAAAGGCCGCGTCTACTTCGACAACGATCCGCGCCGCCGTGGAAAGCTACCTCGCCGAGGTGAAGGCCACAAAGGGCGACGCCACCTGGCGTGCCTACTCTGCTGACCTCGCCTGGTTCCAGAAGGTTTCGAAAAAACATTATGTGGATCAGCTTGGACGCTCCGACGCGATGAAATTGTTCGCCGCGGGCCGGGACGAAGATCTGAATCAGAAGACCATCAACAAGCGGGTCATCGTCATGCTCCAGGCCATGCGCCGAGCCGGCGCAACGATCCAGCTTCACAAGGGCGACTGGCCGCGGACCATCGACAAGCGTGTCGAGATTTACGAACGAGAGGAATTGACTCGCTTTTTCAAAGCCTGCACTCCCGAAGAACGGCTCGTCTTTCAGGTCTTCCTTTGCTCCGGGTTCCGGTCGCGCGAAGTTTCGTGCCTGACCTGGGAAGATGTGGACTGGAAAGCAGGCACGTTGAGCGTTCGGCCGAAACCAGATTTTGATTTCACACCCAAGAGCTACGAAGAGAGAGCAGTGCCGATCCCTTCGGCGCTTCTTGAATCTCTGCATGCGCGATGGAAGAAACACCAGAACCTGACGCTGATCTTCCCGACCCCCCCACACCCCAAACGGAAGAACTATGGAGGTGACAAGCCCGACGCACACCTGCTCGAGCTGGGGAAAGAGATTGCCCACCGGGCGGAATTGAATTGTAAGCGATGCAAAACCCAACAGGGGAAATGCAGCGATGGGCCGTATTGCCAGAAGTTCTACCTGCACAAGTGGCGGCACACCTTCGCCACACAGATGCTGCAGTCGGGCATCGACATCAAGACACTGCAGACCCTCCTTGGGCACAAGAACATCGCGACCACGGAGAAGTATTTGAAATCGCTTCGCCTGGATGATCTGCGCCACAAGGTGGAGGCGTCGACGCTGGCGGCGATGCTTTAGTTATGGTGGTCCCTTCTTGCTGCCACCCATCGCGGCATACTATTCTCACAGAAACCACAAGTGGAGCGATGCGTGCCGAACTTGCAAGACCTACTATCGCGAGGGTATTTTCCAAAGGAACTTCCACCCCCCTTCATCACGGCGAGCTTCGCTTCGCACATTTGTACTGCTCCTCTCGCGGCTGATTTTGCCAAAACCCTCGCTAACAAGCCCAGGTCTTCAAAGGCAAGTCGCTACTCGCTCGCTCGGGGAGGCCTTCTTCGTCGCCCACTGAGCATCTGCCACCCCGTTGCCTATTTCCTCCTCTGCAAGGAGATCGTCTCCAGTTGGGGGCAGATCGCTCCGTTGGTCGGAGGATCGCCAATATCATCCACGCACCCAGAAGATAAGACAGCGGGGCGGGCTATCGATGGCCATCTCCCGCAACACG
>DATAZC010000232.1:0-18398 GCA_036272255.1 Acidobacteriaceae bacterium | reverse complement strand
C
The DNA here is from genome assembly GCA_036272255.1 of Acidobacteriaceae bacterium. Taxonomy (GTDB): domain Bacteria; phylum Acidobacteriota; class Terriglobia; order Terriglobales; family Acidobacteriaceae; genus Palsa-343. The sequence goes on along the minus strand of DATAZC010000232.1, from coordinate 18,397 downwards.
CCGCAGTGGCCGCGACCTCCCCCACGAGTAGCGCGACCCTCCGAAGTCACCTCTCCGCATCGCCTTCGTAACACCTCCCCCTCCCCTGACCTTCGCCTTTCCACACCCCATCCACTACACTGAGGGTTAGCTAAGTGAGGATTCCACGATGCTTGTCGTGATGAAAGCACAGGCGACCCCGGAAGAAATCTCGGCAGTCTGCCAACACATTGAATCGCTGGGCTATCGCGCCCACCCCATGCCCGGGGCGCAGCGCACCGCGATCGGGATCACGGGTAACAAGGGTGAGGTTGACCGCGGAAATCTTGAAGAGCTGGCGGGCGTTGCGGAAGTGATCCGCGTCTCCAAAGCCTACAAGCTGGTCAGCCGCGACGTGAAGGAAGAGGATACCGTCATCCGCTTTCCCGGAACCGATGCGGCCATCGGCGGAGCGAAGTTGGCGATGATCGCCGGGCCGTGTTCGATAGAATCCAGGGAACAGGCTTTTGCGATTGCCGAGCAGGTAACGGCGGCCGGCGCACAATTTTTCCGCGGCGGAGCTTACAAGCCGCGCACCTCTCCGTATGCGTTCCAGGGCCTGGGCGAAGAAGCACTGAAGATCATGGCGGAGATCCGCGACCGCTTTGGGTTGCGTATCGTCACCGAAGCCATCGACCACGAAGCTCTGGAGCTGGTGGCCGAGTACGCCGACGTGATCCAGATAGGCGCGCGCAATATGCAGAATTTCTCGCTGCTGAAAGCCGCGGGACGCAAGCGCAAGCCCGTGCTGCTCAAGCGCGGCCTGGCGGCTACTCTCGATGAGTTCCTGATGGCGGCCGAGTACATCATGAGCGAAGGCAACTACGAAGTAATCCTCTGCGAACGAGGGGTTCGCACCTTTGTGGATCACACCCGCAACACTCTGGACCTGAGCATCGTTCCGGCTGTGCAGCGCGAGAGCCATCTGCCCATCATCGTGGACCCGAGCCATGGAACCGGCAAACGCAATAAGGTGCTGCCCCTGGCGCGAGCTGCGGTGGCCGTGGGCGCCGACGGCCTCATCATCGAAGTGCACCACCAGCCCGACAAGGCATTGTCAGACGGCATCCAGTCGATTTTGCCGGAACAGTTTGCCCAGCTGATGGACGAGTGCTCCCAGATTGCCACCGTGCTCCATCGCAGCGTGCCTCGCGGCATTCACGTTGAGGAGAACACCGCGGCATCGGTGCGGTAGAGCAATTCCCTTCCCTGGGATTATTCCCGACGCCGGGCCGGGCCGACGCTGCTTTGCGCACCCAACCTGGCCGCGTATCCTGAACCCGACTGTGCCAACACCCTCCCAACCTGAGCCATCCGGAACCAGCAGGGCGCGCAGGCGCGCGATGCGGCGGCTGGCCGTTGCCGGGCTGCTGTTGCCGGTCCTGCTGTCCGGTTGCCGTCGGAAGCACTTCCCCAAATACCCTGCCAATTTTCGTGAATACGCCTGGGTCACGAACGGCGGCGGGAATTCGGTTACGGTTTTCGACCTCGTCGACATGCAGACGGCCGCGACCATTCCCGTCGGCGATGATCCGACCGACGTGGAAGTGAGCCCAACCCGCGACGAGGTCTATGTCGTCAATACCGGCAGTGCGTCGGTCAGCGTCATTGATGCCGTCAGGAATCGTGTCAGCGCGACGATTGCCGTCCACAGCCAGCCTGCATCGATCGCCGTGGACAGCGAAGGACAGCGCGCCTATGTCGCCAATGCGGGCGCGAACAATATTTCAGTTCTCGATCTGGAGAAGCGCAGGGAAATCCGCGCCGTGGGCGTTGGCGAATCGCCCGGAGTCGTCCGTGTCTCCCCGGACGGCGCCACCCTGGTGGTGACCAACCGCGGCGGGGGTGGAGTCAGCATCGTCGATGCGCGGGAACTCCGTGTCCGCTCGGTTTTGAGCGGCTGTCCCGGAGCCTCCGACGCCGTCATTCTTCCCGATTCGTCGAAGGCCTTCGTCGCCTGCGCCGGCGGCCATCAGGTGATGGCCATAGGACTGGCGCGTCCCGTAAGTCAGAACCCGGCAGGACAGAATCCCGTCGACCGCACCGACCGCCTGCTGGCCTTTCTCGATGTCGGCCCAGCCCCCATGCATCTGGCGCTCAAACCGGACGGCGGCGAGATCTTCGTCTCCAACTTCGGCGGCGACACCATCTCTGAGATCGCCACCAACGCCAACGAAGTCGGCGGCGCGTATGAGGTGGGTACGGCCCCGCTGGGCGGAATCGTGACCGCCGATAACTCCACCCTGTGGGTCAGCAATTCGGGAGATAACACCGTTGCCGCCTACTCCATCGACGACGGCAAGCTGGTCAACACCGTGCAGGTGGGCGACGGACCAGGGCCGCTCGTGCTCTCCGGCAACGGATTCCTGCTGCTCGCGGTCGACCGGCAGGCAGGCGATGTGTCCGTCGTCAAGACGATCAGCTACACCGCGAAAGGCGCGCCGATTACGGGATCCCTGTTTACAGTGCTGTCCGCGGGCAAACACCCGAATGCCATCGCCGTCAAAAGCTTCAACGTCAAATAGCGAGTGACTCGTTCCTAGCTTTGTGCCAGCGCCGTTTTCGGCCGGCGCCAGACGATGGTCAGCTCTTCGCGGTCGAGGATTTTGCGCACCTGCAGGCGCGCATGGTTCGACCAGGGGCCGACCGGATCGAGCTTAACGTAGGCAATCCAGTGCCGCAGTGCGCGGCGGCGCTCGTTGCTGCGCTCATAGGCGAGCGCGAGATTGTAGTGTGCATCGGCGTAACCGGGCGAGAGGCGAATCGCCGACTTGTAGGCCTCCACCGCCTCCGAAAGGCGCTGTAACTCGTCCAGAGCGTTGCCCAGGTCGAAGAATGCGAGCACGTAGTCGGGATTCGCGAGAGTAGCGCGGCGATAGAGCTGTTCGGCGCGCTCGAAGTGCCGCTTGTTGTAGAGAATCGTTCCCAGATTGATCGCAGCGGGCGCATGCTCGCCCAGCGAGAGCGTCTCCTCGTATAACCCGGCGGCTTCCTCGACTTTTCCCTGCTCTTCGCAACGAACGCCCTCAAAGAAGAGGGCGTTGATTTTGTTCTGGCGCTGGGTTTCGGTGATTGCGCCATCATCGACAATTTCCAGTCGCGAGCCGCCGCCTTCAAAATCGAACTCGAACTGGCCGGCGATCGGATCCATGGTCGCGCCCGAATGGCGGAACACCAGACGCGGGCCGCGCAGCGCAACACCAGCCTGCAGCAGAGGATTGGGAATTCCCGAGACCGCCCTCATGGCATGCACGCTGGCTTTGATGTTCGACGCGGAAATGCGCTGCGCGCGAAGGTCGCTGAGTTTTCGCAGTTGAACCAAATCCTGGAAGCCGTAGTCAGCAGCGGGGACGATGAGTCCAGCTCTCTCCCATGCGCTGAGTTGCCGGGAAGAGATGCGCAGTATGCGAAGTACATCCTGGCGGCTGTATCGATTCACTTGTGGCGGTGCACTGCTCCTCACTACTTCACGATTATCCGAGGCCGACTTTGCGGTAGCAAGCCCGCCCAACAAAAAACCAGTGGATAAGGAGGTACGAATAGGGTACGTATCTACGCGGGTTCATCGCCCGGTAACGAGGTGGGCCGCGGAGAAGCTGGTCCCACGTCGAGCGAAGCCGGCTGTCTCCGCTTGCGCCTGCGCTCATCGATCACGATGGTTTCGGCGAGCCGATTCCTGCAAGCGGCTTCGTTAGGGTGGAAGATCCAATGATGATCAATTGCCGCCCGTGCCCGGAGATGGAGCCGGCGCAGCGGCCGGGGTCGCCGCAGGCGCTGGCCGGATCAGTACAGCGGTGCGCGGGAAAGTAAAGGTGCCCCCCGCATCGTCAATGACGTTGACCTGGCAGATATAGGTTCCTGGCTTGAGGCTGTCGAGCGGCACGTCGAACTGGAACGCCACCGCGCTCCGATCGGGAACGTTGATCTGCGTGGCCTGCACGAGCGGCGTCTCAAACGCCTTCGCTGTGCCGGAAAGAAACTCGATGCTCGTCATCACCCTCACCGGCTGCGGCGCATTCTTATCGGGCTTCGCTGCAGGGGAGCCGGCTGCCGCCTGAGCCGCCGTCGCATGCGCAGGATCGTAAACCTCGTACAGCAGATACATGTGCTGATCCTGCCGGAACACGTGCGGCAGGTTGGGCACCAGCTGCTGTCCATCGCGCACCAGCGGACCCTCCTGCTTTTTGCCCGCGGGCATGCGCTGGCTGGCCAGGACAACCGAGCTCATCTTGAGCGGCGCCTTCTTCAGATCCGGCACCGTGAGATCCGTTTCGAACGATCCCATGCGGCCCGTCTCGTTCTCGCGCACCACGAATTTCACGTGATACTTCCCGACCGGCAGGCTGAACCCGGTGGTGTACTGCACGTTCTTCTGCTTCACCTGCTGCGCTTGGTCCACCGCCAGCTTCACCGTGTCGCGAATATCGCCGATGTCGTGGCCGGCGGTGTCGCGCACCTGGCCGATGACGTCGAGCGTCGCTTTGTCCCGATCGCCACCCTTCACAAACGGAATCTGCGAACCGGGTACTACCAGCGAGATTGGCACGAAGAAACGGTTGTCGGCCGTGCGGAAGTAGAGCGCCTGCATGTAGACCGCCATGTCGGTCGCGGGCAAATCGCTGGCCAGCTCCTCTTCCAGCTGCCGTTCCCGTTCATCCTTCGTCGCGTGCTGGTAGTCCGCGGGCGCGTAGTAGCCTGGCCGGTATTCGATCTTCACATCGCTGCGGTTGACTTTGACGGACAAGCGGCGATAACGCCCGTCGCGGCGCAGATCGGTCGAATGGTAGCCGATCACATAGTAGGCCGACGTGTCGTTCTGGATGCGGGTGAAGGCCGGCGAAAAGTCGTTGGAGTCAAAGAACGACTTGCCGCCGGTGTCCGACGACAGCGTGGCCATCACTTCCTGGGTGTTGAAGTTGGAGTCGAGATTGTTCTGCAGAGCCGCGCCGTTGAAGGAGTTTGCTCCACGCAGGTTGCCGGTGGTGGCGTCGCCCAGCGGGGAGATGGCCTGCAATCCGCGTGCGTCGACGCTATAGATGGCTACGTTGGCCCGCACGGCTGCGTTGACGGCTGCGTGGAGCGAGGCCTGGTTTTCAATGCCGTCGCGCTGGATGCCGCCCGAGAAGTACAGCAGCGATTTTTTCTCGTTCAGGTAGGCGAGCGATTTGGAGATATCTTCGAGCGCGAAAAGCTCACGGTCGGTATTGATGTCGTTGTATTCGGACTCGTCGGGGGTGAAGGAGCTGGCGTCTTCGACCTGATTGGTGGTGCTGGTGGCGCCGAGGTTGTAGCCCGCGCCTTGCGGGCCCCCGTATTTGTTAACGGCTTTCAGCAGCAGATCTTTGCTGGCGGTGAAATCCTGGTCGAGCGAAAGGGTCGTGTCGAGTGAGACGACCGCGACCAGGTCCGCAGGATGCATTTGCTTGTTGATGTAGGTGCGGGCCGCATCCTGAGCGCGATCGATATCGTCGGGCTGCATCGAGGTGATATCGAAAAACATGACGATCAGGCGATGGTTGCGGAGCTCCTGTGGGGCCGCCGTGCCGCTTTTCGCGCCAAAGATTCCGTTGGGGGCAGCGCCATTGATGGTGGCCTCGTTCAGCGCGGCCGCTTCGTCGACGTTCTCAAAGTCGAAGCTGGCGATGTGCTGCGGCTTGCCGTCTTCGGTGACCACGAAATCTTTTTCCGTCAGACCCTTCACCACCTGGCCGGTCTTTTTATCGCGTACCACGATGTTGGTCAGAACCAGATCGCTGTTCACCTTCAGCGTGAAGGTCGAGCCGTTGTCGGCAGGCTGCTGGGGCTGCTGTGTCTGACCATCCGGCGTCGTTTGTGGATGCGCCGGCGCAGTCAGAGCCAGCGCGGCGACGACAAAGATCATTCCCAGGAGGCGGCTTCTCATAGACATTCCTCTAAAACCTGTACCGGCCCAGGAAATTGAAGCTGCGCATGGCGCCGGTCGAAATAACCTGCCCATACGTGCCCGATCCAAGCGTGGAGTCGACACCGGAGTACTGCACCATGTTCAGAACGTTTTCAGCGGTGGCGCGCAGTTCCATCGTTTTGGTATCACCGAAACGGATACTCTTCGAGGCGGACATGTCAAACGTCCACAACGAGGGCCCCGGAATACTGAAGCGCGAAGCGGTTCCGTAGACATTCGCCGGTGCCGTGAAGGCGGACTTGTTGAACCAGTTGCCCAGGCTGCCGCCGCCGGTCGTAAGCGAGACGCCGGGAACGCGATCTGGGCGCAGGGTTCCCGTAGTCCCGCGCGAAACATCTTCCACGCTGGCCTCGTAGCGCGGCGTCAGCGGAGTGCCGGTCACGAATCCAAAATCGCCCGAAAAACTCATTTCGGACAGCACGTGACCGGCCCAGCCCGTCGTGAGCATGTGCCGGTCGGGGCCAAAGGGCAATTCGTAGACATAGTTCCCGCTGACTTTGTGCCGAACATCGAAGCTCGAGTTCGATTCTTCGGCAAGAATGTTTTGCCAGTTCTGAACAATCCCCCCGGAAGTCGTGCCGCCGTTGCCGCCCACCGTGGTGGCGTCGTCGATGGAATGCGAATACGTCCAGGTAGCGCCTACCGAGATGCCGCCGCTCATGCGCTTCCTCGCGCTGACCGTGAGTGCGTTGAAATTCGAAAACGCGAGAGAGTCTTCGTAGTCATAAGGCACGGACTCCGACGGATCGTTGACCGCTGTGGGCAGCGTCGTGGTCTGGACTCCTCCAGCGTTTTGGACAAAAACCCCTGGCGCATCGATGATGTCGAGACGCGATCCATGCGAGCCGTTGTAGCCAATGTTGAGCAGGAGGTTCCACGGCAGCGTCCGCTGCAGGTTCAGGTTCCAGACATGGACGTACGGCAGCCGGTAATTTTTGTTCACAGCGTAGTTGCCGATCTGCTGGCTTTCCGGAATGGGGAAGCCGTCTTCGAGCGTGATGGGCGGCCCGCTGTTGGCGATGTTGGTCTGGACGTTCGCGAAGGGCGGCTGGAACGCAAAATTCTGGACGAACTTCACGTACTGACCCACGGTGTAGTTAATGCCGTAACCGCCGCGGATCACGGTGTCCTTGATGGGGTGGAGCGCGAAGCCCAGGCGCGGCGAGAAGTTCCCTCTCTCCGGATAAACGAGATCCCGCGGATATTTGCCGTTGAACGGCCCGACACCGTTGGGCGTGACGATCCCAACCTGAGTGAAGTTATTGCCAGGATCGAGCGTCGCGAGCCGGTCGTTCTCTTCCGAGTACGGCGAGTCGTAGTCGTAGCGCAGGCCAATCAGGAAGGTTGCGCTCTTGAAAGCTCGCCAGTCGTCCTGGGCGTACGCGCTAAGGTTGTTCTGGCGGAGATGCGTTTCCTGATAGGCGGCCTGCAGCGTGGTCTCCTGCGGCAGGCCGAGCAGAAGATCGGCAAGCGATGATCCGGTGGTCGCAAAGCCGTTGACGCCGCTGCCGCTGGAACCGGGGGCCTCTGTAAAAAGACCGGTAAACACGTACGTCCCGGTGGAGTTGGTGTCGCCGATCATGTCGTTGTACACGCGGCGAAAGTCGCCGCCAAAGCGGACGTTATGCTTGCCGTGATTCCAGATCACAGTGTCGTTGAGCGTAACCGTTTCGCCGTTGGTGAAATGCGGCTGCACTTCATTCAGGCCAGTGAATTGGTTCAGCGTGATGCTGGGTAGACCCCAGAGCTGCGGCGAATCGGGCAGTCCGTTCAGGCCAATCTGCGAGGCAATATCGGTCAGGTTCGAGAAGTAGTTGCTCGCGTCGCTGTGCGTCTGATTCCAGGTGCCGCTCAGGTTGTTCGTCAGGCGGCCCTTGCCAAGCGAGTAGCCCAGTTGCAGTGAATACTGATGCGACTGATTCTTGCCGCCCAGTTGGGGGAAAAGGTTCAGGCTGTCAGAGGCGGAGTGGCTGTAGTTGAAATTGGCATTCATGCTTTGCGTGATGCCGGCGTTGCCCTGGCCGAGGACCTGACGTGCCATGCGCATGATGCCGTTCATGCCGGAAGCGTTTTTGCCGAAGTTGTGCATCAGCCGCACGCCAACCTGAGTGGTGTTGGTCTGGGCTGACGTAATGCGCTGGTAGTTTTCGGTGATGCCGCCGAGAGTGGGCTGGGGAACGTATCCGAGCAGTGCCGTCGCCTGGGTGGCGATGCACTGCGAGGGGATGGCATTTCCCACAAAGGGCGCTCCGGGCGTGTTGCCGTCCGCCGTGCAGCCGGAATTCGCCGGATTGTAGATCGTGATCGGACTGCCGGTGGGCGTCGTCAGCGCGCTGAAGTCGCCGCCCCGCTCAGCCACGGTCGGTACCGTCCCATACTGATCGAATGGCGACGAATTCCGCGTGCCCGACAGCGTGAAGAACAGAAAATCGTTCTTGTCGTTGGTGAGGATTTTCGGGATATAAGGCGCGGCGAGGAACGTAACGCCAAACCGGTTCGACGAGTAAGCCGGGTTCTGGAACGACTGGCCGCGCAGGGCAAAGTCTTCGGCGTTCAGTGCGCCGTTGCCGCCGGTCCAGAAAAGCGCGCCGTGGGGTTGGTTGGGTTTGAAATTGCGGAAGTTGCCGCGCATGCCGCCGCCACCACCGCCGCGTCCCCCTCCACCACCGCCGAAGCCGCCACCGCCGCCACCGCCCGGACCACCACCGCCGCCAGCACCACCGCCCGCTCCGCCGTTGAGAGATTCGTTCAGCTCGGCGCTGTCGCGCAAACGCCCAAAGTCGATGCCGGCCAACGGATTCGTTGTGCCGGTTTGTCCCGTCACCGCAACGGAGTCGGAGGATGCGAAGTCGGAATTCGAGGCAAGCGAAGGCAGCGCCGCTCCCGCTTCTTCGCCGCCGCCTCCGGCCTGGATCAAATCGGAAGCCGCGCCCATCAGGTTGAGGCTTTGCGCTCCACCCGTTCCCAGAAGTTGCCGCGCTGCGCCGGCCAGATTCGTCTGCTGCTCCTGCTGTTCGGCGCGCGATGCCAGCAGGATGGTGAAGTCCACCGTCACGTCGTGCGCAGTAGCGTTGAGCACCGCCTCTTTGGTCGTGGGAGCAAAGGCGGCCAGCTCAGTCTTGAGCACGTAGCGGCCATTTTGCGGGATGACCAGCGTATAGCCGCCAGTGACGTCGGTGGTGGTCGAATATTTCTTCCCCGTCAGCGAATTGCTCGCCGTCACGCTGACCCCCGGCAGGGGGATGTTGCCGTCTTTCACGCTCCCGTGGATGGTGCCGCCAGTTGCCGCGGAAGCGGGAGCCGCGGTGGGGACGACCGACTGGGCCGGCTGCGCGTCTTGACTGGCAGAAGATGCCGGAGCCGTCGTAGCAGGGGCAGGCACAGACTGCGGCGTTGTGGGCGCCGTCTGTGCGGGCGCCGCGGATTGCGCCACTGCGAGCGAAGCCGCAAGGGCGAAAGAGACAACGAGAGCGGGCAGGCGCATCGATCGCGTCATGGCGTTAGTTCTGCGGCGTGCTGGGCGGTTGCGGAGGCGTGGATCCAGCGGGCGGCGTACCGTCTGGCTGTGCCGGCTGGCCTGGCTGCGCGCCAGGACCACCCTGACGATTGCCGCGACCCTGACCTGGCTCGCGCGGCTCCATCACCACCAGGTTGGTAGCCAAAAACGATCCGTCTTTCACCGCTCCCTCGGCGCGCAGCATGTCGCCAACCTTCACGTCAGGAAACGTAATGTCGGTGGCGTTGCCGCGCGCGCCTTTATGGAACGTCGTATTCTCATCGACCGCGATCGTCTGGCTGACCTTGTCCGGCCGCTCCACGGTCACCGTCAGGTCTTTGATCGCCGTGATCTTGCCCGCCGTCCAGGTCTTGCCGAAGTCCGCGCGCATCTTCTCCATCTGCGCGGCCTGCTCGGGCGTCAGCACCATCACGAACATGGCCCCAACCGTCTTCGTCTGTTCGTCGAGATTGCCACCGGCGACAACGGTGTCGCCCACATGGATGTCGGAAATCTTCGCCTCTTCGCGGTCTTTGCGGATGCGCGAATTCGGCCCGGTTTCGACCTTATAGACCTGGCCCTGCTCATCCTTAATTGTGATCTCGTTGCCCGCGACAGCCGTCACTTTGCCGTGGACGCTGTTGCCGCCCATCATCATCCCGCCACCCCCCATTCCGCCGCGGCCGCCGCGTTGCGGGGGTTGATCCTGAGCAAAAACAGTGGGTGCCGCGGAAACAACGGCCATGGAGGCGCAAAGCGCGCAAACTGCGAAACGGAACCGGAAAATTCTCATCACTCTACCTTCAGGGGCGACTTCCAGCCGCTCTTGATTATGCCGGAATAGACGCCTCCCTGGCCGGAAAGACGCGGTGGCATGCCCCGGCCCCTGCTTTTGCTGACCGCGCTCGCCCCAAAAGGTGAGCCGGTCACCCGTCACGACTTCCTGACCGAATACTCACCAAAAATGAACCGCCAGTGAAACTTTTCGCATCCCTCCTTTTGTCCCTGCGATGGCAGTGGTACCCTGACCGCCTGCAACGCTTCCGCCCGGCCAGGCGAATCTCGACACACAGGATGGGCCCATGAACGTACTCACCGAAACAGCACTCGCTGAGGAATTTTGTCGTGTGCGGAGCCGGAGCCTCGCGCTCTGCGCCCCGCTGACCCCTGAAGACATGATGGTGCAGTCCTCGGCCGACGCGAGCCCCGCCAAGTGGCACCTGGCCCATACCACCTGGTTCTTTGAAACGTTTCTCCTGCGCGAGTTTGTCCCCGCATACCGTCCCTTCCACCCTGACTTCATCTGGCTGTTCAACAGCTACTACAACGCAGTATCGGCGCAGCCGGAGAAGAAGCTGCGGGCATCGTTCTCGCGCCCCACCGCCGATGAGATCCTGGCCTACCGGCATCACGTGGATGCGGCCATGGAAGATTTCACGGCCGGCTCTCCCCCGGAGGAAGCAATCACCCGGATCATCCTCGGCCTCAACCACGAACAGCAGCATCAGGAACTGCTGATCACCGACGTCAAGAACGCGTTCTGGAACAATCCTCTGCATCCGGTTTATGTCCAGGGAGCGGAATCCATTCTCGGCAATCGGCAGGGCTCGCCCATGCGCTGGCTGGACTTTGCAGGCGGCCTGGCAGAGATCGGCTACCAGGGCCACGATTTCTGTTTCGATAACGAAACTCCGCGGCACAAGGTCTACCTTGAGCCGTTTCGCCTGGCATCGCGCCCCGTGAGCTGCGCCGAATATCTCGCGTTCATGGAAGACGGAGGATATTCCCGGTCCGAGTTGTGGCTGGCCGAAGGCTGGAACACCGTCCAGACCGAGCGCTGGGATGCTCCGTTGTACTGGCGCCGCGGCGAGACCGGCGCCTGGCAAGTCTTCACCCTGCGCGGGCTCTTACCACTCGAGGATCTGTTGGCCACGCCGGTTTGTCACATCAGCTATTTCGAAGCGGACGCCTTCGCGCGCTGGTCGGGCAAGTCTCTGCCCACCGAGGCGGAGTGGGAAGTCGCAACGGCTGGGGCGCCGATCCGTGGCAATCTGCTCGAAGCCGAAAAGTTCCATCCGCAGGCCGGCGAGGACGCATCACAGAGGGAGCAAGCTGCCGTTCAGCAGCTCTATGGCGACGTCTGGGAGTGGACCGTCAGCGCTTATCTTCCTTATCCGGGCTATCTACCGCTCCCCGGCGCCCTCGGCGAGTACAACGGCAAATTTATGTGCAACCAGATGGTGCTGCGCGGCGGTTCGGTCGCTACCCCCTCCTCCCACATCCGCGCCACCTATCGCAACTTCTTTGCGCCTTCGACCCGCTGGCAGTTTTCCGGCGTTCGTCTGGCCGAACACTAGATCGCAGAGGCGGAATTTTCCATGCACGCTCTATCATCGGTCCCCTGGCTGCCAGAGGAAGCTTCAACCCCAGTCGGTGCTGAAGTCTACAACGGCCTCACGGCATTTCCCAAGCGCCTGTCGCCGTGGCTCTTCTACGACCAGCGCGGCTCTGAGCTCTTCGAAGCCATCACCGAGTTGCCGGAGTACTACCTCACCCGCACCGAACGCGAAATCTTTGCCCAGCACAGCGATGCGATTCTCGAAGCCACCGGCGCAAAGACGCTGTCGATGATTGAGCTCGGTGCCGGCACCGCTGCGAAGACCGGCGTTCTGCTGGCCGCCGCCGTTCGCCGCCAGCATCGCGTGAGCTACTACCCCATCGACATTTCGGCCTCCGCCCTCGATGAAGCGCAGCGCCGGATCGGTGAAGAGCAGCCCAATGTCGCCGTCATGCCGATCGTGTGGGACTACACCAGGGACATGACGGAGATGCCGTCGGCTCCGGGACGCAGGCTGGTGCTGTACATCGGATCCAGCATCGGCAACTTCGAGCCCAGCGCTGCCGCTGCCCTGCTGCGTAAACTCCGTAGCCATCTCGCTCCGGAAGATCTTCTTCTCCTTGGCGTCGACCACGTCAAAGACCGGCAGACCCTTCTGCGCGCGTATAACGATGCCGCGGGTGTAACCGCCGAATTCAATCGAAACGTACTGACCAGGATCCGGCGCGAACTGGGCGCAACCTTCCGGCCTCGGCTCTTCCGTCACCGTGCCTACTGGAACGACCGCGAATCCCGGATCGAAATGCACCTCGAAAGCCTGGTGGCGCAGGAGATTTCCATTCCCTCGCTGGAGTTGACGGTTAACTTCCGCCGCGGCGAAACCATTCACACCGAGAACAGTTACAAATTCACGCCTGAGTCGGTGAGCGCCATGCTCGCGCGGTCCGGCTTTGAGGTCCGAGCCGACTGGACCGACGCGAAACGCTGGTTCGGCGTCTATTTGGCCGAAGCTACATAGCTTTCTTCGATCTCAGCCGAGGATTCGTCTATAACCTCAGGAATGGACGCCGAATCCCTGCGCACATTCCTGCTCTCTCTCCCCGAAGTCACCGAGACCATGCAGTGGGGCGACAACCTCGTCTACTGGGTCGGCGATAAAGCCATCGGCGGAAAAATGTTCGCGCTGGTGAGCCTCACACCGGACCGGGGTGTCATGTCGTTTGCGGCAGGACCCGAGCGGTTCGCCGAACTCGTCGAGAGGGACGGCGTCTTCCCCGCCCCCTACTTTGCGCGCGCCTGGTGGGTCGCGATCGAACGGTGGAACACCCTGCCCACCAGCGAACTGAAAGAACTGCTGCGGCACGCGCGCAGCCTGACGTACGACAAGCTTCCGCCCAAAACCAAAACCGCCCTGGCCCTGTCGCCGGCGGAAAAGAAAAAGCTGATCGCCGCCCGCAGAAAGACTCTGGCGGCTAACAGCAAGAAGCGCTAAGAAGGCGGGCGAATTTTTAGTGAGAACCGGCGGCAGACATCAGGCTGGCCCGCTTGTCCTGGGTCATCGGACCCGAAGCGCGCCACAAAACGTGCCCCTGGCGGTCGACCAGCAGCGCGATCACCTGCTTGTCATTGGGAATATCCAGATCGGCAAGGAACTTCCGCCGATCGAGCCACAGCGGAATGATCCAGTGCCAGGTCTCCGGATCGCTCTGATCGCTGCGCATCGACGAACTCTCCCACCAGCGAAAGATGAAGTTTTCTTTCTCCGCCACGGGAAGCTCGTAATAGCGAAACTGAAAATTGGAGTGCTGGAGCGCCTGCGCCGTCGGCATCCACGACTCGATGTCATTCTGCTGCTCTTCCTTAAAGGAAATCAGCAATAAATCGATCTGGCCCTCGAGCTCAGCCGGAATCGCGACTTTCTGCTTGTCGAGGCTGTACGACGTCACCGGCGGAAACGTGACCTGTTTGGTTTGCTGCGCCCGCAGACACGGGAGCGCGCAGCACAGGAGCGTAAAGGTCAGCAATGGTGACGGATGACGCAATCAGAAGGGTCCAGGAAGACTCTGCAATCTCTTCAATCCTGGAGGCATGGTATCACCACGCTCCGCGCTGCTTTCAGGGATCGAGCGGCCAGTGCACCACGTGAATTATTATGGAGAGTAGCATGACTCCGCATCCGTTCCAGACCGACGATCCGCGCCTGGCTCCCATCGCAGACAAGGTAGCGGCAGGCGAGCGGCTGAGCTACGACGATGGCCTGTCGCTCTATCGCTCTCCCGACGTTCTGGCCGTGGGATGGCTGGCCAACTCCGTGCGCGAGCGCATGCATGGCGATGTGACCTACTTCAACGTCAACCGGCACATCAACCCTACGAACGTGTGCGTCGCCGCATGCCGGCTGTGCGCGTTTGGGCGGACGAAGGGAGCAACCGGTTCCTACACCATGGCGCTGGAGCAGGCGTGGGAGACGGCGGCGTCGGGATACACCGAGGCAGTCACGGAGTTTCACATCGTCGGCGGACTCCACCCGGATCTCCCCTTTGAATATTTCCTGGATCTGGTGCGTGGGCTCAAAGAGCGCTTTCCGCAGGTCCACATCAAAGCCTTCACCATGGTCGAAGTCGCGTTTCTGGCGAAGCGCGCAAAGCTCACCATTCCGCAGACGCTCCAGAAGCTGAAAGATGCAGGCGTCGATTCCCTGCCCGGCGGCGGCGCGGAGATTTTTGCGGATCGGATCCGGCACATCATCTGCGATCACAAGATTGACGGCGGCGAGTGGCTCGAGACGGCGCGCACCGCGCATAAGCTTGGACTCAAGTCGAACGCGACCATGCTCTACGGGCACATCGAGAACGATGAAGACCGTGTCGATCATCTTCTGAAATTACGAGCTGTGCAGGATGAGACCGGGGGCTTTCAGACCTTCATCCCCCTCGCCTTCCATCCGGAAAACACCGCGCTCGACCACCTGCCGAAGACGACCGGCCTGACCGACATCCGGCAGATCGCCGTCGGCCGTCTCCTGCTGGACAATTTCCCGCACATCAAAGCCTACTGGCAGATGATGACGGCGAAGATCGCGCAAATCGCGCTGCGCTTTGGCGCCGATGACATCGACGGCACGGTGATCGAGGAGAAGATTTATCACGACGCCGGCGCGACCACTCCGCAGGGCATGCGCCGGCAGGATCTGATGCGGCTCATCACCGCCGCGGGACGGGTTCCCGTGGAACGCGACACCCTGTATCGCGCAGTCACACGGACGGAAGAAAGCTTCACCGTCGCGGTCTAGAAGTAAGCGTTCAGATTCCGTGTCGTTGGCAACGCGGCATTCTTGTTTCTCACGCGCCACCCTGGGATAAACTGCCGATGCTGCGAGCGCAGCCTGGACTATGACCCCGTTCGATGTCATCCCGTGCGTCTATGTCAGAAATGCCGACGTTCCGTGGTTCGTCTACCTAATCGGCGCCTGTGTCACGGTCGTCGGTGCTACGGCCAGTTCCTGGCAGTTCATTGCGCAATGGCTCAACGGCGTCCGGGGTCGTGACTGGCCGACAGTTTCCGCCGTCGTCGATCTCGTCAGTGTTCAAGAGCGGGTCGAGTCAACCGGAAAAGGGGACATCATGACCTGGGTCGCCTCGCTCACCTACGTTTACCGCAATCCTGATTTGCAAACGGGTGACTACGACAGGTCGTTCCTCAACCAGGACGATGCACTGGCCTGGGCAAACTCCTTAAGAGGCTGCACGGTGATGATCCATGTGGATCCGCGCGATCCCTCCCGTTCTGCGTTGCGTAAGGAAGATCTTGACAAGGCTGCGACACCGAGTTCGACCCGGTGAGCCTGATCAAGCCCCGCGTTCTTCAAACGCGGCTGCGCCCACGGCGATGCAATGCGTATTGCTGGTGGGGGCAAGCGGCGGCTGAACAGCAGGAAGGTCCGGAGCCGGCGGCTTTTTCGCATCCCGCTTGGCGCGGCGCTTCTTGTTGACCTCGTTTGCCGCGACCAGAAACAGCGACACAAACGTCACGGCCAACAGAAGAATCGCCGTGATGCCGGTCAGCTGCTCCATCTCTCCGTACAGCAGCGCCAGGCCGCCAAAAACAAAGAGCAGATGCGCGCAGAAGACCTGGAGCGATGCCTTGCCCAAAGTGAGGAAGGGCTCCCGCGCCACCACCACGCGAACATATTTCCGGAGCCAGTAAAAGACAATCAAAAACGCTGCGATGTTCAGTACGCGGAGCGGCCCGATCTGCCATTTGTCGAGCAGCAAGCCGAGCGACTGCTCCGTCAGGCGCGGGCCAAACCACGCATGCCGCACCCCGACAAAGAAAATGCACACCGCTGCACTCAGCGCGATACCCCAGCGAGGAACCAGCTTCAGCGGCACATCGTGTTGCGCGGAGCGCGCGCCCAGCCACAGGCCCACGATCCATACCATCTGCCACGCAAATAAATTGAACGCGCCCGTCTCCTGCAATGGGATCTGCAGATGGGTAACGTGAACCACCCAGCCGTGGACAATGTCGCGCAGCCCGAACTGCGCCAGAAGCCAGATCAGCGCGCTTGCGGCCAGCACGCTCTTCCATCCCAACCGCACCGCTGCGGAAAGAAACAGCGGCGTCAGAAACAGGAACATCACGTACATCGGCAGGATGTCGAAGAGCGGCGGGCAATAAATTAAAAAAATCGATCCGGTAATCGCCACGCCCGGATGATTGAGATAAAAATTCAGCAGGTTGGTGATGGCGGCGCGGTGGTGATGAACGGCCCAGCTGGCGGCAATCGTGAACGCGAAAGCCAGCAGCAGCATGTGGTAGCCGTAGATCTTGAGCGAGCGCTTCCACAACCGCATGCGCGCCCCCACCGGGTTCTCGATCAGATCGCGAATGTAGAGTCGCCCGATCAGCATCGCGGAAAGAAATACGAAGCCTTCCGCCGACGAAATGTACCCGAAGGGCTGATTAACGAAATCGCTGAAGCGGGTCGGAAGATGCGTCAGCGTCATCCAGACGAGGAACAACCCGCGCAGGGCATCGAGTTCAGGAAGCCGCTGAAGCTTGGGGAAGTGCATGCCGGATCGCGCCCCTCACGGCCGAAGGGCTACTACCTTAGACGCGGTCCCCGGAACGGGGTTGCGGCCCTTTTCCATCAATAAGCGGCAATTCCTGTCACACTTTGGCCCAGAATGAGCGTATGGATGTCGTGCGTGCCCTCGTACGTCTTCACGGACTCGAGGTTCATCATGTGCCGCATCACCGGGTAGTCGTCCGTGATCCCGTTGGCGCCAAGAATGTCGCGCGCGGAGCGGGCGCACTCCAGCGCCATCCACACGTTGTTGCGCTTCGCCATCGAGATATGCTGGTGCTCGACTTTGCCCTGGTCTTTAAGGCGGCCCACCTGGAGGATGAGGAGCTGGCCCTTGGTGATCTCCGTGATCATCCACGCCAGCTTTTCCTGCACCAGCTGGTGGCTGGCGATGGGCTGGTCGCGGAACTGCTTGCGCAGCAGCGAATACTGGCGCGCCGTGTCGTAGCACGACATGGCCGCACCGATGCCGCCCCACGCAATGCCGTATCGCGCCTGGTTCAGACACATCAGCGGGGATTTGAGGCCACCGGATTCGGGCAGCAGGTTGCTCGCCGGGATGCGGACATCCTGCATCGAAAGGCCGGACGTGACGGAGGCACGCAGAGACCATTTTCCGTGGACGTCGTAGGCCTTGAAGCCGGGACGATCGCATTCAACCAGGAAGCCCCGGACGCTCCCGTCTTCCTGGCCCGCGTCCCCGTAGGTTTTGGCCCAGATCACCGCGACATCGGCGATGCTCCCCGAGGTGATCCACATTTTCTCGCCGTTCAGAATGTACTCGTCGCCGCTGCGTTCGGCGCGCGTGCGCATGCCGCCAGGATTCGACCCATAGTCAGGCTCGGTCAGTCCGAAACAGCCCAGCTTCTCCCCGGTGGCCATCTTCGGCAGCCAGAAATTTTTCTGTTCGTCGGAGCCGAACGTGTAGATCGGATACATAACCAGCGCCGACTGCACGCTGACAGAGCTGCGCACGCCGGAGTCGCCGCGCTCGAACTCCTGCATCACGAGGCCGTATTCCACGTTGGACATGCCGGCGCAGCCGTAGCCCTGCAGGCTGGCGCCGAAGAAACCGAGCTGGCCCATCTGTGGAACCAGTTCACGCGGGAAGCGCCCCTCCCGGTTGCATTCTTCGATCACGGGAACAAGATTGTCCTCGATGAACTGGCGCGCCATGTCGCGCGTCAGACGCTCATCGTCGCTAAGCAGGCTGTCGAATCCAATGAAATCCACGCCCTTAAAAGGGAACGCCATAACGCTTTCACTCCAAAAGGGAAATCATACCGGGTTCGGGGCGACCGCACGAACCGGAAGATAGGTCCCCAGGCCTGCGTCGAAAAATCGAGCAAATTCGTCCCTATAAAGATTTTCGTCCCGGTTTACTAGACCCCTGGGATTAGTGGATGATGGCATAGAGTGGAAACGAGGACTCACCATGGCTGGCGATCTGCAACTCACCTGTAGCGACTGCGGTCAGGAATTCACCTTTACGAGCGAAGACCAGGCGTTCTT
>DATAZC010000231.1:0-37444 GCA_036272255.1 Acidobacteriaceae bacterium | reverse complement strand
GCCCGTTTCGGGGCGCTGTTTGGCGGGCTGTGGTTCCTTGCGACCCTCGCGCCGATGCTGGTCATTCCGGACCACGTCACCAACTACTACGTGACGATTCCGCTGATCGGTCTGTCGATGGCCGCGGCACTGGGCGTAGTTTCGGCATGGCGTGCCAGGTGGCAGATTGGCGCCGCGGTTACGCTTCTGGCCGCAGGGTGGACTATCGTCATGGTCGAGGGGTCGTTCATCGCCACCCATTGGTGGATGGACCGCAGCCAGGAGGTCCGAGCTCTGGTGCTTGGCGTGGAGGCCGCGCAGAAGGCGCACCCCGGAAAAATCCTCGTGCTGGATGGAGTCACAAGCGATCTTTATAATAATGCGGTCGGCGACCTGGCGTTCTATCCGGCCGGTCTTGATTACGTGTATCTCACTCCAGGATCAGGAGATAAGATCGTCCCGCGAGTCAGTCCGGAGCTGCTGCGCAACATAGTTCTGGAGCCGGCGGTGATGAAAAATGCGATCACGCACGAGGATGTTGTGGTATACTCCGTTCTCAGTGATCACCTCCGGAACATAACGGAGGCTTACGAACGATCCACTCTACCGCGCCTTTTTCTGGACGGAAAGTCAGTACCCCGGCGAGTCGATGCCGGTAATCCCCTGTTTGGCTACCTGTTGGGTCCCGAATGGTTAGGTTTGGAATCCGGTGTTCGCTGGATGCCGGGCAAGGCGACCGTTCGGCTTGGCGGGCCGCTGGCGCCGACGGACAAGTTGCTGCTCCAGGGGTACTGTCCGGAGCAACAGCTGAAGGCCGGTCCGCTGCACGTTGCCGTGTCGGTGGATGGAATTCCGCTGCAAGGTGCCGAAATCGGCGATCCGGAAAACGATTTCCGGCGTCTATTTGATGTGCCCGCTTCGTTGGTGGGCCGGCCGAGTGTCGAAGTTTCGATATCGGTGGATCGAGTCATGCACGAGGCGGGAGGCCGCGAACTCGGCCTGGTTTTTGGAACGATCGGCTTCGAGCCGTAGTGCATTTGGATAACACGCGACTACTGCAGTACTTAAACGTAAAAAAATTAATCTTTGGGTAATGGACGGAAGAGTTCGATTGATGTAGTCTATACAAAACCCGGAGGTTTTCGCTTTTGGCACGGCAGTTGCTAAGGGTGGAGAGCATGAGGAGGCGGAGATGAAAATGGGCCACCGTTCGAGAATAATTTCACCAAACGCCACTCATCAGTTTATTTGAAACTTTGATGGCGAATTTTCGTCTGTACCACAGAAGAGAAAGAGCGAAAAAAGCCAGACAAGATGTTTGGAAGACGAGGAAAGACAAATGACCAAGGCTGAACTGGAGAAATATAAAAACATCCTGGAGACGAAGCAGAGGGAACTGACCGGTTCGCTTCGGAACAGGGACGAGATTGCCATCGAGAAGGCGCCCGACGCGCTTGACGAAGTGCAATTGGCGGGCGAACGCGAACTCGCGATTCGCAATCTGGACCGGGATTCCACCATGCTGCGGCAGATTCGCCGCGCGCTGGCTCGCATTGCCGACGGATCGTACGGCGTCTGCCTGCATTGCGAAGAAGACATCTCACCCAAGCGCATGAACGCCGTGCCGTGGGCTGCTTTCTGCATCAAATGTCAGGAGCAGGTGGATCGTCACGAAATCGAGGTTGAAGATTCGGCTGACTTGTTCGCAAGCGCCGCATAAACACCTGCGAGTCTTCCAAACCTCTGACGAGTTTCCGGGCGGACCCTCTGAGGTCCGCCCGATGTGTTTCCGGTGTTACCCAAATTACGTTCGAAACTCGTGTGCGTTAGCGCAAGCCGACGAACGACATTAGTCGTCCAGCGGCCTCGCGCTCGCGCCGGAACGAAAAGAATTTGTCGGCTCGGCAGAATGTGCACTCAACTGATTTCCAGATGTCGTTCACGCCGAGGGCCCGGAGCTGCCTTTCGTTGACCGAGGGGAGATCGAGGTGTACGTGTTCGTGCACATGTTCCATTTCTGTATTCCATTTCCCAAAGTGACGGGCCACTTCCGGCCCGACCTCGTAGCAGCAGACTCCGATGGAAGGACCAATGGCCGCCCGTAAATTTTCCGGACGCGCGTTCCAGCGGGCCGCCATTTCCCGCACTGCCGCGGCGGCAATATTTTGCGCGGTTCCGCGCCACCCTGCGTGAATTGCCGCAACCGCCCGAAGCGTGGGATCCACCAGAAGTACCGGCACGCAGTCGGCTGTCTTCACTCCGACGCGAACGCCGGGTTCATTCGAGATCAGGGCATCCCCCTCTAGTTAGAGCAACGGTATATGGCAAATAGAGGCCAGAGGAGGCCGGTCGCGACGGAGATTCCATAACCCCAACAGTTGCGGGCAGATACGCTAGGCGCCGATGGCCACAGTCGAGGGGCGACCGCGCGGCGATAATTTGCAACTTCCGCCCTATGTCCGGACCGACCCAACCAGAAGTCAATAACTTACGCGGACGCACCGGATGGCTGTGCGGACACGAGTGCGGACATAAATAAAAACGGCGCCGGCGGAAAATGTTCCGGACAGCGCTGGAAGAGTTTAATCTTATTTACCCTTGGGGCTTACGATTTGCGCTTCGTCTTCGGCGCAGTGCCGGGCGCGCGGCGATTATATGGCTGGACGTGTTTTCCGTCCTTGCGCGTATAGCCATGGACGTGCACAGGCCCAGAACTCTTCGGCGTTACCTTTGCCGAACTCTTGGCGAAGATCGGGGTGACCGCTAGAAGAATAATAAGGAGGCGGGAAGCGAAGGCTTTGAGCATTCGCTGAGTATATATCAGGAGCGGTCAGCCGGACATGCCGCCCGAAGCTGGTCAAGCGCAGCCCCCACACCGCTAAGGTCGAACGTCACATGCCCCGGACCTTCGTCGAGGAGCGGGGTGAACGTCACCCGCAATGTCTTTGCCGATCGAAACTCCGCTGCCATACGGCCATCCCCAATGAATAAACGCGTGCTGCCTTTAAGCTCATGGGCTGTGACGACAGCGTCACGATCATCGAGCCGATAGGTAACCGGGAATCCGCGACGCCCAGGCTTCGACTGTACGCCAGGATCGACAAAGACGTCCAAACGTCCATAGCGGCACTGGAAACCGAGCAGAGTGCCCGCGCTTCTGAGCTGGGCCAGTGCACCGGCCGGCTTACCATCCACACTGAAGCCGGGCTCGACGGTCCAGCCGGTGGCAGCAACCGGCTGCCGCGAAGGCGCACAAGCGGTGCATATAGAAAAGACCATCACTATATAAGGTAAGCGTTTTACCAAATCAACCACCTGTCACCCTATTTTCCGCCGGATTTTCCGGTTTTGCTAGCGCTATTGTTGGAAGTTAGCGCTATTCTGCAAACCTGCAGCACGGATTCGACAGCCACAATGATCTCCGGCTGTCCACTCTCAATGACCTCGTCGAGCATCCGATGCATCACGTCCCCCAAATCCTCGCCTGCCGGCACGCGCGGCATGCGCACCTTTTTACCTGGTTCGTAAACGGCCCGGACCTTGAATTCTCTTCCGTCGAGCTCGATGGCGAAGTCGGGAAGCATCTTTCTGGCAGCCAATGATTTCAGCTTTTCCAGCGATCCTTCGCTAACTTTTTGGCCCGCTTCGTATGCGCGGATCGACGCGACAGACAGGCCGAGTTCCGTTGCGAGTTGCTGCTGGCTCATGCGAAGCGCGTGACGTAATCTGCGGACCACCGTAGAATCCAACCGAATTTCCTCCGTAACGTATTGACTCTCACAAACACTAGCGCTAGGATAGCGCTAGTAGTGTCTGACTCAGACTCCAGCTTGAACAATACCGCAACTGCGGACTTCCACAAATGGACGTGGTTTCGCGCCAATCGCGGGGTATTTCAGATTGTCGCTAAACGACAGAGGAAGCGACCGGTGACAGCGGACTATGTCCGAAAGGTTTTCTGGGAGCAACGCAGCTCAACTTCGATTCGACGAGCACTTCAGCGATTCGGAGCCCCAATGAAAGGCCCGCGGCGTGCCAGCTGACAACACCATCCATCGGATCCTTGACGCCATATATGATTCCGGCGATCCGGAATTCATCGACGCGACCGAACTGCTGTTACGGACAACTCTCCGCGGAGCGATCGCCAGCCAGCATTCCAAACGTTTTCCCGGCTCTTCTGCTGAGGCCGTGCAGTACACATTACTCCCCCGAAAGAAGAGTATTCGCCCACGGAACGGAAAAAACAATGGCTGAGATCCTGCCGATTTCAGACATCGACCAGCGGCGGGCTGATGCACAGCACCATTCGGACCAACCCGACATCGCCACTCTCATAAAACGCCACGCAGTCCAGGACTTGAAGGAATGCCGCTGGTCACGCGAGGAAGTGGCCGATCTGCTTTCCCGCGACGTGCGGCGTCCGATCACTGTTTCCCAGATCGATGCCTTCGTTGCCGAGTCGAAAAGCCATCGTTTTCCCCTTGATCTGGTGGCGGCGTGGGTTCGTGTGACAGGCTCACGCCGACTACTGGATCTGGCGTGTGCGGAGTCCGGCCTCTACCTCGTAGACGAAGTAGCTCATAGCCTCGCGGATTTCGGGCGCACAGTTCTGGAGCGCGAGGAAATCACAGTGAAGGAAGCCCGCCTCAAGGCCTTGCTGAAGGAGCGCATCTGATGGCAGCCAAAGCTCTCCTCACGCGCGACGTAGCGGCCGCGCTGGAAGTCTCCGACCGCCACGCGCGGCGCCTGAGCAGCGGTGAGCTTAAGGTCGACGCGAGTGCGCGGGCGGTCCATCTGCAGCACAATCCGGCCGATCTTCCGCCAGACGCACAGGTCCGCTGGGCGCGCGGCACCAACGTCATCCCGATGACACCAGGGGCGGGCAACGGTCAGATGGCGCTTGCACTGACCGTCCCCCTCGGGCCGAACCTCTCCGAAGCGGACCGCATCGCCTGCGAATCGCGCTACAAGGTCATCGAGCCGCTGCTCAAGCGTGACGCGTTCCCGGCGGTCTGGTCACAGGGCAACCAGTCGAAGGTAAAAGTCATCGACTGGCTCGCCAAACAGCACAAAACAAAGCGTCGAACGATCTATAACTGGCTTGCCGCATGGAGTGAGGGTGGCTTACCGGCGTTGGTCCCGAAGGACCGTAGTGATAAGGGTAAGCCCAAATCGTTGAACGCGGCTGCGCTCGAATTTCTGATCGCGGCCGCGTTCCCGAAGCACGGTGCCTACGGCAAACTGACGGTCCGGGACATCTTCCGCGCCTACGGCGAGGAACGCATCTGGCGGGCGAAGAACGCCGGCGCCAAGCTCGGCGACTTCGACCGCGCCAAGTACGCCCGCTACTCGACAACAGACGGCTGTCTCGCACCCATCGCACAGCTTCCGCTCGCCAGCTACAGCACGTTCCGAAACTGGTTCGAACGCATTCCCGAAATCGCGAAGACGATGGCGCGCGAGGGCGACGAAGCCTTCCACAACACGCAGGAAATCATCAGTTTCCGCAATCTGACGGACATACAGCCGCTCGATTACGTCGTCATGGATCACCGGCGGCTGGACCTTTTCTGTCTGGTCCCCGACCGCGCCGGCACATCGAAATCTGGTTGGCTGCTCGCCCGCCCATGGCTCACCGCCGCGATCGATATGCGTACGCGCAAGTGGCTCGCCTGGTGCATTGTCGAGACGCCGTCATCGGACTCGATCGCGACGGTGCTCAAGCGCCAGTTTCTCGAATACGGCCTGCCAATTTCCGTCTACTGGGACAACGGTAAAGACTTCCGTTGTGAATGGCTGGAAGGCCGGTCCCCGCGCACTGAATCGCGCCGGGTGGATCACCTGGAGACGGGCTTCAGAGGCGTGATGGACACCCTTGGTATCCGGGTCCATCACGCCATTGTGAAGCGGGCACGCTCGAAAATAATCGAGCCGAACTTCGGACGCACCGCCGACTTCGACCGTACGCTGCCGTGGTGGTGTGGACATCAACCCACCGCGCGGCCCACTGAACGCTTCGACAAACTTCTGCATCAGCATGAGCGCTGGCTCGCTGGTGAGAACGTCGAGCCGGCCTTCCCGACGATCGGCGAGGTCGCGGCCTTCTATGATGACCACCTCAAAGAGCTGAACGAGCGCGAGTTGGCTGGCGAGGGCATGAACAAGATCACGCCCACCGGCCGCGGCTGGATGTGTCCGAACGAAGCGTGGGAGCAGTTGATTCGGCGCGTCGAGAAGCGGACCGTGCCGGAGGAAGTCATCCATCTCTGCTTCGCCAAACGGCGGAATCTGACGATCCGGCAGGGTGAAGTCCGGACCACTTTTGGCGCCAAGGTGTGGCACTATCGCCTGACATCGAATCCCTTGCGGCTGATGGCGTTGAACGGCTGCGAAGTGCAACTCGCCTACGATCCGCTGGATCTGCAGACGGCCGCGCTCTATCACGAGAATCGCCTCGTTGGGCTGGTCGATTGCGTCGAGTTGCGACGCATGGGCGAGGACGCCTTCGTCGAGGACGAAAAGGCGCGCCGCCGCGGGCGCCGCGAGACGAAGGACTTCATCGCGAAGGTCCATCAGCACGTACATGTTCCCGGCCACGCCGAGCGTACAGCCCGGCGCGAAGTTACTCCGCGCATGGAACCCGCGCGGATCGCCGTCCCGGCAGCGCTGCCGGCGGCGATGGTCGAAACCGCGGCCGCGATCGCCGAGGACAAGGCGCTCGCAGTGGCGGTCGCAGTACAGAGCGTTGCCGCGGCTGAGGCCGTCGACGACGAGTTCAACTTCTTCCAATAGGAGGGCAACCGGATGCCGAAAACGCAGACGAAGCACACGCAAGGCGACTGGCGGATCGACGGCCAGTTTGACGCCGAAACCTCGGTCATGATCGTGGCTGATTACCCCGATTTCGACGACTTGATCGTCGTCGAAATCGAACCGCAACTTGAGAACTGGTCTGAGCAGGAAATCACCAACATCCGACTGATGGCGGCCGCGAAGAAATTGCTGGAAGCAGTGAAGTTCTGCCGGAGCGTTATCAACGCGAACGGGCCGTTTGAGATGAGCGAGAAACTCGCGATTACAGTCGCCGATGCTGCCATCGCGCTAGCCGAGGGCCGCGCATGAGCCAGGACCGCCAGAACGGCAGCTTCTACTGGATCCGCGAGTTTCCTAACGACGAGCCTGTTATAGCGCAACTCCGTATCGACGAAGTCGATGGGGAGCGCTGGTTGTTTCCTGGTTTGGCGGGGGGGAGAAACCACAGGTACATAAAGGTCATCGCTGGCCCAATCCCGCTGAGTTACGGCGAGGATCTTCGAAAAGTTGCGGGAGAGGCAGTGGAATGACCGTCCGCCAGCAAGTCATCGCCCTGCTCGACCGGCGCCCGGACATCACGCCAGCCCGGTTCGCGTCCGCAATGCCCGGCCTTTCCACTGCGGCCGCGCACCAATACATCGCCGGAACGCTGGCTCCATCCGCCTTCACCGACAAACATTTCGAGCGTGCGCTCCGGGAGATCGAGGCCGGCAACGTCCTCCGCGTGCAGGAGTCGGCGCCGGTTCACATCACGGATGCGACGCCAGCCAGCCGGCGCGTCCGTCGCCAGCGCGATTTCTACGTCGTCGAAACTACCCGGCGCATCCAGCAAGTGCTCACTTACTGCGCCGAGCAGTGCTCGATCGGCATCTGCACCGCCGATTATGGCGTCGGCAAGACTGAGTCCATCCGCTACTGGCGCGAGAACGACGGCCGCAAGCTGGACCATCTCGTCTTCGAATTCGACGATTTCTCATCCCGCAGTGTGGTCGATTTCCTGTCCTGCCTGTCGGACCGGATGGGGCTCATGCAGAAGGTCACTTTCTGCAGCGCAGGCCCGGCGATGCGCGCCATCTGCGCAGCACTCGACGAAAAGCCGATGCTACTGATCTTCGACCAATGCGAGATGGTTGTTCCTCGTATTCTGCAGGTCATCAGGCAGGTCTGGGATGCCACCAGACACGCTGGCGTCGGCATCGCTATCTTCGCGTCGCCGATGCTGCTGGAGCGCCTCCAGAAGGCCCGCGTGCGCGATCTGGGTGCGCTCAGCTCACGCGTCGGTATCTGGGCAGCGCTGCATGGCGTCCAGAAGGGCGAGGCCGCGACTATCGTCAAGCAGGAAGGCCTCACGCAGATCGAGGATGCCGCCTTCGACCTCCTTTATCGCTCCACTGGCGGCTCAATGCGGCGTCTGATGGCCGTCACGGATCTGCTCCTGACGAAGCACAGCGGCAAGGTGATCACGGAAAAGACCGTCGCCGGCGTCGCGGCGAATCTCTGGGGGATGCAGATCGCATCCGTTGTGAGGGTTGCGTGACGAATAATCCCGATCCTGTTGTTTTCCAATCGGCGCCGGGCCGAGTAACGGCCATCCATAACGTCCATTGCCGCTCTTGTCGCACCATCCTGACGGTCCGGGGATATGCGACGCGCGGCGCTTTTGAGGCGTGGCTGGTCCGCAGTGGCTGGTATGAGGCACGGCAAAACTCAGCGCGCCGGCGGGTTGGCTGGTACTGCCCGGCGGACGCAAAGCAACTGGGGTATCGCCGTGGCGCCTAACGTTGCCGGGTTCATCACGGCGGTGTTTTCGGTGCGTTGCCGGAAGTGTCCAGTCACTGCGAAAGCTGGAGGGCGGACGGCGTCCGCTTTCGCGCGCCTCCTGCTTGTGGACGGCTGGCTGCGCGCCCGCGTCGGCTGGTTTTGTCCGAAATGCGCGAAGAAAGCGGGGCTCGCATGACGGACATGCGGAAGCGCTTACCTCTTTCGATGAGCGTCCGGGCAGAGGCAAAGAATCGCGAGCACCTTGTCACGGCGCTCAAAAGAATCATCCTCGACATCCAAAGCGGCGGCGACAGGGGCGACGTTTCGGGGGCTTCCGTCGACTGGCACTTCAGCGTTTATACGGCGGCAGAGCTTGCGGCGGCCGAGGCGCGGCTCAAGGAAGGGGCGGATCTATGAGGCGTATCCCCGACGATTCCCGCATCGTGATCGGCGGACTGCCGCTCGATCTACTGGACGCCGAGTTGCGCCGCCAGGTTCTTGAGAACGAGGTAAAGAAATTCAGGTGTTTGGCTCTCTGGTTCTCCGGATATGTGGTTGTCATCGGCCTTCTGGTCGGCATCCTGGCATCAGGTAACGAAACCGGGGCAGGAAGCGTTCGTGTGGCCAATCAAGTGATTTCCCAAAGGAGGAAGTAAATGTTTTTCGACTGGATCATCGTTCTGTTTTTGGGTTGCGGCTGGCATCACGAGCTGCACGCCATCGGGCCGAGAAAGGGCCATTTCGAGTAAGTGATGCAGCCGCAATCATATAAGCCGCTGGTCCGCTGGTCGTATTCGGCGTTACTGGAAGCGTGGATCGTATCGGCGAAAGGCAAGGCGGAAGTTGCTGTGGCCTTCCGAACCTACGGCCCGGCGAAAAAGTTGACGGAGGCCGAGATCATCGAGCGATTGTTCGCCTGGCCAGTCACCATGACTTCGCGCCCTTTCCCGCGTGGCGAAGGCGTTCCATCCCGCCTCCAGCCGCGGCTTCAGGAGGTCGGCTAATTGGCGCGTCCAAAGAAGGCCACCGCCGAGCTGGCGTCGATCGAGGATGCGAACAGCGCACTGCACGCGCTGCTCATGGCCGAGGTCGAACTGGAAAAGCAGCAGGGCGCAATGGACCTCGCACGGGCCAAAGCCTCAGCAGATTATGAGGAACCCATCGACAAACAGAAGGCGCGGATCGCGGACCTGACGCTGCAACTGCAGCTCTGGTACATGGCGAACTACAGGACGCTTGAAGAGGGTGATCTCAAATCGAAGAAGCTGCATTACGGCACGGTCGGGCGCCGGCTCAGCCATCCGGCGCTAAAACCGCTGACACGCGCATGGACGTGGGCGGCAATCGCCGTCAAGATCCGCTCGGTCTACAACGCGCGATTCTTCCGCGCCGTCGATCCGGAGATCGACAAGGAACTGATCCGCGCCGAGCTGACTGAAGAGCAGCTCGCGACGGTGGGACTAAAGGTCAAGCAGGACGAAGACTTCTACGCCAAAACCGACCGCACAGCGCTGGGGGCTGGTGAATGAGGGCGTCCTGGTTAGTGCTGATTTATCTGACGCTTAATTGCCCGGTGCGGCTGCAATGCCTCTGGATTCCCGCGTTGCGAGCGTGGCGGATCACCAGTCCCCATTTCGAGCGGGTTTGTGCGGACGAATTCATTCGCTCGTTGCAGTGGATCGACTCTAATAGCTGGCTGAATCGGATCCTTTGCGACGGCGCGTCGCTGAGTTTGGGGCAGGAGCAGGGCATGAGCTGCGAAGTTATCCAGTCCGGATTCGGACCAGCGTTTGTCTGCGGCACATCCAAGCGGCCGAAACCGTGTCACTTCTGCGGTTCGCCGAGTCTTTTTCTGTGTGATTTTAAGGGCGAGCACCCAACGATTACGCCGATTGCGGATTTGCGCGTCGGCGATCGCCGGGCCTATGACAATTGGCGAATTGTCTACCACGCAGTTGAGGGTGAGACCGTCTACTTCGCAGTCGAGAAAAACGGCGGTGCCGTAACGCAGAGTAAGGGGCCGATTCACGGGGTGCTTACCGTCCTTCGACCCGGCACCTGCGACGAGCCGTGCTGCTACAACTGCGCCCGCGAGGTTGATGAAGACGTCCACTACTGCCGCGGTTCGCACTGGAGTCTTCCTTCATGAGCTGGCCGGGCGCATGGCACGAATACTCGACGCCGCAGTTATCGCACGAGTGGATGGTCCGCTATCTGGTGTTGCGCAAGGCGCGGCGGATCGGCATGATCTGGACGGAGGGCAACGGTCGTTATCGGCTCGCGCCAGTCGGGCTCGACCTTGAGCGCGCCGCGTCCAGCATCGGCGTTCCGGAACTGATCAGGATGATCACGGCCCTTGAATCCGCGCCCGCGCGAAAAGGTCCGCAGTCGGAAACCGGCGAAGGGAGTGCCGCCGAATGCGCCGCGTAGATCACACCGATTTCTACGTTCCTCCGGAGCGCACAGTTGCCGGGCCGCTGTTCGATGCCGGCCCCTTCGACCATTCGCCGCTCGGCGAGCCATCGGCGACGCACGAAAAGGTTGTGGCCGCGCTGATCTTCGCGCATCAAGGCCGCAACAATCCGATCTCCATCTCGCGCATCTGCGCCAATAGCGATCTTTCCGAGCGCGAGGTAAAGTCCGTCGTATCCGCGCTCCGGAATGATCACCATATGCCGATCGGCGCGCGGCGAGGATCCACCGCAAGCCAGGAAGAAACGGCGGGCTATTTCTGGATCGTCGACGCCGAAGATCGCGAAGTCGCCGTGGCGCCGTATCGCGCGCAGATTCTCACGATGTGGACCACGCTCCGGAGAATGGATTCGCCGGCGAAGTTGCGCGACTTGCGCGAGCGGTTGACCATTGAGGAACCCGACAGATGAGCGCGGCGGCATCTACATCCATGCCGGTTGCGTTGTGCCCGTGCATGAAGCGACCGCAGCGCGTGCGTGGATTGTGCCGCGCGTGCTGGGGGCGGCAGGTGACTCCATTTCGCACCCAATACAAGTTCACGGCAGAAATGACGGCCGCGTTACGGGCGGCATACAAACTGCGCGGCAAGGCAAAGAGCGCGGCGATCGCAGATCTGGAGCGGAAAACTGGTTGGCCGCGCGCAACCTTCAGCCGCGAGGCGCGACGGTTAAACATCGCCATCGTCCAGCCGATCTGGTCAAAGGAAGAGGACGCCTACTTGCTCGCCAACATCGGGGAAATCAGCCGCCGGGCAATCGCGCGCACGCTCGGGCGCAGTATTCACGGCGTGAGCTGGCGGGCGCAGCAACTCGACATGTCGACGCGGATCCGCGCCGGCTATTGCCTCAACGAGCTAATGGAAATCCTCGGCGCCTCGCGGCCGACGCTGATGCGGTGGATCCGCGAAAATCTGCTCGGGCCGCTCGACGCGACCGATAACGGGCATCGTATCTCCGACGAATCGCTAACGGCGTTCATCCGGCAGAATGGCGCGCTGATCGATTTTCGGATGGCCGATCAAACGTTCCTGAAGGGCGTTTTGTTCGGCGAAGGAGGGCTCTTTGGGTAAAGAACAGGCTCTGCGAGCGAAGCTGTTTCGCGCCCTTCATGCCGAGGGCGCAAAGCGCGGACTGGATCACGATGATCTGCGCGGCATGTTCGGAGTGAAGTCCCTGTCGAAGGTCGAGACACACCTGCTGGAGCAGCAACTGAAGGCGTGGACAGGCAAGGGACTACGTCGATCGATGCCGTTGCCGCGGCGCGGCTATGCCGAGCGAAGCGGTGAGGTTCAGATGGCCGGGCTCGACGAGTTCAAAACGCTGGCTAATGCTTTCTCGATCGCGGGCATGGATGGCGAGGCACAGAAGAAATTCATCGCCCGGCAGTTGCGCGGGCGTGACGCGATCCGCACCGTGGCGGATTTTCACCGTGTATTTTCCGGCCTGCGGGCCATGAACAGGAGAGCAAGCGCATGAACGGAACGGATGTGAACGTAGTCCTCACTTTTGTCGTGGTTATCAGCCTCGCTATGGCGTTGGGCGCGTGGGTGAGCCCGCAAGCCCTGCGGTGGATCACCACGCGCACCTACGCCCGCGCTTGCGCACTGGAGGCATCCCGGAACACATACCGGGAAACGTACAAGTTGGCCGCGCAGGTTGGTTTGGCCGGCGGCGTTCCGCAGGGCGGCAAATAGGGTGCCGCATTGGATGGTGAAGGCGATCTTCTGGACGATCTTCCTCACGTCGATCGGCTTGATGGTGGTGATGCCGGAATGACCGTCGCTGCGTGGATTGGATCGCTTCAGAAATTTGACCCGGCGTTGGACGTGATTGTGCGCGTCGACTCGGATGAGCACGATTTGGTCTTTACCGCGCAAAAGCCCGTTTTTATTGTCGATTCCGGATGTACAGAGACGGAAATGTTGATGATCGACATGGCGGATGGTGACGAGGGGATCACAGAGGAATGAGTTTAAATACACGAGCTTGTGCCCCTGACGGGGGCAAGAGAAAGGGCGCGGATGTAAGCCCGGAGCAGGAAGCCGGCCCGGAGCAACCCAATCACGGGTGGGCCGGCTTTCATAAGTGCGCAGTCACGGGGTGCACGGCACAGATTCTCTTGTCTAAGCTGATCTGCGGGCGCCACTGGAAGCTGCTGCGTTACAACCTCGCGCTGAAAATCTGGCTCGCTGAGAAGGGCCATGGCGTCGGGAGCGTCGAGTATAAGACTGCCTGCAGGGAAGCCGTCGCGTTTTTGACCGATCGCGCTAAATCTGGAATCAAATCCTGATGAAAATATCCGCCCAATCTGCCCAGAACTGCGGCTTGCGTAAAACATTTTTCATGCATTATGGTCTGGCGCATGAACAGGCGGACATACAGCAAATGAGGGCCAACCCCATGTTTCCCATAGCGGAAAACAAAGGCCACACCGTTACCGTCGCCAATCGGCGCACCGCCTCATGCGCGACATCGTTCGCCGGCTCGATGAGCATCTTTCATGCTCGCGGCGAACAGATCGCATTCATCGCGGGAGGCCGGGCCTAAATGGACGAACTGGTCCTGCGGCTGATCCAGGTGCTTGGCGTGCCGGGTCTCGCGATCTGGTGTGCATACAAGCTGCTCGACAAGTGGGCGGCGCAATTTCTGGAAGTCCACCGGCAGCAGGCGAACGCGATTCAGGGCCTGGCGGAAAGCGTGAAAGTCAACCAGGACGGTCAGAAGGAAGTTCTGATGGCGGTACGGGTTTTGGCCGCGAAGGTCGAAGAATCAGTGGGCTGGATGAAAGAGCTGAGCGAGCAAATCAAGGTCGGAGTATCCCAGTCGTGAGCATGGCAGACGTCGAAAAACACAGGCACGCAGCACAGCGCGGTGACATCATCCGCGTGCTGCATGAAGACTACAGCTCGCCGATGACATCGGTTGGTGCGATCGCCGGCGCGCTCGATGCGATGGGTTCCGTCGTCTCGTCGGAGGCGATGCAGTTTCACCTGGTCTATCTGTCCGACGACAGCCTCATCCAGATCTGGCGTAATCGCGACATGCCTACCTGGCGCCGCGATCGCGAGAACCTTGGCAACCCTGCACAGATCCGCTTCGCGAAGTTGCTGCCGAAAGGACTCCACCTGCTCGACGGCCGCATCGCCGAAGATCCGGGGGTGACGTTCTGAGTGGGAAAGATCGGATTCGTTACCGATTCGCTCAGCTCCGCGGCCCAGGAGTTGATGCTTGTGTGTTTTCGGCAAAAGCTCTCGGCCGCGATGACGGCGGCGAAGATCAAGGCCGAAACCGGCGAGGACGTCGCCGAGCGGACGATCGGCCGGCGCAAGAGCGAGTGGGAGGCCAACGAAAAACGGCGCAAGTCCGCGCGGGAACAGATGCAGGATCTGTTGGACGCGATGCGCGGCGGCAATCACACGGCGTCGGAGATGGTGAACGCGCTCGCGATCGAGTCGCTGATGCGCGATCCCGAGGGGTTCATCGATTCCGACCCGATTCGGATGCAGCGGACGTCGCTGCTCGCCGAACAGGTGCGGTTGAAGCGCGATCAGCTCGATCTGAAAAAACGGGAAGTCGCGCTCAACGAAGCGAAGTTCGATCTGCTGAAGCGGCAGAAGGATCAGGCGATCGCCGAAGTGGAAGCGCTCGAAAAGAAAGCCGCGGCGGGCGAGTCGATCTCAACCGAAGGGCTGAAGAAAATCCGCGACATTTACGGCATCGGCCAATGATCGATGGCTTGCTCATGGCTAAGACTCCCGGACGGCACGGCGGTCCACATCAAGCATGCGGCGCCGCGCCGGAAACGTTGCGCCTGCGGGCAACTGGCGGATCGGGAATGCGACTGGTGCGATCGGCCGGTATGTATTCGGTGCTCGACTCGACGCGGGGAAGTCGACGCGTGTCCGGAGCACCAGTACGAGATGCACGAACGACTGGCGATTCAGAGTACCGCCGCATGAGTTCAACGCGAGATAAAACCCCCAACACGGCAGCAAAGACCGTGCGAGCGGCGGACGTGGCGATCGCCGCTCGCACATGGGGCCGGGGGGCTGTGTAGATGTCAGTCGCTATGGCGCCGGCGATTGTGCTGCAGGGTTGGCAGCAACGCTGGATGAGAGACAGGTCGCGCCGCAAGTTTCTGGTGAAGTCCGTTCAGGTGGGCGGTTCGTTTATCGCGACGCTCGAAGTGGTCATCGATTGCATCGAGCGCAAAACGCTGTGGATTATGCTCTCCGCGTCCGACCGGCAATCCATCGAAATGATGGAGAAGGTCAAGATGCACTGCGCTGCAATGGGCGCGGCGATTGAGGATGAGCCTCCAAGTTTCTTCGAGGACACGAAGATCATCCAGCACACCGCGGTCTTTCCGAACGGATCACGCATCATCGCCCTGCCTGCGAATCCGGACACGGCGCGCGGTTTCAGCGGTAACGTGCTGCTCGACGAATTTGCGATTCATCGCGACGCGAAGGCGATCTGGAAAGCGATGGTGGGCCGCACACTGCGCGGCTTCCGCCTGATCGTGCTGAGCAGCTTTAAGGGCAAACAGAACAAATTCTACGATTTGGCGAAGGAATTAGGGCTCGCCGATGGCGTAGCTCCTGATCCTAATCCAATGCATAACGAGACGTGGTCGGGGCATTGGGTTGATATCCGTCTCGCCGTTCAGGAAGGGCTGAACATCGATCTTGCCGAGCTGGAGCGGACGGTCGGAGACACGGACATTTTCAACGAAGAATTTCTATGCATCCCGACCGATGGCGCGCAGGACTTCATCGGCATCGAGCTGGTGCTGAGCTGCGAATCGCCGGCGGCGTCGATCACATTCGATTACGAGAGCCGGCCGGGGCTTTACTTCGGCTTTGACATTGCCCGTAAACGTGATCTGTCGGTGATCTGGATCATTGAGCTGCTCGAAGACGGGACGAAGCTCACGCGCGGCGTTATCACGATGTGGCGCATGAAGTTCGAAGAACAGAAGGCAATCGCGCGGAAGGTCGCGGCGGTTTGTGAGCGCGGCTGCGTTGACGCCACGGGTATCGGCGCCAACCTCGCCGAGAATCTCTCTGACGAGTTTCCCGGCAGGATCGAGGCGGTGGAGTTCAGCGGTCCAAACAAAGAGCGCATGGCGATGGCGCTTAAGACGGACATGGAGAATCGGGCATTTTTGCTGCCCGATGGCGACGTCGCAATTCGGCGGGCAATTCAGGCCGTGAAGAAATTCACGGGCTCAACAGGGGGCGTCCGCTTCGATGCTGCGCGGACGGCTCAAGGCCATGCGGATGAGTTCTGGGCGGCCGCGCTCGCAAACGCCGCCGCGCAGAAGGCGGGCGGCTATGTGCCGGCCAGTGAGTGCGGAATGCAGGGCCGCACGGTGATGGGCAACGTCATGGAGAGGGTTTTCTAATGGCCGGCATCAACACACCAATCTGGGATCTGGTCGTCGCCGACATGCAGCAGCGCAACGAGTTCGGCAAGCGCCAACACGGAGATGAGCTCGTTGCCAACAACGGCAGCGATACGTTGCAGGACGCCTACGAGGAAGCGCTGGACCTCGCGGTGTACCTGCGGAAGCTGATCCATGAGGGCGAGCTGCGCGAAGAGGCTGACGCCATTGAGCGGGCCGAAGGCGAGGGCATGATTGACGGGCGGCTTTCGTTCGAGGAAGCGGAGGTACTGCGTGGCGTCATTTGATCCAGCGATCGCATTTGTGCTCGCGAACGAGGGCGCGACGGGGCGCAGAGACACCCAGACCGGCGAATATTCGCGCTATGGCATTACGCGCGCCATCGCCATAATGCTGCAGTTGTGTCCGCCCGCCGAGGCCAAATCGTTAATCGACGGACTGACGGAAGATCGCGTGAAGGACTTCTATCTCGATCGTTTTTGGCGTCCGCTGCAGCTCGATAAATTTCCGCAGCCGATCGCGACGAAAGTGCTCGATATGGCCGTCATGATGGGCCAGTTACAGGCCGTGAAAATCCTGCAGCGGGCGTGCCGCGCGCTCGGAGCGACGATCGCTATCGATGGAGTCCTCGGTATCCGTACGGTGCAGGCGATACACATTCTCTGGCCTTATGTGCTGCTTCTGGAACTGAGGGCGGAGTGCCTGCAGTTCTACAGCAACCTGGTAATGAGGGACCCGGCGAAGTACGCCAAATACTGGGACGGGTGGAAGGCCCGCGCGGAGAAATAATGCAGGCCGTTCAATCCATTCACGCACAGGCGCCGCTATTCGACAGCAGGCGAATGTTCGCCGTCGAGCCCCACTGGGAAGACGGATTCATCGTCTGCGAGCTGGTTGGCGCGGATTATCTCGACGTCCGCGGCGCGGTGATTCTGGCGCGCGGCCGGTGCTTCGCGTTTGCATATTCCGGTGCCCGGCGATTTCTCGGCAATTACGGTTCGAGGCGTGACGCCAAGGCGGCGGTGATGTCCGCGATCAGGGAGGCAAAGTGTTCATAGTCCCGGCTATTGCATTTGTGGAGATCGGCGTGGATGAGCTGCTGAAGCGGGCCGAGCCGATGGTTTCCGCCGAACTGCACGAGCTGCACGGTCTGGGCGAGGCGCGGCATGACGCCATCGATATAGCGCTGCCGGGTGTCGATGAATTCGAGCGCGGATATCTGCTCGGCATCGAGACGGCGCGCGCGATTGTCGCGCAAATGCCGAATGCGGTCGAAGCGGGGGTGAGTTTCTAAATCGTGGCGTTTACCTCGCTCAATATCGGTTCGCTTTCTCCGGTTGCCACGCCGGATGTCGTCAAAGCTCCGGGCGCGCAGTCGCGCGTGGATGTTGCCGAGCTGGGTGCGACAGGTACGCCGATATTTGGCGGTTTCCTCCGCGAACTGGGCGAGTATAACCCGGAGCTGACAGGGCTTTCGGCAATCGCGCATTACGAGCGGATGCGACGTAGCGACGGCCAGGTAATCGCGACGCTCAACGCGTGCAAGCTGCCGATCCGCGGCGCGGAGTGGGCCATTCAGGAGCCAAAACAGGCGTCGCCCGTTGAGAAGAAGGCAACGGAGCTGGTGAAGTCCTGCCTGCTCGAAGAGCTGGACCTCGACGGCATCATCGAGAACGCATCGTTGATGCTGGATTTCGGCTGTGCCGCGCACGAAGACGTTTACTATATCGACGGCAACAACGTCCGGTTGAAGAAATGCGCGGCGCGGCTGCCCCTTACTTTCTACCGCTGGATCACCGAAGCGAATGGCGACGACCTCATCGCGCTGGAACAGATGGGCTATCGTGGCGGCCAATACCTCACGACGCAAGTGCCGGTGGAGAAGCTGTCACTGTTCACCTTTCGGCAGGAAGGCGCGAACTTCACGGGCCAGTCGCTGCTGAGGCCGGCTTACCAGCACTGGTACATCAAAAGCAATTTGTACAAGGTGGAGGCGATTGCGTGCGAGCGCAACGGTATGGGCGTCCCAAATATTGAGATGGCCGCCGGTGCGAGCGTGGAAGACCGCAAAGCAGCAACGGACTGGCTACAGGCGTTATCCGCCAACGAAAAAACATCCATTCTGCTGCCGCCGCTCTGGAAGTTTTCGCTGACTGGTGTGACGGGCACGGTCCACTCGCCGAAAGATGCGATCGACCACCACAACAGCATGATTTCGCAGGCGGCGCTTGCCAGCTTCATTAACTTCGGCCAGGGCAAGGCCAGCGGTAACCGCGCGTTGGGTCAGACGATGTCCGATTTCTTCTATATCGGGCTGCAGGCGACGGCGAATCAGATCGCGCGCGTGATCAGCGAGACCACCATCAAGCGGCTGGTGGACTACAACTTCGCTGGCGTCATCCATTACCCGAGGTTGATTCCACAGCAGATCATCTCGATGAAGTTCGAGGACGTCGTCTCCGCGCTGAAAGATCTGGCATCCGCCGGCGTGAACATCGTCCAGCCGGATGACGAGCTCGAAGACTGGTGCCGCACGAAATTTGGCGCGCCGCCGCGCGGCAAAGCCCGTCCGCGGCCTGCGGGCGGCGGAAGCGGCGCTGCTCCATCAGGCGACGTAGGCACGCTCAGTGAGGTTTTCAAACCGAAGCGGGCGCCGCGCGGAGCTGAGAAGTTTATGGCACTGAGCGAGATGGCATCGGCGCTCGATAAGGGCCGTGATGACGTCGCCGCGGCGTTGCGCGAGGCGCGGCCTCGGGTGCAGGCGTACATCATCCAGCGGCTCATGAATACACCGGTGCGGAATGCGCACCGTGTGTCCGTCGCTCCGGACGAAAAGCTGGTCGCGAAAATTGAAGGCATCCTTGAAGGGGTCAGCAGTTATGGACTCCACACCGTGGAGGCCGAACGCTCGAAGCAACTCGCGGGCGCGAAGCCGTCCAGCGCCGCCGCCATTCGCGCGGCGGAAAAGCGTGATCCGCTGGGTGTCTACGCAGATGGCGTAGTCAGCGAATACACGAACAACCTGCAGCAACGGGCGGCGAATGTGGTCCTTGACCTCAAGCGCCGCCCGGCAGATAAGACCGCGGGTCAGATGATCATCGACGCCGGCGAGACGCTCGACGATCAGAGCGACGGCTGGATCGATAACGCGGCCGCGAAGGGTGCCAGCGAAGCTTTTGCCGCTGGGCGCAATGACGGCTACGAGCAGTATGCGGATGAGATTTCGTCAGTGCAGTACAGTGCGCTGCTCGACACGAACACTTGCGACACCTGCAGCGGTGCGGATGGCCAGGAAGGCGACACCCCGGACGATGTGCCGGATGTGCCGAATCCCGACTGCGACGGCGGCGATAAGTGCCGCTGTGTGCTGGTTTATATTTTCGGCGACGAAGCAAAGGCGGCCGCATGAGGAAGCTGCTGCTGACCCTCATTTTCTGTGCGCCGGTATTTGCGCAATCGTGCCCTGATGGCTTGACCCTGGTGCAGGGCACGGTGAACGCGCCAGGCGGCGCGACGGGCGTTTCCCGCGCTCTCTCGGGTACAGTTACTGTCTCTGCCCCAGTGGCGATGGCGGCGTTGGATGGCACGCCATTCGGGAAGATCCCGATCGTGTTGAATGTGGCGAAGGGTGTGGTCTCGATCTGCCTTGAGCCAAACGATACAGCAACACCATCGAACACCACCTATGCCGTCGTATATGACCACCACGATGCGCTGGGATCCGCCAGGTGGAACGAGACCTGGTATGTGAGCACGGCGTCGAGGGTCACTATCGGCGCGGCCCGCATTAACGCGCCGCTGCCGATGGTGGCGTCGGTGAATCCGTCCCAGATTGGTCCGCCGTGCCCGGCCGGGCAGGTGATTGGGACGCCAGTCGGCGGGGTGACAACCGGATGTGTGGACGGTACAGGCATAACAGTTCCCCCTTCGTCGGGAAGGTATTGCTGGATAGCTGTGGATGGAGTGACGGGGTGGGCCGCATGCTCGGGATCATCGTTTGACAGCACTACGGGCCTGTTCGACGCGGCCGAGGGTTTGTTCGACAGCAACTGAGGAGCTTATGCGATTGAACTTCATAGTTCTCGGTCTCGCCGCCTGCAGCGCAGGATGGGCGCAGCTTCCATCGATTGACAACCAGACGTTTCCGGCGTTCCGCGCTGCCATGAACACCAGCCTCGGCCTCGGGGTGAATATCAACAGCACCTATTCGAATCCGACATGGCTCACGAGTTTCGCCTGGGGAAAACTTACTAGTATTCCGCAGTTTTTGACACCGGCGAATAATCTCAGCGATCTCGGGAATGTCGCCACTGCGCGGACAAATCTCGGCCTCCGTGGCGCGGCTGTGCTCGACGTCGGCACGGGTACTGATACCGTCGCCGCGGGGGATGATTCGCGGTTCACAAACGCGCGGACGCCCACCGCGCACGCCTCGACACACCAGAACGGCGGATCCGACGAGATAGCGACGGTGGCCCCGGCAGCGAACGCGATTCCAAAGGCGGGCGGTGGTGGAACGATTGCCGCTGGCTGGATTCCGACGCCCGCGAGCCACTCCATTGCCGCGGCTTACACGACGGTGCTTGCCGACGCCAACACGTTTCTTTTCCACCCCAGCACCGACACGACGGCGCGCACATGGACCATCGATAGCCATACGAATGTGCCGTACCCAGTCAACGCCTGCATCACGTTTGTGAACGATACTTCGGCTGGCGTGCTCACTATCGCTACGAGCGACACACTTGTACTCGCCGGCGCGGGAACCACGGGCTCGCGGACACTGGCGGCGAGCGGGATAGCCACGGCGTGCCTAATGCCTGGAAACCGCTGGATGATCAACGGCGCGGGGTTGACATAGATGAAAGCGCTTATCTTTTGTCTACTCGCTTCGGCGGCGCTTGCGCACGCTGGCAGCGTCCAGCAACTGCTTATATCGCAGGGATCGGCGTCCCTGTCTCTCGGATCCGTGGACGTGTTTATTGACGGGAACGGAACCGCAGTCGGTGCGCCGGTAACGACCACGAATCTTGGAACCGCCACACACGGCACCTATAGCGGTTGGAGTATCAACAACTCACCTCCGATGACATTTCACGCGGGGCAGGTCTCAGGGCTACCCGGCTCAGTGACGGTAATCGGCGATACGACATACCCTGCCTCCACTTCAACACAGGCTTTTGCGTACGACCACTCCGGGGGTGGCGGAAGCACTATCCAGATGGGTATTCCTGCGGGGCATCCTGTGTGCGGCTCGTCGGGATGGATTACGCTCACCGAGCCGACAAGCTTGTTTCAGATCTACGACGACCTGGGGCTTTTCGACGGAACTGGCAAATACGCGATGTACCAAATCAACGATGGCGTGCCGTATTTTGCCAATATCGAAAGCGATGCGTCAGGTACCGTCCACTCAGGACAGATCACCGGAATAACGCCTCCAGAGCGCGTCTGGTATACACTCTGGGCATCTTCGACGCCGGTCACGGACGCCATATGCCAGCTTGACCCGCTGCCGCATACGAGTAGTTGCCCCCTCGCCAAGCTTAATCTCTACGCCGCCGGTGCTGGCAGTGCCATCGGTGCGCAAATCGGGAGCACCGTAGAGGGCAAGCTCAACCCAGCAATCGGCAACTGCGGCTACAGTCGGATCGGCAATAACGAGTTCTCCACTTCATCGACAACGGAGCTGTTTGGGCCGCTGTTTTTTCAGTGGACATCTCCCGTTTTTCCAATGATCGCGCAGTA
The DNA here is from genome assembly GCA_036272255.1 of Acidobacteriaceae bacterium. GTDB lineage: Bacteria > Acidobacteriota > Terriglobia > Terriglobales > Acidobacteriaceae > Palsa-343. The sequence goes on along the minus strand of DATAZC010000231.1, from coordinate 15,262 downwards.
AGCGGGCGCAATGAGAGCGAAAAAGTAAATGTCTGAAGCCATCAAAACTGACAACGGTATCGAGTTCCCGGCAGCGGCATACGCCTATGTGCCGGATGCGGCCGATCCGTCGACGTGGAAGCTCCGGCTGTGGGCCGATCTGGACGCGAAGGCCACACGCGAGCAGCTCGGCGCCACCGCGGCCGCGCTCTCGCCCGGCGGATTCCGCGGGGAGAAAGCCGACATTCCCGCTGCGGATCTGGCGCGGGTGAAGGCACGGATCCGCGCCGCGTACCAGAAGCTCGGTGTGGCGGATGACGAGATGCCGGCTGGTGTGCGGCTATCTGAAGGCCCGCAATTTGTTATTTTTCTGGGCTCGCTTGTTCTTACGGAAAACGGCCAGACACGAATCCCCATCGCGAAGCTCGGCACATTCTACAAAGGCAAGCTGAAGTTTTCGATCACTGCAGATGACGTCGCCAGCCTCGCCGACAATTTCGGCAAGAGAGGCAACGGTGAGGTGGTAATCGATTACGAGCATGCGTCCGAGGCTCCGGAGGTCGCGAATGGCGGCCCGGTGCCGGCGGCCGGCTGGATCACCTCGATCGAGGCGAAACCGGACGCGGCAGGCATCGTGTGGGGTACGGCGAATTTTAACGAGCGGGCGAGGCAGATGATCGACGCCCGTGAATACAAGTATGGATCTCCCGCGCTCAACTGGGGCGCGCGAGACAAGAGCAACGGCGATCAGCAGGGTCTGACTCTCACGAGTTACGCGCTGACTAACACGCCGTTCCTCGATGGAATGCCAGCCATCCGGCTCTCGGATGCTGCATGGTCGGAAACGAAGGGAGAAAACGAGCGAGTGGCAAAAGAAAAAATCATGTGCTCGGAACATCCGAAGACCCAGATGCTGTGCCCGCAGTGCGACAAGGATGAGATCACAGGTCTCAACGCGTCAGAGCACACCCACCAGGGTCCGAAGGTGATCCAGCTTTCGGAAGTGAAGCGTGACGGGAAGGGCAGGCTGGACTTGTCGTCGCTGAGTAATGACGCGGTCGTATCGTTCGCTGTGATTCGTGCGGCCGATGCGGAACGGCTGGCGCTGAGCGAAGTGCAGGCGGCGGTAACTAAAGGCATCGTACTGCCGGCGCAACGGGAGCATTTCGAAAAGCTCGCGCTGAGCGACATCGAGAGCTTCCGCGGCATCGTCGCCACAATGAAACCGCAGGTGGATCTCACGGAACATGGGATCGCCGGCACGGGCGCCGAGGGGAAGACCAAGACCGAACTCCAGAAACTCGACCTCCGGTTGAGTGAGATGGCAACAACCCGCGCGGAAAAGGACAAGGTTTCACCGAGCGAGGCGCTGAAGCGCGTCGCGCGGGACAATCCCGACATCGAACGGCAGCGCACCGAGCTGCTGCGGTTGGTCGAAAAAGGGGGTGAGTAGGTGGCCGGACAGTCAACCCATTTTGTTAAGCAATATCGCATCGAGGATGCGGCGGGTGTCGGGCAGTTCGTCTGCGTGGTGCAGGGCGCGAACGACGGCGGATGCAAGAAACCCACGGCGGCTAACGCGGCGGCTTTTCTTGGAATCACAACAGAGCAGCAGCTCAATCAGAACAGGGGCGTCCCGGTTCAGAAGGGCTTTATCGCCTGGGCGAAGGCGCAAGGCAACATCGCTCGTGGCGATCGGCTTGCGATCGGCAGTGCGGCGGGCGATGTGAAGTCGGTCGAGGCCCAAATCACGGCAGCTCCGGGTGCGGCCGCCGTTGTGAATGTAATTGGTCAGGCGGAAGCATCGGCGGTGGCCGGCGATACCTTCCCGCTCATGATCGCGCCGTGCGTCGTCAACATCGCGGCGAGTTAGTTTCGCGGTTCCGTTTCAAGGTCCGTTTTCGCCCTCCTGGTGAGTAGAAAACGGTCGAGCTTGCAAGGGCGGTCAGACCAGGTATTTCCCGGCGCACGGAACGCCGGGTTCCGCCCCAGGCTGAGGCACACACACGAAAAGGAGGGACTTGACCAGTGCCCAGCATTAGTAATCTGCACGTAGATACCCTGCTCACAAATGTGAGCGTGATGTATCAGAACGATGACGCCGGCTACGCCGCAGACGAGGTGTTCCCGGAAATTCCCGTCGACAAGCAAAGCGACAAATATCCGATTTACGGTCAGGAAAATTTCCGGGCCGATGACGATCTGCGCGCGCCTGGCGGCGAATCGGATGAAATGCGGTGGTCGCTTTCGACCGATCAGTACTACTGTGACGGCCACGCAAAGTCGATGGTGATCCCCGACGAGTGGCGCGAAAACGAAGATGCGGTTCTCGACGTCGACGTCGATACGACGACGATGCTGACGGATCAGATCTTCCTGCGCCGCGAAGTGGATGCGTACAACCAGGTGAGTGCGGGACTCACCGGTGTTGACCTGGCTGGTTCCAAATGGGACAACGATGCCAATGATCCGATTAAGGTGGTCGACGCAGCAAAGGAGACCATCCGCAAGGCGACGGGGATGAAGGCAAACCGCCTTCTACTGCCGGAGCCGGTATACCGTGGCATCCGGAATAACGCGCTGGTGAAGGCCCGCATCTCCGGAGCGCCGACATTTGACGCCTCACTGATCACTCAGCAGCAGCTCGCGACAGTGTTCGGTGTGGAAAAAGTTGTGCTGGCGTCGGCAGTTTATGCAACTTCGAAGGAAGGGCAGACCCAGACGAACGATTACATCTGGGGCAAGAATGCGATGCTCTTCTATAAGCCGCCATCACCGGGCAAGCGTGCCGTCTCACTCGGCTACCGGATGACGTGGAACAAGGGACGTCTCGGCGCTCTCGTATATCGCTTCCGGCTCGACTCGCGCCACTCGGACAAGATCGAGGTCATGCGCTATTACGCGCAGAAGATCGTGGCCGCGGGTGCCGGCGTTTGCTGGAACAACGTCATCGCCTAGAACTTAATCCGATCAACCGATTAAGTTATGGCAGCCGTCATCACATCGATTTCTCCCGTAAGCGGGCCTCCGGGCACGCTGGTAACCGTAGCGGGCAGTGGCTTCGACAGCACTGCCCGCGTGGGGTGCCCCACGCTCGTGGACACGGTCAACACCAGCTCCGCGAGTCTGCAGGCGACGATCCCGGCCGATCTGGCGGGACCGGAGGGCGGCTCGATGATCGTCGTCGTCTTCGTCCAGAATGCGGATGGCAGCTTGAGCAACATGGCGCAGTTCACCGTGCTGTTCCCAGCGGCCGAGCTGCAGGCGTGGACGTCGATCGACCAGGTCTGCGGCGAGATTCCGAATTTCAACCGCGGCGGCAATATTCCCGATTCGACGATCCTCACATGGGTCAAATCGATATCCCAAAGCGTGTCGAGCGTGCTGCTCCGTCGAGGACTGCCGCTCGATCCCACGCAATGGCAGCAACCGAGCCCCTCCAGCGCTTCGCCTTCACCGGCGGCGGTGCTGGAGCAGGTGACCCGCTATGGCGCGGCGGCGCGCCTCGCAGCGGCGATCTCAGGGGGATTTGGCGCAGGGGGCGAATGGGGCCTGACCAAAAATCTACAGGCCGCATTCGACACCGAAATGAAGTCGCTGGAGAGCGGGGGCTACGACAAGTTGTTCCAGCCCGCGGCGGCGACGGTGGAGACGGGGCAGCTCGTGTCCACCGGGAATGCGGTCACATTCAACGGGAGCGCCGGACAGGCGTTCCGGAAAGATCAGGTTTTCTAAGTGGGCACACCTACAGCAACACCGGCGCCCGCGCCGCATCCCGCGATCAATTGGGGTATTTTCCTCGGCCTTCTTGCAATGGCTATTCAGAAGACGGGGCAGGTGCTCGCGCCGGATCATCCGGCTGTCGCAGCCGCGATGTCGGGCGGGGCGCAGGTCCTCGGCGACGTCGACCAGGCGTTACTTGCGTCCGAGGCCGAGACAACCGCGACGGAACAACCGGGCTCGTAAGAGCCCGAGACGAATCCAATTTTGAGAGGAGAAGCAAAAAAGTGAACTTACGAGAAATAGTTTCCGCGATCGCTCTATTGGGCATGTGTCTTTGCCTGATCGGATCCGGTCCGCCCGCGCGGGCGGCAAACTTCGGCGTCACGATCAACCCGATGGTTCTCGTGCACTCCGATGCAACGAAGATGCACAAGCTGGTTTACGTCGCCGAGGCGCTCGCCGCGATGGCATCGCTGGGCGCCGATGGCTACAGCTCGGAAGTCGCGGTCGTTCAGACGCCAGCCTGGCTGCGAAAGCACGGTTACGGTTGTAGCCCGTGCATCGTTGAGAGTAACGCGCTCTTTCTCCACAACGTCGCCGGCGAACAGCAGTTTTCCCAGGCGAAGTTCTGGACATACAAATCGGTTGTCGCGGCCAGCGGTTTCGCTGGTACCTGGGCTATCCACCGCATGCACAAAGACGACGTGCATTCGGATATCGCGAGTATCGTTTCCTCTGGAGCGTCGGCCGCGTTTTTTACATCGATTGCCTTTCACAATCTGCATCTGGCGAGCAGCATAAAGGCGCAGAACGTGATGGCGCGGGCCAGTCCACAGTAAAGGCCGCGTCCGGAAACGGGCGGTTCTGTAGAGGACCGCCCCTTCAGGTGAGTGCCAGATTGCGATCTGACACCGATTTGAAGCAATGTTCCGATTCAAGCTCGACATAGCGGGTGAAGTGCAACTCGATCGCGGGATCGGGCGGTTTGCGGACGGCGTGTCCGACTACCGCCCAATTTGGCCTGTGATCGAGGATGACTTCTATGCCGAAGAGAAAGCGCAGTTCGCGTCCGAGGGCGCGGAGGGCGGCGAGCCGTGGCAGGCGCTTTCTCCGGAGTATGCGGGCTGGAAGGAAGCCCACTATCCGGGGATGCCGATTCTGCAGCGGACCGGCGATCTGGAGCGATCGCTGACATCGCCGAGCGATCCGAACGCGGTGAAGATCGAGGGGCGCAAGTTGCTGACGCTGGGGACGCGAATCCCCTATGCGATCTATCACCAGTCGATCGACCCGCGGACACGGTTGCCGCGGCGGCCGCCAATCCAGTTGACCGCGGCATTCAAGACCGGTGTGATGCGGCACCTGCAGAGCTATCTGGTGCAGATTGCGACACAGGTGGGGTTCCGGGCCGGGCTGACGCCGATACAGGCCGCGGCGCTGAGCGCGCGCTCTGGCGGCGGCGCCGGAATTCCGCCGCGGCGGTCGCTGGAGAGCCGGGTGCGGCGTGCGGATCATGCGCCGGCGGGTTACAAGCGCGTGTCTCCGCGCATAGGGGCACGCGCGTGATGGGCGAACGGAACGACTCCGCTCGGACTCAATCGACAGGAAGGCCGCGACGGATTGCAGGCGCCTGTACGAAAGGGCTGGTCGTAATGGCGGCAGCGGTGTCGTTGCTTCGAGGGGACTGTATTCGTTTGATGGAGAACTTGCGGCCGGGCACCATCGACCTTATTCTCTGCGATTTACCGTATGGGGTTACAGACTGCAGTTGGGACCGGGCGATTCCGTTTGAACCGCTCTGGCAGGCTTACGGGCGGCTTTTAAAAGAAAACGGCGCAGCGTTGCTGTTCGCCCAGCAGCCATTCTCCACGCAGCTCGCGGCGCGGGCTTCAGCAGGATTGAAACTCCGGTACGAATGGATCTGGGACAAAGGCGCGATGACTGGCTTTCAGAACGCCAACCGCATGCCGATGCGCAGGCATGAGAATGTGCTCGTCTTCTATCGCCATCTGCCCACCTACAATCCGCAGGGCGTGGTGGCGTGTGCCGGCGGCAAAGTCCGCCGGCGGAAAACGGCGCCGGTCTCCGAAGTTTACGGGCGGATACGAAAGCGTGTTGAACAGCAGCGTACCGGATTTCCCGGATCAATCATCGCCTTTCATCGCGAGCGCAATGCCTTGCCCTGTCAGAAACCCGTGGCGCTGCTCGAATATCTGATCCGGACGTACAGCAACCAGGGCGAAGTTGTCCTCGATAACTGCATGGGAACGGGCAGTGCGGGGATCGCGGCGGTCCGCGCGGGACGGGCGTTCATCGGCATGGAGATGGATGCGGCGCGATTTGCACTCGCGCAGCGGCGGATCGGGGAGGCGCAGGGATGAGGAGACTTCGCGCGCTTGATCTGTTCTGTTGTGGTGGCGGCGCGTCCATGGGGCTCTACCGCGCCGGGTTTGATGTGACGGGTATCGACCACAAGCCACAGCCGAAGTATCCGTTTCGCTTCATTCAGGGCGATGCAACCAATCCGCCAGTAGATTTGGCTGGGTTCGACTTTGTTTGGGCAAGTCCGCCCTGCCAGGCGTTTACATCACTTCGAAACCTGCAAACGACCCAGCACGGCAGGAAGGAGTATCCGAATCTGATTCCGGCTACGCGCGCGTTGCTGGTTGCCGCCGGCACTCCCTATTGCATTGAGAATGTGCCCGGCGCGCCGCTTGGCGATAGCGGTCATCTCCTGATGCTCTGTGGAAGCATGTTCGATTTGCATGTGCCGGACGGCAGTGCCGAGTTACGCCGCCATCGTTATTTCGAGACGAGTTTCCCTGTCTCTCGGCGGCCACAATGCAAACACGGGAATCGCGAGTCCCTGTCCGTCACGGGTAATGGTCTGGATTCTAATTCGGATCGATGGAAAAAGCGGAAGGCTCAGGATCAGATCCGCCCCTGTATCAGTGTCGTGGGCTATGGTTCTCCCCGGGTGTGGAACAGAGATCACGCCAATAGCAATCGGCGGGCGATCACGATTACAGGTGCTACGCCGCAGACGAATGAGATCCGAAATCTCTCACGGCGGACGTTCTCAATCAATGATGCGCGAGCTGCGATGGGTATCTCATGGCTGCCGATGAAGTGGTTGTCGCAGGCAATTCCGCCGGCCTATTCGGCCTTTATCGCTTGTGAGTGGCTCGCAACGGCTAGAACGGCGGTGGCCTGATGTCTGAACTGATCAAACCCATCCTCGATCGCTTTGCGCTGCTGCTGAACACGATGACGATGCCCAATGGGCTGACGCCATTCGCCACCATCGGACGGGCATGGACGGGGCTTCTGGTAAACCCGCCGGGCGCATGGGTGATGCCCGGACGGACCGCGTTCCCGAATCAGGGTGAAGGTACGACACGCAGTCAGATTCACGCGATCACAATTCGGCTCGGGCTCACGGGAGCGGATCCGGAAGAGCTGACGGCGCGGGCGCTTGCATACGTACAGGCGGTCGACGCCGCGATCGAGGAGCTGCTCGACGTGAGCTGGCCGGATTTTGTGAAGTACGTGTATGTCGTAGAACACGATTACGGCTCGATGTGGACGAAGGGGCAGGGGTCCGTTGCAATGTGGCCGGACATCCATTGTCAGGTGGAAGTTGAGGAGTTGCGATGAATAAGTACAAAGTCATTTTGCCGATCGATGTTGACGGTGAAATTTACCAGCACGGCGCGATCGTCGAGCTGAAACCCGAAACCGCTATGTTGTATCGCCACGCGCTGCAGGCCGTGGTCGAGAAAGAGGAGACAGCCGATGGCCGGAACAGCTAAGGGATACGACATTTCAGCAATCCACCAGGGACCGGGGGATTTGTGGATTATCGGCACGCCGCCGACAGACACAACGCAGCGGCTCACACTGAACGCCACTGACGGGACGCCGGATGCCACCGCGCATCCTGCGAGTGTTTGTCTCGGCACCACCGAGAGCGGCATCACATTCACCATAAAAGTGAAGGCGGCCGATATCAAGGTCGACCAGGCCGAGGCGCCGGTTGACAACTATTTGGAGGAACTCGATGCATCGATCGAGGCCGAGCTGAGTCAGCAATCGGTGGATCTGCTGCAAAATGCGCTGACAACCGGCGTCTATTCCACCGCCTCCGGTTACAAGCAGTTGACTTTCGGCGGCATCTCGATCGTCCCATCGTTCGCAATCGCGGCGATCACGCCGAAGCGGACAGGTACGAATCTTTATATTGTTTCGCTTCTCTACAAGTGCAATTCGAAGGGCGGCCTGACCATCATGGCGAGCCGGAGCAAGAAGAGCACACACAAGGTCCAGTTCACCGGGCTCGCGGATCTGGCGCGCACGGTCGGGCGGCAAATCGGCGTGCACTACGAGACGCTGACGTAGATCTCCGGAGAACATCATGGACAACGCTCAAATCTGGCGGGAGAAGGCCCGCCAGTCGGCGGCTGGTGAAGCCTCCGACCTCAAACTGCCATCGGGCATGGTGATTAAGGCACGGCGGCCGGGTCCGTCGATGCTGGCAGGCTTCGGCATGTTGCCAATGAGCCTGGCTGTTTCGAAGGAGGAACAGGCGGAAATGACGGGTGAGCAGGTGGCGGCCTTCGCCGAATTCCTGCGAGACCTGCTCGTTTATTGCGTCGTCGAGCCGGCGATATCGCTGAGGCCGGAGGCCGGACAGATCCATCCGCGCGACATCCCGAACGGGGACACAAACTTCATTCTTGCCTGGGCAATGAGGGGGTCAGAGGCGGCGCGCCTCGACACCTTTCGTCCACAGTCCGGCAATGGAAAGCATCGTGATGGCCGCGCGAGAGTTTCGCGTAAGGCCGTCAAATCTGCTCGCAATTGAGGATCCCGTACTCGCCCTTAACTTCGATCTGGCTGGCTTCGGCGTGCTGCAGCGAATCAAAGAAGCAGAGGCCGAGGAAATCCTGAACCGACGATGAATACAGCCGAATTGCTGTTTAACATCTCCGCGAACTCCGATGAGGCGCAGGCCAATATCGAGAAGTTCCGCGCCTTTATGGCGGGGGACCTCGAAGCCATTACCAGCAACTTCACCGGCTTCGCGTCGACGGCAACGGCCGCTCAGGAGCAACTCGCGACTGCGCTTAATGAGGCGACGCAGGCCGAGGAAGCGCAGACGGCCGCGACGGAGAGACTCGCGGCGGCACACGGGCATGCGGTCTCCGAGATTCAGGCGACCAGCGGCGCGATCCGGTTGCTGGAAGGTAGCGGCGGAATCCGGGCGGTCGAGCGGTTTGTTGCGACGACGCTCGGGATCGGGCCGGCCATGCAGGCGATTTTTCCGATCGTCGGTGCACTGGCATTTATTGAAATCATCGGGAAAATGGGCGAGAAGGTTTACGAGCTTGCCCAGCAATGGAATCCGGTGTATCAGGCGGAGCAGCGTGTCATTGAGACGGCGAAGGCGATGCAAACAGAAATTGCAAAGCTCGGCGAGGAGCTGCAACGTCTCGATTCCGAGGCACTGACGCGGGCGATAGGCAAGCCCGCAGCTGCGGTCGATGAAGCCGATAAACTGCTGCGAACCAAAATCACAGCCGACAAGGTGATGATCGCGAGCCTCAATCTGGAGTTGCAGACTGCTCAACAGGCAGTCGAGGCGGCAAAGCAGGCCCAGAACGAAACTGACGCCGGGATGCTCCTGACCGCGCGTGACGCGGCACTCAAGGATATTGTTGCGATCAACGCGCAGTTAAGCGCCTTCCAGGTGGACCTCGAAGTCCAGGAAAGGCGATCCCAGGCACTTATAGCAGAGGGCGCGCAAGCGCAAATCAAACAGAACGAGCAAGCGGAGAAGGCCGCCGAAAAGGCCTCTGGAAGTTACTACGGTCTGACCAGTGTCCTGGACTCGCTGAAATCCAAGATCGCGGACAACGGAACCGCCTGGGACAAGCTGGCAAACGAAGTTGCCCGCTATCAGGAAGAAAGTGCCAAGGCGCAGACTGAGCTGAAAAAGCTCGAAAAGGCCGGCACGATTACATCGACATCCGTGCGGCAGCAAACCGCCGCATTGGCTCAGATCCCCGCACTCATAGGGCAATTGGTTGCCCAGACCACGGAGAAAATCAAACAGGCCGAGCTGACGGCGTGGGGCGAGGCTGTCACAAAGAGCGCCGAGGTACAGGAAGAGTTCACTTACCAGCAGCAAAAGGCTGGTGAAGCGCGTGTGGAGGTAGACCGCGAAATCCATGATCGGATGGCTACGAATGAGGCCCAGAGTTACGACCAGCAGCGCAGCAGGTTCATCGAACAGCAGAACGCCTGGGCTGCCAGTCTCGCGAAAAAAACTGCGCTAACCGACGAGGAGTGGGCTGAGATTGAGCAGATTACTGCCGATGGCCTGGCAAAGATCGATCGCACCCAAACCACCGCGTGGGAGCAGGAGATCCGGAAGCTTCAGCAGCATCTTGATTCAGTCGTTGCCAGTGTTTCAACCGGGCAGGACAAGATCTCGGCGCAATACCAAAAGGACCTGGCCCAGTATTCAGACGTTGAGCTGCAGAAGTCGCTGCTGACGGCAAAGAGCGAGGCTGAGCGTGCTTCGATCCGGCAGCAATATGCAACGATCACGACCGCAATCACGAAGAAGTACCAGAACGATCTGACAACACTGTTGAATTCGCAGGGATGGCAGGGGGTATTTGGCAGCGGATTTGCCCAGATGATCCGCGGCAACGCACAGCTCTACCAGCAATGGGAGCAGAGCGCCGACCAGTCGCTGCTGATGGTAAAGATGTCGCTCGAAGCGCTGAACGAGATGGCGCAGAAAGCGTTCCAGTCGATGGTGCAAGCCATGGGGCAGAGCATCACACAGGCCTTCGTTTACGAAAAATCGATTGGGCAGGCAATGCGGAGCGCACTGGCGTCCGTACTCGAAAGCTTCGCCGGGCAGGCTGCCGCCGCGGCGCTGATGGCCGCCGCTTGGGGATTCTATGACCTCGCTTTCGGCGACTATGCGGATGCAGCCCTCGATTTCACCTCGGCTGGAATATTCGCTGCTGTGGGCGGGGCGGCTGCCCTCGCCGGAAGGGCTATCGCGCCGTCTCAGAACGCCTCCAGCGCATCGGCGACGACGGCCGCGGCCGCGAGTGGCGCCTCGGACGCGGCCGCGTCCACAGGGGCAGCTTCAAGCACTACGCCACAGCCAACGGTACACGTTTACATCTCGGGACCTATCGTCGGGATGAATGGCGGCCAGCAGTTGGCGGACATTATTAACCAGGCCGTTTACAACAACGACGTAACACTCTACGCCTCGCATAACGCACAGGGGGTGCCGCTGGGATGATGGCGATCCGTGGCTACGTTGTGGTGGTGAAGACATGGGGAGTCTGCGGAGGAATACCGCCGCGGATCATGTCCGTTACAGATTCCACGGCTATTTCGGTCGAGCGTCATCGATTCTCGCAACTCAAGGCCAAGCTGGCTGAATTATCCGGCGGGGCGATCTTTCGAAACAAGAGCATCGTGAAGGGGCGAAACATTTAGGATGGGCGCGCCCTTTATCAACTACATTCCGGCCGGCGCTGCTGTCAGCCTGAACTTCAAAAATGGACCACTGGACTTTCTCGCCCAGGATTCCGGCCGCGTACATGACAATCTGTCGACGTCGGGGATCCGCGAGCGTTTGCTGGAGAAGGTTGACATCCTGATTTCCTTCACGATGCCGGCGCTACTCGTGGGTGACGACTTTACCGACTGGAAAAACTTCTACGCGTGGGCGATCGGTGGCGGCACGTTTTCATTTGCGCCAAACGTGAGTGTTCTATATGCGCCGGCGCCATGGAGCGGCGGCGTGTATTTCTTCACCTGCGTGCTGGAGGATGACAGCTTCGCACCGAAGCGGGTGGGACTGCGGCGCTATTCGATCGACTGTAAATTTCGCGTTTTTAACGATGCCCTGACGCCGGCGAACGCAGGCATGGTGACCGAAGCCTTCTGGGGAGATCAACCGCTGTGATCAACCCAACAACGGCATGGACGGCCGCGAACGCGAAGCTGGCGAAGAAACCGATATACATCTTTGCAATCGGTGGACAGACGACGGTTTACGCGACGCACGATCTGGCAAAGGAAGGCATCACCGGTACGCTGCCGGCATATGAGCCCTGGCTGAAGATTATGCAGGGCGCCTCGCAGTCGATCGACGTACAGAGCGGTACATCGAGCATTGGCGAACTGCAGTGCGAAGTGGTCGACGTCGGCGGCGCCGTCCGGACGCTCGTCGGTACCACAACCCTCGAAGGCTCGACGGCAACACTGACGGTCGGATATCCGGGCCTCGCCTACACCGATTTTGTCGTGCTGCACATTTACACGCTCTATAAGATCGTTCCGCAGACAGACTATACGAGCTTCCTGTTCAGCTCGCGCGATGTGCAAATGGATGCGAAGCGCACGATTTGGGACCATCCGATCAACGGATCTCCGCTTTCGGCGGACAACCCCTGGATCATTCAGGGAACGCCGTGCGAAATCATTCAGGCGATCTGGGTGCTGGGGCTGAACAACGATGTCGCGCAGATCGACCGCGCGACGATGGTCCAGCTCGACTCGCCGGCGGAAGGCATTTATTCGAGTGCGCGGCCATTCCGCTTCGAGATGGTTGAGCCGTTCCAGGCAAAGCAGTTTCTGCAGGATCAGATTTTCAAGGCGGCCGGGATGTATCCGGTGGTCACTAACACCGGGCAATATTCGGTGCGGGCTTATCGCCCCTTCGCGGCCGGGCCGGCGCCAGTGTTTGCTTTCAGCCAGGACAACGTGACGGTGCTGCCGGGCTATGACCGCGCGCCGATCCTGAACGACTTGTTCTGGCAGCTCGACGCGGATACGCAGCAGAACTACTCCACTTCGCTGCTGTACCTCGACGCGACGAGCATCAGCTCATTTGGGCGATCGAACGAAAGGCAAGTGCAATCGGACGGCCTCCGGACGGAGCTGGGCGCACAGTGGTTCGCGCAGGATATTTCGCAGCGAATGTTTGCGCGGTTCGCGGGAACTACTGGCTTGCGCGGCGGCGCGCCGCTGATCAGTGTGCAGGCGTTCTTCGCCACGCTGCCGGTGTGGGTGGGGGATTACGTCACGCTAAGCCATCCGCAGATGCCCGATTTGTTCAGCGGCGCGCTGGGCGTCAGTAACCGGATTTTCGAAGTGATCGACCGTTCGCCCGATTATGCGAACGGACGCATGCAGTACAAGCTGTTGGACACAGGGCTCACGGGCGCGGCGCCGGCGGCGCGGATCGGCGCCGCGGTTATCGGAACCGACGTAATTTACTGAGGAGAAAGTATGCCAGGGAAAACCAAAAAAAGTGAAGCAACCCAGACGCCACAGCAGCAGGTGTTGATCGTTCCGGAAATCACACTGCGGGCGGATTCGGAGATGGCGCGGCGGATTATTTACCTTGCCCATCATCAGATCCGGCCGACTTCGTTGACGCCGGAAGAGCGTACGGCGCTGGCGGTGAAGGTACGCGAATTCGAGATGTACGAGGATGCGATCGCAGCCACAGTTGCGGAATAGTTTATGTCCCTTTCCCTGAGCGCCCAGCCGGGCTTTACCGACATCGCCGACTCGACGTGGGATAACGGCAACGCTATCACCGCTCCGAATGTGAAGGCGCTGAACGCAAATGCGCAGTTCGGCGCTGTGCGAAACGAGCAGTTCTGGGGATTCTATCGGGATAGCGAAACCGTGGCAACGCCGGTATCGCCGGCGGATGGCTACGCGTACTCGCGGGCCGAGCTGCGATATACCTGGTCGATTTTCTGGACAGGGTCAGCCTCCGGAGCGCTGAACGGCACACAGGCAACTCCGAGCCGTGGAGCCAGATCGGGCGGCGGCACGCTGCTGGAGGTGGGCTTCAATGTCGATCAGGCGACGGGCGGCGTCGCCTGCACTGTCGATTACTTTTCCGGCACGCAGACCAACACCCACGACGGGATTTTGATGGTGACGACGCACGCACAGCGCGATCGATGATCATTGCTCCAAACTTCCGGAGGCCGAATGTGGTGGCCGGGTTCTCGATGGATTTCGGGACTGGACTCGTTCCACTGCTCTCAAAAGGGCTGCTGTTCGCGCAGGGTTTGGCCTTCGTAATTTTCCTATCCACTCCCGCCGCGCCGGCGAACCAGTTCAGTTATTTGGCGTGCAATAGCATCGCCGGGCTGTACTGGACTACAAATCCAGATGGCACGACCGCCGGCGATGCCGTGATCGGGTGGGTGCTGACCAATGGCTCATCCGTGATTGCGGTGAGCCACCAGTCGATCACCAATCCGGACGGGACCCCAGGCGGAATCGGGGGCGCGGGCACGGGGACGGTGATTGTGCCACCCACACCGATCTCCGGCGTAGCGTCGGTGGGTAGTGGCACGGTGACGTGGCTGCCGATCACATTCGCGCCGGGGGCGGATGCCAGTTTCGTCGTGGTGGCAACACTTCAGGTGCTCTACCGGGACGCGACTGTCGGTCCGACTGCGCATTTGACTGCGGCGCTCGCAAGCGGCGTGGCATCGGGGACGGCGGTGACACTGGCGGTGGACGTCGACCTGACCGGCATCGTGCATGCCGGCGACTGGATTCTCGCGGGCGGCGAAATGATATTTGTCACAGCCGACGCAACATCGGGGGGCGTGCCGGCCGAGCGAGCACTGGGGCTCACGACAGCGGAGGCACAGGCGATCGGCGATCCGATTTATCAGCTCATTCCAAAACTCTGGTCCTATTCATTTCCGCTGGATTTTTTTGCGCCCGGCGGGCTGGGCGATCAGTGGGGTCCGACCGAGGCATTTCCGGACGCAGACATCGAGCTGTTCAATATCGTCGTTTATACGATCGAGGGCGCGGAATCAGCCGAAGGCCCGATCAACTATTCACAGCGCTCCGGATTGCTCGCACACGCGCGGACAGGTTCGGTCTCATTAGGCGCTGTGGGCCTCACGTTTGCGGGAGATCCATTTCTGTATTGATTTTATGCCTACTACTCAAGCGTCAATCTCATATGCCGAGGCACTCGGCCAACAGATGTCGATATCGGCGTTCGACGTCGACATCAAGCAGTCAGGGACAACGGACTACACCGTCAATTACCAGCAGGCAGTCTCTGCCTGTGCGACAAAGGGTAATCGCATCTTTTTTCCCGCGGCGCCGAGCGGCTACATCCTCACCGACACCCTCGATCTGGGTTCGAACATGGAAGTCTATGGCGTCAAAGGCAAGATTAGCGGATTGGGTGACCCGTGCACTGGCACGCAGTTTATCTGGGGCGGCGCGCCCAACAAGCCCATGCTGCGTGCATTTGGCACCAGATCATTGATTCTGAGAGGATTACACCTCCACGGCAACCAAACGGCTGGGTGTGTCGGCCTGCTGATCGACAGCACGAATACGCCGGTGTCGAGTGGCAACAGCTTCCGGGATTTAGTGATCGAGTACTGCGGCGCTCCGGCATGGCCAGGCGGTTTTGCTGCGGATGGGATTGCGATCCAGATCGGCTCAACTCTATCCGGCTTCC
>DATAZC010000230.1:0-2138 GCA_036272255.1 Acidobacteriaceae bacterium | reverse complement strand
ATAGAGCGCCTGCGCGATGGTCAGCTTCTCTTCCGGAAAGTAGCTCTGGGTACCCGCTTCGTTCTCGCGCGTCACGGCGGCGTAGATGCCGCGGAAGGGCGTGATGGGCTCGACCGGATAGTCGGTGCCGAAGGCGAGCGGTACGCCGTGATCGAGAAAGCTCTTCCAGGCGTAGGAGTAGCGGGCGCGATCATGCCCGAGGCGCTGCTGGGCCCAGGCCATGTCGGTCAGCAGATGGCTGGGCTGCATGGAGGCGATGACGCCGAGCTGTTTGTAACGGGCGAAGTCGGGTGCGTCGAGCACCTGCGAATGCTCGATGCGTGGACGCGGGATGCAGGAATTGCTGCTGACGGCCGTCGTCGGAGCTCCTGGCAGGGATGCCGCTCCGGTGATCCTGTCGTAGCATTTACGATTCGGAACGGTGCTGAAGGCGTCGAGCGCCATCTCCACGGCGCGGTCGCCGATCGCGTGAAAGCCCACCTGGAACTGGGCTGCGGCCCGCTCCTTCGTCATCGCATCGAGCTTTGCCTGGTCGTAGCGCGGAATACCACGATTGCCGGGATCATCGCTGTAGGGCGCGTTGAGCGCGGCGGTGCGTGAGCCAAGCGATCCGTCCATGAAGCCCTTCAGCATGCCGGTGTGCAGCATGCGGTCATCGGCGGGATGATGGGCGCGATGTTCCTTCAACGTCTCGACAGGATCGAGGAAGGCCAGCCACTCGGAGACGCGCACCGGCAGGTGATCTTCGCGCTCAAGCTGCTCCATCGCCAGGAAGTCATCCCACTCGGAGAAGTCCTGGACGCTCGTGACTCCATGGATGGAGGCATCCGCCATCGCCAGTGAGAGGGCACGCTTGCGCTCCGCAGGTGTTGGCGGCGGAATCTTTTCCGTAATCATCTCCATCGCCGGATCTTCGCGCACGATGCCGGTGAGTTCGCCTGCATCGTCGTGGTCGAATTTGCCGCCTTTGGGGTCAGGAGTGGTGCGAGTGGTGCCTGCCGCTTCGAGAGCCGCGCTGTTCGCGATGGCGATGTGGCCGTCGACCCGTTCGAAGAATGCCGGATGCCCATGCGTGACTCGATCGAGATCCTGGCGGGTGGGGAGCGTCTTTTCCGGCCAGAGGGTGTGGTCCCATCCGCCGCCCTGCAACCATTTGCCGGCAGGCGCCACTTTGGCGGCACGTTCGATTCGGTCGAGCATATCCTGCAGAGATTTGCTGCCTGTCAAATCGACCGAGAGCTGGAGGCGGCCCGCATCGGCCATATGCGTGTGTGCATCGTTGATGCCGGGCATAGCGAAGGAGCCGCCGAGGTCGACAAGTTGCGTCCTCGGACCTTTGACCTTGAGCAACGACGAGTCTGTGCCTGTCGCGGTGATGATTCCATCGCGCATCGCGATCGCGCTCACGAAGTCGAGCCTGCCCTGGTCGAGCCCCACACCGGTCAGGATGTGGCCGTGGTAGTAGATGGTATCCGGCGCGGCGGATTGCGCAGCCAACGGCAGCGTAATAGCAAGGACAGCAGCGACAGTGAGCAGGCGGGGCATGGCTCGGAGTGTAGCAGTGCTGGCCGCACGGGCGATTGCGCCTGCGGCGCGGGCTTGTGGGGTTCGCTCTCTTTGGTCGCTCACTTCTGCGATGGTGGCTTGCACTTACGAACTGCAGATTCTTCGCTGCGCTCAGAATGACAATTCTTAAGAGCGGTCTGTGATCCTAGCATCGCTCGGCGGTCAACATCAGGAGCAGCAGTATGCGCTTCAGCGCCAGCTCGCGATGTGCGGCGTCGTACCACTCGTTGCGAGTATGGATGCCGCCGCCGTCGCCGCCAGCGCCGATGCTGACCGCCGCCACGCCGAGCGAGAGCGGGATGTTTGCATCCGTGGAGGCGATACGCGGCTCGGTGCGGATGGCGAGATGGCGGTCGACAGCGAGCAGGTCGTCGTAGAGGGTGGCACCATTCGCCGCCGCCGCCAGCCGTCCTGCTGGCCGGTCGCCGATGCGCTCGATGGTGAAAGCGGCCTCCGCGCTGAGCTTGCGTTTGCGCTGCTCCGCCGTTGCGGCATTCGCGGCCAGCACCGCGTCCTCAATCGCGCGATGCAGTTCGACTTCCAGGCAGACCAGTTCATCGGCGGAGGTGGAT
>DATAZC010000229.1:0-16055 GCA_036272255.1 Acidobacteriaceae bacterium | reverse complement strand
CGACTGGGGCCGCAAAGAGATTTCGATTGCCGAGCACGAGATGCCCGGTCTGATGGCGATTCGCCACAAGTATGCCGCGGAAAAGCCGCTGAAGGGCGTGCGGGTTTCCGGCTCGCTGCACATGACGATTCAGACGGCGGTACTGATTGAGACGCTGGCCGATCTGGGCGCGACGGTGCGCTGGGCAAGCTGCAACATTTTCTCGACACAGGATCATGCAGCGGCAGCGATTGCGGCGGCGAAGATTCCGGTGTTTGCGTGGAAGGGCGAGAGCCTCGAGGAGTACTGGTGGTGCACGCTGCAGGCATTGAGCCACGGCGAGGGCAAGGGACCGCAGCTGATTGTGGACGACGGCGGCGACGCAACGCTGCTGATCCACAAAGGCTATGAGCTGGAAAACGGCGACAAGTGGGTCGATTCGGCGTCGGGCAGCGAAGAAGAAGCGGTGATCAAGAAGCTGCTCAAGGACGTTTACGTAGAGGACAAGCAGTACTGGCACAAGGTGGTGAAGGAGTGGCGCGGCGTTTCTGAGGAGACGACGACGGGCGTGCACCGGCTCTACAAGATGAAGGAGCAGGGGAAGCTGCTGATTCCGGCGATCAACGTGAACGACTCGGTGACCAAGTCGAAGTTCGACAACCTGTATGGCTGCCGCGAGTCGCTGGCGGACGGCATTAAGCGGGCGACCGACGTGATGGTGGCGGGCAAGGTGGCGGTGGTTTGCGGCTACGGTGACGTGGGCAAGGGCTCGGCACACTCACTGCGCGGCATGGGCGCGCGGGTGGTGGTGACGGAGATCGATCCGATCAACGCGCTGCAGGCGGCGATGGAAGGATTCGAAGTCACGACGATCGAAGAGACGCTGGGGCGCGGCGATATTTACGTGACCTGCACCGGCAACCTGGATGTGATCACGCTGGAGCACATGAAGCTGATGAAGGATCAGGCGATCGTGTGCAACATCGGCCACTTCGACAACGAGATTCAGATGGACAAGCTGAATCATGCGACGGGCGTGAAGAAGCTCAACATCAAGCCGCAGGTGGATCAGTACAACTTCCCTGCCGATGGCAAGAAGGCGGGGCACGCGATCTTCATTCTGGCGGAAGGACGGCTGGTGAACCTGGGATGCGCGACGGGACATCCGAGCTTTGTGATGAGCAACAGCTTCGCGAACCAGACGCTGGCGCAGCTGGATCTATGGAAGAACAAGGACACGTACGCGGTCGATGTCTACACGCTGCCGAAGAAGCTGGACGAAGAGGTAGCGCGGCTGCATCTGGAGAAGATCGGCGTGAAGCTGACGAAGCTGACGCCTGCGCAGGCCGAGTATCTCGGGGTCGCTCCGGAAGGGCCGTACAAGTCGGAACACTACAGGTACTAACAGCAGGGAGTCGGGAGTAGCCAGTAGGGAAAACGGAGCCGGGAAGGGTCATTGACCTCTCCCGGCTTTTGATTTTTTAGCGGAGAGGGGGCAGCGAAAAAAGCGGCCGGCGAAAAAGCTGTCAGCTAAGAACCGGCTGGCTAAAAAGCGGTCGGCAAAGAGGCGGTCAGCAAAGAAACCGTTCGCTGAAACCGGTCAGCGAGAAGCGTGAGCAAAGAAAGGAATAAGCGGCATTCCCGAATGACTGCTGCTACTTTGCGGTGGTTTCGGCGAGGGGCTTTTTCCACGCCTGGGATAACTCGCGCAGGCGGGCTACGGCAGTGGGGACTAACTCGAGCGCGGTATCGACGTCGGCGTCGGTGTTGGTGCGGTTGAGGCTGAAGCGGAGGCTGGCACGCGCGCGGGCGGGCGGCAATCCCATGGCTTTGAGCACGTGCGATGGGTCGCTGGAACCCGAGGAGCAGGCGGACCCGCCAGAGGTCGCGAGGCCTTTGAGGTCGAGGGCGATAACCAGCGCTTCGCCTTCAAGGTGGTCGAAATAGAGGTTGGTGGTGTTGGGGACGCGCGCCTGGCCTGCACCGTTGAGGCCGCAGTCATCGATTTTCGAAAGCAGGCCTTGCTCAAGACGATCGCGCAGGACGCCGAGGCGGTCGTCGGTGCCATCGGTGAGAGCGGCGCGGGCCATTTCGGCAGCTTTGCCAAGGCCGACGATGCCAGCAACATTTTCGGTTCCGGCGCGGCGCTGGCGCTCATGCGATCCGCCAAAGAGCAGCGGCTCGCAACGCGTGCCGCGACATACGTAAAGGATGCCGATGCCCTGCGGGCCGTGGAGCTTGTGGCCGGAGATGCTGAGCATCTGGCAGCCGATGTTCTGAACGTCGATGGGGATTTTGCCCGCAGCCTGGACGGCGTCGGTATGGAAGGCGATGCCGGTCTCAGCAGCGATTTTGGCAATTTGTTCGATGGGCTGGATGACGCCGGTTTCGTTGTTAGCCATCATCACGCTGATGAGTTTGGTGCTGGGCTTAAGAACACGGTGGATGTCGGAGGGATCGACGACGCCGGAAGAGGAAACCTGGAGAAAGCTGACCTCGATGCCGCGCTCCTGCGCTTTTTGGGCGGAGTGGAGGACGGCGTCGTGCTCGATGGAGGAGGTAATGAGATGGTCACCGGGGCGGAGGGTGCCGAAGATCGCGGTGTTGTCGCTCTCGGTGCCGCCGGAGGTGAAGACGATTTCCGCGGCGCGGCAATTGATCAGCGCAGCAACCTGTTCGCGAGCGTGCTCGACGGCGGCGCGGGCCTGCTGGCCGTAATGGTGGACCGAAGAGGCATTGCCGAAGGAGTCAATAAAGAAGGGCCGCATGGCCTCGAGCACCTCGGGGAGCAGAGGGGTGGTGGCGTTGGCGTCCATATAAATGCGGCGCATGGTCCTATTATTGTAGCGGGACGGCGGAGCGGGCAGAATGGCGGCGGCCGCAAAAAGGGGTCGGCGGCCCGCGGGAATTTCATGCAAAATTAGTGAAAGGGAGTCATCCTGTAGTCATGCGGGCGCTGGTGGTGGAGGACGAGGCTCGAGTCGCGGAGAACATCGCGGAGGCGTTGCGCGAGAGCGCGGGTCTGGCGGTGGATGTGGCCGGGACCGGTCCGGACGCCGTGGAGCTGGGACGGCAACCGAACTACGATTTGATTGTGCTGGATCTGATGCTGCCGGGGATGGACGGGCTGGCGGTGCTGAAGGCGGTCCGGGCAAAAGGTCAGACGGCTCCTGTGCTGGTGCTTACGGCAGTAGGAGAGAAGACGTCCATCGTGAAACTGCTGAATGCGGGGGCGGACGACTATCTGGGAAAGCCCTTCGATCTGGGCGAGCTGCTGGCGCGCGCGAAGGCGCTGATCCGGCGGGGCAAAGGCGTCAGCCATCCGAAGATTGAAGTAGCGGATCTGGTGATCGATACGCTGGAGAAGACGGTGACGGTGGCAGGCAAATCGGTGGAGCTTTCGCCGACCGAATATCGCGCACTCGAATACCTCAGTCATCGGCCGCGTTCGGTGATTTCGAAGCAGGTGCTGCTGGAACATCTTTACGATTACAACTGGGAGCACCACTCGAACGTGATTGAGGCGCACATTTCGAATCTGCGGCGCAAGCTGAATCGCGACGGCGACGGTCACTGGATCGAGACGCTGCGCGGACGCGGGTATCGACTGATGACGGGCGTGGGCGGGGGTGCGGCATGAGGCGCTATTCTCTTCGCCGCCGGTTGATCACCGCGGTGCTGGCACTGGAATGCGGGCTGGTGCTGGGGTTGAGCGGCGCAACGGTGCTGTATTTGTGGCACGAGCACATGGAGACGTTCGACCTGGTGGTGCGGGGGCGAGCCGATTCCCTGCTGGGCCAGATCCACGACGCGGAAGACGCCAACGACGATGTAGCGATCAATCCGGAGGCGCTGGACCTGCGCGGCCGGGATTTATGGATGGCGCGCGACGATGGAGCGAGGACTCTGGCGCAATCGAATGCGTGGAACAGCGACGTGGCGCAGGCGATTGGCGTGGTGCAGAAGCCGCACGATTTCCGGGTGCAGGGAGCGATGTATCGCGGGCTGGCACTGCATGGGGTGCGGCAAATTGACGCGACGGAAAGCAGTCCGGGAGTAGCGCGTGCGGTGACGATCTTTTATGCTGCGCCGTTGAAGCCGGTGTATGAGGCGATGCAGCAGGCGGCGGAATTTTTGACGGCGGCGAGCCTGTTGCTTTTGCTGCTGACGACCGGGGTGCTGGCGCTGGTACTGCGGCGGGGACTGGCACCGCTGGAGGAATTGAGCCGGGCGGCAGCGGAGATGACACCGAAGCGGCCGCGGTTCGATGCGCCACGGAGCGCGCATGCGACGCAGGAGCTGGCGGTGCTTGCTGGAGCGCTGGAGTCGGCAACGCGGCGGCTGGATGAGGCCTTTGTGCAGCAGCGGGTATTTGTGAATGACGCGGCGCACGAGCTGAAGACGGCCGTGACGATCATCAAATCGTCTCTGCAGCTGCTGGCATCGCGGCCACGCACAGCGCGGGAATATGCGCGGGGTCTTGAGACGGCGACGGCGGATTGCGCGCGCATGGAAGACCTGGTGCAGCGGATGCTGCAGCTGGCGCGTTTCGAGCGGGAGCCGGCCGGCGGCGTGGTGGAATGCGATGTCGCCGAAGTGGCGCGGGATGTTACGGCGCACATGGAAAGACTGGCGGAGATCCGCGAGGTTGCGCTTTTGGTGGAGGCACCGAATGCGGCACCGACGCGACTGGAGCACGATGCCTGCTCTTCCCTGCTGGCGAACCTTTTGCTGAACGCGCTGCAGCATACACCGGCGGGCGGATCGGTGAAGGCGGGGATTTCGGTCGGCGAGGATATCAGGGTCGAGGTGCGGGACACGGGCCGCGGCATTGCGCCGGAGGATCTGCCGCATCTTTTTGAACGCTTCTGGCGGGGCGATACGTCGCGGGCGCGGAGCACAGGCGGTGCGGGGCTGGGGCTTTCGATCTGCAAGGCGATTGTGGATTCGTGCGGCGGAGAGATTGCGGTTAGCAGCAGGCTCGGTGAGGGCACGTGCGTTACGGTGCGGCTGCCGCTGATGGCGGAATACGATGTGGTGCGGGAGCTCACGACAGTGAGCTGACGGGCGGTCCCTCAGCGGCTAAAGCCGGGATCAATTTGCAGATTTTTCGGCACGGCTGGAAGCCGTACTCCTTCAGAGCGCAGGGGCTGAAGCCCCTTTTATTGCGCCTTTTACGGCCCGACTGAAGCCGGGCCCTGTTGCGAAGCACAGGCGCTGAAGCGAGGCACCGTTCGGGGAGGGTAAGGGCGACTGAGTTTCGCCCTGATACGGCGGAGAATAACAAAAGTCCTGGGTTGCAACGGTGCCGGTTGAAACTTTGAATTTGCAAATCGAACGCGAACCACAGCAAAAGGGGGAGACCCATTCTGGTCTCCCCTTTTGCTGTGGATGGGAATCAGGGGGCGACTTCGCCGATGACGAGGCCTTTGTCTTCTTCTGTAAGGGCGAAGCCGAGCTTGCGGGAGAGCGAGCGCATACGGCTGTTCTCAGGGAGGAAGTAGACGAGGACTTTGGCGATGTTCTCCGTGCGTGCGGCTTCGAGTGCGCGGCGCATGAGAGTTTCGCCGAGGCCCTGCCCCTGGAAGTCGTCGGCGACGACGACGGCGAGGGTGGCGGAGCGGCCATTCTCCTGGCGCACCATGCGGCTGACGCCGGCGATGACCTTACCGCGGACGGGATCACTGGTTTCAGCAACCAGGGCCAGTTCGCGGTCGTAGTCGATGAAGCAGATGCGGGTGAGACGTTCGTGCGCGGTGCGAGCGCTGAGGTCGAGCGAGGTGAAGTAGCGCTGGACGACGGTGCGCTCGGAGAGGCGATCGTGGAAGGCAACGATGAGGGGCTCGTCTTCGGGACGAATGGGACGGATGATGGCTTTGGCGCCGGACTTCGTCTTCCAGGGTGCGACGTACTGCACGGGGTAGGGGCGAATGGCGGGACGCGGGAGCTGATCTTCGGTGGTGGTGGGTTCGTGGAGGACGACGCGGGCGTCGAGGGCGATGAGGCCGTCGGGTGAAGCGAGGAGCGGATTGATGTCGATTTCTTTGATCCAGCGCTGCTCAACGACGAGCTCGCTGAAGCGGACGACGAGCGCGTCGAGGGCGTCGAGGTCAACCGGCTTGCGGCCACGCACGCCTTTGAGGGCGGTAAAGATTTTCGTCTGCTCCATCTGGTGGCGCGCGAGGGTGGCGGTAAGCGGCGGGAGGGCGAGGGCCCGGTCTTTGTAGACTTCGACGAGCTGGCCGCCGGTTCCGAAGAGGAGCACGGGGCCGAGCTGAGGATCGATGCTGGAGCCGAGGATGATCTCGTAGCCATCGAGTTTGGCGAAGGGCTGGACGGTGACGCCGAGGAAATGCTCCGCGCCAACTTTTTCGGTGACGGATTTCTGGATGTCGACGAAGGCCGCGGCGACGTCACCGGCGGAGCGGAGGTTCAGCTTGACCCCGCCAACGTCGGTTTTGTGGGTGATGGTTTCAGAGTGCAGCTTGAGGACGACGGGATAGCCGATTTCGGAAGCGCGGAGAACAGCTTCCTGGGAGGTTTTCGCCAGTTCGGTGCGGACCGTTGGGATTCCGTAGGCGGAAAGCAGCTGCTTCGATTCGTATTCGGTGAGGATGGTGCGGCGGCTGGCGCGGACGGACTCGACGATTCGGTTGGCGAGGTCGCGCTTGGTATCGGGAACGGATTCGGCAAGAGCGGCGGGCGTTTCGTAGAGGTCGCGGAGGTTGCTGGTGTGTTTCCAGGTGGCAACGAAGGCCTCTGCTGCTGCGTCGGGATAGGGGAAGACCGGAATGCCGGCTTTGGTGAGAACAGCTTCACCGTCGGCTACCACGTCGCCGCCCATCCAGCTGGCGATGACAGGCTTGCCGGTAGATTTGGCGTAGGGCGCGAGGTGCTCGGCCACCTGGGTTGGATTGGTCATACCCTGAGGGGTGAGGATGACGAGCATGCCGTCGGTGTTTCTATCCTGCGAGGCGATTTCGAGCGCTTTGGCGTAACGGCTCGGCTCGGCGTCGCCGAGGATGTCGACGGGGTTGTTATGGCTCCACGCATCGGGAAGGAAGTTGTTGTAGGTGACGAGAGTCTCGGGGGAGATTTCGGTGAGGTCGCCACCGGCGGCGATGAGCGCATCGGTCGCGAGAACGCCGGGACCGCCGGCATTGGTGAGGATGGTGAGGCGGGGGCCTTTGGGGCGCGGCTGTTTGGCGAGGACTTCGGAGATGTAGAAGATTTCGCTGATGGAACTGACGCGAAGGACGCCTGCGCGCTGGAAGGCGGCGTCGAGGACATCGTCGCTGCCGGTAAGGGACCCGGTATGGGAAGCGGCAGCTTTGGCGGCGGCAGCGGTGCGGCCGGCCTTGATGACGAGGATGGGTTTGTTGAGGGCGACGGCGCGCGCGGCGGAGAGGAAGCTGCGGGCATCGCCGATGGACTCCATATAGATAACGATGGAGTCGGTATTGGGGTCCTGGCCGTAGTGATCGATGAGCTCGCCGAAGGAAACGTCGAGCATGGAACCGGCGGAGACGCAGCCGGAGAGACCGACCTGCTCGCGAATGCACCAGTCGAGGACGGCGGTGAGGAGGGCGCCGCTCTGGCTGATGAAGGCGAGGCGTCCGGCGGGGACCATGGCTTTGGCGAAGTTGGCGTTGACGCCGCCGACGGGATTCATAACGCCGAGGCAATTGGGGCCGATGAGGCGCATCTTGCCCTTGATGGTTTGGGCGATGTGGCGCTCGAGCGCTTTGCCGGGCTCGCCGATTTCCTTAAAGCCGGCGGAGATGACGATGGCCGAGGGAACGCCGCAGTCGACAGCTTCCTGAATGATGGCGGGAACCGTGCCGGCGGGCGTGGTGACGACGATGAGGTCGGGGATGCCGGGGAGATTTTTGATGGACTTATAGGCGGGCACACCGAGGATGCTGTCGCGCCTGGGATTCACGGGCCAGACGGGGCCGCCGAAGGGGCTGCCGAGGAGATTTTGCAGGACGGTGCAGCCGACGCTGCCTTCGCGATCGGTGGCGCCGATGACGGCGACGGATTTGGGCGTGAAGATGGAGGCGAGCGGGCTGCGGCGGATGCTGACGAGATCGTGGGCGGGATCGATGATGAGCGTGCTGTCCGGGGCGGCGATGGCGGTAGCCATGAGGGAGTTCTCCTTTGAATCTCGTCTAGTGTCCATAGCCGGCTTCTGCGGACACTTTACCGCGGAAGAGCCAGTAAGAAGTGGTGAAGTAAGCCAGCGCAAGAATGAGCCCGAAGGACCACCAGATGAGCCCGACGTGGAGGGAGTGGGATCCCGCGAGTGCGGAGGCAATTGTAATGTTGCGGGCTGGATCGCTGGAGGAGGGCAGGAGCGTGGGGTAGAGCCCGGTAGCGGCGCCGACCAGCATGAAGACCAGATAGAGGCACGAAGACAGGAAAGCAGCGAGGGGCTTGCGCTGGCGGGTGAAGCTGAGCATCGCGATGAGCGTAAGGACGACAAGCGCAGGAATCGCGAAAAGGATGGGATAGGCTTTGTAATTCGCGAGCGCAGACGGACGCACGGCAATGGTGGCGGGCAGGCTGATGAGGGTGATGAGCAGCAACGCGACCCAGAGGGCGGTGACGGCGCGGCGGGCGCGGGCTTCCAGTTCGCCCGGGGCTTTGAGGACGAGCCAGAGAGCGCCGTGGGTAGCGAGCGCAATGAGGGCGACGAGTCCACCGATGACGGTGTACCAGTCAAGAATGCCGGGGTTGGGGCCGACGCGCCAGTTGGTCCAGAGGGGGAGGAAGAAGTAATTGTCGGCACCAATCGGAACGCCGCGAACGACGTTGGCGAGGGCAGCGCCGAAGAAGATGGCGAGCAACGCGCTGGCGACGAAGAAGAGGCCGTCAAAGAAGCTGCGCCAGACGTCGTGATCGATGTGCATGCGCAGCTCGATGCTGGCACCGCGCATGATGAGCAGCCAGAGGACGATCATGAGCGGCAGATAGAAGCCGCTGAACGAAGAGGCATAGAGCAGCGGGAAGGCGAAGTAGAGGGTGCCACCGCCGGCGAGCAGCCAGACTTCGTTGCCATCCCACACCGGGCCGATGGAGCGGTAGAGGGTGCGGCGATCGTCTTCGGAGCGGCCAAGAAACGGAGAGAGAATGCCGACGCCGAGGTCGAAGCCATCGAGGACGACGTAGAGGGCGATCATGACGGCAACAATCCAGAACCAGACGAATCCCATGGATGTTCTCCTCTCTCCTAGACCGCTGTCAGTGTTGCGGGTTCAGGCTCGGGCGCGACGGCAGCGGCGGCCGGTCCGGTGCGGATGAAGCGGTAGACGAGGACGATCCAGAGGATGGAGAGGACCGAGTACATGCCGAGGAAGCCGAGGAGGGTGAAGAGCGCGTTCCCTGCCGAGACGTGAATCGAATAGCCTTCGGCGGTGCGGATGAGGCCGTAGACGACCCAGGGCTGGCGGCCGATTTCAGCGGTCATCCATCCGGCGGTGTTGGCGATGTAGGGGAGCGGGAAGCTGAGCAGGATGGGCCAGAGGATCCAGCTCGCGGTGTAGAGTTTGCCGCGCCAGAGCTGGACGGCGGCGACGAGCATGAGCGCGACGAACCAGGTCCCGAGGCCGGCCATGATGTGGTAGCTGTAATAGAGCAGTGGCAGGGGTGAGGGCCGCTGGTCGGGCGGAAAGTCGTTGAGGCCTTTGACTTCGGCGGACGTGGTGCCGTAGATGAGGAAGCTGAGGACGTCGTTGATCGGCACAGGATTGTCGATGGTCTGGGTGGTTTCGTTTGGCTGGCCGATGAGGACGACGGGCGCGCCTTTCTGGGTGCGGAAGAGGCCTTCCATTCCGGCGATAGCGGCGGGCTGATATTTCGCAACGTAGCGGCCGTGGAAATCGCCGGTGGGAAAGACTTGAACAACGCAGGAGATGAGGCCGGCGATGACGCCCAGTTTCACGAAGAGGCGGCCGAATTCCTGGTGAGATTTTTCGAGCAGATAGAAAGCGCCGGTGGCGGCGACGACGAAGGATGCGGTGACGACCGCGCCGCACATGTTGTGGGCGTATTGCAGCCACGCCCAGGGATTGAACATGAAGCGCCAGAAGCTGGCGACTTCGTAGGTGCCGTTGGCGAGCAGGCGGTAGGCGACCGGATGCTGCATCCACGCGTCAGTAACGATGATGAAGAAGCCGGAGATCCAGGATCCGACGAAGACCATGGTGGCCGCGCCAAAGTGTGCGAGTTTGGAGAGCCGTTTTTCGCCGAAGAGGAAGAGGCCGAGGAAAGTGGATTCGAGGAAGAAGGCAAAGACGCCTTCCATAGCAAGAGGCTGGCCGATGACGCCGCCGGTGCGCCGCGCGAACTCCGACCAGTTGGTACCGAACTGGAATTCCATCGGAATGCCGGTAACGACGCCAATGAGGAAATTGATGGCAAAGATTTTTGCCCAGAAGCGCGCAGCCTGATTCCATCGTTCCTGACCGGTGCGGAGGGCGATGAGCTTCATGATCACCATCAGCAGCGCGAGGCCCATGGTGAGCTGCGGAAACAGATAGTGGAAGGTGACCGTGAAAGCAAAGTGGAGGCGATGCAGGAGTAGGGCGTCCATACCGTACTGAAGGTAACCGGGGAGGGTGCGGTGGGACTGTGACCGATGTCACAAAAGGCCAGGAATAAGCAGGGAGCAGGAAGTAGCCAAAAGCCAGCAGGGGGCGGCCCTCGAAGGCACGAAAGCAGGGGCGAACCGAACCGGTTCGCCGCAGGCTGTTGCCGGGCTACTGCAGGTGGAGCTCGTTCTGGAGCTGGAGGTCGTTGAGGACGCTGGGATGCGTCTCATCGGTGGCGAGCAGGTTGTGGCAGAGGCTGCAGTCGTTGGAGAGCGTCTTGCCGTTCTTTGCCGTATGGTTGCCGTCGTGGCAGCGGAAGCAGCCGGGGTAGGCCATGTGGCCGATGTTGTTGGGATACGTGCCCCAGCTGACTTTCATGTTGGGGAAGACGTTGCGGTCGTAGATGCCGACCAGGCGGCTGGCGGAGGCGTCGATTTTGGTGCGCTGGGTGTTCCAGAGGTCGGGGTATTGGGTGCGGTAGAAGGCCTCGAGGCCGGAGGTGATCTTCTGGCCGGCTTCGGCCTGCGATCCATAGGTGGCCTGGAGGAGCGCCAGACCTTGTTTGTGGACGAAAGGCAGGTCCGGACTGGGAAGGCCGTCGAGCATGGCTTCGTCGATGGCGTCCTCGGCGGTCTGGAAGACGTGGGTGGCCTGGTTGTGGCAATCCATGCAGTCCATGGTGCGGCGCACGCCCTGGATGGGGCCTTTAACGTCGGAGCTGACGTACTGGGTGGTGGTGCCGTCGGGGTTGGGCCTGCTGACGGCGAGGATGGTCTGCGCGGTGGCGTCGGTGGCGATGTATTCGAAGTTGTTGAGGTGCGCGCCGTGGATGCCGCTGAGGTGGGAGACGGAGTCGACGCCGCCGAGGTGCAGGACGAGCACGGTGCGGGTCATGGAATTCTTTTCGTCGTCGCCGAAGGTGGTTTTGACGAGCAGCTTTTCTCCGACGAATTTGGCCGGAGTATGGCATTGCTCGCAGGTTTCGCGGGCCGGACGCAGGGCGTTGAGATTGGCGTGGATGGGCGTGGGCCAGGTGTGGAAGGTGACTTCGATGAGCTGTTTGGTGCCGTTGATTTTGGCATGGACATACGACTTCATGCCGGAGCCGACGTGGCACTGCACGCATTCGACGTGGGCGTGGGGCGATTCCTGATAAGCGGCCCACTGCGGAGCCATGACGTGACAGGACTGACCGCAGAAGTTGGGTGAGTCCATGTAAGAGACACCGCGGTAGGTGGCGGTGCCGAGGATGACGAAGTTGATAAAGGTGGCCAGGGCGACGACTTCGATCCCATGGCGAAAGGTTGGGTTGCGCAGATCGATTTGCGGGTAGGTGGCGGGCACCGTACCGGCGGCGATGAGCTTGCGGCGGCGCCACCAGATGCCGATGGGGATGAGGGCGAGGCCGATGACGAAGAGGCCGGGGAGGAAGAGGTCGAGAATGATGCCGATGTAAGGATTCGCGGATCCGGCGTGGCCGAAGATGGAGACGATCCAGAAGCCGACGAGGACACAGCCCGAAGCGGTGGTGATGGCGCCGCCGATGAGGCTGAGAAGGTTATTCCCGAAGAAGAAGAAAGGCTGGAGCCAGTTTTCCTTCAGTCTGCGCAGCAGCGACATGGGGACCTCTTATTCAGCGATATATGCGCTCAGGGTGAGCACAAGGAGGGTGAGGCCAATCAATATTGCCGTAAAGCCTACCACTCGGCTGAAATTTATCAACCACTTCGGGGGTGCGTCTGTGATCCTTATCGCACCTCTGCCTTCGCTGATCATGCGCTGATATTCCTGGGGGCGACGGGTTTTGAACTCCTCCTCACTCTCGCGGCCGGTAAAGATGACCATGTCCATAGGAAAGCTGTCGGGGCGGAGGTGGGTGTTGACGAAGTGGATGGAGAAGATGAAGAGGATGGCGAGCAGGCCTTCTTCGCTGTGGATGACGAGGGCGGCATTGAGCGCCCAGCCGGGCAGGAAGCGGGCAAAGAAGGGGGCGAACCACATGGCGTATCCGGAGAAGCCGATGACGACCATGCCCCAGAAGACGGCCCAGTAGTCGAACTTTTCCCAGTAGGCATAGCGCTCGAACTGTGGCTTGGGGCCAAGGCCGAGGAACCAGCGCATGTGACCGAAGAGGTCTTTCACATCCTTCCAGTTGGCGACCATGGAGGTTGGTCCCCAGAAGATTCCTTTGTCGCGCTTGAAGATGCCGCGGGCGATGATTTCGCGGAGGTGGATGAGGAAGGCGAGGGTGAGGAGGAGCGCGCAGAATTTGTGAAAGAAGAGGATGGTGCCGAATCCCTGGGTGATTTTGGCGAGGCGAATGGCCCAGGGAGTGCTGGAGAAGCGCAGAGGGAGGCCGGTGGCGGCGAGTCCGAGGAAGGTACTGAAGAGGACGGCGTGGAGATAGCGCTGGCCGAGGGTGAAGCGGAGGAAGAAGCGCTCCGGCGTGGGTGCGGGCGTGGAGACCTGGACCGCGGGTTCGACGGTTTCCGGGGTCGGGACGGCGGCGTTGGGGATGAGCTCAGGCATTTTTTCCTCCCGACGATTTGGTTTTGACCTGCTGGAAGCGGGACCGGATGAGCCAGAGTGCGGTGTGGAAGAGGAAGAAGGTGAGCACGCTGGTGAGGAGCAGGTTCATAAAGAGGCGGATGTAGTAGAGGGCTGGATTGAGCTTGCGATTACGGGCGTTGGCGTGGGGCTGGTACTGGACGAAGCTGGCGTTGGCGCCGGAGTGGCAGCGGCCGCAGGTGGTGATGAGGTTGGCGGGAGCGACGGGCGAGTTGGGATCGGAGGCGGGAAGGATTTCGTGCGCCTTGTGGCAATCCCAGCATCGGGCTGTTTCGGTGTAGCCACCGAGGAGGCCGAGCTGTGAGTGGAACGTGTCGCGGTAGGTGGAGAACTTGTCGCGATGGCAGGAGCCGCAAATGGGGGTGGACTGCATGCGGAAATCGGCCGAGGTGGGCTCGACGATGCCGTGCGCTGTGTGGCAATCGGTGCAGACGGGGGCGCTGGTGCTGCCGGCGGCGACGGCTTTGCCGTGGACGCCTTTCTGATACTGCTCATTGATGCCGACGTGGCAGGAGCCGCAGGTGCCGGGAATGTTGGCGCGGTAGGTGGAGCTTTGCGGGTCGGTATGGGAGAGGATTTTGTGGGAGCCGTGGCAGCTGGTGCAGTTGGCGGCGACGAGAAGGCCTTCTTTGCCGAGGGCGAATCCGTGGATGGAATCGATGTAGAGGGCGTAGACGTTGGGGAGATGGAATTTTTTCGCCATGGCGGCATCGCCGTGGCAGCCGCCGCAGGTTTTGGGGATGTTCAGCGGATAGACGGTGGAATTTGGATCCGTCTTTGTGACAATTTCGTGAGCATTACCGTGGCAGCCGGTGCAGGGATGGCCCTTCCAGCCCGCGCCGCTATCGGTAGAAGTGCCGGAGATGGCGGCGGCAGCTTTGGCGTGAATGCTGCCGGCGATCTGGCTAGCCTCATCGGTGTGGCAGGCTTCGCACTTTACCGGCGCCAGGTGATCGGGGTGAGGATAGTCGTGAATGTCTTTGTGGCAGTCGCTGCATTGGAGACTGCCGTGAATGCTCGCGTGAAACTTATTGGCATCGACGCCGATGCTCCTGCCGTTGGCATCCTGCATGGCTTTGTCGCCGTGGCAGGAGAGACAATCAACATCCGCGTGAAGAGGCGGCGCGGGCAAGGCCAGGAGAAGCACTGACGCAAAAAGTGTCAGGCCAAAAGAAACGGTCTTCATTGCAGCTCCGGTACTGCGGGCCGCCATCGCGGGGACTGGAAGAGGCAGGTGGGTCGCCGCCTCTTCCCTGTTCGATCACCGCTGATGAGGGCCTGCTGTTCCCTTCCGCTATTTCTGTAACGTGCGGATGAAGGAGACGACTTCCTTGATCTGGGCGTCGGTGAGTTTGCCGTTATAGGACGGCATTTTGCCTTTGCCGTCTTTGGTGATGGCGATGAGGGCGGCGTCAGAGGCTTTGACCTGATCGGGATCCTTGAAGGAGGGGATCTTCATCATTTTGCCCATCGGCGTGGCAGCGGTGCCGTCGGGACCATGGCACATGGCGCACTTGGCTTTGTAGGTGTCGGCACCGGCGCTCTGCGCGAAGGCAGGCGCCGCAATGGAGGCGGCGAGCAGAATGAAAGCCGCGGTTCTGATGCGATTCATCGTTGAAGCTCCTTGATGGGGTTCGTTGGGTCCCAAGCCCTTCCCGTTGATACATCGGGGAAGATTGCCTGGTCTGTGATATTTGCTACAGACACAGCGGGACCATCTTAAGCCGCTGGAATTAAGGTGGGGTGCTTTGGTCGTCGCCCTCCGATTGGGGATTCGGCGTGTTGGGCGCCGGGCCGGGAGTGGTTTGGTTCGGGGGAGCCGCTTCGGTCATCTCGCGGACTTCATGTTCGGGCGCGCGACCGGTGAGGAAGGTCCACTTGATCGGGTAGATTTCCGGATCGAAGATGACGGCGTAGAGATGCCAGATGAGGATGGCAGCGGTAGCGAGGATCGCCTCATAGAAATGGATTGCGGTGCTGACATCGAGGATGGTGGCGGGATGGGGTAGGCGAGCGAGGATCCAGTCATTGAGCCAGAGGAGGACGCCGGTGATGGCCATGACGGCGGTGCCCCACACCAGGGCCCAGTATTCGGCCTTCTCGGCGTAGTTGAAGCGACGGTAGTGCGGCAGCTGATCGCGGCGGCCCAGGTTGTACTGGACGGTCTGAGCGGCTTCTTTGGCGTCGCGCAGGTCGGGGAGCATGTCCTTGAGCCAGCGGCGGCCACTCTTCTTCAATGTCAGATAGACCATGTGATAGACCGACGCGCCGATGAGGACGACGCCGGCGATGCGATGGATCCAGCCGCGGATGGGAAGGTGGTGTTCCCAACCGACCAGGGGCGCGGCCCAGAAGGAGTGCGGATACTTGAGGGCGAATCCGGTAATGACCAGGACGATGAAGCTGACGACGAGCAGGGCGTGCTGCCAGCGCTCGCTGAGGTTGAGGCGGAGCTGGCCGGGGGTTTCGCGATAGCGCGCGAGTACGGTGCGGGCCTTGCGGCGCAGATCGATGAGGTTATGCAGCAGCATGAGCCCGAGGGTGACGGGGATGACGATGAAGTAGAAAATTTTGACGAAGTCGAGGATGCGGCCGCCGGGCGTGGTTTTGGAAAGGGTATGGACGGGGCCGATAGCGAAGCGGCTGCCGGCGTCGTTGTGGCACTGGCCGCAGGTCTTGCTGAGGTTGGCCTTATTGACGGTGGAGCGCGGATCGCTGGAGGGATAGATATTGTGGACGCCGTGGCAGCTGGCGCAGTTGGCAACGGTTTGGCTGCCTCCGTGAGCCGCGAGCCCGTGATAGCTGTCCTCGTAGGTGGGGACGCGGTCGCCGGGCATATTGAAGTCGGCCATCAACTGGGTGTCGGCATGGCAGCGGGAGCAGGCTTCCTGCGAGACGTTGGCCATGTAGACGGGA
>DATAZC010000228.1:0-1919 GCA_036272255.1 Acidobacteriaceae bacterium | reverse complement strand
ATCGGCATAGCTGTAGCCCAGCCCCGTCTCGCCGGCCGCCTGCACTTCCACCACGACCAGCGTCGTCGCCTGCCACGCGATGGTGCCGTCAGCCTCGGGAGCGTCAGTCGGGATGCGGAAGGCACGAGCCGTGAGACGCTCAACCGATGGCGGCGTCACCGTCACACGATCTCTCGAACGAGGTCAGAACCGATGGTGAGAGCGATCTTGCCGCGATTGGGCGTTCCCTCCGCCAGCGCCCGCGCCAGATTGGAGACCTGTTTCATCGTTGCCTTTGGCGGCATTGGTGGCTCGTTCGGATCGACGGTCGCCTCGACCAGCGCCGGTCCGGGAGTCGCAAGCGCCTCGCGCAGCACGTCGCCGATCCGGGCCGGATCATCGCAGGCGTAGCCGCTGACTCCGAAGCCCCTGGCGACCGCCGCAAAATCGATCGGCTGCAGTTCGCAGACATATTCCGGGTTGCCCAAGAACACCATCTGCTCCCACTTGATCTGTCCAAGAACATCATTCTTGATGACCACGACCTTGACGTTGAGCTTGTATTTGACACAGGTCGCAAGCTCGCCGATGAGCATGGTAAGCCCCCCGTCTCCGACAAAAGCGACGACCTGCCGGTTCGGATGGGCGACGGCGGCAGCCACCGCGTAGGGCAGCCCGCAGGCCATCGTGGCGAGGTTTCCAGAGCACGAAAACATCATGTCGCCGCGGATCATCAACTGCCGGGCGATCCACGTCGTGATGGTCCCAGAATCGGTGGTGACGATGGCGTTATCGTCGAGCAGCTTGTTGAGCTCGTGCGCCACGACCTCCGGCTTCATCGGCTTATCCTGCCGCGTGCCGCGCTCGAGCATGAGCTTGCCCCAGTCACGCATGTCGGCCTGAGCGCTCTCGAGGAATTTGCGGTTCTCGTGGTAGTCGAGACGGGGCAGCAACGCTTGCGCGACGGTCTTGACGTCGCCGACTAGCCCGACCTCGATCGGGCATCGGAGACCGATGCGTTGCGGATCGATGTCGATCTGGACGACGCGCGCCTCGCCCGGCTTCGGGTAGAATTCGATATAGGGAAACGAGCTGCCGGCGATCAGCAGCGTGTCGCAGCTTTCCAGCGCCTCCTGCGAGGGTTTGGTGCCGAGCAGGCCGATGCCACCGGTCGCGAAGCCGCTGTCATCAGGAATGGCGCCCTTGCCGAGGAGCGGCTTGATGATCGGCGCCCCAAGCCGGTCGGCGAGTGCGAGCAGCTCGCCACCGGCGCCCAAGGCACCACGGCCGGCTAGAATAGCGATCTTCGTGCCGGCGTTGAGCACGTCCACCGCTCGCGCGATCTGCGCCTCGCTCGCCAGGTTGGCTGATACCGCGATGCGATCGGAAACGTGCGAAGGGACATTTCGCTCGGACCGAATGTCCTCCTTAACGGGCTCGCTTTGCATGTCCACTGGGATGGTGACGTGCGCGACTCCACGATGGGCCAGTGCGGAACGGCACGCGAGGGCGACGGCATTGCGCATGTGGGCGGCACCCATCACCCTGACGTTGTACGTCGCCACGTCCATGTAGAGCTTGTCGAGTTCGACGTCCTGCTGGGTAAAGGTGTGCAGCAGGTCGTGAAACTGCAGGCCGGTAATGGCCAATACCGGCTGCCCGTCCAGCTTTGCGTCATAGAGACCATTGAGCAGGTGGATACCGCCTGGACCCGAGGTCGAGAGACACACTCCGAGCTTGCCGGTAAACTTGGCATAGGCACAGGCATTGAAGGCGGCCGCTTCCTCGTGCCGAACCTGGATGAACCGAACCTCATTCTGGCGCAGACGCAAGGCCTCGATGACACCGTTGATGCCGTCCCCCGGGATGCCAAAAACTGTGTCCACCCCCCAGTCGATCAAGGTTTCAACGAGGACGTCGGACGCGGTCTTTTTAGCCAT
>DATAZC010000227.1:0-2987 GCA_036272255.1 Acidobacteriaceae bacterium | reverse complement strand
GCCCGATTGTCGCTGACTTGTAATTTCCTGCTATCCAAACCCATACTTCTGCGTCCTCTTACGCAGGGGAACGTCTATCTTGCTGAAGACGTATCTTCTGGTAAGAGGTAAATGCACGATGGGAACCGACGCTCTCCGTATCCAGCCCGGGGTCCAATCTGGATCACTCGGCACGGCTCTTCCGGCGAATCGCACCAGCCAGACCTGGCCCGGCCGCCGTGCCCTCCACACACGCACCGGCGGAGGCATGAGCCCGGAAGACCGGACCTCGGAAACTGAGCTGATCCGCCAGGCGCAGAAAGGCTCCCGTCAGGCCTTCGATACCCTGGTCCGCCAATACGATCAGGCCGTGCTTCGCCTTGCCCTGCACCTGCTCGGCTCGGAAACCGACGCGCAGGACATCGCCCAGGAGGCCTTTCTGAAGGCCTATCGCTACCTCGGCAACTTCCGCTTCGAGTGCTCCTTCTACACCTGGATCTACCGCATCGTCACCAATCTCTGCCTGGACCTCATGCGGCGCCGCAAGACCCGCCGCGAGGATCCCGCCATCGTGATGGACTCCTCCGGCGAAGAGCTTGACCTGCTCGGTATGGTCTCGGACGAGCGCGCCTCCGCCAACCCCGGCCGCGAGCTCGAGCGCAAGGAGCTCGGCGCAAAGATCTCCACCGCCCTCGACAAGCTCACCCCGCGCGAGCGGATGGTCTTTGAGCTGAAGCACTATCAGGGTCTGCGCCTGCGCACCATCGGCGAAATGCTCAACACCACCGAAGAGACGGCCAAAAACACCCTCTTCCGCGCCACCAAGAAGCTGCGCGCCAGCCTGGCCGTGGTTCGCACGTAACCCGGTGATCTCTATGACGGTGATCCAATGACCTGGCCTGGCCATGACGGCACACTGAGCTGTGACGCAGCCCACGAGCAGATCACGCTGCTGTTGTACGGCGAGCTCAGCGACGAGGCCTGCCATCGGCTGGAGCAGCATCTGGCCGGCTGCACGGACTGCCGTGACGAGCTCGAGGTCACCCGCGCCCTGTCGAGCGCGATGGCCATCCTGCCTGTCCGCGAGCCTTCACCCAATCTCCTGGCCCAGACCCGCCTCAAGATCGACGAGGCCCTCGAACAGGCGCCGCACGACTCCTGGTTCACCCACCTCCGGCGCTCGCTTTGGACCGATTTCCGCCTGCTGCGCACCGCGCCGCTCGCCGCCGCCACCATGCTCATCGCCGGCGCAGGTCTCGGTTTTGTCGGCTTCAGGCTCGCACAACCGCCTACCGCCACGCAGACCCGGGCGGATTTCACTCCCCAGCGCGTCGCCGCCGTCACTGGCGTCGCGCAGGATCCCGCCACCGGCATGGTTCACGTCGCGTACAGCAGCCTGATGCCACTCGAAGCCGTCGGCCCTGCGGACGACGCCAACATTCGGGGTCTGCTACTCATCGCCACCCGCGCACCGCTGAATACTTCGGTCCAGAACGCCGCACTCGGCATCCTGACCCATACCTGCAGCGGTACTGACTGCGCCGCCGATGACGGCTTCCGCAGTGCCCTCATGGTCGCCCTGCGCTATGATCCCAACTCCAACGTTCGCGCCCAGGCCCTCAGCGGCCTTGCTCCCTATCTCGCCGAGGACATGCACGTTCGAGACGCCGTTCTCGAAGCCGTCCTGAACGACGGCGATCCGCAGATTCGTGCCCAGGCCATCCAGATGCTCGCCCCGGTCACCGCCGACTCCAGCGTCCAGCAGGTCCTGCAGAACGTCGCCACCCACGATGAGGACCCCCTGCTGCGCAATGTCTCCCGGACCATGCTGCGGCAGATGCCGCAAGTGCAATAAAGCCTTTCGGTATTCGTATTACCGAAAATGCTTTAGCCAGAAGTCCCTCCAATGAGTTAAGGTTCTGCCGCGGAGCGTGACTTTCGCGTTTCGCATCCGTCTGAAAGAGTGGCCATGTATTCGTCTCCAGTCAGGAGCTTGTGCTTCCCATGCTTTCCCGTCGTCCATTGGCTCTCCTGCCGACTACACCCCTGAGCACTGTACTCAGCGGTTCGGCAGTATTCGCTTCGGCAGTGTTGGGCTCTGCAGCCTTCGCCGCCGCGGCTCTGACTCTGCCTGCCTACGGCGCCATGCAGGCTGCCGTCGCGCCGTCTCCGGTCTCCGCCCAGCTTCCCCAGGCCGCCATCTCCGGCAACGCGCGCTTCGTCCTCGCCTCCACGTCGCAGGGTTATCTTGGCGTTACTGTCCACGATGTCGACCCGAACCACGCCCAGAAGGAGAAGCTCGCCAGCCCTACCGGCGCTGAGGTCGTGTCGCTCGATCATGACGCGCCCGCGGCCAAGGCCGGCGTCCATACCGGCGACGTCATTCAGTCCATCAACGGGCAACTCGTCACCGACGCCGCGACCCTGACGCGCCTGCTCCGCGATATGCCCGTCGGCAAATTCATCGATCTCCAGGTCATTCACAACGCCAAGGTGATGCGCGTGCATCTCCAGCTTGCCGACCGCTCCGCGCTCATCCAACACGCCTGGGCGCACCATTTCCACGTCCCCATACCGGAACCCGCGCCCATGGTCCAGGGCTTCGCCGTGCAACGCAGTGACGGTGGTGACGGTGTCTACTCCGGGGACAGCGATGCTCCCGATCCGCAGGCCTATGTCGGCGCGGAAGTCGAGCCGCTCACCCCGCAGCTCGCCAAGTTCTTCGGCGTCCGCGCTGGCAACGGCCTGCTCGTCCGCAGCGTGGAGGACAAGAGCCCTGCCGGCAATGCAGGACTCGACGCCGGCGATATCATCATCACCGCCAACGGCATGCCGCTGGAGACCGCGGCCGACTGGCTCCAGACGCTCCGCACCAACGCCGGCCATCCGGTGGTCATCCTGGTGCTGCGCAACCGCAAGGTGCTCACCCTCGCCATCACGGTCGACGCCCGCATCACCCAGTCCGAGCTCGTCATACCAGAACGGTTACAAAGGCTCCGCGAATCGCT
>DATAZC010000226.1:0-13041 GCA_036272255.1 Acidobacteriaceae bacterium | reverse complement strand
AATTGGCTTTCGGTGACGAAGCAGTTCGGGAAAGGCCTGTCGTTCGGTGATGCAGTAGGCATACCACGCCATATTAGGTCGCTCCGCATGCTGGTTTAGGAAAGGGGTTGGAACAACAGCGTCTTGGGGATGGACATGGCTCTAATTCTTGTGACTTACTTGAACTGGACCGTATGCTAGCCCCCGATGTAAACGCCTGGCAACAGCGCTACGGCGCAAGATGGCATGGGTGAGCGCGACAATCGAAAGTCGGTTTCATAACATGAAATGTTTATTGATAATGTGAAATTTTCGGTTAAGATGCTCACTTTCGTCGTTGAATGGACTAGAATTACCGCTCAATTGTGATGAACGTCTTCCGGGCGATCGATATCGACTACGCCTTCAGGCCAGGGAATCCCCTGGACCTCGGTGGAATGAGCCCGGATGAGGTCCCGTGCGCCCCGGTCTCCCTGGCTGGCGAGCAGCGCGGGAAATAGCCTGGCGGGAAATACCGCCGGGACCCCTGCTTTGTCTCCGTAGACGGACGCTGTGATCCCAGGATTTTCGGTGGCTGTGTGCCGCTCCAGCAGTTGCCGCAGGTGGCTGGTCGTCAATCGAGCCTGATCGCAGACCAGAACCACGACGGAGTCCGGCTGAGGAACCGCCTGGAGGACCGCGTTCATGCCGGCTCGCAGGGACGAGCCCATCCCTTCCTGCCAGGTTTGGTTGACGACATCCTGGACCGCGAGGCCTGTCAGCTCGGGCTGCATTCGTTGGGCGTGGAATCCGAGGACGACGCAGACGGGAGCGCAACCGGCCTCGACGGCCATGCGGGCTGTGCGGCGCAGGAGCGATTCACCGTCGATGAGGAGAAGTTGTTTGGGCTGGCCCAGCCGGGTGGAGGCGCCGGCGGCCAGAACCACCGCCGCACAGCAGAAATCAGGCATGAAGGGCGGGTGCCGATGGAAGCTTTCGCGCTTCGCGGCCGGCAAAGACCGCCTGGAGCTCCGCCGCGATCGCCAGGGCAATGGCCGCAGGAGAATGGCCGCCGAGGTCGAGACCGACGGGGGTGTGGAGACGCGCGAGGCATTCGGCGGGTGTCAGTTCGAGGGCGGGCGCCACGTCGCTGAGGAGCCGCTCGGTCCGGCGACGGGGGCCGAGGATGCCG
This sequence comes from Acidobacteriaceae bacterium, assembly GCA_036272255.1. GTDB lineage: Bacteria > Acidobacteriota > Terriglobia > Terriglobales > Acidobacteriaceae > Palsa-343. Next base: position 11,891 of record DATAZC010000226.1, on the reverse strand, counting down.
ATGTATTTCATTTCGCGGGCGAGCAGCGTGTGCAGCACTTTGCGATCCTGCTCGTAGCTGTGGGTCATAATGACGGCTGCCTGCTCGGGGGCTGCCACCTGGGCCAGGGCGGCATCGAGGTTCTGGACGACGGCCGCGTGGGGAAAGCGCTCCGGCCGCGCGAGGTTCGAGCGATCATCGGCCACTGTGACGTGCCAGCCCAGGGTCGCGGTGAATTCGAGAAGGGGCAGAGTGTCGTCGCCCGCTCCGAAAATAGTTAAGGCGGGCGGCGGCGCGATCAGCTCAACAAAATAGTCGCCCACATGGGATGACTTGCCGGACCGGAGTGCTTCGCCGGCCATCGCGGTCACGTTGGGATCGGAGTCGCGCGCGTAGAGAGCCTTGCCGGCATGGTTCAGGATCAACACCGTACCGGGCGCATCCTGGCTCACGCTGGTGACGATGACCGATTCGGTCCGTTCTTCGACGCTGCGTTGCAGGGAGGCGAGGGTCTGGTTGGCCGCCACCCCGCGTTCGAGCAGGACGATGACGGTGCCGCCGCAGCCGAGGCCGTAAGGCATATCGCCATCGTCGTCGAAAAAGCTGGAGTAGCGCTGGATCGAGGGCCCCTGCTCGGTAAGCCACCAGGCTTTCTTCGCCACTTCGGCTTCGAGGCAGCCGCCGCTGATCGTCCCGGCTCGCTGCGCCGATGCGGTGAGCAGCATGCGCGCTCCAGGGCGGCGGTAGGCGGAGCCTTCAATGGCGACGACGGTGGCGAGACAAATGTCCTGAGCCGAACCGCGGGAATCTGCCGCGCTTGCGCGCTTCCACAGGTCGAGGATTTGTTTCAGCTCCGACATTCTTACGCCGTCATCCTGCGATCGCCGGCGAGCAGGTCTTCAATCCGTACCGGCAGCTTGCGCACCCGGACGCCGGTGGCGTGGTAGACAGCCATGGTGACGGCCGAAGCGACACCCGCCAGGCCGATTTCGCCGATCCCGCGCGCACCATATTCGTTCAGGTGAAGATCAGGATACTCCACAAAAATGCAGTCGAGCTGGGGGATGTCGGCGTTGGTGGAGACGATGTAATCGGCAAAATTATTGTTGAGCGGCTTGGCATTGCGAGGGTCGTAAATGGTTTCCTCGAACATGGCCATGCCGATGCCCATGACCACGGCGCCGAGGATCTGGTTGCGGCCGGTGCGATGGTTGATGATCCTGCCCGCGTCGATGACGGTGAGCGCGCGGTTGACGCGCAGCCGCGCGATGCCCGGATCCCAGGCGACCTCGACGAACTGAGCGCCGAAGGAGTGCGCGGAAAACTGATGCGAGGTTGCGGGATCCGGGGCGGTGCGCGACTCGGCTTCGAGCGCTGCGAGCCGGTGGTGGGCCAGCACCTCCTGGAAGGGAATGCCGCTCTCCGGTGGCTGATCGGCAGCGTGGATACGGCCGGCAGTCATCACCAGCCTGGGAGGCTCGCCACCGGCGCTGGCACGCTTGAAGGGCGAGGATGGCATGGTTTGCGCAGCGGCGATCACACGGTCGATGGCGCCGTTGGTTGCCGCGGTGACAGCCGGCAGCACCGTTGCGGTCACCGTGGAGCCGCCGGAGGTGGGACCATCGGGCAGCGAGCTGTCGCCGAGGACCACTTCAATCTTTTCGATGGGGATGCCGGTTTTTTCCGAGACGACCTGGGCGAAGACGGTGTAGGTTCCGGTTCCGATGTCCTGGGTGGCGCAGGTGGCGCGCGCGGTGCCGTCGGCGTGGAGGCGGACGCGCACTGTCGCCGAGCCGCGGCCGGCGTGCCACGTTGCTGTAGCCATGCCCCAGCCGAGAATCTCGTCGCCCTGCTTCATGGAGCCAACCTGGGGTGTGCGCTTCGACCAGGTGAACTTTTCTGCGCCGATCTGGTAGCACTCGCGCAGATGCTTGCTGGAGAAGGGGCGGTTCGGCGCGAAGCTCTCGTCCTGCTCAGCGTAATTTTTCAGGCGCAGCTCCAGCGGGTCCATGTTCAGCCTGATGGCCAGCTCATCCATCGCCGATTCGAGGGGGTAGAGGCCGGGCACGATGCCTGGACCGCGCATGGGCGTGGGCGTGCCAATGTTCATGGGGATCAGGGTCTGATTGGCGGTGAGATTTTCGCAGCTGTACAGCATGGTCGTGACACCGGTGCACTGCTCGACATAGGTATCCACCATGGAGGTGGGCTGGAGCACGTCGTGCTGGACGGAGACCAGCTTGCCTTGCTGCGTGGCGCCGATGCGCATGCGCTGCTGCGTGAGCGGCCGATGCCCGACGGTGGTGAACATCAGCGCACGCGGCACCACGACCTTGACCGGACGGTTGACGCGCCGGGCGGCCATCGCGGCCAGCAATGAGTGCGGCCACGGGAACAGCTTGCCGCCGAATCCCGATCCGATGAACGGAGACAGCACCTGCACCTGATCGACAGGAATGCCGAGCATTTCGGAGAGGACGTGCTGATGGTTCACCACGCCCTGCGACGACTCGTACAGGATGACCTTGTCGCCTTCCCACTTCGCGATGGTGCCGTGCATCTCCATCGGGTTGTGGGTTTCGACGGGCAGGATGTAGGTTTGGTCGATTTTGACCGCGGCGCTGTCGAAGGCGTCATCCGCCTTGCCGCGGGCGTAGTGGATGCGCGGCGGCCCCTGGGGCGGAGGCGCATCGGCAATCTCGACGACATTGGGATGGGTTTCGTACTCGACTTTTACTTTGGAGGCCGCATCCTGGGCCTGCTCGAAGGTGTTGGCGATGACGAGCGCCACATATTGGCCGTAGTAGTAAACCTTGTCGTCTTCGAAGGGTGGACGCACTTCGCCGGCGCGGCTGCTCTGCTCCAGCTGACCCGCGGGACGAAACAGCTGGTCGGTATTGCCGTGATGAATAATGGTGAGAACGCCCGGCATCCTCTGCGCAATCGAGGTATCGATGTTGACGATGCGTGCGTTGCCCACGGTGCTGGCGACGGGGACGCCAAAGGCGACGTTGTCGAACGGATTGTCGACCGCGTATTTTGCGGCGCCGGTGACTTTCAACGATCCGTCAATGCGCTGGATGGGCGCGCCGATAACCGATGTGCTCATAGCTGTCTCCTCAGGCGGCCTGGGTGGTTTCGGTGAGTGTACGCAGCAGGGCGCGTTTGGCCAGCTCGATTTTGAAGGCGTTGTACTGGAGAGGTTTGGCGGCGGCCATGGCGGCATCCGCCGCGCTGCGGAAGACTTCCGGGCTGGGCGGCTGGCCTTGGAGAGCCTTTTCCGCCTCGCGCGAGCGCCACGGTTTGGTTCCTACGCCGCCCAGGGCGATGCGCGCTCGGGAAATCTGGCCGCCGCTCACGCTGATGACGACAGCCGACGAGGCCAGGGCAAATTCATACTGCTGGCGATCGCGGAGCTTGAGATAAACCGAGCGCGTGCCCGCGGCCAGCGCCGGCAGCGTCACATGAGTGATCAGTTCGCCGGGCTGCAGGACGTTCTCGCGATCGGGCGTGTTGCCGGGGACAAGATAAAACTCGTCGAGGGCGATGGCGCGCTCGCCCTTCGGCCCCTGCGTATGCACGGTGGCCTCGAGCGCCATCATGGCAACGGCCATATCCGACGGATGCGTGGCGACGCAGTGCTCGCTGCCACCGAGGACCGCGTGGATACGATTGAAGCCATCCTGCGCGGCGCATCCGGATCCTGGCTTGCGTTTGTTGCAGGGGTAGTTGGTGTCGCGGAAGTAGTAGCAGCGCGTCTTCTGCAGAAGATTGCCGCCGGTGGTGGCCATGTTGCGCAGTTGGGGCGAAGCACCGGAGAGCAGCGCTTCAGAGAGCACAACGTATTGCTGCCGCACCGTCGCGTGATTGGCCAGATCGCTGTTGCGCACCATGGCGCCGATGCGGAGCCCGCCGCCGGGCAGGGGTTCGACGCGATCCAACGGCAGCGCGTTGATGTCGACAACGGACGCCGGCTCGAGCACATTGAGCTTCATCAGGTCGACCAGGGTGGTGCCGCCGGCGATGAACGCGCCTCCCGCGGCTGCGCCGGCGCGAATCGCGCCTTCGACCGTCCGCGCCTGACTATAACGAAAGACCTGCATGGGATGTGTCTCCTTGCTCGGCTCAGGCTGTCTTGTTGCCGCGGGCCTGCTGCACCGCCGCAACAATATTGTTGTAGGCGCCGCAGCGGCAGATGTTGCCGCTCATGGCCGCGCGCACGGCGTTGTCGTCCGCGCCGATGGGCTCGTGGAGCAGCGCTGAGGCGGACATGATTTGTCCTGGTGTGCAGTAGCCGCACTGGAATCCATCGTGCTCGAGAAAGGCTTGCTGCACCGGATGCAAATGGCCGTTTTGCGCGAGGCCTTCGATGGTGGTGATCTTGTCCCCCTGGTGCATGATGGCGAAGCTGAGGCACGAATTGACGCGGCGGCCGTTGACGTGGACGGTGCACGCGCCACACTGGCCGTGGTCGCAGCCCTTCTTGGTTCCAAAGAGCTGGAGATGATCGCGCAGAGCGTCGAGCAGAGTGACGCGCGGCTCCAGCTTCACGCGATATTCCTTGCCATTGATGTTCAGCGTGACAGGAACAGCGCCCGGGACGCCGGCTGCTGCTTCTTTCTCTGCTGTCTCGGTGTCGACGGCGTGGGCCAGCGGTGAGGCGGTGGCAGCGACGCCGGCTGCGCCCAGCTGAGCGAGAAACGAGCGGCGCGAAAATCGACCGAAGGCAGGCTCGCGGGAACCTGACTCGCAAGCTTCGTCCTCGCGCACGTTTTCTTTGGCTCGATTGTCCTGGTCCGATGGGTGGGCGTCGTCTAAGAGGGGCTTCTTAGGTTGGTCCATTCCGGCTCCTACGTTTTGTTGGATGTCTGTTACAGGCGGAACGAAGCGAAAAGCGTGGTGAAGGCGTCAAAAGCCCGCGGAAAAACCGGCTTTTCCCTGACGATCGCTGGGTTACGGCTGCGCTACATTCTGCGCGGCAGGTGGGGTAGTTTTCTTTTTGCGCCGGCTCAAAACGAATTCGTTATCGCTCGTGCGCTGCTTCGCGGCTGCCTTATCGATCTTGCGCCAGAAGGCCACGAAATAATCCACTGCGGAGACGATGGAGACGGCAGCCGTGTAGTAGATGCCGACCGCCGCAAACAGATGGACGGGGATGATGAACCATCCGAAATGCCACGCGTACCAGCCGTGATCGAGGGTAGCGGCAACGACGGAAACAATCTGGATAACGGTCTTGAGCTTGCCGACGTCGCTGGCCTCGATGGTGAAACCCTCGGTGGAGGCGATGGAGCGGAGGCCGCTGACGAGGAATTCGCGGCCGATGACGACCACCACGATCCACGGCTTGACCACGTGGGGATTGAATCCGATGAGCGCGACGTACGCGGAGGTGATGAGCAGCTTGTCGGCGATGGGATCGAGCAGCATACCCATGGTGGTGATCTGGCCGCGATGGCGCGCAAGATAGCCGTCGACGCCGTCGGTAATGGACAGGAAAATGAAAAAGAGGGAGGCGACGACTTCCTGCTCACCATGCCAGTGGCCGCGTGGAAAATGCGGCGACAGCATCCAGATGAGCACTGGAATGCCGAAAATTCGGCCCATCGTGATGGAATTGGGGAGGTTCACGCGCGATGCGCCCCTGTTGCCATTATGCACCAGCTACGGGGGAAGCTGTCCTGCGGGCAGGGGGTTTCGCGGGTACCAATTCCGGGTAACAGCAAACGCAGGCACGTTGTTACCGCCGCCGCTTATTTGGGCGTCCAGGCGCCCGGTACTCCTCGTTGACTCCCAAAAAGAACCATGCAGTGCGGCCGGTCCTTTGACTATAGTGAAACAGGACCCTCCTATGAATCGAAACTCAGGCGAATCGGCGGTCGACAGGCTCATCGCGCTGGCACAGCAAAAGCCAGGCCGGCCGGGCGGCGATGCCTCGGACGAGCCGATGGATCTGGAAACGGTCCCCCTCGGCATGCCGTCGGCCAGAGAGCTGGAGCACAATCCTATGTGGAAAGCGCTGCTGCAATTGCGGACGTTTCTGCCTTACATCGCACGTTTTGTAGAGATGAGCAGCGGGACGCAGCAGCACCAGCAGTCCACTTCGCTGTCGACCGAAGTTCGCACCGAGATGCGGCAGAGCGTGGGCGCGCTGGAAAGTTCGCACCGGGATCTGCGCCTGGCGGTACTGGACCAAACCGTCGAGTTGAAGCGGATTGAAGAAACCATGACGCGGACGCGCGAGGCGACGGAGCGGAATGCGCTGGAAGTGTCGGAGCTGGGCGACGACGTCCGCTCGATGCGGTCGCTGGTGAAAATGGCGCTCGGCATTCTGGTGCTGCTGTTTGTCACGCTGATCGGGCTGGTGATCTTCCTGCTGTTTAAAGTCAAGCCGCATTAATCCTGACTCAGGCAACGGCAATCGCCTCGGCCGCCTCTTCTCCTGGGTGGAGGAGATATGGCCGATCCTTTGAGGAAGTCCGAAGAATCCCCTGAAAGTTCAGGCGACGCGGCGGAGAACGACCGCCAGCTACCGGCTGAAGCCGAACCCAACGACGCAGAAACCGAGCCTCAGACCACGCTGGGGGAGGATATTCGTGCGCGCATCAAGCACGTGCACAAAGGCGACGTGGGAATGCCGGGAACCAACGAGGAAGTGTTTCAGGGATGGAAGGAGCGCGAGCTGCTTTAGGAAAGCCGAACCGCGCGCTGCAGAAGAGCGATGAAGTCTTCCACGGTAAGGCCCGCAGCGCGGATCAGCTTGCACAGCGTCCAGTGGAAAGCTGCTTGTGTTGTGGAACAGAGAGGTTCGCCCGCTCTCCGGCTTTCGTCAGCATGGCATGGCTGCCGACCTGGCCACGAATCTGCAACCCTGCAGCCTGAAAAGCTTTCACAGCCTCTTTTCCCGAAATGTTGCCAAGCTGTCCCATTGAGAGGATCGCGAAGGGGTCAAATTCAGGCGACGACGACGATCGGAGTCTCGTCGGCGGGCAAGGATCCTACCGCCTTCTGATCCTCCGCCCACATCCAGCCTGTGATGGCCTCGCGAATGTTATCCAGTGCTTCCTTTTCGTCGCGGCCCTGGGAGACCCACCCGGGCAGGGCTGGACACTCCGCAACGATCCAGCCATCTTCCGATTTTTCGACTATCACGTGAAAGAGCATCAGCGCAGGTCCTTCCTGATCGTACATTTTCGAGGAAGCGAAGAAGGAGAATCACACCGGTTTCCGTACATGGAGTTAGAGCATTCGTCCGGTTTTTCCTGAGATCGGAGCGATATACTGCGCGAAGAAACGTTCGTGAATTATTGAGGTGACCCTGGAATGTCAGCATTGAGTCTGCAGGAAGCAGAATTGCCCATCACCGTGGACGACTTCAGCGCGCTGGAAGAGCGCGTGGTACGTGCCGTGGAAGTGGTGAAGCGCGAGCGCGCGGGGCGGACAGAAGCGGAGCAGAATGTGACGCGGCTGCAGAGCCTGCTGGACGCGCAGTCGGGACTGCTGGAGCAGGCCAAAGAGCAGTTGAAGACCCTCGAACGTGAGCGCGAACACGTAAAGCAACGCGTGGAGCGGCTGTTGAAGCAGATTGACGAGATTGCCTGATGCCCGAAGACAACGCCATCACCGTCGACATTTACGACCAGACTTACCGGTTGAACGGCAACGACCGCGAGTATGTGGAGCGCCTGGCGGCGACGGTGGATGCCAAGATGCGGGCTGTCTCCGCGCAGGGGCGGACGGTGGACTCGCTGCGCGTGGCGGTGCTGGCGGCGCTGAATCTGGCTGACGAGCTGTCACGGCTCGAGGAGCGCTACGCGGCGGTGACCAGCACCGGAGATTCGGTGGCGTCCATCCGCAGCCGGGCGCACTCGCTCAGCGGATTGCTGGACGAAGTGCTGAGCGAAGAGCGCAAGGCGGGCTAAGCGGGCAGCGCGTGGCCGTTCGTCCCTCAAAGGGACCGGTTCACGACTGGTTATGGAGCGAGCCGGCGGCCGAGTGCTATAGTTTGCGGACCATTCTGAGGATTCGCACAATGAAGAAAGCCGCTTTTCTCCTGCTGCTCAGCCTTCCGTTGCTCGTCCACGCCCAGAACAAGAAGCCGCCCACCACGCTGCGCGGGGTTCTGCTGGAACAACTGCACACCACGCATGATGACGAAGACTGGTTCGTCCCGGCAAAGATTGCGGTAGCGGGGTTGACCGCCGAACAAGCCAACTGGAGTCCGGGCAAGGGCAATCATTCCGTCGGACAGCTCGCCTATCACCTGTGGTTCTGGGACGCTCGGTCGCTGGAGCGCTTCAACGGCGTGAAATCGGCCGCCTTCAGCGGCAACAACGACGAGACCTTCGACAACTTCAACCCGGCGCAATGGGACGATCTGCAAAAGAAGCTCGACCAGGTGATGGCGGACTGGGAGAAGGCGGTTGAGACGGCCGACGATGCGAAGCTGGCGGCGAACGCGTCGCTGGTCGCGCACGTGGGCGCGCACAACGCCTATCACCTCGGCCAGATTCTCTACGTCCGCAAGCTGCAGGGCGTGTGGGACCCGAGCAAAGGCGTGAAATAAGGCTGTCGTTCGAGGGTTGAATGGGCGAAGGGCTGCTCCGCCGTGTCGGCAGAGCAGCCCTTCGTGATGCGTGGACTACTGCGGCGCGCCGGCCAGCTTGCCTTCGATGGTGCGTACTTCGACGGCGCCGAGGCCGGCATCTTTCAGCCCGGGTTCGATCTTAGAGCGGTCGCCTGCCGTCACAATCACGAGCTGATCCGGGTGCAGGTACATTTTTGCGACGCGGGCCACATCGGTCTGGGTAATGGCCTCGTACTTCGCCGGCAGTTGAGCGTAATAATCCAGCGGCCGGTTGAAGAGGAAGACGTCGGTGGTGGCGCCGGCGATGGCGGTGGTGGTCTGGAAGCGGCCAGGGAGGGAGCGCATGGACGCCTCTTTGGCGGCGGCCAGTTCCTCAGGGGTCGACGGGTTGTTGGGGAAGTTGCGAATCTGCGCCATCAGATCCTTCGCGGCGGCCGCGGTGACATCGGTGCGGACCAGGGCGCCGGCAAAAAATTCGCCGCCGTCGTGGTAGCTCAACATCCGTGAAGAAGCTCCGTAGGTGTAGCCGTGCTGTTCGCGGAGGTCCATGTTGATGCGGCTGGCAAAGCTGCCGCCGAGCGTGTAGTTCATCACGCTCAGGGCATCCTCATCGGGCGAGCCCTGCGGCACGCCGAGGCCAAACGCGAACAACGCCGACTGGGGCGCGCCGGGTTTATCGATGATGACGATGTGGGTGGACTGCGGTGCGGGAGCGGCCGGAATCGCCGCGGGCTCCGCGGTGTGCGCCGTCCACTGGCCAAAATATTTGCGAGCCAGTTGTTCGGCCTGTGCGCGCGTCACATCGCCGGCGAGGATCAGCGCAGAGTCCGCCGGGCCGTAGTGATCCGCGTAGAAGCTGGAAATATCGGCGGGCGTGATGGCCGTGATGCTTTCCGTTGTACCGCCCGCGGTCATGCCATAGGGACTGTCGCCGAACACCAGCTGCGGTCCGACGCGAAGAGCCATGCTGGCGACATTGTCCGATTGCTGCGCGATGCTCACCAGACGCTGTTTGCGGTCGCGCTCGACGTCGTCGGCGCGGAAGGCGGGATGCTCGACCACGTCGGCCAGCAGGCTCATGCCTTCATCGGCATGCCACGTGATGAGACTCATGGCGAGCTGCGCGGAATCCATGGTGGCCTGCGGCACGATTTGGGTGCCGATGCGTTCCTGATCGGAGGAGAGTTTCTTCACATCGCGGGAAGTGGTGCCGTCGCCGATGACCGTGGCGGTCAGGGTCGCAAGGCCGCTCTTGCCCGGTTGGTTGTTGGCGTTGCCGGCGCGCGCGACAAAGTCGGCAGTGAGGACGGGGAGCGCGTGGTCTTCGACCAGCAACACCTTCAGGCCATTGTCCAGGCTGAATTCTATTGGCACGGGAAGATGCAGCGCGGGCGCCGGCCCGGCTGTCGGCCTGGTCTTTCTCCAGTCCTGCGACTTCTCGAACTCCGGCGAGTAGGGATTCGTGATCTTCACGTTGGCGTCGGTGTCAGCCGGGCTGCGCGGCACATCCTGCAACTCTTTTTTGCCGGGCACGCAATACACAACCACGGCGGAATTCTTCGTCATGTATTGGTTGGCGGCGGCTTTGGCGCTGGCCAGAGTGACGGCCTCGGTCATGGCGACGTCTTTGGGCAGAAAGCCTGGATCGCCGGTGTACTGGTTGTACATATCGAGGGTGTCGGCAACGCCGCCGAAGCCGCCCAGCCGCTGCAAGCCGCCGATCTTCTGCGTGAGCTCAACGGCTTTGTAGGCTTCCAGTTCTTCGGCGGTCGGTCCTTCCTGTTGAAGTTTGCCGAGGATCGTCCAGAACGAAGCCTCGAGGTCCTCAAGCTTCACACCCGGCTTTGCGGTGATGGCGCACTGGGCCCAGCCGGTCAGCTTTTCAGCATCGATGCCGCAGGTGACCGACTGCGCGGTCTGCGCCTTGTAGACCAGCGCGTCATCCAGACGGCTTACTTTCGCTTCGCCCAGCGCGTACATCGCAGCATGCAGGTTATAGGCTTCCGGCGTGAACACGGCGGGAGTGAGCCAGGCAACGGTGAACTGGGGCAACTGCACCGTATCGGTGACGGTGGAGCGGCGCTGCGCAGTGATGGGCGGCGTGACGACGTGGACCGGGGCGACTTTCGGTCCGGCCGGGATGGGGCCGAAATACTTCGTCAGCAAGGCGCGAAGCTGCTGCGGGTCGAAGTCGCCGGCAATGGCGATGGACGCATTGTTGGGGGTATAGAACTGCTGGTGAAAGTCGCGGACGTCGGCGATGCGGGCCGACTCGATATCCGCATGGCTCCCGATCACATCGCCGTAGTAAGGATGGTCTTTGGGGAAGAGCTGGTGCATGACCGCCTCCTCCTCGACGTCGTAGGGCTGGCCCTCGCCCTGGCGGCGCTCGTTGCGGACCACGTCGCGCTGGTTGGTGAGCTTCTCGCGGTCCAGGCCCTCCATGAGGAAGCCCATGCGGTCGCTCTCGAGCCACATGGCCAGCTCCAGTTGATTGCTGGGCATGGTTTCGAAGTAGTTGGTGCGATCGAAGTTGGTGGTGCCGTTGACGTCGGTGGCGCCGGCGCCCTGCACTTCTTTGATGTGGGCCTTCTCACCGACGTGCTCGGAGCCCTCGAACATCATGTGCTCGAACAGATGCGCGAAGCCGGTGCGGCCGGGGCGTTCGTTGAGCGGTCCCACGTGATACCAGAGGTCGACGGCCACCAGCGGCAGGCGATAATCCTCATGCGTGATGACGGTGAGGCCGTTAGGCAGCGTGAATTTTTCGTACCTGATCACCGGCAGCTTGTGCTGGGTTTGGGCGAATGCGGTAGCTCCACCGACGAACAGGACGAGAGCCAGGCAGAGAATTTTGGAAGCCGGATTTTTCACGCGGGTTCTCCTCAGAGGCCAAAGCGGACAGGACCACGAATCTGTGTTCGGAGCTCTTGAGCGCATGGTAAATCGCCATGGCGGCAAAACTCCACACGAATGCCACGAACGGTTGTATGCCCCGCTCCTTTTTCGCCGGATTTTCCACATCGTGCGATTCGCTTTCCGCGAGGGTTCCATTTTGGGGCGTCTCGCTGAATCGGGAGGAGATGCGCGGTCTGACCCTTTTGGGGAAGCTCGCCCGCTTGCAAAATTGTCGACCTTGCCGTTAGCATCCACTCAAGAGATCGGCCTGCAAAGCAGGTGAGGACGGTCAACGCTGGATGAACCTACATTCATTGAACAGGGAGCTCGACTCGACAAATCGGTTCGGTGTGCAGTGTCCGCCAGTCCGGAATGCCTAAAGAACCGCGGAGAGTTCCCACCGTCTTAGGACGGGTTCACCAGCGCA
>DATAZC010000225.1:0-87516 GCA_036272255.1 Acidobacteriaceae bacterium | reverse complement strand
CGCAATGCGCTGCTTGTCCGACCGGCGATAGTAGCGTCCGCACATCTCTGCTCCGATTGTAGAAAACCGGCGGATCGCGCCACTCTCTGCGCTACACTGGCACGCGTTGCCGTGGGGGTCGGTCTGTCCCTCACCAAATCGCCGCAAGGAGATCCACGATGCGTTCGTTGCTATGGATTGCGCTGATGACCGCCACTGCCTCAGCCCAGGTGCAGGCGCCCCCAGGAGTCCAGTGGCCGGACATTACCCAGGAACAGTCCTATACCTGGCACCTCGCCTCCAGCCAGGAACTCACCGGCGCTAACGCCGACTACCGAACCCTCACTCCTGGCCAAACCCTTACCGTCCTCGACGACGATGGACCCGGGATCATCTCTCACGTCTGGTTCACCATCAGCAGCCCTGAGCCCTATCACCTCAAACGCATTGTCCTGCGCATGTATTGGGATGGCGAAGAAACCCCCAGCGTCGAAACCCCCATCGGCGACTTCTTCGGCCTCGGCAACGGCGAATACTACTCATGGAATTCCGCGCTTCTCTCGGTCGGCAGCAGCAAGGCCATGAACTCGTTTTTCCCCATGCCCTTCCAGCATCACGCCCGCATCACCGTCACCAACGAGGGCAAAATGTCCCTCTCGAACCTCTACTACAACATCGACTACCGCAAGTACACCCACCCCTTGCCCGCCTCCACTCTTTACTTCCACGCGCAATACCGCCAGGCGCAGCCCAACCACGGCTGGACCAATCAGTGGTACGAGAATGGCGACCCCATCATCAACTACAAGCGCAACCTCGACGGCAAAGATAACTACGTCTGGTTCGAGGCCCAGGGGCGCGGCCAGTTCGTCGGCGTCACGATGTCCATCTTCCAGAATCAGGACGGCTGGTGGGGCGAAGGCGATCCCATGTTCTTCGTCGACGGCCAAACCCCTCCCATCGTCGGCACCGGGTCAGAAGACTACTTCCTCGGCGCATGGGATTTCGGTGGCGCTTCCTTCTCTTACCCTCTCTACGGCGCGCCTGTCATCGGCAAAGAGCTGGCCGGCGAACGCTGGTCCGTCTTTCGCTTTCATCTCGACTCGCCCATCACCTTCACAAAATCCATGAAGGCCACCATCGAGCACGGCCACGCGAATGCCCGGTCCGACAACTTCTACTCCGTTGCCTACTGGTATCAGACCGAGCCCCACATGCCTCTTCCGCCGTTGCCATCGATGGATGACCGGATCCCCACTCTCGAAGTCGTCGGAGGCCCCGGAAACTCTGCGGCCGGCAAGCCAGACACCGGCCTCTCTCCGAAATAGGTCCGCTGATCTTCGCCGAGCCGAGGCTCAGAAGCGAAAAGCTCCGCGTCGTACTATAGAAAAGGTGCTTCGCCTCCTGCGGAGGGATGTGTGAGCGGTTGAAACAGGCGGTCTTGAAAACCGCTGTGCCCGCAAGGGTACCGGGGGTTCGAATCCCTCTCCCTCCGCCACATCGTTAGTTTTTGCGGTCTGCGAGACCAGCAATAAACGGGACGAAACCAGCGAAGGCGGCCCCTGTTCAACTGTTCCCAGGAAACATTACGGAGTGAACGGATCGGGGCGCCTTTGTTGCTCGTCCAATCCAGCGCCCCGTCGCTTAGACCCCGCGATTACCAGCCAGCCGGTCGAAGGTGGCCACTACCGTCGCACCCGCGATCATGACGATGACGATCAGGGACATCGACACGAAGGTGAACGGCTCGTCGATCATGCGAACGTGCCAGGACTCATGACCCATAGTGGGCGGAGATTAAATACGGTCGAGGTAACATAGCAACCTCGCTTCGGTCATATAACTTTCGGGGAACAGGACGACGATCTGAGCGGCTCGACCTGGGCGTTGGCCGTGCTGGGCGCCTGGTCGGACCGGCGGATTCCCCGGAACAGAATCAGGCTCGGACCTGTCGCCGCTGCAAGGCCAACTCCCTTGCCACGATTCCGACGCCGAATAGTGGGCCGGCCGAGTCCACAATCCCCCCGGATCGCATAGGCTCGGCCACCGGGAAATCAGCCAGTGTTTCCTCTGACTCCCACCATGGTGGTACTTAACTACCCTGAAGGTGGGTAGTTTACCCGCTCCAAAATCCCCAAATTGGCCAGCCAGTTGCGCAGAAAAGACGTGTCGGGAGAGTAAATATTTCCTTCACGCCCATGCTCCCGGAATATTAACTAGCTGAAAATATGCCGTTTACTGGTTGGCCATCCAATTGCCGATACTTGCATCCTAAGAGTCCAATAGTCGGTTGGCATATTTAACCCACCCGGCGGAAAGTTCAGGCCATCCAGGATGGATAAGCTCTCAGCAAAAGTCGAGAACTGGTCGGTTGTGGACAATCTCGTCTCCCACGGCTTCCGTAAGCTCGAGCCGGGAATGCGCCTCACCGGTAACATTAAGGGCCACGCAGACATCCCCAACGGCGTCATATTCACTTCCGTCATTCAGAGCGTCGATCAGAGCAAGGGTCTCGTCGAGACCTCGAACACTGTGTATCAACTCGGCAAAGTCAGCGAAGTCTACGAACACTGGAGCTCGGAACAGCACTTGCAGGTCCCCGAACCAGTGAGGATCCCCAGTTTCGTGTCCGAATCACGCAGGCCCGCTAACACCTACCCCGCTGTCGGATCCATGCCCGCTTTTCGTCGCGGATAGATCCCAATAAGCTCCCCGCATCAGCCCTCCCCCTCCCCCTCCCCCTCCCCCCGTTCCCCGGCGAGAGGGGGTTTGCTTTTATTCCGCTTTCTTTTCCGGAGCCACCGGAGCCGGGGTCTTGCCCAGCACCCATTTGTCGTACCAGTCGAACCACCGCTGGTACCGGTCCTTGATGAAACTCGGCCGCGTGAATCCGTGGAACTGCCCCGGATACACGATTAGCTCCGCCGGAACGTTCAGGCTCTTCAGTGCCTGATACATCTGCTCGCCACCGTTCACGGGCACGTTGAAGTCCTTGTCTCCTCCCATAAACAACGTCGGCGTATGGATCCGATCGGCATGAAACAGCGGATACCCGATCTGGATGTACTTCTGCGGGTCCTTCCACGGCGGTCCTAGCTCGTTGTCGTATTGCAGGATGTACTCGTCGATGCCGTACAGTCCCGCAGGATTGCCCATACCCGCGCCGCTGCTGGCCGCCTTGAATCGCGTCGTGCTTGCAATCGTGTAGTCGGTCAGGATTCCTCCGTAGCTCCATCCCCCAACGCCCATGCGATCCGGATCGACCACGCCTTCCTTCACTACCTCATCCACCGTCGCAAGCAAATCCTGGATTTCGTGATCTCCCCAATCCGCCGCGATGACCTTCTGATAAGCATTGCCGCGGCCCGAACTGCCGCGGTAGTTTACGTTCAGCTCCGCATACCCGTGCGCCGCGAATAGCTGCCGGTGCAGATTGAACCCGTGATTGTCCTGCCCATTCGGCCCGCCATGGATGAACAGCAACAGCGGCGCCTTCGTTCCCGGCGTCGCATCCAGGGGCAGCGTCAGCAGCCCATGGACTTCCGTGCCGTCCTTAGTCGTCGCCTTCACATCGCGCGTCTGGGCGAGTTGGAGGCTGGCCAGCACTTCATCGTTGTGGTGCGTCAGCCGCCGCAGGCTGCCGTTTTCCAGCGCGTACACTTCCCCAGGCTGCGCATCCGTCGTCCACACCACAGCCGCATGGCCGGCGACCTCATTCATTCCTGTCGTTGAGCCAGGCTCGGCAACAATGCGTCGCACCTGCCCGCTCGCAATATCCACGCTCGCCGGATACTCGTTCCGATCGTCTTCCACAATCACGTCGATCGACTTCCCATCCGGCTCGAAGAAGGGCGATGAGACGGAACGGTCCAGCGCCTTCGTCAGAATCCGCGGCGGCGCGCTTCCGTCAGCCGGAACAACGCCGAGCTTCTCCTGGCTGTACTGCCACAACTTAATTTCGTCGCCCTCCGTAAACGCGATCCATTTGCTGTCCGGGCTCCACGCGATCCTTCCTCCATCCGGCCCATCGAACGTCGTCAGTCTCTTCGGCGTCGAGTTTGCCTTCGCCTCGACCACCCATACGTCGGTGTTGATGGAACGATCCGGATCCGCATCGTGATTGCTCACGTATGCGATGTGCGTCCCGTCAGGCGACCAAACCGCATTGCTCTCGTCAAAATTCTTATCCGTCGTCAGCTTCTCCAGCTTGTGCGTCGTCACATCCCACAAAAACAGCTGTGTGTGCTCGTTGCTTTTTAGAAAACCTTCCACGTCTTCCTTGAAGTGGTATCGGTCCAGGACGATCGGCTTCGGCTTCTCCTTCTCCTTGTCGCTGCCCTTCGCCTTTTCCGCTGCCTCGGCTTCATCATCCGGGGTGATCGATAGCAGCACCCTCTTCGCATCCGGCGCCCAGGCGTACGCCGAGAGATGTCCCTTCACATCAGTCAGCTGGTGGGCCTCACCGCCCCGCCGATCCAGCACCCAGACCTGCGATCCCTTTCCCTTCCCTGGCCGGCTCGCCGTGAACGAGAGATACTCTCCGTCCGGACTCCATCGCGGCGCCCCCGACGACGTCAAATCGTCCGACTCCTCATCCACATCCCCCGCCCACGTCAGACGAATGTCCTGCTTGCCGTCCCACGACACCATCCACAAATCCGTAATCCGCTTGTCGGCAGTCAGCTCAACGGTAGAGACGGTGTAAGCCACCCACTTGCCATCGGGCGATAGGACCGGCCCCGCGACGTCGTGAAAACGAAACAGATCGTCGAGCGTAATCGCGTGCGGGGCAGTCGTTGTCGGAGCCGGTGCTGACGGCGGTGTGCCTTGTCCAGTTGCGCTGTGAGCTACCAGCGACAGTACGAACACACTGAGGGTGAAGAGTGCGAATCGAGCGCGCAGTGAAAGCATGTGCGCAAGTATATAAAACCAATCGCCAAAACGGCTGCAGGCGAGCCGAAGCAGCTAGACTGTCTCTCCTTTTCAGAAACGAGTCATCAGAAGAGCCAATCCGATTGCCCCGCATGCTGGGCAACTATGAACTGCATTCCGGGTAAAAACTACCTGCTATGACATGCACGCCAGAGGATGCCACTGTTGACTCGTCAGTTATGCATGGCCCTCAAATTGCAACGTGTTCAGGTGTAAGGATCAGCCACGGGCTTGAACAGTCGAACGCGACCGGTGGCGGAGACGTCAGGTCACGAAACCATGGACAAGCCGATCGTCAGAATCGAGAATTGGTCCGTCGTTAGCAGCGTGCTTTTTCGGGGCTATCGCAAACTGGAGCGCGGCGCCCGCCTCACCGGCGACGTAATGGGCCACACCAACCTTCGCAACGGCTCCATCTACACCTCCGCCATCCTCAACATCGACCTCGTCAGCCGGCTCGTCGAGACGCACAACAGTCTTTACCTGCTGGGCGCCGTCAGCGAGGACTATGCCCGCTGGATGTGGGAGCAGGAGAAAGCCCGCGCCGCTGCCTGAGCGGTCGGTCTTTTTCTGGTCCTGAACATTCTTTCTTTCGCCACCGCGCGAGGCGCTAAATCCTCAGAGTATCTGAGGATCCAGCGTCCCGCGCGCGCGATCATCCCATTGACCAGACAGCAGCTAACGGCTGCCTGCGTGTTGCTCCTTCAGATCCTGCAGCAGCGCATCGACCTGTTCCTCCCGTTCCAGCTTCGCGAATTTGTCGTCGATTGAATCGCCATCCATCAATTCGCGCGACGCCGAATTCCGCGCCTCTGCCCCAGCAATCTTCGTCTTCATCCGCGCGATGCTTGAGTCGCCTTCCTTGCTCGCAATCACTTCACGTGCCTGTTGTGCTCGCCCGACCAGGCGCGCACGCCGGCTCTCTGCAATCATCAGCTCGGTGCGGCTGCGCGTCTCCGCAAGCTTCTGCTGAAGATTCCGCAATGCATTCTTCAGCGACTCGACTTCCGTCTTCTGATCTTCCATCTGCTGCCCGAACCCGGCGGCCATCCCCTTTGCGCTTAGAGACCGCTCCAGCGCCGCGCGCGCCAGCCCATCATCGCCCTTGCGCACGGCCAGCTCCGCCTTGCGCTTCCACTCTGTCTCGCCGTCTTCATGCTCTTTCCGTTTCTTCTCCAGCAGATGCTCATCCGCCAGCGCAATCGCCACCTGCGTCTTCACCTGCATCAGTTGATTCTCCATGTCGAGGACAAGCTGTTTCAGCAGCTTCTCCGGATCCTCGGCCCTGTCGATCAAATCGTTCAGATTCGCTCGAAGCAACGTGCTCACCCGCTCCAGAAGTGCCATGACATTTCCCTCCTTTAGGAAAATGTGCGGCGGAGCGATCCCGTCCCGCCGCAGTCTTGCCGTTCGCTTACTTGCCTTCCACGATCGGCCCCGCAGCCGCCGCCCCATTCCCGTTCCCGCGAGGCCGCATGCTCGCCACGTTCGACATCAGCTCGCGCAGGTCCATCCCCGAGAGCGCTTCGAACAGTGCCGGCACCTGCGCCGCGATCTTCGCCATGTCTCCGGTGATTTTGTTCGTCCCGGCAGCATCGCCACCGGTTGAAATAACCGTGATCCGGTCTACCTTCGACAATGGCTCCGACATCGCCCGCACCACATCCGGCAAATTCGAAATCAGCCGGTCGACCACCGCAGCCTGGCTCCATTCCTGATAGGCTTCAGCCTTCACGTTCATCGCCTTCGCTTCCGCCTCGCCTTTCTGGAAGATGATCGAAGCTTCCGCTTCGCCCTGCGTCCTGATCGCGGACGCACGGCCTTCCGCTTCCATCGTCAGCCGCGTCTTCTCCGCAGCGGCCAGCACTTCAACCCGCTGCCGATTAATCTCGGCCTCCTTCAGCACCGTCGCAATCAGCTCCTTCTCATGGCGCAGAATCTCCGCCTCCTGCACCTTGATCTGCTGCTCTTTCTCGATCTGCTGCACCTTCACCTGCTCCGCCACCACCTGCTGCTGCGTGATGTTCGTCTGCAGCTCGTAGGCCTTGTCCGCCGAAGCCTGCTGTTTCCGGCTCTGCTCAGCAAACTGCGCCTTCGAGATATCCAGGTCGCGTTGCGCCGCAGCCTGCTTCGCCAGCGACTGCGTCTCAGCGAGCACCCGCTCCTGATCCGCCCCAGCCTTTGCCACCGCGGCTTCCCTGGTTGCATTTGCCCGCCGGATCGCTGTGTCACGCTCCGCCTCGGCCGCTGCAATATCCGCATCGCGCCGCATCCGCACAATGTCGGGACGCCCCATGTTCAGGATGTACTCGTTCTTGTCCCGCACCTCCTTGATCGTGAACGACACTACTTCGAGCCCCATCTTGCTCATGTCATCCGCGCACGTTCCGCGCATTCGATCAGCGACCATTTCAGGCTCCTTCACGATCTGCTCCACCGTGAGCTGCCCGATGATCCCCCGCAAATGCCCTTCCATCACCAGCCGAATCAGGCCCTCCCGCTGCGGAGGCGTCTTGGTCAGGAACTGCTCCGCCGCCGTCAGGATCGATTCCTGATCGCTGCGCACTTTGATCTGCGCGACGGCTTCAACTGTCACCGCGACGCCCTGCTTCGTGTAGAGATCCTGCTGCGGCGCCACATCGAACGACATCAGCTCGAGCGATAGCTCCCGGCAGCTCTCCACCATCGGGAAAATGATCGTCCCGTGTCCCTTAATCACACGAGGACCGCGGAATCCATACACGATCAGCGCCTCGTTCGGCCCTGCCTTGCGAAACATCCTGGCCAGCATTCCCATCAGAATGATGAAGGCCAGCAGGCTTAATCCAACAATCACAATCACTGTGTTCGTCATAACGCCCGATCCTTTCCATCGGGTCGGTTACAGATTTGGGTTATGGTTCCCGGCAATGCCAGAGGACACATCGCCGAAGGCCTCGCCCTGTGCTCCTGATAGTTCGCCCGACAGCTCGTCCCACCGTCGCACGTATGCGGTGCCTTGTTCATAGCGCATCACCACCACTTCGGTTCCGCGCGCAAGCGCTACGCCTGCTTCACTGCGCGCGGGTACAAAACGGCGTGTGCCGTTCTGCGAAAACTGAATCTCTCCAACGCCTCCTTCGCGAACCGGTCCCGTCACCAGCCCGAGAACGCCAACTATGTCCGTCTCCGCCGCTGTCAGCTCATGCTCGTGCGGCAACAGCACCTTCACCAGAAACCAGAACAAAATCGCTCCGCCCGCCACGCCGGTCAGGGTCGCCAAAGCCAGAATCGCGAACATTCCGAAGCCGCCCGAACGCTCCAGCAGATACCCGCATCCCCCGAACCAGCACAGGAATGCCGCCATCGTGAAGCCGTTCACTGGGCTGACGCTCGATTTTGTAACCGCTCCACGCACATTGGGCACATGCACATGTCCATGCCCCACTCCATGGCCCGGATGCAGATGCAGATGTCCGAAATGGATATGCGTAAACGCACCCAGTGCGGACAAAATCGTCAACGAAAGTCCCAGCGTGAAACAAATCAAATAGAACGTCGTCATAGCCTGGCCTTCTTTCCCGTCACGGGTGCCCCATTCAAGCCCTCCTTTGGCTTGAGTGGACTTGCCGCCGACCCCAGTACTTCAAACAGCCGATCCACCAACCCCGGCGTGTCGATCACCGCCTCAAGCAACAGCAGGCAGCGCCGCGAATCCGTATGCCGCGCCAGGGCCAGCAGCGCATGCCGCAACTCCGGATCGCGCCGGAACCGCTCCGCCCCGCTCACCAGCCAAAGGTCCAGCTTGTCCTCCAGCCCCCTCGCGTCGCTCATCAGCTCCGCGTGATACCCCTCGGGGTCGTCGACCAGATACCCCGGATGCACCTTGAAGAACTTCGCCAGTACTTGCCGCGTCGTGTTCGTCAAGTGCGGCCGCGCTCCGCTCTCGATCTGTGAGAGATAGCTCTGGCTCAGCGCCTTCCCCGTCTCTGCCTTCAGCGCCCGCACCACCTCCTGCTGCGAGATCGCGCGCCCCAGGCCTCGGAGCTCGCCTTCTGCCTCCCGTAGATACCTCAGTTTTTCTCCGAGCTTCATAAGGTTCTATTGCAGATCGCAATCACTATATCGCAATCTGCAATGAAGTCAAGCGGAATCGCATGCCAATACTTCCGCGCTTCTCCTGGATGGGAACCCCTGTGAAATCAGGTGTTAGCCGACAGCCGGCCCGTCAGCAGACCGCAACTCTTCGAACGAACGAAACTGCAAATCAGGCGGCGCCAGCGCCTGAATGCTCCGGATCGACAATTTTCCGAAATACGACTCTGGCGGCTTGTTCGCGATGAATCGCAATCCTGACCCCATTGCTCGCGGCATCCAGTTCTGCGCGATCCATTCCTGGTCCTCCAGCGGCACCGTCGGGAGTGCCGTGTCATCCCCCAGAATCTTGCACACGCCATGGGCTCGAATCATCCGCAACAAAGTCTCATGAATAAACCGTAGTTGCACCTGTGTCGCATATTGCTTCCACACGATCATCAGCGTGCGTGCAGCCTCGTCCACCGTGATCGAGCAGATCGGATTCTCAGGAAAGTTCTTCAGCAGCTGAAAGCTGTCGCGGGAACCACGCCGCAACTGTTCCTGGAGCTGGCGCAGTTCTTCGTCGTCCTCTGGCAGAAGACTGAACATGAAACCTCCCGGTCATTCTGTGAGAGCTGGTTTGGATTGCAGGAAGAGCATTCCCCGCCCGACAAGGATAGTGCACACGAATTCTGCGTGACAACCGCTCTTTAAGAGATCGCCGCCTCCACCACCGCTGCCAGTTTCTTCGGCGCAGCCCGCAAATAACTCGCCGTCACCAGATCGCGCACCTCATCCGCTCGCAACGCCTCCGGCAACGCCAGACAAAGCGCCGACACGCGAGTGAGCCGCGAATCCTCGACCGCTTTCATCTCACGACAGCGTCACCTTCACCGCTGCAGCATAATCCACCGCCGGTTTGTACCCCGCGGGCAAACTCAGCCGCAGCCCCTCCGCCGTCTGACGCCACTTCGGTTTTTCTGCGGTCCCGAGCAACTCCACCCGCTCCACTTTCCCCGGCTTTTGCACGCTTGCCGTTCCAAGAGAGGCGATCACAAACTCCGCCGTCGGCCAGCCCAACGCAATCGCATAGATCGTTTTGCCATCCTTGCTGCGCGTGAATCGAATATCCTTCTCGCCCAGCTGGCTGATGCTGTTTCCCTGGAACGATCCGCTCTTGATCGTGTCCGGCCCCTCGCCGAATACCTTCCACGGGCGCGTCTCGTAAATCGCCTCGCCATTCACGCTCATCCAGTCGGTAATGCGATCGACAATCCCAATCTCCTTGCTGTCGATCGTCCCGTCCGGCTTCCCCGGTACATTCAGGATGAACGTTCCATTCTTGCTCACCGTATCAATCATCCAGTGAATGACATCGCGCGGCGGCAGATATCCGCCATACTCGCCCGGCTTGTCATAGAGCGCGCGATCGTAGTGCCAGTCGCCCAGACACGTCTCCGACTGCCACGCGTGCTCCATAATCTTGTTCGTGAGCCCGCGCTCCCAGTCCACCACGGCCGCCTTCACCCACGGCTCCGGTACTTCCTTGATCGTGATCACGCCATCGACCTTGCCGCCGTGCGCCCGCTGGCTTCGGTTGTAGTAGTACGCGCCCAGGTTCATCCCCGCCCATCCCATCGGGAAGCGCGGATTGTCGAAGTACAGCAAATCAGGATCGTGCTGATCGATCAGGTCTTTCGTCCGGTCGTAGAAATTCTTCACAAACGACGCATCCGGCAACGCATTAAACGGATGCTTCGGCCCGTACACGCGCTGCGGATCATACCCCTCCCACCATTGCCCCTTGCCGTCGGCCAGCGTCCGCACGCCGTCATACGGCACGTCCGCCTGAGGCCCAGCCTTATCCGCCCCGTGCGCCGTCTGGAACCACCACCAGTTCCGCGCCTGATGCACGGTCACGCCCAGCCGCAGCCCTGCATCCCGCGCGGCCTTCGCCCATGTGCCCACCACATCCCGATGTGGCCCCACATTCACCGAGTTCCACGGATGATGCCGCGAGTTCCAGCAATCCATCCCGTCGTGATGGTTCGCCAGCGTCACAAAAATGCGCGCGCCCGCCTTCTTGTACCGCGCGATCAGCTCCTCCGGCTGCCAGTTCAGCAGCGTCCACTGCGCGCACAGATCCTTGAACCCGAATCGCGACGGAGGTCCATAGTGCTCCAGCTGATATTTGTTTTGCCGATGTCCCTCGATATACATCTGCCGGCCGTACCAGTCCCCCGCCTCCGGTACGCATTGCGGACTCCAGTGCGCCCAGATCCCGAACTTCGCATCGCGATACCACTCCGGCGCTTCGTATTCGAGAAGCGATTCCCATGTCGGTTTGAATGGGCCGTCGCCCGCCAGATTCGGCAGGGGCGATACCAGGGGCACCCCATCCCATGACCCGCCCGGTATAGGCAGCTCTGGCGGCTCTCCCCAATCGGTCGGCTTCCAGTCCGCTTCGTTCAGTTTTTCGCTGACAAATTTTCCGCCCTCAAGCGCGTAGAACACCCGCTCGCTCGCCGGCGTATTGCAATACTCTGCGTAGCTTTGCGTCACGGCCCCGAACCCGGCCGCATCCGCCGCGCTGGCTTGTGACGCTTTGATCTCCGGTGGAAGCTCCGGGGCTCCAGCTTCGCTCGCCGCCGATCCGCTCACTGCTGTTCCCGCCGCCGCAGCCACTGCCAGCTTGCAGAATTCTCTCCGCCGCATCGAATGCCTCCTGACAAAAGCACTCCGCAGTATAAGCGCAGTGGCCGACGTTCCCCTCCTCAGCAGCCAGAATGCGGGCTTCCCGCAATCAATCGGCGTCGACCTTCAGCGTGATATTGGCTTTCATCCGAGCACACCTGCGCGTGCGGCACAGTTGTACGTGCTCTCGAAACTGAAGAGCAACCGACTATTCGCTGTAATGCAGCAGGCTGTAAACGTCGTATTCCCTGAACCGATCGCGCCCTTTGAGAAAGTCCAGCTCAATCGCGAATCCCAGGCCCGCAATTTCCCCGCCCAGTTGCCGCACCAGTTTGATCGTCGCCTCCATGGTGCCGCCCGTAGCAAGCAAATCGTCGACCAGCACCACCCGCTGTCCCGGTTCGATCGCGTCCACGTGGATCTCCAGCGTGTCAGATCCGTACTCCAGGTCGTACGTCACCCGCGCCGTCGGCCCCGGAAGCTTCTTCGGCTTCCGCACCGGAACAAATCCTGCATTCAGCCGATACGCCAGCGCCGGTCCGAAAATAAATCCCCGCGCCTCAATTCCCAGCACCAGATCGATGTCTTTGTCGATGTAATACTGCGCCAGCGCGTCGATCAGCGTCGCGAACCCCTTCGGGTCCTTCAGCAGTGTCGTGATGTCGTAGAACAAAATGCCTGGCTTGGGAAAATCCGGAATCGTCCGGACCAGCGCCTTCAGCGGCTCACAATCGGTGGCACAAGGGGTCATATCGTTTACCAGGCTCCTTCAATGCGAAACGGGCCAAGGCCCTCGCCTTCTTTATCGTCCAGCTCGTGACTGATCACCGCGTCCACTCGGCTGCCCCGCGATCCTTTGCGCAGCGCCTGTTCCAGATCCGCCAGCGTCTCCGCCTCCCCTGAGGCGACCACTTCCACGTGGCCGTCCTCGGTATTGCGCACCCAGCCCACCAGGTCCAGCGCGGCGGCTTCGCGGTGCACGAACCAGCGGAACCCCACGCCCTGCACCCGGCCTTTTACAAGGTAGTGGCGAACCATAGGAAAGCACGGCCAGTGTTTCAGATACACCCACGCCAACGCAAGATAACCGGCTCACGTCTCGCTCAGGCGTGAGGGCACCGCCATAACGCACCCGTCGGCACCCGCAACCCGGCATGACGAAACGGGTTCGGATCAGCATCCGGCATGGTGCGGACCCGTTCCTTGTTGTTGCGCCCCACCTATAATCAGAGGTGTCTACTGCGGGGTTAACGAACGGCTCCCGCGCTCGGAAGCAGACACTCCGCCGACGCGGCCGTCTATGCAGCGCGCTGTCCGATCCACGATTCTGGCCCCCGAGCCGCTGTCCTCCCGGCCGACCGCGGTGCCTGTCTGCGTCCTGGTTTTCATTCTTCTCTCCGGCTCTGCCCTGAAAGTCCTCGCCGCCGCCCAATATTCCGGCGCTCGATCCTCGGCATTCGCCCACGCCGAGCGTCTCCGCGAAGCTCTCGAGGGCCGCCCGGAACAGCAGCGCACCCGCCTCCAGTACGACCGCGTCATCGCCGCCTACCGCGCCATCTATCACGGCGATCCCGCCTCGCCTAAAGCCGACGCCTCCATCGCCGCCGTTGCCGATCTCCTCGCAGAAGAAGGCCGCGTATTCCAGGATGAGAAGGCCCTCCATGATGCCATCGGCCAATATGAATTTCTGCGCCACCAATATCCTGGCAGCCGCTACCGCTTCAGCGCTCTGCTCACCGAAGCCGAAATCTACCAGCGTGACCTCGCTGATCCGCAACAGGCGAAGGCCACCTACCAGAACTTCCTTCACCTCTATCCGCAAAATGCTTTGGGTGTGGAGGCGCGCGTCGAGTTAAAGAACATTCACCGCGACGAACTCGCGGCCGCCCGCGCGCAACCTCCGCCGCGATCCTCGCGCTCTACCGCGCGCCGAGCCTCCTCTCCACTTCCCGCGTCGCAGCCGCCAACGCGAGCTGCCGCGCCAGCACCGACCCGCACCAACTCCACCATCGACGAGAGCAACATCCCGCCCGCAACCGATTCCTCCGCACCAGCCACCGAGCCATCCGCGGGCAACGAAGACCTCACCACCATGGACGCGCCTCCGCCGCCGCGCCGCGGCCGTTTGCCGCTCATCACCGGCATCCGCCACTGGTCCACGCCCGACTACACGCGCGTCGCCATCGATCTGCAGCAGGAAGTTCGCTATCAGGCCGCCCGCGTCTCCAATCCCGACCGCATCTTCTTCGACCTCTCCGGCACCCGCCTCTCCCCTGAGCTCTCGGGTCGCGCCGTCGAAGTTACCGACGACGGCTTCCTCACCCGCATTCGCGCCGCGCAAACCTCTGTCAACACCACGCGCATCGTCCTCGATGTTTCGAGCCTCAGTGACTACTCCGCTTTCTTCCTGCAGAATCCGTCGCGACTCGTCATCGACGTGCATGGCAACAGACGGCCCATCCCGCCGCCCCAGCAAATCGCAACTGCGGCGCCACTCTCATCCCTGGCTCCGCATCCATTCACAGCACAGCCGCCGTCCACACGCACTCCGGCGTCGCGCCCAATTGCTCCCGCAACTTCACCTTCAATCCCGCCTCAGGATTCTGACAATGGCGCCGCGCTCACCGATGTCCCGAAACTCAGCAGCCAGCCCAGTCAGGTTCGCGCCACCCGCCATCCCACCACCGCTCCCGTCGTGGCCTCGGTTCCAGGATTCACCCCGTCGTCCCAGCCAACGCAGCCGCCGCGATCCACGCGCAACCCACGGCCAGCAACACGCTCCAACGACGACGTTCCTCCAGCGGAAGCAGGCGCGCCTGGTATTTCCGCCCCCGAACCTGCGCCTGCCGCCCAGCACACTCCCAATTCCATGGTTCGCGCGCTCGGCCTCAAGATCAACCGCATCGTCATCGACGCTGGCCATGGCGGACATGACTCCGGAACCCTCGGCCCTGGCGGCCTCCAGGAGAAAGACATCGTCCTCGACGTCGCCCTCCGCCTCGGTCGCCTCCTCAAACAACGGCTCGGCGCCGACGTCATCTACACCCGCAGCGACGACACCTTCATTCCGCTTGAAACCCGCACCGCCATCGCCAACCAGGCCCAGGCCGATCTCTTCATCTCCGTTCATGCCAATTCCAGCCCTGACGCAAGCGCACGCGGCGTCGAAGTTTACTACCTCAACTTCACCTCATCCGCCGATGCCCTTGAAGTCGCCGCTCGTGAAAACGCCTCCTCCGATGAATCCATCCACCAGCTTTCCGACCTGGTGAAGAAAATCGCCCTCCAGGACAAAATCAACGAATCGCGCGCCTTCGCCGACGACGTTGATTCCAGCCTCTACGCCGGCCTCGACCAGGGCAATCCCGGCCTCAAAGATCGCGGCGTCAAGAAGGCTCCTTTCGTCGTCCTGATCGGAGCCAACATGCCCTCGATCCTCGCCGAAATTTCCTTCCTCACCAATCCCGACGACGCCGACGAGCTCCACCAGCCGCAATATCGCCAGCGCATTGCCGAGTCGCTCTATCGCGGCGTCTCCCGTTACGTCTCCAGCCTCAACGGAATCCGCGTCGCACAGACCACCTCCCGCCCCTCCAGCAGCGAATAGCAGAAACCTTCCTTCCCACCGCGGTGTCAGTCTAAATATCATCAGAGAAGCGCGACCGTTGCCCCGACTCCCTATGCCCCTCGCTAAAATCCTCGCGGTCCCTCTCTTTCTTGTCTCCGCGCTCACTGCCGCAGCACTCGAGCCGCCCCTTGTGACCGTGCTTCCTCAATCCTTTTCCACCTGGACCCAGACCGCCGCTCCGCCCCCCGCGCCCGATGCCTCCAACGCCGCTGTGCTCCAGGAATACGGCCTCAAACAATCGGCGACCGCCGCTTACAGCTCCGGTCCGCAGCATCTTTCCGTCCGCGCCTGGTACTTCGCCGATGCCACGGGAGCTTACGGTGCCTTCACCTTCTTCCGCCAGCCGGGCATGCACGCGGAGACCATCGGCCACGAGGCGGCATCCTCTGCGAGTCACTACGTGTTCTGGACTGGAACCACCGTGGTCGACGCGACCTTCGCGCATCCCTCTGCCGACGAAAAGTCCGCACTCACCGCACTCACCGCGCAGATCCCGCAGGTCGGCGGTGCCTCGGGCGTTCCGCCTTCACTCCCGCACTATCTCCCCGCCGCGCAGCTTGACGTCTCTTCTGTGAAGTACGCCATCGGCCCCGCTGCCTACGCGCGCATCGGTGGGCAACTCCCGCCCAATGCCATCGACTTCAGTCAGGACACCGAAGTTGTTACGGCGCACTATGGACAGCAAGGCACTCTCACCTTGCTTCTCTATCCCACTCCGCAGATTGCCGGAGCTCATCTCAAAGCGCTCGAGGCGCTCGCACAATCCTCCGGCTTCCTCACCCGCCGCTCCGGACCCCTGGTCGCCATCGTCAACGGCAGCGCCTCTCCACAAAAAGCGCAGCAGCTTCTCGCCGCCGTTCACTTTAACGACTACGTCACCATCAATCATCCTGAGGGATACGTTCCAGAAGGCGCGAAGCTCTATCGGCTGCTTCGCGGCATCACCGTGCTCTTCGTTGTCCTCGCCAGCGCCGCGCTGCTTCTCGGACTGTTCCTCGGCGGCGGCCGCGCGCTCGTCCGCAAACTCCGCGGCAAGCCGGTCTCCACTGTCTCTGAAGAAGAATTCATCTCTCTCCACCTGAGTTAGTGACCGCAAGGATACCGATCAAAATTGTCCCGATTTCGAGTGTTTTGACACCCGTACTGACGCGTTCATCGTCCCTATTTGGCAGAATTAAAAGGAATTACGCATCACGAAGGCGCGACCGAGGCGAATATCAGGCGAATCCACAGGCGGAGGGGTGAGTCAAGCAAATCCTTGCCTTTCAGCAGGTTGCAACCGGCCTGGAATTGGCCTTGACACCCTTTCTGGCCGCCCATACTATTGCGCCAGAAAGTTCTGATGGCTTGCCTCCGTTGGAACTATTCTCCCAAAAGGAAAGGCTGCCCTGTTGCCGGGCGGCCTTTTCTTATTCCGCGTCCCGTTTTTCCGTGCGCTCCGCCAACCCGGTCGAATCGCTCCATTCCGCGCCACAATTCTCACAAAACCACAGGTTCGATGGCTCCACACTCTCGAGAACAGGATCTGCCGCGCCGCACTTCGGACATGTCGGCGGCACAAAATCTTCTACCTTCTGCTTCGATTGATCGATGACCTCCTGGGGAATTGGTCGAGCGATGACCTGCTTCGCCTTTTCCAGTTGATCCGCCGCTACCACTACACGCGGCCCTCTCACGTCCGTGGAATTCTGCGATCGCGGCCCCTCAATCCAGCTTTCGATGCCGGCACGTCGCAGCACTTCCGCTACCTGCCACGCTTCCTCGCGCTCTCCGCACTCACACAACAGCGTTTTCCATGTGAATTCGACAGGTTGATCATCATCGCCTTCTGGTGATTGATCGGCCCGCCCATCGAACTCACGGTTCTGCTCCGCGATTGCCTGATTCCAGCCTCCGAAAATTGGCCTGTGATCGGACTCCGCATGCACGTTCGTCCGTTGCGGCTCCTCCAGCCGGCGCCGCTTCAACTCATCGCGCAGCACCTGCTGCGCTGTTTCCGTCAGATTCCCAAAGTCCTCTGCCAACTCAAGCAATTCCTCATCGCTCTTCTCTCCATAGAGGCGCGTCAGCCTCTGCCACTCCGCTCCTGGATCGCTCTGCATCCGCAGCAGTATAGCGACTCCGTCCGGCTTTACGCTCTCCACCCGGAACGATAAAATCTAACCTGGCTACCGCCCACCACATGGATCCTCGTGGAAGGCGTTCCTTAGCCGACGTAGCTCAGTTGGTAGAGCAGCCGATTCGTAATCGGCAGGTCACCGGTTCAAGTCCGGTCGTCGGCTCCATCACCGGTCCACCCCGCAAAGCGAGTTCCTGGCCGAAATCCCTCCCCTTTGAGCCGATGACGACATGGAACTTGCCCACCGCCGATCCCGTTTTCTACCCGTTCAACAAAAATATGGGGCAAGTTCCCAAACATCCTTTGGATAAGAATTATGCTCATAACTACGAAGTAACCCCAGGTCGTCCACCCTCCAAAGGAGAGCTCAGCTTGTTTAAATGGGCTGCAATTTTCACTCTGTTTTTCGCCCCAGCGGCTTCATTCGCTCAGGCCGCGCCCGCGACCGTCGGCGGAACCGCCACCTTTTGGGCTGGTGGCGAAATCTCGTCCTTCAACCCCGACTACTCCTGCTCCAGCAACAAGCCCTTCGGTTGCAACAGCCAGTTGGTTGGGCCAGCCGCGTTTTTCGACATGAACGTGAGACCCAAGTGGGGAATCGAGGGCGAGGCGCGGTGGCTGCACTGGAATGGCCCTGGAGGCCAGATCGAGTCCAACTACCTGGGTGGCGGCCGCTACCGTGTCGCTCGCTATCATCGCCTCGACGCCTGGGTCAAATTGCTGGTCGGGGCCGGCCTCATCACCACGCCCAATTACCCAGCTGCGGGCAGTCTCAAGGGCAGCTACTTTGCCTATGCTCCTGGGGGAACTCTGGATTTTCGTCTGACCCCAAGAATCTCCATCCGCGGCGATTACGAATATCAATTTTGGCCGTCCTTCGCTGGGCCGCCAACCTTCAACAGCACCACGGGAACCTTCGTCCAGCATGCCGACGGTCTAACGCCGAACGGCTTCAGCCTCGGAGTCACTTACAAGTTCCTCGGACCTTAGTCCATCTGCCCCTCGGCGCGTTTCCCGCACGCTGTACACTCGATACGCAAAAATTTTCTGTCTCTGCGCAATCGACTGTTCGCGCCCGAGGGGTAGCCGTGAAATCTCGTTTCGCCTTCTTTCTTCTATCCTGTCTCCTGCCTTCTTGCTCTCTGCTTCACGCTGACGTCCGCCTGCCGCATCTGCTCAGCGATCACGCCGTCCTCCAGCGCGATCGTCCCATTCACATCTGGGGATGGGCCACTCCCGGCGCTCACCTCACCGCAAAAATGCATGAGCAAACGGTTCCGGCCCTCGCCGACTCGCTCGGCGCCTTCAGCCTCTGGCTCGCTCCCGAACCCGCCGGCGGTCCGTACACCCTTACCCTCTCCGGCGATGGGCCCGACCTCACGCTCTCCGATCTCCTCATCGGCGACGTGTGGTTTGCCTCCGGCCAATCCAATATGGAAATGCCCATGCGAGGTTTCCCCGGCAATGCCGTCCTCAAAGATGCCGACAAGGAGATCGCTGCCGCCACCAACCCAAAAATCCGCCTCCTCGTCGTCGACAAAAAAGGCTCGTCCTATCCGCTGAACGATATCCCTGACACCTGGACCCTCTGCACTCCTGAAACCGCCGCCAACTTCTCCGCCGTCGCCTACTTCTTCGGCCGCGAAATCGCCGCCAAAGAAAATGTCCCCGTAGGCCTCATCGACTCCACCTGGGGCGGCACACCCGCCGACTCCTGGGTTTCCATGGACACCCTCGGCACCCATCCCGATCTGCTGCCCGCCTTCGCCGCACGTGCCCAATTCGCCGATGAGCAAATCAATCTGAAAGACAAACTGGCTGCGGAGAAAATTCAGGACGATGCACTCCGCGCCGCCGGCAAGCCCGTTCCAGGGCACTGGCATCCCGACGAAACCTCATGGGCTCCCGCCGGCCTCTACAACGGCATGGTCGCGCCCTTCATTCCCATGTCCCTCCGCGGATTCATCTGGTACCAGGGCGAAACCAACTCCGCGCACGACCGCGCGCCCTACTATAACGCGCTCTTCTCCGCGCTCATTCGCGACTGGCGCATGCAGTTCGCGCAAGGCAATCTGCCCTTCTTCTTCGTTCAGATCTCCAGCTTCAACTCTCCCGCAGAAGACTGGGGCAAGGTCCGCGACGCCCAGCGCCGCACCCTCCAACTCACCAACACCGGAATGGCCGTCACTCTCGACGTTGGCACGCCCGATAACGTTCATCCTCCGGATAAACAGACGGTCGGCCATCGCCTCGCCCTGGCCGCGCGCCATATCTCTTATGGTGAAGACGTCGCCTTCGCATCGCCTCTCTTCCGCCAGGCCACGGCCGAACTTCAGCCCGACGGCGCCACTTCATTGCGCGTCTGGTTCGATCACGCCCACGGGCTCACCGCCCACGACCAGCCCATCGATGCTTTCGAAGTTGCTGGCGAAGACCACCACTTCGTCCCCGCCCAGGCCCGCATTGACGGCGAGACAGTCATCGTCTCCGCATCCAATGTCGCTCATCCTTTATATGTTCGCTATGGCTGGATGGGCGTCGTGACCAACAATCTCTTCAACGCTGCCGGTCTCCCCGCCTCGACCTTCACATCGGAAACCTGGCCCGCGGATTAATGCGGGCCGTGCGCTTTTAGTAGCCCCCAACGTTTAACGGCTGGCTACTGGCTACTGGCTATTCCCTACTGGCTACAGGCTATTCCCTACTCTCCGCCTAGCAGATCCGCGGCAGCTGCTCCCCGAACATCACATCCACCACCCGCGTTCCACCCACGCCTGTCTTCATCAGCACCATGCCCGCGTGTGCCTCCACCACTTCGCCGATCACGCGGCTCTCCGCGCCCAGCGGATGCGCCCTCATCGCCGCGAGCACCGGCTCGGCAATCTCCGGCGCAACCACGGCCACCAGCTTTCCTTCATTGGCCACGTACAGGGGATCGAGCCCCAGCATCTCGCACGCACCGCGCACCGAATCGCGCACCGGAATCTCGTTCTCCCGCAGCATCATCCGCACTTTGGACCTGCCCGCAATCTCATTCAGCACCGTCGCCACGCCGCCGCGCGTTGGATCCCGCATCACGCGGAATCCATCCACCGCGCCGCCTGCCGCATCGAGCATCGCGTCCACTAATCCGTTCAGCGCCGCGCAGTCGCTTTCGAGGGCGCTCTCAAATTCAAGCCCCTCTCGCTGCGACAGAATCGTGATCCCGTGATCGCCGACGTACCCACTCAACAGAATCTTGTCGCCCGGCCGCGCCCGATCCGCCGACATGCGCGTACCGCGATCGACTACGCCAATCCCGGTCGTCGTGATAAAAATCTTGTCCCCTTTGCCGCGATTCACGACTTTGGTGTCGCCGGTGACCAGCTGCACGCCCGCACTGTGCGCGGCTGCGGCCATCGAATCCACCACGCGCTCCAGCTCTGTCGCCGGCAACCCTTCTTCCAAAATGAAAGCCGCGGACAGATACAGCGGCTTTGCGCCACCCATCGCCAGGTCGTTCACAGTGCCGTTCACGGCCAGCGATCCAATGTCGCCACCCGGGAAAAAAATGGGCGTCACCACAAACGAATCCGTCGTGAAAGCCAGCCGCGTGCCGCCAATTTCCAGAACCGCCTGGTCGTCCATCTTTTCGAGCGTCGAATTGCGAAAGCGGCTGACAAAGACCTTCTCGATCAGCTCCGCCGAAAGCTTGCCGCCGCTGCCATGTCCCAGCACGATCTGCGGATGCTCAAAGATCGGCAGCGGGCACACGCCAAACGGCCCCAGCCCCGCGCCTGTCTCTTCGCGGTCGTCCACTTTGTCCACGCCCATCGCTATTGACTCCCCAGCGTGACGAGATCCGCATCCTTCAAGTGCCGTCCGTATGCATAGTAGGCAGCGCACGCGCCCTCTGCGGAAACCATGGTCGCGCCCAGCGGATGCTGCGGGGTGCACTCGGTCCCAAACGCCGGGCAATCATGGGGCTTTTTGATCCCCTGCAGAATTTGTCCCGAGATGCACACCGCGGGCTCCATCGTGTCGATGGCCTGCACATCGAAGCGATACTCCGCATCGAGATCGCGGAACTCCTCGCGCAACTGAAACCCACTCCGCGGAATCATGCCCACGCCGCGCCACTTGCGGTCGCTCACTTCGAACACTTTAGCGATCAGCTCCTGCGCCGGTCGATTGCCGCCGCGCTCCAGCACGCGCGAATACTGGTTCTCGACCTCAGCCTTCCCCAGTTCCAGCTGCTCAACCACCATCAGCACGCCTTCGAGGATATCCAGCGGCTCAAAACCTGTAACAACGATCGGCACATGAAAGCGCTTCGCCAGCGGCTCATACTCGCTGTAACCCACCACGGCGCACACATGTCCGGGCCCCAGATACCCCTGCACCCGGTTCAGTGGCGAGCTCAGAATCGCCTCAATCGCCGGCGGCACCAGCACGTGCGACACCAGCAGCGACACATTTGTGAGCCCCAGCTGCCGCGCCTGCCACGCCAGCATCGCGTTCGCAGGAGCCGTCGTCTCAAACCCGATCGCGAAGAACACGACCTGCTTCTCAGGATTTGCCTTCGCAATCTTCAGGCAATCCAGCGGCGAATACACCACCCGCACATCCCCGCCCCGTGACTTGATGCTGAACAAGTCGCCGTCCGACCCCGGCACGCGCAACATATCGCCGAACGAGCAGAAGATCACCTCCGGCCGCCGCGCAATCGCATGCGCCTTGTCGATCATCTCCAGCGGCGTCACGCATACCGGGCATCCTGGCCCGTGCACCAGTTCCACACCCTTCGGCAGCAGATGATCGATCCCGTTCTTCACGATGGAGTGTGTTTGCCCGCCGCAGACTTCCATAATCACCCACGGCTTCGTCTGCACCCGCTTGATTCGCTCGACCAGCTTCGTTGCGATGTCCCCGTCGCGATACTCATCGAGATACTTCATGAGACACCTCCGGCTCGCTCGCCGATCTCGGGGATCTCCAGTTCCCCGAGCTGATCCAGCTCCGCCAGCGCCTCATAGGTACGCCGCGCTTCTTCCTCATCCACACGGCTGATGGCGAACCCCACGTGGACCAGCACATAGTCGCCGACCTGCGTCTCCGGCACGTAATCCAGGCACGCTTCGCGCGTGACGCCGCCAAACTGGACGCGCGCCATGTGCAGCCCCTCGCGGGTGACAATCTCCACTACTCTTCCAGGTATCGCCAGACACATATGCAGATCTCCCGTCACCCGCCATTGATGGGGAGCGGGCCGCCCGGAGAAATCATGATAGTCCTCGCGCTACGGCGCCGGCCGGTGATATCCGTCACATCGCGCCCGGCCGATTCCATCCCTTTGCCCGCTCCACCGCCTCGCGCCACTTGCCGTAACGCAGCTCCATCAGCGCTCGCTCGCCCTTTGCTTCGAAGATTCTGCCCCCCCGCGTCTCGGCAATTTCATCCACGCTGTTCCAGAAGCCCACGGCCAGCCCTGCCAGATATGCCGCGCCCTGCGCCGTCGACTCAAGGGACGCCGGCCGGTGAACCGCAATCCCCAGCAGGTCTGCCTGAAACTGCATCAGCAAATCGTTCGCCGCCGCGCCGCCATCCACGCGCAGCTCGCGGCAGGGAATCCCGGTGTCCGCATCCATCGCGCGCAGCACATCCGCTACCTGAAACCCGATGCTTTCAACCGCCGCGCGTGCAATGTGCCCAATCCCGGTGTCGCGCCCGATGCCGATCATCATCCCCGCCGCATAGGGATCCCAGTGCGGCGCGCCCAGCCCGGTGAAGGCGGGCACAAACACCACACCTCCCGCATCCTCCACACTTGCCGCAAGGTCTTCCACCTCCGGCGCGGAGGAGACGAACCGCATCTTGTCCCGCAGCCACTGCACCACCGCGCCGCCAATAAAGATGCTCCCTTCGAGCGCATATTCCGGCTTGCGCGCCGTGCTGCACGCCAGTGTGGTCACCAATCGCTGGCTCGACAAGCGAAACGTCCCGCCGATATTTTCGAGCAGAAAGCAACCCGTCCCGTAGGTGCACTTCGCATCGCCCGGCCCGGTGCACAGCTGGCCGAACAGCGCCGACTGCTGATCGCCCGCAATGCCCGCAATCGCTACGTCACGCGGCCCCAGCGGCGTCGTCACGCGGCCCACTTCTTCGCTCGACCAGGCGACGTCGGGCAGCATGTTGGCTGGGATCCCAAAGATGCGCAGCAACTCGTCATCCCACTTGTCTTCGACGATGTTGTACAGCAGCGTGCGCGACGCATTGGTCCGATCCGTCACGTGGCGCTTGCCGTCCGTCAGATTCCAGGTCAGCCAGCTGTCGACTGTTCCAAACGCAAGCTCGCCGCGCTCCGCCCGCGCCCGCACACCGCTCACGTTGTCGAGGATCCACGCAATCTTCGTTGCCGAAAAGTAAGGATCGAGCAGCAGGCCGGTCTTCTGTCGGATCGTCTCCTCGACGCCGTCGTCGCGCAGCCGCGAGCACATCGGCGCGGTCCGCCGATCCTGCCAGACAATCGCGTTCGCCACCGGCTTACCGGTCTTGCGATCCCACACGATGGTGGTCTCGCGCTGGTTCGTGATCCCCAGCGCGGCAATGTCGTGCGGGGCTACCCCGGCTTTCCCGAGGACCTCAACGGCCGCGCTCAGCTGCGACGTGAGAATGTCGAGCGGATCGTGTTCCACCCAACCGGCGGCTGGAAAAATCTGTGGGAACTCATGCTGCGCTACACCAGCAATTTGCCCCTGCTTGTCGAAGAGAATCGCTCGCGAGCTGGTCGTGCCCTGATCGAGCGCGAGAATAAAGGTCATGGCGTCACCCGCAACAGGATAGCGGAGCGGGAAGGCTGAAGCAGGAAGCTAAGAGCCGGAAGCCAGAAGCTGCTTCACCACTTCTGGCGCGCTCTTGAGCGCAGCATCCAGTTGGCCTGCATCCTTGCCGCCGGCTTCGGCCATGTCCGGGCGGCCGCCGCCCGATCCGCCGACCCTCTTCGCGAGTTGCGCGATGATTTTGCCGGACTGGATTTTGGCGGTGAGGTCTTTCGTGACGCCGACGATCAGCGCGACTTTGCCTTCTTCCTGCGCGCCGCCCATCACGACGACGCCGGAGCCGAGTTTGTTGCGGAGATTATCGACCAGCGTCCGCATCTGTCCGCGGTCGAGCCCGTCCACCCGCTGTGCCAGCACCTTGACCCCGGCCACATCGACAGCCTGATCCGTCGCGCCCGATACGCGCGACGCCGCCGACTTCATCCGCGCCTCGTCGAGCTCGCGCCGGAGCTTCTTCAGCTCGTCTTCCTGGGCGGAGAGGCGCTGGCGCAACGCGTCGGCGGGAGTCATCTCGCCCGGTCCCAGCTGCGACGCGATCTGCGCTACCTGGAAATCACGCCGAAATTCGTTCAGTGCGCCCAGGCCGGTGACCGCTTCCACGCGGCGCACTCCGGACGACACGGACCCTTCGCCCAGCAGCTTGACCACGCCAATCTCGCCGGTCGCACCGGTGTGCGTGCCTCCGCAAAGCTCGGTCGAAAAGTCGCCGATGCGCACCACGCGCACCTTTTCTCCATACTTCTCGCCGAACAGCGCCATCGCGTGATACTCATTCACCGCGACGTCGATGGGAACATCTTCGAGCGTGACCACCTGGGTGTTGCCCAGCGTCTGCTGATTGATGATGTCCTCGATGTTCTGCAGCTCTTCGTCGGCAATCGCGGCGAAGTGCGAAAAATCGAACCGCAGCCGCCCGGGTTCGACCAGCGATCCGGCCTGCTTGACGTGCGTGCCGAGGACTTCGCGCAGCGCCGCATGCAGCAAATGCGTCGCCGTGTGATTGCGCCGCGTCGCGTTGCGGTAGTTGGCATCCACGACGGTGTCGAGGTGTTCGCCGACGGCGAGTCGCTGGCGCAGAATCGCCCGATGCGCGAAGACGCCCTGCACGGGCTTGGTGCAGCCGCTCACATCGGCGACGACGGAGTTGTGATCGTCGGAGTAGAGCCAGCCAGTGTCGCCGATCTGGCCGCCTGAATCGGCGTAGAAACTGGTGCGATCGAGCACGATATCGACCGCGTCGCCGGCGCTGGCCGCGGGAACTCCCTGGCCGTCTTTCACAATGGCGAGCACTTCGGCGCCATCCACGCGCAGCCGGCCGTAGCCCTCGAACGCGGTCTTCGGCAGATCGCGGAACGCAGGGCTTGCGGACTTCTGGCTGCCACCTTTCCAGGAAGCGCGCGCGCGGGCCTGCTCCTCGGCACGCGCTGCTTCAAATCCTTCCAGATCGAAATGAATGCTCGCATCGCGCGCCGCATCCATCATGAAGTCGAGGGGGAGGCCGTAGGTCTCGTAGAGATGGAATGCAGCTTTCCCATCCAGCTTTCCAGTGCCGATCGCCTCGTCCAGCCGCGCCGTCCCAATCTCCAGCACCCGAGCGAACTGTTCTTCCTCGGCGCGGATGACCTTCGACACGCGGTCTGCGCTTTCCTTCAGCTCCGGATACGCATCCTGCATTTCGTCGCGCACCGCGTAGACCATTTCGAACATGAACGGCTTTTCCTGGCCTAAGAGCCGCCCATGCCGAATCCCGCGCCGCAGGATTTTGCGCAGCACATAGCCGCGTCCTTCATTGGAGGGCAGGACGCCATCGTTAATCAGGAAAGTCGAGGCGCGGGCGTGGTCGGCGATGATGCGCAGGCTGGCGTTGTCCGTGAGGACCTCAGCGGATAAGGCCCCTTTCTTTGCTTCGGGCAGACCGGGGCTAAAGCCCCTTTCCTGCTGTTGCGTGATTTCCCCGGCCTGAAGGCCGGGGCTTCTACCGTCATTCCGCTGCGCGGAATCAGAGTCGGACACGGGCACACCGCCGATCAGCTCGGCCGCTTTTTGTATCAGTGGCGTGAACAAATCCGTTTCGAAATTGCTGACCACTCCCTGCAATACAGCGGCGACCCGCTCCAGACCCATCCCCGTGTCGATGGAGGGCTTGGGGAGCGGCGTTAATTTGTAACCGAGAACGGTACCTTTTGCGTCCGTTTCGGCGGAGCGGTCGAATTGCATGAAGACCAGGTTCCAGATCTCGACGTACCGCGCCTCGTCTTCACCAAACGGCCGGTCCAGCTTCAGACCGTCGGGGCCCGTCGTCTCCGCGGCCTCGATGCCCATGTCGTAAAAAATTTCCGAACACGGCCCGCACGGGCCCGTCTCGCCCATCTGCCAGAAGTTGTCTTTGCGGCCGTAAGTGAAAATCCGTTCCTCCGGAACGCCTACGTCCATCCACAGCCGCTCCGCCTCGTCGTCGCGCGGCACCTCGGCGTCGCCTTCAAAAATCGTTACGTACAGCTTGTCCTTCGAAATGCCAAACCACTCGGGCGAGGTGACCAGCTCCCAGGCAAAGGCAATCGCATCCTTTTTGAAGTAGTCGCCGAAGCTGAAGTTCCCCAGCATTTCGAAAAACGTGTGGTGCCGCCGGGTGAACCCCACATTTTCGAGATCGTTGTGCTTGCCGCCCGCGCGCACACATTTCTGCGAGGTTGTCGCGCGCCGGTAATCGCGCTTCTCGAGGCCCAGAAACACGTCTTTGAACTGGTTCATGCCCGCGTTGGTAAACAGCAGCGTGGGGTCGTTGGCCGGAACCAGCGACGAGGAGTGCACGCGGCGGTGCTCCTTCGTCTCAAAGAACTTCAAAAACATTTCGCGGATTCTCGATCCACTCCACGGGGACCCGCTGGACTGACCCGAACTCGTACCGGAAGGCATAGGTTTTAAGTTTACCGGAGCGCGGCATCGTTCCCCGGGGAGCGGAACGCTCCCCCCCTGGGGTGCCCCTTCTTTCTGTGGTGATTTGTTTTGTTGCATTTACGCCGGGAGTCACTTTGGTGACTGCGGCAAGTGCCAGAGTGCAGGGCAGATGGGAGAAGCATGCGAGTGCCGCACTCGCCTCCGCGAATGCGGCATTGGTGTACGCGAGCGGCGTTCATGATTGAGGCAAAGGCAGATCCGAACCGGTCGCGAGTGCGGCACTCAGGACGCGAATGCCATGCTGGCGACCACGAATGCCGCATTGCCGGCCGCGAATGCCGCATTCGCAGCCATGAAGGCATCGAGCCAGGGATCGGGCCCGGATCGGACAAAGGCCAGATCGAAGGCATTGGCATGCGTCGCTCCCCATACGAAAAGGGTCGCCTGGGCGACCCTTGATTCGTTCTTACTCCCTATTATCAGAATACCAGGTTGAGGTTGAAAACCTGCCAAATTTGTTCGCAATGTTTGGTGCGGAAGTCCTTTGTTTTATTCGGTCGTTACTTTGGATTTTTGGCCTGGGGCTTGACAAATTTTCCACAGGATGATGGGCGCGCGGTTGTCATTCCAGCATGCGGAAAAACCTCGAAAGAGAAAACCGTGCCCTCCAAGGGCTCAAGCCGACTCGTTCCGGGATCTTTACGGCAGAGCTGGAAGCTGTGCCCTTTCAAAACAGGGTCTCTTCCCGTCTGCCCCTGAATCTTCCTGAGTGGTGGAGAGCCGAGGCATCGGGCCGCAATTGCTCCGTTGCCTCGTCGAAACAGTGGAGGGGAGCTGTTCTACTCGCCCACGCCCACCAGGATCTTGGGTCCTGTCGGCGTCGGCATGCCGCCCTCCGGCTCTTCGGTCACAGCGAAGGCCTTCGCCTCCATGCCAGGCGATACATGCATCGCCATCGGCTTGTCCCACTCCCCGCTGCCGAAAACGTGCAGCGACATCGGCGATCCCTGCGCCGGAACCAGCCACAGCTGGTAGCTCTTGCCGCTGGGGGGAGCCGGGAGCCAGCCGGCGCACGCCACCATCCCCATCTCGCGGTTGTACAGAACGCCTGCCCGCCCCTTCGGCATCCCAGGCTGCGGCATCAGCGCCACACGCCTGGTGCCTGGCCATTCCAGCAGTTCGTTCGCTTCGCCGGAAGCGCGTGCTATCTGCTGCGAGCGCGTCTGGACTTCCGCCAGCTGCCCCTCCAGCGCGTGGATTCGTTCCAGGTCGCGAGCGTCCCGGGTCCAGAAAACCACCGCCAGTCCGGCAAACACTACGGTCGCCACCCCAAACATCGGTGCCAGCCACCCCAGCCCAAACCCTCGTGTCTTCTCCGGTTCCCGCATCGCGCGGTGGGTCTCCGGAACGCGATCTGCCCGCACCTTGCGCATGAGCGCGTCTTTGACCCGGGCCGGCGGAGCGGCGGCAGGCGCAGCCAGCGCCAGCAGCGCTACGCGTTGCCGCGCAGCGTCTACCTCGCGCGCACAGCTGTCGCACGAGCGCACGTGCGCTTCGAGCTCCAGCCTCTCTTCCCCGTCGAGCGCACCCAGCGCGTACAGGTCAGAGTCTTCGGGATTGACGTGTCGATTCATCTTCAAAAACTTGCTTCAGTGTCTGCATCGCGGCCCGTACTCTTGACTTCACCGTTCCCAGCGGACTTCCGGTCCGCTCTGCAATTTCTGTCTGGGTCATGCCTTCAAAATAAGCCAGCTCCACGGCCTCCCGTTGCTCCGAAGGCAAACTGGCCATCGCTCCGCGCAGCTTTTCCATCAGCTGGGCCCGCGCTGCCTCGTTCTCCAGGTTTCCTGGCGAAGGCACCGCCTCAATCGAAAATCCTTCAGGATCATCCTGAATCTCCCGGCGGTCTTTGCCCCGCAATCGCGAGAGGGCGCGGTTCCGGCCAATCACGAGCAGCCAGCCTGGCAGCGATCCCCGGCTCGCATCGAAACGCGCAGCGCCGCGCCACAGCTGCAGAAACAGATCCTGCAGGACTTCTTCCGCCGCGCTCGTGTCCTTCAGGATCCGCACCAGCATGGCATAGAGCATGCCTGCATAGCGATCGTAGAGCGCGGCCAGCGCTGCTTCGTCTGCCGCCATAATTCGCTCGACCAGCGCCGAGTCCGGCACCTGCTGCGCGGGCGCAGTCATGCCGCGTCGCCTCGGCTACCCATGAGTCCCCGTATTAGATACGCAAATGGTCGAGTCAATGGATTGGAGACCATGTCAGAAGGCCGCGCTGCGGAAACGACTTCGGCGGCTGGAATTGGATCAGAGCTACCTTAGACGCAAGCAAATGCTACCTCGCCGTATCGTTTCGCGCCAAATCCTGGCTTTCCACAAAAGTTATTAACTCGATCATCAATCCGCGGCTCACGCTTCAGGCGTACTGCAACCAGGAGGTTCTCCCCATGCCTGAAAACGAAGTCGCCGAGGTGCTCTCGGCGGAACAGCTCCTCAACCGGGTCCGCGTACAACGTGCCGTCAACCGGCGCAATTTTCTCAATACCCTTGGCATCACCGGCGCAGCCATGGCCGGCGGCGCCATCCTTGCCGGCTGCGGCGGTTCGAGCATGAAAAAGGTTGTCGCTGCCGGTCCTTCTGAAACCGATGTGCTCAACTTCGCTCTCAACCTCGAGTATCTCGAAGCCACCTTTTACAGTTACGTTGTCACCGGCGGCGATATTCCCAGTACCTCCACCGGAGGCGGCCCCGCACCCACCGGCGCTCCCGGCGCTACGCCTACCTTTCAAACACAGCAAATCGCCGACATGTTCGCCGAGATTTACTACGACGAACTCAGCCACGTGAACGATCTTCGCGCCGCACTGGGCAGCGCTGCCGTGGCCCGACCGCAACTGAACCTTGGGGCCTTAGGCACCGTCGCCACCGCTAACTACATCACCTTTGCGCGCCTCTTTGAAGACGTGGGAGTGACCGCATACGCCGGCGCCGCGACCGACCTGACCAGCACTAATCTGCAGTACGCCGCACAAATCCTGGCCGTCGAAGCCTTCCACTCCGGCGCCATTCGTCTGATCGCGATCCAGCAGGGTGTCCCGTATATTCCCACCGCCGTCATCCCGGCTGACAACCTCGATGTGCCACCGTACGATCCCGGCTCCGTGTCCACAACCGAAAACGGACCCACCGCCAAGGGGTCGTTTTTCGCCACCGCCGGCGCGACCGCTCCGGACAAAACCCTGCCCGGACTGGCCTATGCCCGAACCACTTCCCAGGTGCTCGCGATCGTGTACGCGAACGACGCCACCGGCACGGCCAAAGGCGGCTTTTATCCCGATGGCATGAACGGCAACATCACCACGGTTTGATCGCCCCGGTTCCCCTCTGTCTTGTTCGTCTCTGTTTCCTCCCCCAACGGGCTGGCCATCCGAAGTCAGCCCGTACTTCTTTTGCCGGTTGCTATAGCGTGGCCCGCTTTCCCCGCGAAGGTTCCCCCGTCTAACCACACACCTGACCCTCACCCGGGACAGGCAGTAGAACCATTTCTCCCCCAATGGGCTGGCCCCTGGCGCCGGCCCATTTTTTGTTGCTCGGCTCGCGCCCTCGTCGAACCCACAGTGGGAACTGCTACACTCACCCCGCATCCCCTCAGCTCTCCAGCTGCCAGCTTAAAAATTTCCCGGATCCCCGGAAACGAGGCACGCCTATATCCGCAACCACCCCTACCCACGCCCAGGTCACCCCGGAGCGCATCCTGCAGATGGCCTGGGGCTACGTTCCGCCTCTGGTTCTTGAGGCGGCCATTCGCCACCACGTCTTTGATGTGCTCGACAGCGGCCCCAAAAATATCTGGGAAGTGGAGAAGGCCACCGGCGCCTCGGCGCGCGGGCTGACCGCGATCATGGACGCGCTGGTCGGGCTCAACTTCCTCTCCAAAGACGAACAGGGCCGCTTCTCCAACACCGCGGAGAGCGACGCTTTCCTGGTCAGCACCAAGCCCTCGTTCCAGGGTGGGATGATCAAGCACTGCAGCGAACAGCTCATTCCGCGGTGGCTGCACCTGAACGAAGTGGTCGGCACCGGGAAGCCCGTCAGCGCTGTGAACGAAGAGAAGTCGGGCGGCGAGTTTTTTCATGATTTCGTCCTCGACATCTTCCCGATGAGCTATCCGGCGGCGCAGACGCTTGCGGGTCACATGAATTTCGGCAGCGCGGGCGAGCCGGTGAAGGTCCTCGACCTCGCGGCCGGTTCCGGTGTGTGGGGTGTCGCCATCGCGCAGAGTTCACCCCGCGTTCACGTCACCGCCGTCGACTGGCCCGAGGTCATCGACATTACGAAGAAGACCTCTGACCGCTTCGGCCTCGGCGACCGCTTCTCGTTTGTCGAGGGCGATCTGCAGGACGCTGACTTCGGGTCTGGCTACGGACTTGCGACGCTGGGGCACATCCTGCACAGCGAAGGCGAAAAACGCAGCCGCAAGCTGCTCGCGAAGACCTTTGCGTCGCTGGCCAGCGGCGGCACCATCGCGGTTCAGGAATTCCTGGTCAACAAGGAAAGAACCGGACCGGTCCAGGGACTTTTCTTCGCGGTCAACATGCTGGTGAATACGGAGGAAGGGAACACCTGGTCGTTCGAGGAGATCGGCGCGTGGCTTGAAGAATCCGGATTCACCAACGTGCGGCTGCTCGAATCACCGGGGCCGTCGCCGATAATCCTGGCCACCAAACCGTAGTTGGAACCGAAGCTGCCCCCTATCCCGAGGTGGAGATGGGGGGCGCCGGCTCACAGCCAGCGATGCGCTGTTGCCGGGTGCCCCATTCACGCCCTCTTTTGGCCTGAGTGGGCAAGAACCATCTGCGCGCGCATCCGCTGTCTGCGCGGCGAAAGCAGCATGACGGTGATCGCCATCGCAGGAATCAGAAAGACCGTGGACCCCATCACCCACATGAACGCGCCGGCAGCGATCTGATCGTTGAGCGCGCTCAGGCCGAACAGCCGCGCGACCGCGCCGTAGCTGGGATAGAGGAGCCGTCCGGAAAAACACAGGAAGGCTGACAGGCCGGTGTTGACCAGATCCGCGAGCACCAGGTAGGGAAGCAGCAGCCAGCGGGAAAAATTTTGCCGATAGGGCCACGGCGCAATCACCGGCCACCAGAACATCAGGCTGGTAAAGAAGAAGCAGGCATGCTCGAAGTTGTGCCACCCCTCCGAGGCCAGCGCAAATTCATAGGCCTTTGGGATATGCCAGCCGAGGTAGGCGGCGTTCATGGCAACCCACGCCAGCTTTGGCTGCGTCAGGAAAGCTCCGACGCGACCCGCCACGCCGGTAGCGAACAAAGGCCGCAGCCAGCGGATCAAGCCGCGAGGCAATCCGCGCAGCATGGGAACTACGGGCGCGCCCAGCACGATCAGCGGCGGCGCAACGGACATCAGCACAAAGTGCTGTGCCATGTGCATGAACAGCAGCGATTCGCTGAACGTATCGAGCGGCGAGGCGACCGCAATGAAAATCGCCAGCACTCCGCCCAGAAACGAGATGAGCCGCCACAGCGGAAACAGTTCCGGCCGGGTGCGGCGAATTTGGTTCCATCCGCGTACGTAAATCGCGGCCGTCAAGGCCAGCGCCGCCGTCACGGCCCAGGGAATATCCCAGT
This sequence comes from Acidobacteriaceae bacterium, assembly GCA_036272255.1. GTDB lineage: Bacteria > Acidobacteriota > Terriglobia > Terriglobales > Acidobacteriaceae > Palsa-343. The sequence continues at coordinate 54,735 of DATAZC010000225.1, read as the reverse complement.
TGGTGATCAGCGCGTCGGCATTCATGCTCGGCTCATGGCTGGGTTGCGCTCGGCTGTGATGCGGCCGCCTGCTGCGAAGCATCGATCGCGGGCATCTCGCCCTTTGGGTGCAGCGTTTCGAGAAAACTCACCAGCGCCTCGATTTCCGGCGGCGAAAGATTCTTTCCATACGCCGGCATGTTGCCGCCGCCCGTGACTACCTTGTAGCGCATCTGGTCTGGCGTCATCCGCGTCGCCACGGAATCGAGTGCAGGCCCGCGCTCTCCGCCCTGTCCGCCGACGGAGTGGCAGTTGCGACATTGCTTCGCCTGGAAAATGACCGCGCCCTGCCGAACGAGAGGCGTCGCTTGCTGCAGATATTTCGCGGGCAAGGTGTCCGCACTCCACGCGCTCATGTGCGGGCTCCACGGCGTCGACATGGCCAGATGCGTGAACACTGCCCAACTGACCGCCACCATGCTGAGCGCGAGCACCGCTACCGGCCGGCGATGCCAGCTCTTCTCGCCTTCGCTCGCGACGAACGGCACCGCGAGCAGGCCCGCAACCATCAGGATGGGCGCGATCAGGATGAACGGCGTCTCCATCGACGGAGGCAGATACGAGAGCACCGCGTAAATCCACAGGAAGGGGAAGTCCGGTTTCGGCACCGTCTGGATGATGGATGGATCGGGCTGCCCGCCTGGGCCTGACGGTCCCAGCACCGCCGCGCAGATGGCCACCGCCGCCAGGATCGCGCCGGAAAAGACCAGGTCCTTCCAGAACGCGCCCGGCACAAACGGAATGCCGTCTTCGTGCGCGAGCTTGTTGTACTCCTCGGTGTAGGTTTCTTTGCGGACGACGCGACCCGGCATGGGCCATTCATTCACGCCGAGCTTGAGGACCATCCAGACGTGGACCGCGACGAGAAACAGCAGCGTTCCGGGAATCACAAACACGTGCAGGGCGAAGAAACGGGAGAGCGTTGCGCCGGCGATGACCGGACCGCCCAGCAACAGATGCACGAGCGAGCCGCCGGCGATTGGGATTCGGCTCATGATGAACACGCCGATGCCGAGGCCCCAGTACGCGTCCTGATCGAAGCGCAGAACCTGCCCGGTGAAGGCCATGCCGAGGGTCATGAGCAGCGCGAAAACGCCAACCACCCACGTCAGCTCGCGCGGAAATTTGTACGCGCCAAACAAAAACACCTGCGCCATGTGGATGAACACCACGGCGACCATGAAGTTCGATCCCCAGGCGTGCACCGCGCGGAGAAACCACCCCAGAGGAATCTGATGGTTCAAAATGTTCAGGCTGTTCCAGGCTTCCGCCGCCGATGGAACATAGACCAGGGCCAGCAGAATGCCCGTCACCACCTGCAGCATGAGCAGCGTGAACGCCGCGCTGCCAAACACGTACCACCAGCTCGCTGTGTTGCGCGGCACTTTGTGCAGGACCGCTTCTTTGATCGGCCCTTCCACCTGCAGCCGCCGCTCGAACCAGTCGTAGAGCTGCTTCCAGGTATTTTTTGAGCCGGATTGTTTTATCCCCGGCATGGGCAGTCCCCATCCTTTGCGGATCCGGCATCGCCGGGCGTCGCAATCTTCACCAGCTTCGCCGTGTTGGCGAGACTCGGCATCTGCCCGGCATGAATTTGTAACTGTCCGCCGACTATTTTGTAGTCGTAGGTGAACAGGCCGCGCTCCGGCGGTCCGGAAGCCCGCGATCCATCGGCGTAATAGACGCCGCCGTGGCAGGGGCACATAAACAGCTGCGACTGCGGGAACCAACGCACCGGGCATCCCAGGTGCGCGCAATTAATGGCGAACACCGTGAACTGGCTCGCGCCCTCGCGCCGCACATAAGCCGCTACGTTATCCGTTTCTCCATCCCACGGCTGCGTCCACGGATTTTTAAACGACACCAGCCGTGTTTCGCCCACAGGAAAACCACCGGCCGCGCCGAGCGAGATCCAGGACTTATAGGCATCGTCTTTCTTCGCCGGGGCCAGCAGATACCGCACGATGGGTACAGCCATCGCCAGCCCCACCAAACCGTTCAGCGCCGCACCCGCCGTCAGCAGCATCCATCGCCGCGTAACTACCGCCGAGCTTTCCTGATCGCTCGCCTGGACGCTGGCCGTATGGATATCCGGCCCCGTACCTTGTTTTTCCGGGCTGTCGCTACCCTCGCTCACTGTGACCTCCCCTGGGGCGCCGCCGAGACGGACGACGGATTCCTCAGCGATCCCAAATACGTAACAATGTCGGTTACATCCTGTCCGGAAAGCGGGGCGCTGGCCGTTTTCGCACCCGCCAGACGCCAGTCGGGCTGTCCGATGTCCGTCCGTCCCGCGATGATCACGGTCCGCAGCGCCTGGTCGCTCACCAGCGAGAGATAGGCCGCACTCGTCACCTGCTCGCGGCTCGGCTCCTGATGACAACCCGAGCAACGCGCCTGGTAGGTCGCCTGCCCGCGCTTCCCATCGCCACCCGCGGGCTGCGCGTAGGCGGGCGGCGTAGCTCCGGCAAAGACATCGGGCCGCGCCCACTCCTTCCGCATCCCGGCAATCAGCGCGTTCACCTGCGCATCGGTCAGCATGCCGCCGGCCGACTGCGCGAACGCCGGCATCTCCGTTCCCGGCATTCCACCGGAAATCCATTTCCGCAGCGTCGCATCGTCCACCAGCGCCTGATATTCAGGATTCCCCAGTTCCATCGCCGGGCCGCCGTGTCCAGTGGCTCCGTGGCAGGCCGCGCAATTCGTTCCGTACAGCGTGGGAAAATCCACGACCTCTTCCGGCCGAGCGGGAATCGGTTCCACCTTCGCCTCGTGTCCCTCGCATCCGGCCAGAATCAGAGGCACAGCCAGGAACAGCGGCAACGCCAGGATCATCGCGCCAGGCCACATCAGTGTTTCTCCTCATCGCGATACTCAGGCGGGCCTGCGTTGGGATTCGACTCCATGAGTCCTGGCGCTTCAATGCCCATGCGCGCATAGAACGGAAGCCCTCGCCCGGTGCGAATCCTGCCTTCGCGCGCGACCACCAGACCCGCGACGACCCCGAACGTCACCTGCGACACGACGAACCATCCCCACTGTATGCGCGCATCGAGCGCAGGATTGATGATGCCCATGGCGGAATGCAGCAGCCCTGTCCACAGCAAGGGAGCGAGAATTCCGCCCAGCAGCACGGGTCGCGTGGGCAGCATGGGCAACATGGCGCCATACAGCAGCCCCACCAGCAAACAAGTCACCGTCTGGATGGCAATGGCCACCAGCAGCCAACTCCAGTGGAACGCCGCAATCTCCGCCGTAGTCACGTGCGCAGATGGTCCCACGCCCGCCCCGCCCAGCAGGTTCACTGGGTACCAAATACTGTGCTGTGCGATCAGCCCATAGGCGAGCGCCGGAAAAATCATCGCGATGCCGCCCGCGATGCCGCCCTTGATTCCGCTGGTCACCGGATACGTCTCAATGGGCAGATGCGCACGATGCTCCGGACCCAGTTCCAGCCGCCGCACCGCGCGTCGCGTGGTGGTGATCGTCACCGGCTGCACCACCACCGGCACATCTTCATGCGCCTCGTGCGGCAACACATCGCGGAACCAGCCCACGCATCCAGCCAGCATCAGCACCGCACCAAACGCGGTCACCCACAGGCTGGTGACCAGGCCGCCGGCGGCCAGCGTGCAGCCAAGCGCCAGCACAATGGGCCACGCCGTCGGCGCAGGCAGGTGGATCGTCTCCCCGTGCGCCGGTCCCGACCGATGTTGTGTTACGCCTGGTTGCGTATCTGCCATGCCTATCGACCCACGATGTACACCACGGTAAAAACCACCACCCATACCGCATCCACAAAATGCCAATAGAGCGCGAACACCTGGATGCGCTCCGAATGCTTCTGGGTTACATGTCCGGTCAGGGTGAAAATCAAAATCAGCAGCAGCCCAAGCAGCCCGATCACCACGTGGGTTGCGTGCAGGCCCACCAGCGAATAAAACGTGGTGCCAAACAGGTTCGTCCTGATCGTCAGCCCGTCGACCTCAATCAGCTTGTGCCACTCCATCGCGGTGCCGGCGATAAACACCAGCCCCAGCGCGATGGTTACCGCCCACCACGCGGCGAACGCGCGCATCTTTCCGCGGTCAATTTCTCGCTCGGCCAGCCAGATGGTGACGCTGCTGCCGAGCAGGCATACCGTATTGAAGAAGGGAATCTCCAGCACCTGTCCTGGCAGCGGCCCGCTCAGACTTTTTCCGATGTAGTAGATGTAGGCGACGACAAAGATGGTGAAGATCGCGCTCTCGCCCGTGATCAGCGACAGCATCGCGACGCGCCCGCGCGAGGGCAGGTGCCACGGTTCGGCAAGGGGAGAAACAGGAATGGCGCTCATGCTTCGTACTTCCAGTCCGGATCGTCCGGGTGTTTCAGATCCCACAGTGGACGACGGCTGCGCACCACCGGATCAGCCGCAAAGTTATACACCGGCGGCGGCGAAGGCGCGGCCCACTCCAGCGTCCACGCGTCCCATGGATCGTTGCCCGCCTCTTTGCCCTTGAAATACGAATGCACCAGGTTCCACGCGAAGATCAGGACCGCGATCCCCTGAACCGCCCCGCCCAGCGAGATGACGAGATTCAGATGGTTCCATCCGCGATCCGGCTCGTAGGTATAAATCGAGCGCGGCATGCCGAGGAATCCAACAAAGTGCATGGTGTCGAACGTGATGTGGAAGCCGATGAGGAACAGCCAGAAGTGCCACTTGCCGAGCGTCTCGCTCAGCATCCGCCCCGTGACCTTGGGATACCAGTAATAGATACCGGCAAAAATGTTGAAGACGATTGCGCCCACCAGCACATAGTGAAAATGCGCGATCACAAAATAGGAATTGTGCAGTTGCCAGTCCCAGGGCGCGACCGACAGCATGATGCCGGTGAGCCCGGCGATTAAAAACTGAAACAGGAAGCCGAGACAAAACAGCATGGGCACCCTGAAGCGAATTTTCCCACCCCAAATGGTCGCCACCCAGTTAAAGATTTTGATGCCCGTCGGAATTCCCACCAGCATGGTCGACAACACGAAGAACGCATTGCCTACCGACGTCATGCCCACGGTAAACATGTGGTGCGCCCAAACGCCCAGGCTCACAAACGCAATGCCCACCGACGCGGCCACCATCGCGGGATAACCAAAAATCGCCTTGCGCGAAAACACCGGAATCACTTCGCTCGCGATGCCGAACGCCGGCATCACCAGCACATAGACTTCCGGGTGCCCGAAGATCCAGAAGAAGTGCATCCACACGATGGCCGAGCCGCCCGCCTGGGTGTCGAAGAAATGTCCGCCCAGGTAGCGATCGATCAGCAGCATGATCTGTGCGGCGGTCAGTGGCGTAATCGTGATCAGCGTGAGCCCGCTGGTGACCAGCATGAGCCACACAAACAGCGGCATGCGCAGCAGCGACATGCCCCGGCACCGCATGGAAAGCGTGGTGGCGATGACGTTGATCGCCGTGCCCAGCGTGCCGAATCCGCTCACGATCAGCGCCAGCGCCCAGTAATCCGTCGCATGTCCTGGAGAGAAGGCTTTCGCGGTCAGCGGCGCGTAGGCCCACCAGCCGACGTCGGGCGCATTCCCCATCCCATACAAACCGAACCCGCCGATGAAGCTGTAATAGAGCAGCAATCCGCCAAAGGCGGTCAGCCAGAAGCTGAAGGCGTTCAGGCGCGGAAACGCCATGTCGCGCGCGCCGATCATCAGCGGCACCAGGTAATTGGCGAATCCGAACAGAATCGGCATGCCCACCAGAAACACCATGGTAGTGCCGTGCATGGTGAACATGCGGTTGTAGACCTGCGGCGAAAGAATATGCAGGCCGGGCCATGCCAGCTGCCACCGAATCGCCAGCGCTTCCACGCCCGCCACCAGCAAAAAGAAAATGGAGTAGACCACGTACAGAATTCCCAGCCGCTTGTGGTCTACCGTGACCACCCAGCCGTGCAGCCACTCCAGCACCTGCGCCTGCGAGCGCCGCCGCGGCGTCACGTCCAGGGTTCCGGCAATCGGTAATGTCTGGTCTGCCATTTCGTCGTCCTAATGAAGAGTCGTCAGGTACGCCACCAATTCGTCGACCTGCTGATCGTTGAGTTGCATCGCCGGCATCAGCGCGCCCGGCTTAAAGTGATCCGGATCCTGAATCCACGCGCGCAGATTCTCCGGCGTATTCATGGCCGCGCCCGCAGCAATCGTGGTGCGGCTCGCCAGATGCGTCAGATCCGGCCCAAAGGTTCCGCGGGCGGCGGTTCCCGCGATCGCATGGCAATTGGTGCACGCCTCGGTTTCAAATACGTGCCGCCCCGCCGCCACACGCGCGTCCTGCATGCCGGGGTGCTTTTGCTGTTCTACCCACGCCGCGAACTGCTCCGGCGTATCCACATACACGCGCAGCAGCATTTTCGCGTGCTCCACGCCGCAGAACTGCGCGCACTGGCCGAGATACACACCGGTATGGTGCGGATCGATCCACATATCGTTGGGATGATTCGGAATCAGATCCGTCTTGCCCGCCAGCTGCGGGACCCAGAAGCTGTGGTCCACATCGGCCGACAGCAAATGCAGATAGGTCGGCCTCGGCTCCAGCGCGGTGCTCACCGGCACGTGCAGCTCATTCGCGGTCACAATCCCGAGCTTCGGATAGCGGTACTCCCACCAGTACTGGTGGCCCACCACCGTTACATCCAGCGCTACCTGCGGCTTCGGAGCGTCCTGGATGGCAAAAATAATGCGGGCCGTCGTGAGAAACAGCACCACCACAATCAGGATCGGAATCACCGTCCACGCCACTTCGACCTGGGTACTGCCGTAAATCTGCGCCGGCTCGCTCTCATCGTCGGTCGCACGCTCGCGATAACGAATCAGCGCCCACACCAGCAGTCCGCCCACGGTGACAAAAATGCCGCCGGTAATCGCCAGAACGAACCACGACAAATTCAGGATGCTGTTGGCGGGCGTGGAGTCGGGAGCAAAAATGTTCGGCGAGCCCAGCGGGCCTTCGGCCCATGCATGCGGACCCATCAGCACCGCAATGCACAGAACGAGCAGGGAACTCACCCGAGTCGCTTTCGCGCCGTGCTTAAGGTTTGTCGCTTGCATCTGCTCTCGCGCCGGACTTTTTATGATGCCGTTGCAGTGCGGTCAGATTCGGGGGTTGGAGTGGGCGATGGCCTGGGAACGATTGAGCATTGCACGCTCTTCGGCGGCATTCGTCTGTTGATTCAGGCCGAAACCATCTGCGTCTGAAACTCAATCTTAGCAGCAAAGCCAGGCCGGCTTTCCCGGCTGAAATGCGCAGCAAAATATACATCTTTCGAACTACGCAGACATTGCAAATATCCGCGCGAACCGCCGAACCGCATTCGCCAGAGCGGCAATCCTGGTTCCATTTGCATAGGCGTTGATTACAGCCCGGCGAAAGACCGGTGCCGTCAGCGCCCGATACCCTAAATCGAGATTCCCGTAAAACCACCGCGCTCCGGAAGCGGACAACAGCAAGTCCCGCCGCAACGGCGCCGTCTTCTTCGCAAAAGCCTCCTGCGCTCGTATACCCCCGCGCAACTCGCCGTCGATCGCGGCCGCTGCCGCCTGCCCGCTCGCAATCGCACCGTAAATTCCTTCGCCGGTCAGCGGATCGGCAAACCCTCCCGCATCCCCCACCAAAAAAATTCGTGCCGCGTCCGGCTGTCCGCGTTCCGCGCCAAATCCCAGATACTGCCCTGTAATGGGCCCCAGCGTCGCCTCCCCCAATCGCTCGCGAATGTAACGCTCCAGCCGCGGCCGGTCCAGCTTCTCCTCCGACGATTCGGTATACAGGCCGACGTTGACGTGGTCGCGCTTGGGAAAAATCCATCCATATCCCTGCCGCACCGGCGCCAGATCGAAAACCAGATCGGTTGGGTTCCCGGCCTCACGGCGCACCTCCGCTTCCAGCGCAAACCCGCGGCGAAACCACCCTGGGTCCGCGCAAAGCAGTTGCCGCACCCGGCTATGCACGCCATCCGCGCCAACTAAAAACCGTCCTCGATACTCCGTCTCCGGCGTTCGCACCACCACGCCATCGGCCTCCCCCTCGATGCCGGCAATCGCTGCGATGCGCGCAAACTGCGCTCCCACGCCCAGCGTCTGCCGCAGGCAAAATTCATCCAGCTCCTGGCGTACGGTCATCGCGCAGATCGCGTTGCGGCTGGCGAGCGTCGCTGCTTCATCTCTGGCGTTTTTGATCACAATGGCGGAAACCGTCTCCCGCACCACGGGCGTCACGGAATACCGCAGCGCCCGCAGCGACTTCCGCGTCAGCCCGCCTGCGCACGCTTTATGCCGCGGAAACTCCGCCTTATCCAGCAGCAACACCGCGCGGCCCGCAGCCGCCAGATCCCACGCAGCGGCGCAGCCTGCCGGTCCCGCCCCGACGACAATGGCGTCCCATGGTTCCATCAGGGAAAGTGTATGGCCAGGAATCTGTCTTCAGGAACATCGTCTGAGAATCCGACGATGTCTTACGCCACCTGGGGCGGAATCACCGAACCGCCTGGCCCGCACTGCGCCGGCACTCGGGACTTGCGAATCACCAGCTCGATGCGCACCGGATCGCCCGCCGTCGCCTCCAGGGTCTCGCGCGTGCACTGGCAAAGTGTCGCCATCATCACATGCGATTGCGCCGTCAGTTCCAGGCCCGCCGCAATCAGCACGCTGTACATCTCCACGCACATGGCGCGCACAAATTCGAATTCGATGCCTGCCGCTTCGCCTGCATCGAATCGCCGCGACAGCACGAAGCCTCCGCAAGCCATCACCGCTCCGGTCAGGAAGCGCACCGTCCGGGCAGAGTCCTCGGCACACACCGCCGTCAGGCTCAGCTCCCAGCCTTTTTGTCCCCTGCTTTGCTCAGCGATATCGCGCACACTGTCTGCATCGGAACATTCCTCCCATCTCTTCAATGCGTTTTCCTCGCTGGCACAACTAAAGGTTTTTCCTGTGCTACCTTTGCCTCATGCTGGTCGGCACCGGGATCGACCTCATCGAAGTTCCGCGCATCGCGCGTTCCATCGAACGCTACGGCCAGCGCTTCCTGACGCGCGTCTTCACTCCGGACGAAATCGCCTATTGCAGCGCCAGAGCCACCGCCGCTGAAAGTTTTGCCGCGCGTTTCGCCGCCAAAGAGGCAGGCGCCAAAGCCCTCGGCACCGGCATCCAGCATGGCGTTTTCTGGAAGGAACTCGAGGTCCGTCGCGCTCCCGGCAGCCGGCCCATTCTGGTTTTCAGCGGTCGCGCGCGTGCCATTGCAGGACAACTTGGCGTCATCCGTGTATCACTTTCGCTCACACACACGGCCTCGCTCGCCATGGCCAGTGTTCATCTTGAGGCCTGAGCGGCTTTGCCTGACACGCTTGACGCGAAAGCGGCCCTCTCTCCGGAAAGAAGGCGCCATCAATTCCGCTTTTGAAATACCGCCTGCAGGCTGGGGCCTGCGCGGCCCATCGACGCCACCCATCCGAATCCGTCTCCAACTACAATCCGAAGACCCTTTCGAACCACCCTCAAAACGGGGTTCACCCTGCCGCTCATGTCGATGATGTGGATCGATCCGGTGGCTTTGTAGACGAGCCAGGTGAGAAGACGGCAAGTGCTTTGCTCAAGATAATTTCCTGGTGGAGTCGCGATCCGCAGCGTTTCGAGCCCTGCCTGGCTCGAAAGCGAGTTGAGCGATGACGGCGAGAAAAAATGAAGATGCCGCGGCAGATCCAGTCCATACCAGAACGACTGAAACAAGCGCGCTTCCCACGACAAAACATTGGGGACGAAAACGTAAAAGATCCCGTCTGGTTTTAACCAACCGGCTACTTTCTCGAAAACGATTCGCGGTTCATGCAGGTGTTCCAGCACGTCGTTGCACGTGATCACATCGAAGCTGTTCGGCGGAAACTCCACCTCGCCAATGCTGCCGGTCATGATCTGACCGCCGCTGTTGGTGCGAGCCCTTTCCGCAGCCTCTGCGCTCAGTTCAATCCCGGCCAGCTGCCAGGCGCCGCCGCTCAGATGCGACAGGAATCCTCCGGTGCTGCAGCCGATATCGAGAAGGGCTCCTTTGGTCCTGTAGCGCTGGATGGTTTTCAGCAGGCCGCCCCATCGCGCCGCATCCCCCTCGCCTGCGCAGCTGACCGCCTGATGATATTCCGGACCGTAAAAGCGCGATAACTCATCCGCGGAAGGGGGATTCGAGAGCCACACGTGCGAGCACGCAGAGCAGCGCAGAAGCGTGTAGCTGGGGATCAGCGTCGACACACCCCGCGTCCGCATCCACACAGTGCCCGAACCTGCGGCGCAACAGGGACAGGCGTTCGCGCCACCTGCCTCCGGGGCTGCGTCCGGAGATCGTTCCGTCCAAGGCTGCTCCACCTCTGGATTGCTCCCTTGCAATCTATCGCTCCACCAACTCCGTCTTTTCCTGCCCCGCAGCTTTCACGGCGCCATCCGGCTCGCGGCGCGCGAGATCCCGAAAGGCCTGGTAGACGAACGACCCCAGATACCAGCCGTCGATGAACTTGTACGGAAATTCTCCGGTGGTGTAGTGGCCGCAGGGCAGCACCTTCGCAACAAAATCCACGCCGTGGCGCGCAAAATTCTCCACCACCTGCTCGGAATACTGCGGCAGAAAGGTGAGATCGTAGCGCGCGTAGACCAGCAAAACACGCTTATGCGTCTCCGCGAATCGCTCCATGTAGGAGTAGGGGCTCACGCCGCCCCACAGCCGGTAGAGCCGTTCCTGGGTCAGTCCGGCCTCGCCGAACCCGGCGCGGATATGCCGGGTGCTCTGCCCCGTCCACACCACATCGCCGTACGACATGGATGCATGATTGAACGCGTTGACCCGCAGCCTGGCATCGTGGGCGCTCGCCAGAAACGCGTAGCAGGACCCCAGGCTCGTCGCCAGAATCCCAAACTCCTCGTAGCCCTGAGACTCCAGCCAGTCCATGCAGCAGCGCACATCGACCACGGCCTGGCGCACGGCTGCGATGGTCCGCCCGATATTCGAACTGCACGCGTAGTCCGACCGCTCAATCTCCGCCGGCCGCCGAATGTCGTGGAACGGCTTGCTGAGCCGCAGAGCCGAAATCCCAAACCGATTGAACAGCGAACAAAGCACGTTGTGGCTGAAGGCGTCCGCATTCCACTGCGGCATCACGATCATCGCCCGCTTCGGTTTTCCCTGCATGCGCGCTTCGCTGGCCGGATACCAACGGGCGTTCACCAGGTCATTTTCCGGATATGGCGTGCGCACCGGCGACGTGAAGCGCAGGAACTGCGCCTTCTTCAGCCTGCCGTCCTTCGCCCGCTGCTTCAGCTCCGCATCGCGGCGCAGCGTTTCCGGCCGCACATTCGTGGGAAACAACTGCGGCGCCCGTTCCTCCAGCCGAAAATCGTCCGGCCGTTTGTAACCAAAGAATGCATCGCTGTTGCGCACGATCGCCGCATTCACCGCCAGCATCGCCTGTTCGGCTGCGTCTTCATCCCGCCCTGCGCGCTCTACCGTTGCGCCCAGCCCAGCCTCATCGATGAAATCGCTCAGCCACTCAAAGCCCCACTCCAGCGGACGCACCACGCGATTTTCATCGCGCATTGTCAACGCTGTCTCCCAGCGGTACATCCACTCTGCGTAGAGCTTGCCCAGCATCTCAGTCCACCATCACCCGGGGCACGCGCGCCCCAATGGCGCACAGCACCTCGTAGCTGATTGTTCCCATTTCCTTCGCCAGGTCCGCCGCCGTAATTTTCTCCGCGCCCTGTTCGCCAATCACGGCAACCTCGTCGCCCACGGCCACGCCGTCCACATCGGTCACGTCGATCGTTGCCTGGTCCATGGAGATGCGTCCTGCAATCGGCGTCCTCTCTCCGCGCACCAGTACGGAGCCCTGATTCGAAAGCCGGCGATTCAACCCGTCCGCGTAGCCCACCGGCAGCAATGCCACGCGGGTCCGGCGCCGCGCCGTGAAGGTCGCATCATAGCCCACCGTTGCCCAGGCCGCGATCTCCCGCACAGCAATCACGCGCGTCTTCCAGCTCAGCACCGGCTGGAGGTCCGAAGAAGGCGAGGGGACGCCCATGGTGTCGGCAGCCGATTGCGTGCGCAAGGGCGAATATCCGTAGAGCGCGATGCCGGCGCGCACCATGCGGGCGTCGCCCAGCTTCTTTGCAAAAGCTTTCAGCGACAGCACATCGTCGGTCTGCAGCAAATTCGCCGAGCTGCCCGCACTCACAAAGTCGGTCCTCAATTTCTCCCGCATCGCAGGCGCAACGGTCGCCGTCAGTTCGCTGAGCTGACTCCGATTCGCCTCCGTGCCTTCCGCCGAATGAAAGTGGGTCATCAGGGCTTCTACCCGCAGCGGCGATTTCGCATGGAACCGCTTCAGCAGCGCCTCCGACTTCGCCCGTTGCAGCCCCTGCCGCGACATCCCTGTGTCGATCTCCAGATGCACCGGAACCTCGCCGGCACCTTTGCCCAGACGGCGCGCCGCCTCTTCGAGCCAGTCCAGATGCAGCGCTTCCCAGACCACCGGCGTCAGAGTATGTTCGATGGCGGTTTCGGCCTCGCCGGCGAAAATACCCGACATGATGAGGATGCGAGCCGCCGAGCCCGAGCGGCGCAACTCCACGCCTTCTTCGACGCAGGTCACGCCGAACCACCGCGCACCGTTGGTTTCGAGCACCCGCGCGCACTCCACCAGCCCATGGCCGTACGCGTTCGCCTTCACCACGCACATCAGCTCCGTCGCGGGTCCCGCAAGACGGCGCAAAACGTCATGGTTGTGGATGAGCCTGCCGCGCGAAACCTCAGCCCAGGTGGGTCGTGTGGTCGTTGTCATTTCCGGGCCGGCGTAAAGCTGCTCCCTGCTGGCAATTGGCCACTCCCTGTCGACTACTCCCTGCCGTTAGTTCGGGGGCGTATTCGGGTTCTGCCCCACCGCCGTTTGCGAAGGCTGCGCTCCCGGGTACAGCAGTGGGATGTGGAACGGTTCCGCCGCAGTGCTCTTCTTCTGCGCGGCTTTTTGCTTGCCTGGTTCGAGCTCCACCACCGCCGTCCGCTGGGCGTTCACGCAGGCCCAGTGCATCCGCGACTTGTTGTACACGTGGGTAAAGATGCCCCGCTCCTCGCGCGCATTGCCGTTGCCGCGAAACTTTTCGACGTACGTCCCGCTCACGATCGCGGTATCGCCAAAGGTTCGTACGGTGACCACGCGCTGCATCAGGCTTACCGGCTCATCGCCCTTCTGGTAGAGCCCGGCGAGCTGCTGGTTCCTGGTCGTCACGTCGCCGTTCGCGGAAATATCCACGTAGAGAGGCGAGAGCAAAAACTCCATGGTGTACTGATCATTCTTCATCAGCGCGGTCGACCACTGATCCTCGAGACCCTGGAATTCCCTGATCTCCGGCGACGGTGTCTGACTCGGTGTTACCGACTCTGCCTGCTGCGCGCGGAGCGAACCCGCAACAGCGCACAGCGTACTCACAAGAACTGCAATCAACGGCTTATTTCGCATGCAAATCCAATTCCGGGGGATCCCCTCTAATGATAGACGCTCGTCCGCCCCGAAGGCCATCGTCACGGACTCTATGAACAGGTTTTTCACAAGAGGTACCCAGTTCTCCTCTGGATTCACAGATTTTCCAGCCGACCCCATCCAGCCCGATCGTCCTACACTCGTTGAAGGTTATGGCCACCACCCCCGACATCGAATTTGAGCGCGGCCTTCCCGCCTCCCTGGACGCCGAACGCACCATCCTCGGCGCCGTACTGCTCGACAACCACGCCTATTCCGAGGCCGCCTCCAGTCTCCGCGCCGACGACTTCGCGCTCACCGCCCATCAGCGTGTCTTCTCGCGCATGGGCGAGCTGATCGACCACAATCACGTCGTCGACATTGTCACCCTCAGCGAAGAGCTGGCGCGCCGCAAGGAGATTGAGTCCGTCGGCGGCGTCGCCTGGCTCGCCTCTCTTACCGAGGGCCTGCCGAGGCGGCTCTCCATTGAAGAGTACGTCCGCATCGTTAAGGACAAGTCGCTCCTCCGGCAGCTCATCAACATTTGCTCCAGCGCCATCACCCGCGCCGCGGATCAGAGCGAAGACGCGCTCGAGGTGCTCAATGCCGCTGAGTCTTCGCTGCTCGAAGTCACCGAGAAGGGCATCACCCGCGGGTTCGCCAGCGTGCACGACATCGTCGCCAGCTCGTTCAAGACGATCGACAACCTTTATAAGGAAGGCCGCGAGATCACCGGCCTGGCCACGCACCTCACCGAGTTCGACCGCATGACCAGCGGCCTGCAGAATTCCGAGCTCATCATCATCGCGGCGCGCCCTTCGATGGGCAAGACGGCGCTCGCCATCAACATTGCGCAGAATGCTGCCATCCAGGGCGGCAAGACGGTAGCGGTCTTCTCGCTCGAAATGTCGAAGGAGTCGCTGCTGCGCCGTATGCTGGCGTCGGAAGCCATCGTCGATTCCGTCAAAATTCAGAAAGGCTTCCTGCTCCGCGAAGACCGCGACAAGCTCACCTCCGCGCTGGAGCGCCTCGTGGAAGCGCGCGTCTTCGTCGACGACACGCCAGGGATTTCCCTCACCGAAATGCGCGCCAAGGCTCGCCGGCTCCGCCAGTCCGCGGGGGGGCTCGACCTGATCGTCGTCGACTACCTGCAGCTCATGACCGCCGGCTCCTCCGGTCCGCAGGCCCGGCGCTACGAGAACCGCACCCAGGAAGTCTCCGCCATCTCGCGCGGGCTCAAAGCCCTCGCCAAAGAACTCAACATCCCGGTGATCGCGCTCTCCCAGCTCTCGCGCGCCTCCGAGCAGCGCGGCGGCGACCGCAAGCCGCTGCTCTCCGACCTGCGCGAATCCGGCTCCATCGAGCAGGACGCCGACGTGGTTGCCTTCATCCATCGCGAGAGCTACTACAACCGCGACAAAGCAGCCGAACCTGATCCGGAAGCCGACAACAAGGCCGAAATTATCGTGGCGAAGCAGCGCAACGGCCCGACCGGCTCCATCGAAGTCGCCTGGATTTCAAAGTGCACGAAATTCGGCGACCTCAGCTATGGCAGCCAGGGCGGGGAGTACTGAGCAGCGAGGATCCGGCATGGTTGTCTTACTTATGAAACAATGTAAGACGTCATGACAGAACTCGCTACGGTAAGCACAAAGGGTCAATTTGTCATCCCCGCCGATATCCGCGAAGCGCTGGGCATACGTCCCGGCACGAAAATCGCCGTGCTGCGTGAAGGGAACCGCATCATCCTCGAACCAGTGAACAAGGAATACGTGCGCGCTCTGCGTGGGTGCACTTCCGGCGGCCCATCGATGACGGACGCTTTGCTGAAGGAACGCCGCGAAGAGGACCGCCGCAGCAAGTGGTGACCTACATCCTCGACTCCAGCGCGATCCTGCGCTACACAGACAATGAAGCCGGGGCCGATCGTGTCGAGAAGATTCTCCAGGATTACCTGAAAGGCAGCGCGGGTATCGGAATCTCTTCACTCCACTGGGGCGAGGTCGCGAACAAGCTCTATCAATTGCGCGGGCGCCAGGTGATGAACAACGTGCTCCAGAGGCTCGCGGGTTTGGGCATTGAGGTTATTCCGGCGACAGCGGAGCAAGCCGTAGAAGCCGGGTTGATCCGTGCGGATCATAAAATTCCGTACGTGGATGCCTTCGGCGTTGTCCTGGTCTCGGCTTCGAATCACGTCTTCGTTACAGCCGATTTCGATCTGAAGCCAGCGGCCAAATTCGTGCGGGTCGAATTTCTTCCCACAAAATAAAAAGTTGAAGGCCGGTGCCATTCCGCCTGCCCGGCTTCTCTTTCAGCCGGCGACGGCGCTTTTCAGTTCGATGGCGGCGGACTCATTGCGCAGGTCGCTGACTCTTTTGCCGATGGCGTACTTCAGCTTGTCCACGCCAAGGCCGGTGACGGCGGAGATGGCGTAAAAGGGCAGCTTCTTTCGTTTGGCCATCGTTTCCAGCTTTTTGAGTTTGGCGGGATTCGCGGAGTCGACTTTGGAAGCGACGACGAACATCGGCTTCTCATCGAGGCCGTGGCCGAAGCTCTTCAGCTCGTTCAGGATGACCTTGAAGTCTTCAACGGGATCGGGGCGGCCGCTGGCATCGGAAACGTCGACAAGGTGCACGAGGATGCGGGTGCGCTCGATGTGGCGGAGGAACTGGGCGCCAAGGCCGGCGCCGAGATGGGCGCCTTCGATCAGGCCGGGAATATCCGCGACGACGTAGCTTTCTTCGTAGGGCGCGTCGCCGATGGTGACGACGCCGAGTTGCGGCTCGAGCGTGGTGAAGGGGTAGTCGGCAATTTTGGGACGAGCGGCGGAGATGCGGGAGATGAGGGTGGACTTGCCGACATTGGGATAGCCGACGAGGCCGACGTCGGCGAGGACGCGCAGCTCGAGGCGGTAATTGCGCTCTTCGCCGGTGCGGCCCAGCTCGTGCTCGCGCGGAGCCTGATGCGTGGACGTGGCAAAGTGCTGATTGCCACGGCCGCCGCGGCCACCGCGCGCGATGATGAGGCGCTCGTCGGGCCGGGTGAAGTCGTGGATGAGCTCGCCGGTATCGGCGTCGAAGAGCACGGCGCCGACGGGAACTTTGAGCACGGTATCTTTGCCATCGAGGCCGGTGCAGTTGGAGCCCATGCCGTGCTCGCCGCGCTCCGCTTTGTGCTCGGGGTTGAAGCGGAAGTAGACCAGGGTGTTGTGGCGCTGGCTGGCTTCAAGGACCACGTTACCGCCGTGTCCGCCGTCGCCGCCGGAGGGTCCGCCGCGAGGGACGAACTTTTCGCGGCGAAAAGCCATGCAGCCATTACCCCCGTCACCGGCTTTCACCCGAATTTTGGCTTCATCGATAAACATTCGCTGTCACCAGTTTAGCTGGTGAACTAGGCTCAAATCACTTATCAGATACAGCTTTGTTGCCGGCCTGCGGGGCTGGTGTTTTTCGGAAAGGGAAAGTGCGTCTCCCCCGGCTCGGAAAAGCGGCCGTGTTGGGCCATGGGCTCCTGTTGTGGCTGGGGCTGGCGGCGGGGATGTGCGCGGCGCAGTCGGACACAGGCGGCGGAGTTGGGGGAAGGGTGACGGGGCCGGATGGGCGCGGGGTCGCGGGGGCTTCGGTGCGGATCGAAGACGCGACCGGCGAACACACCGACGGGGTCAGCGACCTCAGCGGCAATTTTCATTTTTCTGATCTGACGCCGGGCGACTACGTGCTTCGGGTCCGCGCGGAGGGTCTTTGCTCGTGGGAGGCGGATCATCTGACGGTGGGCCTGGGCACGGAGGCCGCGCTGCATGTGCGGCTGGCGGACAGCTGGACGCACCGGACCGTCCTGGTCGACGCGCGGCTGGCAAGTGCGCACACGGCTGGAGCGAGCGGCGCCGGGGCCGGTGCAGTGGGTGACACGGACAATTTGGCGAACGAGCTGCCGAACAACAGCCGGCACTGGTCGAGCGTGGCGGCCCTGCTTTCCGGATCGGGGACAGGCGACGACGGATCGCTGAGTTTTCGCGGCCTGAGTCCGCTGATGAACAGCATTGCCGTCGATGGAACCGACAACAATTTAGCGTTTCGGTCGCGGGAGCGCGGTTCGGGGGTTCAGGGCGGAGGCTTCGCGACAGCTCAGTCTTCGGTAGGCGTGTTTCAGGTGGTTGGGATTGCGCCGGAGTATGGGCGCGCAGCGGGCGGCGCGGTGATCACCCTTACGAAGAGCGGCGGCAACCGCATGCATGGGCAGGCCGCGTTTTACGATCGCGGCGCGATCGGGCAAACCTTCAACGCTTTCAGCAAAACGATGGTCGAGGAGCCGGCAGGAACGACCGCCTCTTCGACAGGGCAGCCGGTCCTCTATGTGAATGGCCAGCCCATCACCTATGTTGAAACGCCGTACCGCGCGCCGGATCGGCGACAGCAGTGGGAGGTTTCGGCAGGCGGGCCGATCCGCCGGGATCGACTGTATTGGTTTTTCTCGTGGGCTCAGCATGAACGAGATGATCCGGCGGTGGCGCGGGCGAATGAGCCCGAAGTGTTTTTCGCGCCGCCGTCGGCGACGTCGCTCTCGACACTGGAGGCGCGGATTGTTGCGAGCAGCAGTCCGTTGCTGCAGGGGTGTCCGGCGGCGGGGAGCGCGGGGACGGGATCGACAGCGCGCGCGGAGTGCGCGTGGACGACCGTGCTGGGACAAATGAACGAAATGCTGGGGACGGTGCAGCGATCGACACGCCAGACGATTTTGTTTCCGAAGCTCAGCTGGCGCATCAACCCGCGGAACCAGATTGTGGTGCAGTACAACTCCATGCGGCGAACGGGCGTGCATGCGGCGCTGGGCGGGGCAACCGAAACGTACGCGGCGGGCAGCTTTGGCAACAGCTCGAGCAGCGACGATGCGGCGGTAGCGCGGTGGGAGTGGTTCGCGACACCGCGCCTGATGAGCAGCGCGCGTTACCAGTACAGCCGCGATGTGTTATCGCAGATGCCGGGCACGGCGAGCGCGTTTGAATCGCAGTTTGCAAACAATGGATGGGGTCTCGCGCCGGAAGTATCGATTGACCGGAGCGAGGGCTTGAGCTTTGGAACCCTGGCGAATGTGAACAAGCGGGAGTATCCGCTGGAAACGCGGCAGCAGTTCGCGGATGCGGGGACCTGGATCCACGGGCGGCAGGCGCTGCGTTTTGGCTACGACTACAACTACGTGACGGACACGCTCGATGGGCTCGCGGGGGAGAACGGGGCATACTCGTACGCGAGCCTGACAGACTTTCTGTCGGACATGCTGGCGCCGAACAGCTGCGATGGGACAACCACGGGGAAGGGGCCGTATCCGTGCTACGCGCGCTTTCGGCAAACGCTGGGCGGCACGAACTGGAGCTTCGAGACGGCTGACTACGCCGCGTATCTGGCGAATGAGTGGCGAGTGGGACAGCGTCTGACGCTCACCCTCGGCGCGCGCTACGAATATGAACAGGTGCCTGATACAAATACAGCCCTGTTGAACCCGGTAATTCCCGAAACAGCGCATCTGCCCCACAATCGCGACGGCGCGGGACCGCGCGCCGCATTTGCCTGGGACATTTCTGGGAAGGGGCACACGGTTGTGCGTGGCGGCTTCGGAATCTTTTATGCCCGCGTGCCGAATGCCACAGTGTTCAGCGCGCTGACGTCAACAGGAATGGCGCGGTCGCCGCGGACCTATGCCTATCGGCCGCTGGATGCTTCGGCGCCGGCTTTTCCGTATGTGTTTGCGAGCGATGAGACACCGTACATCAATCCGATCGCGCCGAATCATAATTCGACAGCCCCGGAGGCGGTATATTTCGATCGGCAGTTCCGGCATCCGCAGATCAATCAGATGGAGTTGTCGGCGCAGCAGGAACTGGGGGCGCGAACCGTGCTGACGCTGACGGGGATGGCGACCGATGGGCACGACCTGACGCAGTTCATCGATACGAATATCGATTTGAAGAACACGGCGACCCTGTTCTACAGCGTGACGGCGCCAGGAAACGCGGGAAGCATCGGGCCGCTGGGCAAAGCAACGAGCGGAGTTTCCGGCTACACCAACCGCGTGTATCAGCCGCGGAGGTTCTACTACCAGCGGCTGAACCCTGCCTACGGCGCGATCACGGACATGATGAGCGAGACCAACTCGCAGTACCGGGGGGCCACAGTGCGGCTGGTGCGGCGCATGTCCAGGCCGCTGACGGTGAACGCGGCCTACACCTGGGCGCATGCCATGGACGACAACCAGAACGAGGCGACGTTTGCAGAGCGGAATGACGTTTACGATCCGGCTGATCTGAGCCTGGAGCATGGCACATCGAATTACGATGTGCGCCAGCGCGTGGCAGGGGGAGTTGTGGTGCGCGAGCCGTGGCGGCTCCACGGTCCGACGGGGCTGCTGCTGGGGGGATATTCGCTGGCCGCCTCCGGCGCGTGGCGAACCGGACTTCCATACTCGATGCGCACGATGGGCGCTGTCCCGACGCCATCGTGTTCGTACGCGAACTGGCTCAACGCGGGTGGGGCGACCGGCGACGGGGCCAATTGCCTGCAGGCGGTCACGCAGCCCGACGAAACATTCGCGAATACCACCGCGGGCATGGTGATTCCGATTGCAAGTCTCGGCTCGAGCCTGAATGGTTCCGGGGGTGAAGATCTGATTCCGCCGATCGGACGCAACACGTTTCGGTATCCGGTGTCGGTCAACCTGGATTTGCGGTTCACGAAGAACATTCGTATCAGCGATCGTTGCTCATTCGAGCTGATGGGCGAAGCCTTCAACGCACTCAACCATCGGAATGTTACGAATATCCAGACGGTTGGTTACCGCGTGATCAACGACACGACCCATCCGAACATGGCGACTCTGACGTGGCAAAGCGGTGAAAAGCCGGGAACAAAAACAGTGCTGGTCAACGGCGCCACCGAGACGCAGTATGTTTTCGATCCCACGGCTGCATTTGGAAATGTGACGAACGCCAATAGTGGCGCGGTGGGCCGCGAGCGCCAGATCCAGGCAGGGTTTCGGTTGAGCTTCTAAGCAATTTGTCACCGTGACGGATAGTTTTCCACCGGCTTTTCCACCGAGTGCGATGAAAATTCCGCAAGCGGTTCTGCAGAACCGTGCTGTAATTAACCGGAAGTTCATTTAGACGTGAAACCCTTGTGGGGCCGATCCGCGTAGATTCCCCAGCGTGGAGAACCATGGGGCTAAAAGCGCCTCATGGAAATAAGCACCAACCTTTTCTGAGGCCAGACAAATGAAAAAGCTTCTTTGCACCCAGCTGACAGCGGCGTTCTGCCTGTTTTTCTCGATTCTTTTCACAGCACCCTCTGGCCAGGCACAGCAAACGCTGGGCAGCATCAACGGCACGGTTACCGATATATCGGGCGCGGCGATGGCCGGAGCCACCGTGACCGTGACGGGCGAACAAACCGGACTGACGCGGACGACAACCACGCAGAAGACGGGCTACTGGGAGATCCTGAACCTGCCGATCGGCAGCTATAAGGTGACGGTGACGTCCGCGAACTTCGAGTCGGTGAATTATCCGGCGATTGAAGTGCAGGAAATGCAGGCGAAGACGCTGAACTCCGCCTTGCAGCCTGGAAAAGTATCCGAGTCGATTACAGTTACGGCGAATCCGCTGCTGAACGCGACCGATACGACCAACGGATACACGCTGGACAAGACGCAGATTCAGACCACGCCCCTGGCAACGGGCAGCTTTACGCAGCTGGCGATTCTGGCGCCGGGCGTCAATGCGGAACTGCTGAGCGGGATCGACACCAATGCCGGCCTGGGCAACCAGAACATCTGGGCGAACGGGCAGCGGGCCACCAGCAATACGTTTCAGGTGAACGGCACCGACGTCAGCAACATCTTCAATGGGATGAGCTCCAGCAGCGACGCTTCGCAGCGCTACAACTTCAACATCGGCGGCGGCAGCACATCCAGCAGCTCTTCCGCTGGATCGGCGGACGTAGGCGGCGCGTCGCAGACCAACACTTCGGTGTATGGATCGAACGGCAACAGCCTGCCCTCTCCTCCTCCCGAGTTTCTGCAGGAATTGCGCGTGAACACGTCGATGTACGACGCGCAGCAGGGCGCGACGAGCGGCGCGCAGATCGACGCAAATACGTCGACGGGCACGAATCAGTTTCACGGACAGCTGTACGGCAGCTTTGCGAACAATTCGCTGAATGCCGATCCTTACTTCTTCAAGCAGCAGTACCTGCTCTCGCAGCAGGGGGCCGGCGCGTTTCCGGCGGCTCTGGCGAACCCGGCGCTGCATCGGTGGACGACGGGCCTGACGGTGGGCGGACCCATCCTGAAGAACAAGCTGTTTTTCTTCGCGGCATACCAGCATCTTTACGATTCCGATAATTCGACGGGGCTCTCGCAGATGAACGTTCCGCCGGGGCTGACCGACGACCGGTCGGCGGCGGGTTTGACGGCGGCAGCGACGAGCTGGAACTACGGAACCGCGTACACCGGGGCGATCGATCCCATCGCGCAGGCACTGCTGTCGGCGAAGTCGCCGACCGGCGGATTCCTGATTCCATCGAACCAGGCGCCGAGCCAGACGACCTATCAGTACGGGATCCCCAACGTCACGCTGATTGGGACGTCGGTGCTGACGGGAAACCAGGGGACCGGATCACTCGACTATCAGCTGTCCGGAACGGATCGCGTTTCAGCGAAGTACTACTACCAGAGCGCGCCGACTGCGCGGCTCTACGGCATGTCGCAGACGGGCGGCTTCCCGCAATCGCAGGAAAACGGGTCGCAGGTTGGAGCGCTGAGCAACACGCTGGTGCTGGGATCGAAGATCAACTGGGTGCAGACGCTGGGCTACTCGCGCACCTTTTCGTACAGCTACTACACGCAGACGGTTCCAGGCGGAAATTTCGGCGTGGGGGGCGCAGAGCCGAGCGACGCGCCGTACGCTGCGCCGGGACTGCCCGGATTGCTGATTAAAGAGATGGCGGCGAACACCACCGTCTCGCCCGGCCTGAAGGTGGGACCGTACAGCTCGTTTGCGAATATCGGTTACTACCAGAATCGGCTGAATCCTTCATCGAGCATTGTTTTCTCGCTGGGGCGGCACACCATTCTGGCGGGCGGCGGGTTCAGCTACACGCAACTCAACATCGACAACAACCGCGACGGGATCGCGCAGATCACCAGCGCGAGCTTCCAGAAGTTTCTTGCCGGCGCGGCGAAGAGCTCGAACGTGCTGGAGACGATCGATCCAGTGAGCCATCGCAACGACGCAGACCGCTACTACCGGACGAACGAAATTTCCAGCTTCGTGCAGGACAAGTGGCAGGCGCTTTCGAACCTCAGCATCACGGCGGGGGTTCGCTATGACTACCATGGCGGACTGACTGAAAAGTACGGCAACATGTTCAACTTCGATCCGAGCGCGTACAGCGTGACGGGTACAACGACGACCGGGTTCACGGTGAACAACGCGGGCTTTGTGGTGGCGGGCAACAACAAATACAATCCCAGCGCGGGCGTGAGCGATTCGACGCTGACCGGGCGGCAGTGGGGAATTTCGCCGCGCATCGGTTTCGCGTGGGCGCCCAAGCGGAATCACGGAAACCTGGTATGGCGGGGCGGATTCGGTTTGTACTACGACCGCGGCGAATACTTCAGCTACCTCTCGCAGCCGGCAGGCAGCGGCAATGGCGGCCCCTTCGGTGTAACGGAGTCGGCTCCGCTGGCCAGCTATGTGGTCGGCAACGGCACCACGCTGGCGAGCCCGCTGGAAAAGACATCGGGGTCGCTGAACTGGGTAAAGCCCAGTTCGAATCCGGCAACGATCAACACCGCGCTGCAACAGACGCTGAACGGGTTGACCGGGCAGAGCAAATATTACGGTCCGAACTGCGGCGGCATCGACAACCAGGAAGGGTACACGGATTGCCCGGACACGCTGAACTTTGGCGCGTACGACAAGAAGAACGTGCTGCCTTACTCGATGAACTTTACGCTGAACGCGCAGTGGCAGCCTCGGCCCGACCTGGCGGTGACGCTGGGTTACACCGGCAACCGCGGACGGCACGGCGTGATTCCGATTCCGTTCAACGAGCCGCTGCTGGCGACTGCGAGCAGTCCGGTCCATGGTGAGACGGCGAGTTACGGATTCGAAGTGCTGAACCAAAATAGTGAGTCCGACGGTTACGATTACGATCCGATCGCGGGCGAGCCGTGGAACACCGAAGACGGCGGCAACACGGATTTCCGCGCGCCGTACGTTGGCTACAGCCCGAACGCAGCGCTGTTTGAAACCACCGGAACTTCGGCGTACGACGGCCTCGAAGCGCATCTCGAGAAGCGGCTCTCGCACAACGTGCTGGGCGGGGTGAGCTACACCTTCAGCCACACCTACGATGAGCAGAGCGCCATCGGCCTGTTCTTTACCGGCGACAATCCCAACAACCTGCGGTCTTCGTATGCGCCGGCCGATTTCGACCGGACGCATGTGCTGAGCGGAAACTTTGACGTGGCGGCGCCGAACGCGGCCAGGCCGAACACGCTGCTCTCGTACTTCACCAACGACTGGCATCTGAGCGGGCTGGTGGTGGCGCAGAGCGGCGAGCCCTATTCGCTGTACGAGTTCTACGGCGCGGTAGGCAGCATTTTCTTCGGGGATTATCCGACGCTGATGAACCCGGTGCTGCCGATCAAGAACGGGGCGAATCCAAAGAGCGCTCTGACCGGCCACTCGGGCGCTTTTCGTAACAGCGGCAGTTACATTCCGGCGATCGATCCGAGCCAGATTGCCATTCGCTACTTAGCGCCTGGCACCGACGGCATTCCGGTTTCGGCGGGCACGGATCCTTCGGATATCTATGAGACGGATTTCGCCCCGGGGCAGCGCAACCTGTTCCGCCAGGCATTCCAGAAGCGCGCGGATGTGTCGGTGCGGAAGCAATTCCACCCCTCGGAGAAGATGACGCTGGAATACCGGATGAACATCTTCAATCTGACCAATACGACCAGCCTCGACGTGCCGCAGAACCAGACGGAGATCCGGCAGGCGGATGCATGCTCGACGTCGGCCTACTCAGATCCTTACGGCAACTGCGCGGCCGAATACGTGAACTACGGGCAGATCGCGACCAGCGCGAGCGCGACGGATCAGCAGTCGGCGCTGACAAATTTAGATCAGCTGCCGTATCACAATGGATCCGGGCGCTCGACAACCATACCGACGATCCTGCCGGCGGGAACGCTTTCGTGCTCGAAGGCGACGGTCACCGGCGGATGCCCGAACAACGGAGCCAATTTCGGCTCCGTGACAGGCACAATTGGCGGCTCACGCGTGGTCACGATGGATTTGCACTTCGTGTTCTAAAAATCGACACGTTGTCGGATCAGCAAAAGGCCTCCAGAAATGGAGGCCTTTTGTTTTTTATTGGATAGCGCGATTTCCACACAGACGGACGCTTCTCCGCACAGGAGAGCTGCAAAAACGTGCTGTAATCACTGGTTCATCAAAGTATGGAAAGCTGGCAATCGTCGTCCCATACGAACAGCAGAGCCGGCTGTGGCGTCGCAAGTTACAAGTTGCACGAAGTGACTTAGTCCTTTCGGATTAGTCAGAAAAAAACGCGGAACCGCGCGCGAGAGCGGGTAAGTGCAGGCGGTCCGCCAGCCAACAACAACAGCACACCTTTTGGAGAGCCTCATGCGCAAATCCATTTGCAAAATCCTGCTGCTCGCAGGAATGTTTATCCTCCTGACCTCGGTTCTGACCGTCGGCGCAGTTCCGGCTGCCGCGCAATCCACAACGGAAGGCGCGATTGCCGGAACCGTGTTCGACACTTCGGGCGCGGTGATTCCCGGCGCAGCCGTCGTGCTTCGCAACACTGAGACGAATGGAAGCATCCGCCTGAGCACAGACAGCAGCGGCTACTTCAAAGCGCCGCTGGTTCCCTCCGGCAACTACACGGTCACCATTACTGCTTCAGGATTCGGCCCCTATACGGCCAACCAGGTCGCGGTTACGGTGGGCTCGCTCACCGAACTGCAGCCAGTTTTGAAAACAGGCAGCGCATCTGAAATTGTTACGGTAACGGGTGAGTCTCCGGTGCTCAAGATGGAGTCGCCGGAGATTTCTGAAACGATCACGTCGAAAGAAATCCTCAATCTGCCCTTGAACGGCGGGCGCTGGTCCGATCTGGCGTTGCTGACGCCGGGTGCGGTGTCGGACGGAAACGGATTCGGCCTGATTGTGTTTCGCGGCATCAGCCCCCTGCTGAACAACGTGGAAATTGACGGCGCCGACGACAACCAGGCATTCTTCTCCGAAGAGCGTGGGCGTACGCGCGAAGGATATTCGACGTCGCAGATTGGCATTGCCGAGTTCCAGGTGAACACGGGTGTCTATTCGGCGGAGTTCGGGCGCGCCGCCGGTGGCGTGATCAACTCCATCACCAAGAGCGGAACCAACACCATTCATGGGCAGGCGTATTTTTTCGATCGCGATAACGCATGGGGTGCGATCAATCCCTTTACAACGTTGACGAGCGTGAGGGAGCCCTCGACCGGCGGACCGCCGACCATCGTGACGGGGGTTCCATTTCGTCCGAAGGACTGGCGGAAGCGCTGGGGCTTTGGAGCGGGCGGACCGCTGATGCGCGACAAACTTTTCTGGTTCTACGCATACGACCAATACCGGCGTGATTTTCCTGGCGTTGCAAAGCCGGGATCGCCGGCGGCGTTCTTCAATCAGTGGGCCGATCTGGGGACACCGGGATCGTCGGCGGGCGATGTGGGCGCGCAGGCGCTGGCGAATCGCGTGTACGGCGGCAACTACGCGCTGGGCGCTGCCCACTACGATCAGCTTCTGTACGGCACGGTGGTCTCGAGCCTCACTGGACTAACCGGCCCGGGATTGCTGGATGACCTGGGCACGACGCCGCGCACCGGTGACGAAGTGCTCAACACCCCCAAGCTCGACTGGCAGATCAACGACAGGGAACATCTGAGCTTCCTCTACCATCGGCTGCGGTGGGATTCGCCGGGCGGCGTGCAGACGCAAACCTCGAACAACTACGCGATCGATACCTTCGGCACGGATTTTGTGAAGCTGGATTACGGAATGGCGAAACTGGACAGTCTGTTCTCGAGCACGCTCACCAACGAACTGCGCTTCCAGTACGGGCGCGAACTCGATGACGAAGGCGAGCAGCCGTTCAGCAACTTCACGAAAACTTATCTGAATAACAGCACGGGGACGCCGGTGCAGCTGATGATCTACGGCGGATCGAGCAGCAGCAACGGCTTCACCGCGGGCATGCCTTACTACTCATTCCGCGCCGCCTATCCGGCGGAGTGGAAGGATCAGGTGGGCGACACCGCGACCTGGCTGCACAACAACCACAGCCTGAAGTTTGGATTCGACATCCTTCGCAACAACGACGAAGTCAACAATCTGTACGAGAGCAATGGCGTGTACACCTACACTTATTTCTCCGATTTCTTCGCGGACGTTCTGCAGCCGAGTGGGACCTGCGACAGCACACAATCGCAGACAGGCCTGGGGACCTATCCGTGCTACTTCGGATTCACGCAGGGCTTTGGCACGCCGCGTTTCCAGCTCTCGACCATCGACTACGGATTCTTTGCGCAGGATGACTGGAAGGTCCGCCCGCGGCTGACGCTGAACCTCGGCGTGCGCTACGACTACGAGCATGTGCCGCCGCCGTATCCGGCGCTGCTGGCGACCTCGGTGCTGAACACCGGAGTGACGGTGAATGGCACGACGGTCGGACCGTATCCGGACGCGACCGCACAGGTGGGCAACCAGCCCAGCGATCTCGGCGAAGTTGGACCGAGAATCGGGTTCTCGTGGGATCCGTATGGCCGGGGACGGACCGTAATCCACGGCGGCTACGGTATCTACTTCGGCAGGAATTTCAACGGCGACATCCTGAACGCGTACGAAGCAGCGGGCAGTCCGCATGGGCAATACACCATCCCCACCATCTTCGGGCAGCAGGCCAGCAGCACGGTTCCGGTGTTCCCGCAGGTGATTCCGGGGGGAAGCTTTCCAACGCCGGGCGTGGATTTCTTCGCGAAGAATTTCAAAAATCCTGAAGTGCACGAATTCGATCTGACCCTGCAGCAGCAGGTCGGCAAAGGCACGTTTTTCTCGGTGGACTACATGGGCGCATTGGCGCGCGAGCTGCCCAACTTCCTCAACCTCAATCTCAATCCTGCAACCATGAAATCGACAACGCTGACGCTGGTGGCGGGCAAAGACGGAACCTGCGGCAAGCTGGCATGCGGCACGCAAATTCCGACGACCTACTACGCCAAGCCCTACGTCAACACGCACTACGGCAACGTGACCGAGGTGACCAGCAACATCAACTCGAGCTACAACGGGCTGGTGGTCGATCTGGAAAATCGCGGCAATCCATACGCGCAGTTCGACGTGAACTATACGTGGTCGCACGCGCTGGACTTCAACCAGAACCAGAGCACGGCGCCCAGCACCAACAGCTGGTGGGATCCGTGGCACAATCCGCGCGCGAACTACGGCAATTCCACCTACAACGTGCCCAACCGCTTTGTAGCGTGGGGACTGCTGACGTGGCCTGGCACCGCAATGGGCTGGCAGAAGTATGTTGAAAACGGCTGGCACCTGAACCCGGTGCTGCAGGTGCAAAACGGCCTGCCGTATTCGGCCGGAGTCAGCGGAACGATTTCCGGTGCGGCGGGTTCGGGGCTGGTGGGCACGGGCAATTCGGGATACCTGCTGCAGATCGGGCGCAACACCTACCGGATGCCGAACACGGCGGACCTGGACGCGCGGCTGCAGAAGGATATTTTGCTCAGCGAGAAGCGCAACCTGAACCTGGAATTGCTGGGCGAGGCGTTCAACCTGTTCAACCACATGAACGTGACCGGGATAAACAGCACGGCGTACTCCATTGGATCGACGGGCAACCTCACGTATCAGTCCTTCAGTGCGGGACCGGGCAAGAGCAGCCAGTCGGGCTTCGGGGCAATCTCAAATGCCGATTCGACGTTCGTGTACAGCCAGAGAGAAATTCAGCTGGGGTTGAAGCTGGATTTCTAAAGCTGGTTGAGGCAAAGGACGCGGCGGCCCTGGGCGCCGCGTTTTCTTTGAGCTCAGGGAAAGGCCGGTAGAATAAATCTGTCGACCCATGGCGTTTACGGAACAATACGATGTGCTGGTGGTGGGCGCCGGGCACGCTGGATGCGAGGCGGCGATGGCGGCTGCGCGCATGGGCCTGCGCACCGCGCTGTTCACGCTGAACCTGGACCTGATTGCGCAGATGAGTTGCAATCCGGCGATCGGCGGCATCGCCAAGGGACACCTGGTGCGCGAAGTGGACGCGCTGGGCGGGATTATGGGCGAGGTGGCCGATGCGGTGGGCATTCAGTTTCGGCTGCTGAATACTTCGCGCGGGCCGGCGGTGTGGTCGCCGCGAGCGCAATGCGATAAGCAGCAGTACCGGGTGAAGATGCGCGAGGTGCTGGAGTCGCAGGCGAATTTGTTTATCAAGCAGGCCGAGGTGGTGGACGTCGTGTTTGGCACGACGCCGGGCGTTGGGGGGGAAACCGCACCGCGCATTACCGGTGTCAGGTTGCGCGACGGGCGCACGATTGTGGCGGGCGCTGTGGTCATCACCACGGGGACGTTTCTGAATGGCCTGATCCATTGCGGAGAAGAAAATTATCCAGCCGGGCGCAGCGGAGAACCGCCGTCGGTCCTGTTGGGCGAGGCGCTCAAGAAGCTGGGGCTGCGCGGATGCCGGCTGAAGACAGGCACGCCGCCGCGCCTTGATGGTCGAACGATTGACTGGTCGAAGTTTGCGGAGCAGCCGGGCGATGCCGCTCCCACACCGTTTAGTTTTCGCACGAAGACTTTGCCGCAGCGGCAGGTGAGCTGCCACATCGCGTACACCACGCCGGAGACGCTGCGCATCATTCGCGAGAACGTGCACCGGTCGCCGATGTATTCGGGGCAGATTCAGGCCATTGGCCCGCGCTACTGTCCCTCGATCGAAGACAAGGTCGTGAAGTTTCCGGACAAAGAGCAGCATCAATTTTTTCTCGAGCCCGAGGGGCTGAACACGCACGAGGTCTACGTGAACGGCATGTCGACTTCGCTGCCGATGGAAGTGCAGGCGGAGATCGTGCGGTCGATCCCTGGCCTCGAAAACGCGGAGATGCTGCGTCCGGGCTACGCCATCGAGTACGACGCCATCGATCCTACGGAACTCGACCGCTCGCTGCGCGTGAAGAAATTCGCCGGGCTCTATCTGGCCGGGCAGATCAACGGGACCTCCGGCTACGAAGAGGCGGCGTGCCAGGGCCTGATGGCGGGCATCAACGCGGCGCTCGGCGTAAAGGGCGAGCCGACGTTCACGCTGGATCGCACCGAGGCGTACACCGGCATCCTGATCGACGATTTGATTTCGAAGGGGACGAACGAGCCGTATCGGATGTTCACCTCGCGCGCGGAGTTTCGGCTGCATTTGCGCATCGACAATGCGGATCGCCGGCTGACGCCGTATGGACGGCGGCTGGGGCTGATCGGCGACGGCGCGTGGGCGGAGTACGAGGCGAAGCAGGCGCGCGCGGTCGCGCTCGAAAAGGTGCTGTCGACAGGCAAAGCAACAGGCGGAGGATGGCCCGCTGGCCAGACCTGGGCGCAGGTGTTGCGGCGGCCGGAGGTGACCATCGAAACCATCTGGCCAGAGTTGCAGAAACAGTTGGCGGATCCGGTGTTTTCGCCGTGGCTTGCGGTTGATGGATTCGCAGCGCCGGAGGCGCAGTGGCCGGTGCGGGCAGCACAGCACAACGAACTGAAAAGTGTGGAAACAGAAATCAAATACGCCGGCTACCTCGACCAGCAGAAGAAGGCGATTGAGAAACTGAAGAAGGCGGAGGAGCGCGGGATCCCTGTGTGGTTCGATTACACGCAGGTCAGCGGCCTGTCGCGGGAGATGCAGGAAAAGCTGACGCGGGTGCGGCCATCCACCCTCGGCCAGGCCAGCCGCATTCCGGGAGTGACGCCGGCGGCGCTGACGCTGGTGAATGTGTATATCGAAATTCAGGGCAAGCGCATGCGGGCGGCGACTGCGTAGGATTCACCTCGCGTCCGGGCCACCTGGTTTCGCTAATCTGGTTTTGTTGGAGGGCTTTCTTCATGGCACGCACTGAATCCGCCATGCTCGCGCTGGGTACACCGGCGCCCGCATTTTCTCTCAACGATGTTCGCGACAATACGGTGCACACCACCGCTTCCGTCACCGGTCCGAAAGGACTGCTGGTGATGTTCATCTGTTGCCACTGTCCTTTTGTGAAGCACGTCGAACAGCAGCTGGCCCAGCTTGCCATCGACTACCGCAACGCAGGTGTGGGCTTCGTGGCCATCAGCAGCAACGACGCGGAGAATTATCCCGACGACGCGCCTTCGTCGCTCGCGCAGCAGGCGCTGAAGCTGGGTTTCATCTTTCCCTATCTCCACGACGCAACCCAGGAAGTGGCGCGTGCCTACGACGCCGCCTGCACACCCGACTTTTTTCTGTTCGATGGCGCCGGAGCTCTTGTCTACCGCGGCCAGCTCGATTCCAGCCGGCCAGGGAACGACATTCCGCCCACAGGCCGGGACCTGCGCGCCGCGCTCAAGGCCGTCATCGCCGGCGAGCCCGTCAGCCAGGATCAGCGGCCAAGCGTGGGCTGCAACATTAAGTGGAAGGATGAGTGGCTGAACCGGCTGTGATGGGCGAGAGGCTGTCGCTCTCAGTCCAAAACGGACTGAGTCAGTGCTCACGGCCCTTGTCCTGAGATCGCAGACTTTCCGTGTCATTCGGTTCTGTATAGGGGCTGAGCCAGGCAATCGGCTTTCCATATCGAGTGATGAGGAACGACTCCCCCCGCTCTACTTCGTCGAGCAGGCGCAGGAGGTTCGTTCTTGCGGCGGTCGCCGAAATCTTCCGCATAAATCAATCATCGGCAGATCGAATGATTAGTTCTGCCCCGCATAAAAAAGGCCTGCGAGAAGATCTCGCAGGCCCTGGGCTTTTCCATCGTTCAACTCCAGCTCAACCTTCACGCCTGCCCGATGGCCACGCCGTGCTCCAGCGGAATGCCCGCGCGGCTGATCACCTCAAAGTGCAGCTGGCCGCCGCGCTTGTCGGCATCGATCCGCACATGGTCGCCGTGCAGCACTTCGCCGTCGAGGATCTTCATCGCCAGCGGGTCCTGAATCAGGCGCTGAATCGCCCGCTTCAGCGGCCGCGCTCCGTAGGCGCGGTCGTAGCCGCTCGTGAACACCTGTTTGCGTGCCGGCGGTGTCAGCTCGATCGTGATGTGCCGGTCCGCCAGCAGTTTTTCCAGATCCTTCAGCCGCAGGTCCACGATGTGCGTCAACTGCTCCTCGCCCAGCGGGTGGAAGATCACAACGTCGTCCACGCGGTTCAGGAATTCCGGACGGAAATGCTCGCGCAGCATCTTCATCACGCTCTCGGTTGCGTGCGCAAACGTCGCCTCGTCTTTCAGCGAGTCGCCGGTCAAAAATCCCGCGCCCAGGTTTGAAGTCATGATGAGCACGGTGTTTTTGAAATCCACCACGCGGCCTTTCGAATCGGTGAGGCGGCCGTCGTCGAGAACCTGTAACAGTACGTTGAACACATCGGGATGCGCCTTCTCGATTTCGTCGAGCAGGATCACCGAGTACGGCCGCCGGCGCACGGCTTCTGTCAGCTGGCCGCCCTCGTCGTAGCCCACGTAGCCGGGAGGCGCGCCGATCATGCGAGCCACGGCATGTTTTTCCATGTACTCGCTCATGTCGAGGCGGATCATCGCCTGCTCATCGTCAAACAAAAACTCCGCGAGAGCCCGCGCCGTTTCAGTTTTCCCCACGCCCGTCGGCCCGAGGAAAATGAACGAGCCAATCGGCCGTTTCGGATCGCTCAGGCCCGCGCGCGAGCGCCGAATGGCGTTCGCCACGATGCTCAGTGCCGCATCCTGCCCCACCACGCGCTCCTTGAGGCGATCCTCCATCTGCACCAGCTTGCGCACTTCGCCTTCGAGCATGCGCGAGACGGGAATCCCGGTCCACTTGCTCACGATGCGCGCAATGTCTTCCTCGTCCACCTCTTCTTTCAGCATGCGCGGTGTGCCGGCTTTGCCATCCTGCGCCGCTTCCAGCTTCTTCATTTCGGCTTCCAGTTTCGGAAGCTCGCCATACTGAATCTGCGCCGCGCGCTCCAGATTGCCGCGGCGGGTTTGCTCGTCGGCTTCAAAGCGCAGCGTCTCAATTTGTTTCTTGAGCTCGCTGAGCCGCATGATGGCCTCGCGCTCCTTTTGCCAGCGCGCGCGCAGGGCGGTGGACTTCTCACGCAGATCCGCAACTTCGCGCTCTACCTGCTCGAGCCGCTCTTTGGAGTTGGAATCGTTTTCCCGCTTCAGCGCGGCGCGCTCAATTTCAAGCGAGGTCGCTTGCCTTTCCAGCTCGTCGATCTCCGTCGGCACGGATCCAATCTGAATGGCAAGCGAAGCCGCCGCCTCGTCGACCAGATCGATGGCTTTGTCGGGGAGGAATCGGTCCGAGATATAGCGATGCGACAGCGTGGCCGCCGCCACAATGGCCGAGTCGCGAATGCGCACGCGATGATGCGCTTCGTAGCGCTCCTTCAGCCCGCGCAGGATCGCGATGGTGTCCTCGACGTTGGGCTCGCCAACGTAGACGATCTGGAACCGGCGCTCCAGCGCCGCGTCCTTCTCAATGTACTTGCGGTATTCATTCAGCGTGGTTGCGCCGATGGCCCGCAGTTCGCCGCGCGCCAGTGCCGGTTTCAGCATGTTCGAGGCGTCAATCGCTCCTTCGGCCGCGCCCGCGCCCACCAGGGTGTGCAACTCGTCGATGAACAGGATGATTTGCCCGTTCGACTCTTCGATTTCCTTCAGCACCGCTTTGAGGCGATCTTCAAACTCGCCGCGATATTTTGCGCCGGCGAGCATCGATCCCAGGTCGAGGGAGATGACCCGCTTGTCGCGAAGGATCTCCGGCACGTCGCCGTGGACGATCCTGCGCGCGAGGCCTTCGACGATCGCCGTTTTGCCCACGCCCGGCTCGCCGATGAGGACGGGGTTATTCTTGGTCCGGCGCGAGAGCACCTGGATCACGCGGCGAATCTCTTCGTCGCGGCCAATCACCGGGTCCAGCTTGCCGCGGCGGGCGAGCTCGTTGAGATCCTTGGCGTATTTTTCCAGTGCCTGGAATTTCGCTTCCGGATTCTGATCGGTCACGCGCTGGCTGCCGCGCACGGTCGCCAGGCTCTTGAGCACCGCGTCATGCGTTGCGCCCACCGACGCCAGCAGCAGCTGCGCGCCGTCGTTCTTCTGGCTGGTGAGCGCCAACAGCAGATGCTCGGTCGAAACGTACTCGTCCTTAAAGTTTTCCTCCTCTTTAAACGCGCGGTCGAACACCTGGTTCAGCGCGTTCGACGCGCCCGGCTGAGCCGAAGCTCCGCTCACCTTCGGCAGCTGGCTCACCGCTTCCTGCGCGCGCGCCTCCAGCTGAGGCGTGGGCACGCCAATCTTTTCGAGAACGGCAGGAATCACGCCCTCTTTGTCGCCCAATAACACCGCCAGCAAATGCAGCGGCAAAATTTCGGGATTGCCATTCTCCGCCGCGAGCTGGCTCGCGCTCTGCACAGCCTCCTGCGACTTCACCGTAAATTTATCCCAACGAATTGCCATAACTTTTATTCACTCGCTTCAAAAAGATGCGGGAGGAAGCCATCTCCCTCCCGCTGATATTGCGCGCAACCCTCGCGGATTGCAAAACAGCTACCAGCCGCCCGCCACGGGCTACCGGCCGTGGTTACGCCGCCACTTCTTTCTTCACGGCTTGCAGAGACTGGGCTCCGCCGACCGAAACTTTAATCTGCTTCGGCTTCGCTTCCGCGCGCTTGTCCAGCTGGATGCTGAGCACGCCGGCATCGTAGCTCGCCTTCACGCTCTCCGAGTCCACCGTCGTGGGGATGGTGAACGACCGGAAGAAGCTTCCGTAACGCCGCTCGATGCGATGGAAGTTCTCTTCCTTCTCTTCGCTCTCGAACTTGCGCTCCCCTTTCACCGTCAGCAGGTTGTTTTCCAGCTGGATGTCGAGGTCGCTGTCTTTCAGGCCGGGGACTTCGAGTTTGAGAACGATTTTCTGCTCGTCCTCATAAATGTCGACCGGGGGCACAAAGGCCGCGGTCGCCACCGGGCTCGCGTCCTGGCTGCGGTCCACAAAGATTGAATTGATGCGATTCTGCAACGCGATCACGTCGCGGAGAGAGCTCAAACGGGTCATTGCCATGGGAAACATCCTCCAGAGACTTTGGGTGTTGGGGCCGGCTCTTCAGGAGCGGCCGTCACACCATCTGATGGAAATCATAGCACGATGGATGCATAAAATGTGAGTGTCTTATTATCTTATCACCACGTAGAAAGTTGGCTAATGTTATGCATAATCAATGACTTAAAGCATGGCGGGGCGGGGCGAATTGCCAAACGGCTCGGATTTAGGGAGCGCGGCCACCACCTGGCTCCGCGGAAGGGGGCTTGGTGCATGGCGAAGATTGTGTCGACGTTCAGGTGCTCTTCAGATTTCCAGCACCGAGACAACTTCCCCCGCTTCCAGCCGCTCCGCGGTCTCCGGGACCACCAAAAATCCATTCGCCTTGGCCGCCGCCGCCAGATCCCCTGATCCCTGCCACGCAAGCCGCCGCACCCGCGCGCCCCTCACGCTGCTTTCCACCCTCGCCGGCAAGAACCGCGTCAGTCCCGGCGGTACCTGTACCTCTTCCTCGAGTCGAGCCATTCCAAAGCGCGGACCGCCCGCACCCTCCCCAGTCATCGCCCGCAGCAAAGGCGTGGCAAACAACGCAAACGTCACCATGGTCGAGATCGGATTGCCCGGCAACCCAAGAAAATAAGCGTCCGCCAGCTTGCCAAAGACCACCGGCTTCCCCGGCTGAATGCGCGCGCCCGTAAAAAAGAACTCGGCGCCCAGATGGACCAGCGCTCTCTCCACAAAATCGAACTTCCCCATCGAAACACCGCCGCTCAGCAACACCAGCCCGCAATCTGCGGCTTTCCCGATCGCTCGCTCGGTTGCTGCCAGATCGTCCCGCACCACCGGAAAGATATCCGGTTCACCGCCAGCCCGTCGCACCTGCTCCGCTAATGAGTAACTGTTGGAGTTACGAATTTGATGCGCCAGCGGCGTTTCCTTCACGTCCACCAACTCATCACCCGTCGCCAGAATCGGCACCCGCGGCCTCGAGAAGACCGGCAGCTCCGCGCGCCCACAGGTCGCCGCCGCGGCAATCTCCGCAACACCCAGACGGCGCCCCGCCGGGACCACAACATCGCGCGCTCGCGCTTCGGCGCCGGCAG
Organism: Acidobacteriaceae bacterium; assembly: GCA_036272255.1. Classification (GTDB taxonomy): domain Bacteria; phylum Acidobacteriota; class Terriglobia; order Terriglobales; family Acidobacteriaceae; genus Palsa-343. The sequence continues at coordinate 18,709 of DATAZC010000225.1, read as the reverse complement.
GCACAATGTTTTCTCCGGCTGCAATGGCTCGCGCTCCGGCCAGGCTGACCCGTTCCTCGGCCGCAGCCACGTGCTCCACCATCACCACGCAGTCCGCGCCTGGTGGAACCGCCGCTCCGGTCATAATCTCCACCGCTTCTCCGGGCCGGATCGCCCCCAGCGTCCACGCCTCCCCCGCCCTCAGCTGACCGATGATCCGCAATCCGCCTGCCTGCAGCTCCGCGGCCCGGCACGCAAAACCATCGCGCGTTGCCCGCGCAAACGGCGGCTGGTCCCGATCCGCCACCACCGGCTCCGCCAGCACCCGCCCTGCTGCGGCTCCCAGCGCAACCCTCTCCACCGTCGTGGTCGCGCGCACCCATTCCGCCTGGCGCCGCACCACAGACGCGGCGTGCTCATAACTCAGCACAATCGATGGAGACTCGCTGCCCATCACGTGACGATTGTCGCAAAAAGCAAAGAGCGCCGTCCCCGCCCGAAGATTAAAAGCGGAAAACGGCGCTCCTCGTTTTGTTGGCTCTAGTGCTTTTTCGCTCCGGCTTTGTAGCTGGTGGATTGCGTTGAGCTCAGTTCCGCCAGAACCTGTTTCGCATCGCCGGCAAACTGCCCGGTCGGCGCAAGGTCCAGATACTTCTGATAGGCTTCCGCGGTTCCTGGCGGCGCAACAATCTTCTGCGTCTTCGGATCGATGGTCGCCTTGTTGATCAGGGCCTTGCCTTTCAGGTAATACGGAATCGGTTTGGTCGGATCCGCCGCGATCGCCTTGTCTGCCGCTGCCACCGTCGCGTCCAGCTGATTGTTCCGATCCATCACGATGGCTTCGTTCGTGTAATACATCCCGGCTCCCGCCGGATTCACCTTCGCCGCCGCGTCATAAGCCGCCTGCGCTTCCGGAATCTTGGCCTCTGATCCGTAGGCTTCGCCCAGAGCATTGCCCGCCGCGCCTTCCACATCCGAATTCGGCTTCTTCTGCGTTGAATCCAGCTGGATCCCCTTCTGCAACGAGGTCTCCGCATCGCCGTACTGCTTCAGTCCCAGCTGCGCCTGGCCGAGTTCTACCCACAGCAGCGGCTCGGTCGGCTTCGCAACCGTGTCCTTCTGCATCAGCTCCGCGGCTTCCTGGAAATTTTTGCTCGCGCGATCCGACCGCGCCTTTGCCAGGTCTGCGTTCAGATTCTTGATCTGCCCGTTTTCCTTCAGGATCGAAGCGTTCTTCGCCTTCGTCTCTTCCAGTGACTTTCGCTCTTCCGGCGTCAGCTTGTCGAGATACTCCTTGCGCGACATGTCATCGTCCTGCAGGGTATCGGCGCCTGCCGCCACTTTGACGTTGTCGATCTGGTCCACCACCTTGTCCTTCGGGGTATTCGGGGCGCGGTAAACCAGCGTGTACGAGCCAGGAGTCACCTCGCCCTTGTACTGTCCGCTCCCATCCACCGGGAAGGTGTATTTCGGTTCTGCCGTTGGCGACGCCATTCCGCCCTCAAACAGAGAGACGGATCCCGCGGTCTCCGGCGAACCCGCCGGATCGCTCACCGTCCCATGAATTTTTCCCGTTGTTGCCTGCCCCGCCAGAAGCAGCGGAGCGCTAAAAAGAACGGCCAGCGCAAAACGCGGGCCTAAGTTTTTCATCTCCATATCAGTCCTCTCTGCTGAAGTGCGCAGTCACGCCGCGCCCTCGTGATTGGTTTTCCTGGCTTCCGGTCCCGCCCCCCGCCTGTGCGCGTAGCGGATTGGATCCCTGGCCCCAGCCTGTTCGAAGGCACGCAGGCGCAGCACACAGCTCTCGCACACCCCGCACGCAACCTCCGAACCCGAATAGCATGACCACGTTAACTCCAGTGGCGCGGCCAGTTCAAGACCGAGCGCCACGATCTGGCTCTTGTGCATATGGATGAGCGGCGTCCGCACAATGATGTCGCCCTCCTTGGTTCCCCTCCGAATCAACTCCTGAAATGCCTCGTAATATGCCGGCCGGCAGTCCGGATACCCGGAACTATCCTGCTCCACCGCTCCAATCAACACCGTTTTTGCTCCCAGCACTTCCGCCCAGCTCACCGCCGCCGACAAAAAATGTGCATTCCGAAAGGGAACATAGGTGACCGGGATCTCCGAGCCGATGGCAGCGCTGTCTTCAGGGGCCTCGGGGACTTCGATGCGCATATCGGTCAGTGCCGACCCGCCAATGCGCCGAAAAAGTTCGAGCCGCAGCCGCATGAAGTCGTGGAACCCCAGGCGATTGGCCACCCCATGGGCGGCTTCGGCCTCCCGCTCCTCAGTCCGCTGCCCATAGCTGCAGTGCAGCGCATACGCGTCGTAATCACGAGCCGCCAGCGCCGCGCATACACAGGAGTCCATGCCCCCGGACAGGCACACAACAGCGCGTTCCCGACCCGATTCCCGATCTCGTTCGGCCACCCTTTATCGTAACGCGATCAGCGATTTCCGGTGCGTGAACGCAAACACCGCCGTGGCGGTCTGCCGAGTCCCAGGGCACCACCATCAAAGTCAGGCGCAGAGAAAAAGCCACGACCGCCAAAAACCCGAGACGCCCGGGTTCACTCCACAGCAAGAAGCTGAATCCTCTGCGCCCCAAACTTCAACCCAGATCGACCGCCGCCAGCCTCCGAAAGGAACGCGCCCCGGACCCTTTCGAGAGACCGCTCCCGCTCCGACCCCCGCACTCCGACCCCCCCGACGCTACTCCTCCTCCACCCGAAACTTCCTGAACGCCAACACCCCCAAAACCACAAACACCAACAGCGTCAAAATCTGCGCTACCTTAAACGGCATCTCTTTCCCGGTCGGCGCCAGCGCGTGCAACGCAGGCACCTTCTCAAACGACTGCACCACCAGCACAAGAAAATTAAAGAACTGCGCCACCACCGCCGTCACCACCCACGTCCCCCGCCAGCCCCCGCGCAAATGCCCGCCATACAGCGCAATCATCGCCAGCAACAGCACCACCAGCGACACGCAGCCGATCACAATCCCCGGCGTCCTCCCGTGATACGGAAACAGAAATCCCGTGACGCTGGTCAGTATCGTCGTCAGCAGAAACAGCGCCGTCATCAGCGGCAGCCGCTTCCGCGCCATCATTCCAAAAATGATGATGAACCCAGCAGCGATTCCGATCAGGCTGATCGCCACATGCACCTGCGTAAACCTCGCAAGACTCATGCCCAAAATCATGGCCGCCATCCTTTCTGCGTATCTGGTTTTCGATTGAACTCAGCGCGTCGCGCCACAGGGGCCCGCATCGATCCCCAGCGTCAGCGGGCAAAGTTACAGGAGCCTATTCTGGAGAGCCGAAGAGTACCACAGCTCACCCTCGCTCCACGCCCCGCGCTCCACGCACCGGCGCAATTGACATCCCACCACAACGCGCATACCTTCGGCTCTTGCGTTCCCACTCCTGCTTCAAAGGAGCGTCCTGTCGTGCGCCGCTTCATCCTTCTTTCTCTGCTTTCGCTCACCGCTCTCGTGTCCGTCGCCCCCTCCTTCGCCCAGCGCCTGCCCAACGCCCCCTCGCAGCCGCCCCTCGGCCAACTCGACCCCACCCGCACCATCGACCACCCCGAGCTCTTCTCCACCTTTCACCAGCCGCTTCCCGAGCAGTACATCTGGACCCACGACGCCGCCAACCTGACCCGCGCCCAGCGCGACGAGCCCCGTTACTTCCGCGCCCATCTCCACCTCGACGCCGCCCCTGAAGCCGCCACCCTCTACCTCGCCGGACCACGCAATGCGGAGGTCTTCGTCAACGGCGCGCCCGCTGCCCACCTCGCCGCCGACCCGCTCTCCCGCCTCGAAATGCACGTCTTCGTCGCCGACCTCAGCCGCTACCTGCGCTCCGGTGACAACCTCATCGCCATCTCTGCCGATCACGGCCGCACCATGGTCGCCAAGCTCATCCCCGCTCCGCCCGGGGTGGTCGCGGCCCCCGTCCTCATCAGCGGGCCCGACTGGAAAGCCAGCACCCAGGCCGCGGACAACTGGCACAATCTCGACCTCGACGACAGCTCCTGGTCCGCTGTCTATGCCAGCGGTTCCATCGAGGGCAACATCGACTTCCTCCAGTGGAATCGCGATGCCGGCCTCTACAACTGGCCCGGTTACCAGGGCGTATCCCCGTTCCTGGCCCACACTTTCTTCCCCGCGAATGAAGTTCGCGACGTCTACGCCGGCCAGGGTTCCTACGACAACACCGACGCCCTCACCACCGCCGATCAAAATCCCGCGCACGAGTTTGCCATCCACTTTCAGCCCGATCCAACCGGCGAATTCGTCCCCAGCGTCACTCTCGATTTCGGCCGCGAAGTCACCGGCCGCATCCAGGTCCTCTCCGACACCGACGCGCCCATCACCGTCTCCGTCGCTTATGGCGAATCCGTCGAAGAGGCGCACGAAGAGCCGTACCTCGGCGTCGACGTCTTCCATGTCACGCCACGCGGCGAAGCCGTTGGACCCAAGTCCGCCTTTCGCTATGCGCAGATCCGCTTCCTCCACGGTCCGGCCGTGCTCAAATTCCGCGCCATCCGCCTGGAGGACATCTACTACCCCGTCCGCTACCAGGGCTCCTTCGAGTCCTCCGACGCAATGCTCAACCGCATCTGGGAAACCGGCGCTTACACCAGCCACCTCTGCATGCAGGACGACATCTGGGACGCGCCCAAGCGCGATCGCGGCCGCTGGATGGGCGACACGGACGTCTCCGGCCGCGTCATCGACGACATTTTTGCCGACCACTTCCTCGTCGAAGACACGCTCACACGCCTCATCGGCCCGTTGCCCATCAAGGAACACGTCAACGGCATCCCCGGCTACTCCTCCTACTGGTTCACCGAGCTGCAGCACTACATCCTGCACAACGGCCGCAAAGAATACCTCGCCTCCATGCACGATCCAATCGTTGGCCTGCTCCAGTTCATGGATCGCGACTTCGATGCGCAGGGCAACTTCATCAACCACACCCACGAGTGGCTTTACGTCGACTGGGCCCTCGAGCTGAACGGCGACACGCCCGAGACCCATCGCGCCACCACGCTCGAATACATCCGCGCCTATCGCTCCGGCGCATGGCTGCTCCGGCAGATCGGCGACACACAAAACGCCGACCACTTCGAGCAGCGCGCCGACACGCTATCCAAATCGAGCCAGGCCTCGCAGTTTGCCAATGGCTCCTTCGGCCCGCGCTGGCAAACCAACGCCATGGCCGTCCTCTCCGACGTCGCCACGCCGGATCAGTACGCATCCATCTGGAGCGGCGTCCTCTCGAACGTCGGCAAAAAAACCTGGCGGCCCGACGTCGTCTCGCCCTACTACGGCTCCTACGTCCTCGACGCCCTCGCCCGCATCGACCATCGCGCGGACGCGCTCCAGTGGATTCGCACCTACTGGGGCGGCATGATCGACGAAGGCGCCACCAGCTTCTGGGAAGCCTACGATCCCGCCTGGCCCAAAGACGATCCGCACGTCGACCTGCAGGCCGACGACACCGCGGGCTATCGCATCTCGCTCGCCCACGGCTGGTCCAGCGGCCCCACCTGGTGGCTCATGGAGCAGGTGCTCGGCATCGTGCCCACCGCGCCCGGCTTCAGCCAGGCGACGATTCGTCCCGACCTCGCCGGCCTCGACTGGGCCCGCGGAGCCGAACCCACGCCCAACGGCCTGCTCAAAGTCGATCTGAAAAAAGAAGGCCAGTCGCTCCGCGCCACCGTCGACATACCCGAAGGAGTCGACGCGACCATCCTCTTCCCCATCGCGCCCGGAACCGATCACATGAAGGTCAACGGCCAGGCGCAAACAGGAACCGCGATGGAAAACGGAACCAGATTGGCCATCCACCTGGGGAAACCCGGCCACTACGAACTGCGTTAAGAATCTCCGAGGCAAGCTCCCGGTGTCCCTTCGGTTTTTGCTCGGGGGCTTGACAGATTTGGGGCTTCGTTGGATTTGGCAAAAGCTCCGACCGAACCGCTTCCCGCAGGCCTTCTAGGCTCGCCAAAAAAAGGGGAGGCCCCGTTTGAACGCAGGAATGCATATACAGTCGAGAGCTAACGCGGAAAAAGGCCGGGAAAGGGGGTATTACTCGCTTTCCAGGATATAGTCTCGGCCTATCTGGACGAGCATCCCCTCCGGTACAATCGGCGTGATTCCAGATAACCTGCGTTGTTTCGCTTTGCGGCAGCTTCTGAGCGCGCGGTTGTTGTCCGACGCAGTAGGCCTTGGGGTGGTCGGGCCGCATAAACGGAGTGATTTTTACCGAGAATCGGGGCTAACAGTTTTGATCGTATGTTGTTCAGTGTGCGTCTTCGGCCGCAATGCCGACCACAGACGTTCTCCCACAGATTCACTACAGGGAGGAGAACATGCCTAAGCGCAATGAAGCATCGGATGAAGCCGTCCTCATCGTAAAACTCCAAAAGGGTTTAGCCGAACGGCAACGCCTCCCTCTTGACCATGTTCTCAGGGTCCTCGATGAGGTTCGCCAGATGGTCGCCGATGCTGGACGCCAGGTGCAGCGTGACATGGGGATGGAAAGGCCAACAGCAGAGTTCGGTCTCGAAATACTTGCCGGTAGCGGCGGCGTTCTTTTCCGGAAGGGGAGCGTCCAAGCCCAGATCGCGGTAACGAGCAATGTACAGGCCGGATTGCTTGCCGCTCATCGCGTTGTTGACACGATCAAATCTCTTGAAACGAGGCACTATACCCCTGATGGGGAGACGGATAGAACGATCGTTCGTCGCCTTAACCGAATTGCGAAAATTCAGGAAACTGACAAGACGGAAATGCAATTCTCATTAAGAAGGCCAGGCGGGAAGCAACCGATTGCTGCCATTTTCGGCGAAGCTGCAGTCGCAACCGCTATATCCCTTCAGGCTCCCGTTTTCCAGATGCAGGATACAACTGTTACGGGGAAGCTATACGAGCTGAAAACGGACACTTCCGATGAGGAGGAAAAAGGGTTCTGGGGGGAGCTTCGGCGGGATAACGGAGAGACGTGGCGAGTTCAATTCGCTCAAGAGAGAAAACGCGACGTAGCTGCGCTGTTCAGCGAACAGGTCCAGATCACCGGCACAGCAAAGTACTATCGCATCGCCACGCCAAAGTTAATTGTGAAAACAATCACGCCCGATACCGAACGAGATTACGAATCCGCTTTTGATGAACTCTACGGAACCGACAAGAAGGCTTTCCCCGAAGGTTTTGCTGAAGCCCTGCGAGAAATGAGAGGTGATGACGAATGACGCGCTCGGTGTATTTCGACAGCAGCGTCTTTCTCTCCGTATTTATGGCGGATGCAAGCGCAGTGAAAATCAGAGAGCTGCTGACCGAACTCAAAAGGGAAAAAGTGAGAATCTACACCTCCATAGTCACGATCCAGGAGGTGTCCGTCCTCTCCTATCGAAAGGGAACCAAGGCGGAAGATAACTACGCCAAAGTGGATAAGCTGGCACGTATTGAGGGGGTCACAAAGGATGTCGCTTTAACTGCGGCGAAACTTGAGGCGAACATTATTGATCAGACTCTTCACAAGGATCGTGAAGACAACAAGCGTAGAAAGTGGGATTGCTTCCATATCGCCACCGCCATGGTGCTCGAGTGCGGTACGTTCTACTCATGCGATGAAAAGCAGCTGAGGCGTAAGGGTCAATTCAACATCGCCGGGGTACTTTTTATGCGTCCCGAACCCTCCAAACCGCCTTTACCGTTTCCGGGGACGCAAAGCCAGACCGGCCCCCCAATCCAGTGAAACTTTCGGTGTGAGTTCCGGTCTCATCCAAAGCGCTTCCCCTCTCGTCAATTGGTTCCGATCCACCTGCGGAGGCTCCCCACCCCTCACATCGGGTGACTCACTTCGTTCGCGTGCGGCACCAGCTGCATGTAAACATCCTGCGGCACCACGGTTTGCCAGTGCCCCGCCATCCGCGCATAAACCACAACGCCCAAAAAAATCACTGCAAGCATCGCCGCCACCGCCTGCGGCCGCAACCCGCGCGCTCGCCACCGTTCCGCAGCCGTCTCCGCATTTCGAGCAGGCAACGCGAACTGCAGCGCGTTCTCCACCGGGCACGAAGCCACGCATGCCATGCACGCCGTGCATTCGGCCGACCGAATCTGCACCAGCTTGTCGATCGTCAGGTGCGACGGGCACGCCTTGTTGCACTTCCCGCAGTCGATGCACGCTTCCGCATCGCGCCGAATCTTCACCGGGCTCAGCAGCGAAACCAGCCCCATCATCGCGCCGTAAGGACACAGATACCGGCACCAGAAATTCTGGATCAACACCGACAGCGCCACCAGCGACGCCATCACCACCATCCCCACCACGCCAATCGTCCGGAAGAAATCCAGCATCTTGACGTCGGCGATCGTCCCGTAAGGTCCCGACATAAAATCGCGCAGCGCCTCAGCCGGCATCCACGCAATCACAAAGAAGAAAAATCCCAGCAGCAGATACTTCAGCCCTCGCAGCTCGCGATCGAGCCAGCGCGGCACCGCGAAATTCCGTCCGAAAACTTTGCGCCCCAGCTTCCATAACATCTCCGACGCGGAGCCCACCGGACACAGCCATCCGCAAAACGCCTTCTTGAGCAGCACGCTTATTCCCAGAAACGCGATCAGCAAGAACATCGCTGCCGGATGGACCCCCGGCACCTGCCTGGTCACCAGCATGTATTTCAGGTTCATCAACCCGGCAATGGGCAGCCATCCTTCCACGCCCGCCGGCCGGCCCACCGCCCACCCCTGGCCGCCATGCTCAAACCATCGCACCCACAGAAAGAACTGCGCGCCGATCCACACGTTGAGCGCCACAAACACCAGCTGCACCACCCGTCGCAGCTTCTGCGAACCGTCCGGCGCCGCCCGCCGCACCACCTTCTTCTTCCGCTGCACCTCATGCGCAACCACCGCGTCTGCCATTTGTGTGTTCATAACCTGCTGCTCCCAGCTACCCCTCGAACGTAGCGGCCAGACAGGGGGTTCTCTGTGACTTAAATCACTCGCAAACGGCCAAAAACAGTACTTTCGTCGTGTAAAATCAAACCAGCGCGTCCCAGCTGCTCTTCCGCACGATCCCCTGCAAACATCAGGTGACTTTTCGCGAAGGCTGGAGGACGCCCGCGCCCGATACGGAACGCGCCAACACAAGATGCAGGGAGTAACCCGATGGCCAAGATTGCCAAGACCGGCGACCGCAAGAAAATGATGGACACCACCAAGAGCACCGACTGTCCCAAGTGCTCGAAACCCACGCGCATCGTGAAACGCGTGAAGGACCGCGAACGCGGCATCCCTGGCGGGGTTTATATCTCCTGCTCGGCCTGTGAATTCCACGAGAAGCTGTAGCTGCCCAGGCGCTGCTCTGCGCGAATCAGCCCCGCGCGGCGATTTTTCTTGTCCTCTCGCGCTGCATCAACATTCCGTGCACATTCGGACGATAGACTTCTCCTGACTCCCTACAAGCCCGCCGCAAACGCGGCAAGGCTGCGGGCTTCTCAGGATCCCCATGCGTCTGTTGTTGCGTCTGCTGTTGCTGGTGGCCTGCGGCGGTTATGCCGCCGCCCAGACCGCGCCCCCGCCCAACCTTGTTCTCGAAGGCACCGTCCGCCCATCGCAGAACCAAAGCTATTTCCCCATTCCGTTCACCGTGCCGGCGGGCACCCATCGCATCACCATCACCTTTGAAAACCTCGGCAAAGATCAGCGAACCGTGCTCGATCTCGGCATCGCCGATCCATTTCGCTTCCGCGGCAACAGCGGCGGCAACAAGAACCACTTCACGCTGAGCGACACCGACGCCACACCGTCGTACCTGCCCGGAGCCATTCCGCCGGGCCGCTGGAAGCTGCTCATCTCGGTTCCGAATATCCGCGCCGGCGTCACCTCGAAATATCGCGCTGAGGTCTGGTTCAATTCCGCGCTCGACGATGCATCTTTCACCCCCGAACCGCTCAACCCCCAGTCGGGCTGGTATCGCGGCGACCTGCACATGCACGACGCCCACAGCGACGGCAGCTGCGCCAGCCAAACAGGGAAGTCCGTTCCTTGCCCGCTCTATCTCACCCTCGAAGCAGCCGCAAAACGCGGCCTCGACTTTGTCGCCGTCACCGACCACAACGCGACCTCGCAGTATGACGACGAGCGCGAGCTCCAGCCTTACTTCGACAAGCTGCTTCTGATTCCAGGCCGCGAGATGACCACCTTTCACGGCCACGCCAACGAGTTCGGCACCACTCGGTACATCGATTACCGCGTCGGCACGCCCGCAGTTCCCGACGTCAATGCCATGTTTCGCGCCGCCTGGGCTCTCGGCGCCATCGTCTCCATCAACCATCCCCAATCGCCCACCGGCGAAATCTGCATGGGCTGCGGCTGGAACCCGACACCCGCCGCCGACATGAGCCTCGTCACCTCCATCGAAGTCATCAACGGCGGCGGCCAGCCCGCAATCCGCTTCTGGGGAGAACAGCTCCAGCGCGGCTATCGCCTTACCGCCATCGGCGGCAGCGACAACCACCACGGCGACTGGCCCGCCGAGCACATCGCCTCCGTCGGCTACCCAACCACCGTCATCTATGCGCGTAATCTCTCCGTCGCCGCGCTGCTCGACGGCATCCGCTCCGGCCGCGTCTTCATCGACGCCACCGGCTCCCGCAATCGCTCTCTCGATTTCCACGCGCAAGCCGGCTCTGCCTCAGCCGAGATGGGCAGCGTCCTCGCCGCTCCCAGCAACTCCGCCGTAGCTTTCGACGTCCACGTCGCCAACTGTCCAGGCGCTACCGTCCACACCTTCCTCGACAACGCCGAAGTCGCCGCCCTTCCAGCGCAGCCCGTCACCGATGCCGATCAAACCCTCCACGCTTCGTGGACCTCCGACGGCGCGCGCCACTGGCTCCGCGTCGAAGTCCGCGATGCCGACGGCCATCTGCTCCTCTTCGGCAATCCCATCTACCTCAACTGGCCCTCGCACCCCGACACTCCCTCCCACTGAACAAAAAGGACACCATGCGTCGCGCTATCAGCTTGCTGTTACTTTCCGCGGTCGCCCTCACCGTCGCAGCGCAGCCGCCCGACCAGTCCGTGCCCGGCAGCCGCTCCCTGATGGACGCGCACAACTGCTATCCCTATTACGAATGGTGGAACGACCGCATCGATCGCGCGCTCTCCGCCGGTACGCCCCTTGCTATTGAGCAGGACCTCTACTGGTACACCGACAAAAAGACCGGCCGATCTCAATCCCTCGTCGCACACGGCGATCCGGTCAGCGGCCACGAGCCCACCATGGACCACTACTTCTTCGACCGCGTCCGCCCCATCGTCGAGCGCGCGCTCCAGCAGGGCAATCACGGCAACTGGCCGCTCATCACCCTCAATCTCGATTTCAAAACCGAGGAGCCCGCGCACCTCGCGGCCGTCTGGCAATTGCTCACGAAGTATCAGGACTGGATCACGACAGCGCCCAAAACCGGCGACCCCAACGAGCCGCAAAAGCTCACCATCCGTCCCGTCCTCGTCCTCACCGGCGAGTCGGACGCGCAGCAGGCCGTCTTCCACGATCAGGTGCCGGAGGGCGGACGTCTGCTGGTCTTTGGCGCCGTGCATACCAACGCCGTCGATCCCATGGCCGCGCCCGATGTTCTCGAGCCCGCACCCGCCTCCAACTACCGCCGCTGGTGGAACAATCCCTGGCGCGTCGTCGAAGAAGGTGGCCAGCAAAAAGCCGGCGCGTGGACCGCAGCCGACGACGCTCGCCTCCGCGCCCTGGTCCACCACGCGCACGACCATCACTTGTGGATTCGCTTCTACACCCTCGATGGCGCGACGGAAAAAGAGGAGAGCTGCAACGGCTGGTTCAGGAGCTATAACTTTGGCTCACTGCCGGCCGCACAACAACGCTGGCGCGCCGCCCAACAAGCCGGCGTGGACTACATCGCCAGCGACCAATATGAACTCCTCGGCCGCTTCCTGCGCGCAACGCCGTAATCTTCACGACCCGACGGGTCACGCGCGGTGCGCCACGGCAACACGATGATTTTCCGGGTGCGCGATCATCCGCGCCGGAGGACGCGCTCAAGTGGGTAGCGCATGCAGGAATACGATCAGAAGTCGAAGGAAAGTAATGGTCGGGACGGGCAGATTTGAACTGCCGACCCCTCGCACCCCAAGCGAGTGCTCTACCAGGCTGAGCCACGTCCCGACAAACAGCAGAGGTCTAGGCAAGTTTACCATCAGCCCTCGACACCGCCGTCGTCCCACGATCCAGCTGGTTCCACCCCGACATCAAATCCGTCCGTTACCGAAGCACCCCGCCGACCGCCCCTGTAGCCTGACACCCGCAACCTGACACCTGCTTTACCGCGGCACCTGCCAGCCCGCCCCCACCGTCGCCAGCACCGCCTGATCCGTCGGCCCGTTCCCCAGCGACTTGGCCACCGCCGGAAAACCCGCCTTCACCTGATCCGTTGTCGCCCACACCGGCACGTCGCGCATCGTGTATTGATATGTCACCGTCGTCTCGGTAAATCCATCCCGAGGGCCGGGCGGCGTAAAGCTCGCGATCCCCGTCACCTCGCGATGCCCGTAGCAAAACCGCGGGGCGAACCGCTGCCCCGCCAGATTCAGCGTGTATCGATCCACGTGCATGTCCCGGTCTTCGAGCCGCGTCAGCAATCCTGCGTCGGTCAGTGCATCCATCTGCGCCTTTTCGACTTTGGCCGTTGTCCCCGGCGCAACCTCGTAAGGAAAGGTGTGTCCCTGCGGAAACAGGCAGTCGTTGTGATCCTGGTAGTACGCGTTCAGCGTTTTGGTAAAGTTTTCCGCCGTTGGCTTGTTTTGGGATGAGCACCCCGCCGCCAGCGCCACCACGACCAGTCCTGCGCCCGCTGCCATCCCGATTGTTCTTGCTTTGTCCATGGTTCCTCGCACCGCTGCTCCGATGCATGGTACGGGAAAAACGCCGCCTGCGCAGGGTTGCGCCACCAGATTCCAATGGGGCAAAACAGAAATCGACGAGAGACCTCGCCCGCGTTTCCAGCTCCGGCTCCAGATCGTTCCGGCAGGGTCCCCCGGCTGGCGCGATTCTCCTACGCCGGGGGCAAGCAGAGGAAATCGTGAAAACCTGCGCCCCTGCCGTGATGCTGTCTGCGTTGCCTCGCGAAAGCTCCGCAGGGAACAACCGCTGCGGCGCCCGCCGCAACCATTGCTCACCCTTGAAAGGATGCCGGGTTGCCGCCGCCAAGATGGCCCCCCTCCCGCACATTTCGCCCCTGCCCGCGGCCTATCCGCCCCGGATTGCCGGAACTAAAGCCGCCCGATCGGCGTATCGTTCTTCGAAGAGCTTTTCCCGGAGTTGCTTATGCGCTTGCGCGTATTGCCGGTAGCCCTGGTGGTGGGCACGTTGCTGTCTGCCGTCGGCTGCCACGTCTCGGTCGACAAGGGCAGCAACGGCGAAGACAAAAACGTCAAGATCGATACGCCGCTCGGCGGGCTCCATGTCCGCAAAGATCAAACCTCTGCCGTCGATCTCGGCCTCCCCGTCTATCCCGGAGCCCTCGTTTCCCCGGATCATGACGGCGACAAATCCGCCGACGTGCACCTCGGCTTCGGCCAGTTCCAGCTGCGCGTCAAAGTCGTCAGCTACACCACCGCCGACGACCGCGACAAAGTCGTCGCCTTCTACAAGAACGCCATGGGCCGCTTCGGCCAGGTCATCACCTGCGATGGCGACAACGCCGTCGGGTCGCCCACCATCACCGGCGAAGGCCTCACCTGCAAAGAAGACTCCAAAGTCCAGGTCCACGGCAACGACCTCGACGATAACGCCAGCTTCAACCTCCGGGCCGGATCCCGCCACCACCAGCACATCTTCTCCATCAAAGACAACGGCGGCTCCGGAACCAAATTCACCCTGGTCGAACTGCAGCTTCCTGCAGCCTTCGACGAACACGAGTCAAAGTCGAGCGACTAACGACCGCCTTCGGGCAGAGCGCCTCGGCTCGACCCTTTCCGCTTCTTAGCCAACCCGCCTCAGCCGGTTCTCTGTGGCCCGCGTTGCGCTCTCCGTCCGCGTGCTATAGGGTCGAAGTATGGCTCCCACGTGCCATCGATGCGGGAACAGCCTCGAAGAGGGCAATGGATTTTGCCCCCATTGCGGCGCGCCGCAACTCGTCGTCGATATCGGTGAAGCTGTTGGCCCGCAACCGCCCGTGCAGCGCCTCGGCCGCGATCCCAATCGTGTCCAGTGGCGCACCGCCATCGGCATCGCTTTGCTCCTTGCCGTTCCCGTCGGACTGCTCTCCGCCCTTGCCGGCATGAGCTCGCTCTTTGTCATTGCTGGCGGATTCGGCGCCATCGCTCTCTACCGCAAACGCACCGAAGCTTTCACCGATGGCAGCGTCGGCTGGCGTGTCGGCGCCATCCTCGGCGCAGCCGCCGCAGTCATCGCCACCGCGGCCGATGGCGCGCGTCTCCTCATTGAGCGCTACGTCCTCCACCACGGCGCAGTCATCGACGGCCAGTTCCAGAGCGTCGCGCAGCAGATGGCCGATCAGGCCCTCAAGAGCAACACCGAAGCCATGCAGCAGGCTCCTCAGCTCGTCCATAAATGGATCAGCTTCTGGCTCTCGCCCGATGGCCACGCCGCCATCCAGCTCCTCACCGCCGCCATCGTCGCGGCAGGCATGATCCTGTTTGCCGCCACCGGTGGCGCCATCGCCGGCCGCATCCTCTCCATCCGTCCCAAAACTCAACGTTCGCTCTAGCGAATTCCTATCCACTCTGAGGAAAACGCACTCAGCAAAGTCTTGCGGCCTCCAAACCAGGCTCGTATCATCCTCTTTACACCTATGTCAGAGTTGCAGGCAGTGGATACGCCAAAATTGCGCGAGAAGGGCCGCATTATGTCGGCCTCTGAGATCGAGCGAACCCTGGTCCGCCTCGCGCACCAGATCATCGAAAAAAACAATGGCGCGGACACCATCGGCCTCGTCGGCATCAAGCGCCGCGGCGTTCCCATCGCCCAGCGCCTCGGCACCCTCATCAGCGGCATTGAAAAGCATCCCGTCGACACCGGTACTCTCGACATCAGCTTTTATCGCGACGATCTCTCCACGCGCGATATCCGCCCCGTGGTCGTGCCCGGCTCGCTCGGCTTCGACGTCAACGGCCGCGACATCATCCTGATCGACGACGTGCTCTATACCGGCCGCACCATTCGCGCCGCCCTCGATGCTCTGTTCGATCACGGCCGGCCGCGCCGGGTGCAGCTGCTCGTGCTCATCGATCGCGGCCACCGCGAGCTGCCCATCGAGGCCAGCTTTGTCGGTCGCTCCGTCCCCACTTCGCAGCGCGAAATTATCGAAGTCAAACTAAGAGAAGTCGACAACGACGAACAGGTCATCCTCGTCGAGCGTGTGTAACAGGACTGTTTCGTAGCTAGTTTGTTTGTAGCAGCTTGTTTTGAAGGGGCACGAGTTCACTCGTGCCGTTAGGACCAGAAAAGTGGTGGGCTTTGGCCCCTGAGGTACCACAGCAGGAAGCAGATTCGAAGGAGAATGGCGAAAACCAGGACCCCATCCCGCAAGACTCCGCACGAAAACACCCGCCCCTCTATTTTCCAACAGCCCATTCATCCTGGATCTGCCATTTCCGCCGGCGATTTTTCCGTCTCCGTAGTCCGCAACATCCTTGAGTCCGCCGACACCCTCGAACAACAAGATCCCTTCCGCCGCGCCGATCGCCTCGCCAAGCGCCGCGTCGCGCTGCTCTTCTACGAGTCGAGCACGCGCACCCGCACCTCCTTCGAGCTCGCAGCCAAATCTCTCGGTGCGGATACCACCCTCGTCAGCTCACTCTCTTCGAGCATCGAAAAAGGTGAGTCTCTCAAGGACACCGGCATCACCCTCCAGGCCCTCGGCGCCGAGTGCATCATCCTGCGCAGCCCGTACTCCGGCGCGCCGTATCTGCTCGCGCAAGCCACCGGCCTCCCGGTGATCAACGCCGGCGACGGCATGGCCGAGCATCCCTCCCAGGCGCTCCTCGACCTGCGCACCATCCTGCAGTTCCTCCAGATTCCATCCCGCAAAATCAGCGAGAAAATCCTGCGCGGCGTCACCCTCACCATCTGTGGCGACATCCTGCACAGCCGCGTGGCCCGCTCCAATGCGCTGCTGCTGCCGAAGCTCGGCGCGAAAGTCATTCTCTGCGGTCCGCCCGCATTGCTGCCCGATTCCGCCACCGCCATGGGCCCCCGCCTCGCCCTCTCACGCGACTTCGACGCGGCGCTCCGCCAATCTCAAATCGTCATGATGCTTCGCATCCAGGCCGAGCGACTCTCCGGCCTCCAGATCAACCTCGACGATTACCGCAGCCGCTACCAGGCCAACGCCGATCGCATGGCGCAGCACGCGCCCAAAGTGCTCATCATGCACCCCGGCCCCATCATCCGCGGCATGGAGATCACCGCCGAAGTCGCCGACGGCCCCAACTCCGCCATCGCCCGGCAGGTCCACAACGGCGTCGCCATCCGCATGGCGCTCCTCGTGCGTGCCCTCGCCGGAGCGAAGAAGGGAAGTCGCCGATGAAGCCTCTTCTGATGCGCGGCGGCCGCGTCATCGATCCCGCTACCGGTCTGGACGCGCCACGCGATCTTCTTCTGCGCGACGGCAAAATCGCCGCTGTCGAAAATCCTGGCCAGATCAAGCCCGGCAGCGCCGACATCTTCGATGCGAAGAACCTCATCGTCGCCCCCGGCCTCATCGATATCCACGTTCACCTCCGCGAGCCCGGCCAGGGCTACAAAGAAACCATCGCTACCGGCACCGCAGCCGCAGCCGCTGGCGGATTCACCGCCGTCTGCGCGATGCCCAACACCATCCCCGTCAACGACACGCCGGAAATCACCCGGTGGATGCAGACCTCCGAGCGTGGCGCCTCGATTCGCGTCTTTCCCATCGCCGCCGCCACCGTCGGTTCCATGGGCGAAGTCCTCACCGACTACGCCGCCCTCAAAGATGCAGGGGCAGTCGCGGTCACCGATGACGGCAAGCCCATCCTCGGCGAGGACATCATGCTTGAAACCCTGCGCGCCGCTGCGAAACAAAATTTGCCCGTCATCCAGCACGCCGAAGACACGCGCCTCACCGGCGGCTGCTCGATGAATGCCGGTCCGCTGGCGTTTCGCCTCGGCCTGCGCGGCATGCCCATCGAAGCCGAGTCGGGCCTGGTCGAGCGCGACATCGCCCTGCTCAGAAAAGTGAAGAACGGCCATCTCCACGTCGCGCATCTCTCCACGGAAAAAGCGCTCAACGCCGTGCGCAAAGCGCGCAAAGAAGGCCTGCACGTCACCTGCGAAGTCACGCCGCACCACTTCGCGCTCACCGAAGACCGCATCGGCCACTACGACACCAACGCGAAGATGAACCCGCCTCTCCGCGCTGAGTCCGACCGCGCCGCGATGATCGAAGGCCTTCTCGACGGCACCCTCGATGCCATCGCCACCGACCACGCCCCGCACGCCGCTCATGAAAAAGAGCAGGAGTTCGACCGCGCCCCCAACGGCATCACCGGTCTTGAAACCGCTCTCGGCCTGGCCATCCAGATCCTGCACACGCAGCACAAAATGCCGCTGGCAAAAGTCCTCGCGCTCCTTACCACGCGCCCCGCACAAGCGCTCAACCTGAAAGGGCGGGGAAGTCTCGCCGTCGGATCGCCCGCCGACGTGGTCGTCTTCGACCCGGCAGCAAAGTGGGTCTTCCGCGCCGTCGATTCAAAATCCAAATCGAAGAACACGCCCTTCGATGGCCGCGAACTCCAGGGCCGCATCCGCATGACCATCAGCGAAGGCCGCATCGCCTACCGGCGCGACTAATCGAATGCGTTTGGACTGCTGTCGCTTTTCTCCTCGCCATGCGCGCCAGAACACGGTACTGCGAAGCAGCACGACGGTAGAAGCCACGGGCTTCAGCCCGTGGAATAAGAGGCCGAAATTGTGGGGCTTCAGCCCCGGAAAACGGAAAGTCGCCCTTACCTCTTCTTCTTCTTCTTTCGCAACTGATTCGCCTTCGGCGCCCGATACTTTCCCCGTTTCGCTCCCTTCGCCGCCTGCGCGGCCGCCTCTTTCCTCGCGGCCTTCGCGCGTTTCTCCTCGCGCAGCGCCTGCTTGCCTTTGACCTTTGCGCCTCTGGCCCCGCGCGTCCTGTTTCCCTCTTCTTCCAGAATCGAAAACTGCAGGCGCTTCTCCACCGCATCCACGCGATCCAGCACCACCCGCACCCGTTCGCCCACTGAAAACTTCCGTCCCCACCGATCCCCAATAATCTGCCGCGTGTTCTCCCGATACGTGTAGTAATCGCCGTCGAGCATCCCCAGGCTCTGGAGCGGCACCAGCCCCTCCACAAACAAATCGTCCAGCTCCACAAACAGCCCGTACTTCGTCGCGTTCAGGATCATCCCGCCAAAGGCCTCGCCCACGCGATCCTGCATGAACTTGACCTTCTTCCACTCCACCAGCTCGCGCTCCGCATCCGCCGCCCGACGCTCGCTCTCGCTCGACTCCTGCGCAATCGCCGCCAACTCCCCCTCCGCGATGGGGGACTGCTCGTCCCGAGAATCGCGCTTCGCGCCATCTCGATGAGATTCACCCTTGGCCGGAACCCCGTGTCCGCCGACACCAGCCCGCAGCAGCGCCTTCGCAATCCGGTGCACA